>JBAXLI010000042.1:0-38573 GCA_037134895.1 Bacteroidota bacterium
GTGATTGGTGATTGGTGATTGGTGATTGGTGATTGGTGATTGGTGATTGGTGATTCGAGGTACGGTTCACGGCTCGCGACTCACGACTCACGACTCACGACTCACGACTCACGACTCACGACTCACGACTATAGCTTGAGCCTCACGAGTTTCCATTTCTCGAAATCGCCTCCGATGTCCTTTACCAGGAAATAAGCATTCCCCTTTAGTATCTGTATTTTTTCGGGGAAGGGCAGGGGTATTTCAAAAGTGCTTACCAGTGTTCCCGATTCAAGGTTTATTTCCCTGATCCTGAATATTCCTTTTTTACTGAAGGTAGTGTATGCCTTCCTGAAGTAATCGTCGATATATATTTTTCCGCACCACCTCCAGTCGGAAATGGGGATGAAAACACCAAGCAGTCCGGCAAGAATATTATCCTCATCCGCCCGGTGAAAATCGATGGGTATCTTGCGGTAGATCTTTCCTTCTTTGTTCATTAATTCAATGACATCTTTGGGGAAATTGAATATGGCCATATCATTCTCACCAAGTTTTACCATTGGTGCGTTTATTGTACTGTAATTGAATAGTTTGTTGGCCATGATCTCGTCAGCATCCACGGTTGGCATCTTGCTTTGATTTGAGACATCGGCCAGGTTGCTGTTTTTAGGGTTAAAGCCGCTGGCCGATAAAGCCTGCTGGTTGTTCTGCATGGTATTGTTCCAGAGGTTATAGAATTTCATGTCATCCGACAGGTTTTGCCTGGCCTGATCATCCTGCACACTATGTATGTATTGCTTATTGTGAGCTGTGTCGTAATAGCCGAAATTCGTTCCCAATCCATCGGGGGATAATTCCTGGAAGTAAAGTCTTCCCCCTAAGCTGAAAAGGAAAGGTTTAACTGTCTTGACCAGTTTTTCATAGGTTGTATGAAAGGGAAATTCAAGTTTTTTCAGGTGTTCATCATAAAAACACTGAAACGAGTTTCCCATGCTTGAAATATAATGTACCTGCCCCAGGAAATCTTTAAAAAGGCACTTCGGTTTTTGTTCCGGGACATTTGAAATCGTCAGCGTATCACCATTTGTTTCCAGGAGTATCAATTCAGCATTCTTTAGATTTGTCCGGAATACAAGTAAAAGAAGTTTATCATCCATGATTTCATAATCAAGAATGGAATATTTCAGATCCTTGTAAACAAAGCTGAAGTTTACCGCCTTTATATCGATTTCTTTCAGTGTGTAAGCCTTGGGGCTTAGCGAAAGGCTGATTTGATTTTGCGAAACTCTGTCAATGTCATAATACAGAGGTTCATATCCGACACAGGTGACATTTAGGGAGGCCGGGAGTCGTTTTACTTTCAATGTAAACATTCCGTCGGGCCCTGTAAATGTCCCATCCTGTGTTCCGCTGATCCTGATATTTACGTAAGCAAGTGGTTTCCCTGTTTGGTTGTCGGTGATCCTTCCATGAATAACCAAAGGCTGTGCGTACAGGTTTGTACCTGAAAGTAAAAGCAACGAAAGTAAAATGAATTGCCTGAAAGTATTTTTGTTGTCACCCGGCATAGTATCAAGCCGCATGTTGTAAGGCAGGTCTTGCCCGGCATGCATAGTAAAGATATGATACTTTCCGGAATTTATGCTGCTTTGGTTCACTCACGAGTCACGAATTACCGTCACGATCTTCTTTCGATTTACCCTCTCGTATTACCGTCACGATCTTCTTTCGATTTACCTTCTCGTATTACCCTCACGATCTTCTTGCGATTTACCTTCTCGTATTACCCTCACGATCTTCAGAACCCCGCCACCAGTTTCAGATTAAACATCCTCGGCGTAAGGTAATTCGGAACAGCATACTGCTTGCCCTGGATATCGGTAATCCACTGGTAGGAAATTGTGTTGTTCAGGTTAAGCAGGTTGAAAATATCCAGTCCTATCCACATGGAATTGAATACCCTGAATGGATTTTTCGCACTGAAATGGGTTTTTTCCCCTATAAGCTGTTTTGAAAGCCCGATATCGACTCGTCGGTATGGCGGCATGCGAAGCGTCTGTTCTGCAGGGGGCGAGTCGGGCGGACCAAAGGGCAGTCCGGTCCCGTAAACCAGTGTAAGAGCCACTTTCCAGGTTGGGAAACCGGGTATGTAATCCTGAAAGAAGATCGCCAGGGTTACTCTCTGATCAGTTGGACGGGGGATCCAGCTTCCCTGGAAATACTCTTCGGTCTTCATAAATGAAAGGCTGGCCCAGGATTCGGCTCCCTTCACAAATTCCCCGTTGATGCGGAAATCTATGCCATACGCATATCCGTGAGCATCATTGGTTCCGTAATACCTTATCCGCATGTTATCGATCTCATAAGGGATGAGGTCCTGAATGTATTTGTAATAGACTTCGGTGACGAATTTGAACGGACGTTTCCATATCTTGAAGTAGATATCTGAACCCAGCACCGCCTGGTACGAATTCTGGGCCTTGAGTCCGCTCACGATTTGCCCCTGCAGGTCGGTCATTTCCCTGAACGTCGGGGGCTGGGAATACATACCACCCGAAAGTCGGAACACCACGTCGGTATTCCAGTGGGGCTTGAGAGAAATATTCACCCTGGGATTCAGCAGGAACTGTCCGTTGTAATCGTAATACAGGGTTCTGAGTCCGGCTGTGAGGCCAATGTCATTGCTTGCATTCTTGAAGGTCCATGTGTTCTGCAGAAAGGCATCAACTGTATTTGAGTTTATGGTACTGTTGGCCCAGATCACATTGGTGAGAATAAGGTCGCTGTTTGGCGGATTTGTTGATCCCAGGGAATCAGGAGGATGGGGGAGGGAATAGCCTGCCGAATCCTGGAGTTCCCATTCATTCATTTTGTAGGTGAAGAATTCGTGCTGGTACCTCAGGCCCCAGATCATCTGGCTTTTACCTTTTTCCCAGTTTCCCCTGTGTTCGAGGTTAAATACAGTGCCATTCAGATAATCCCTGGCATGATTGAGATAAGCGCCTACCCCAAGAACCTCAGTAACCTGTCCTGCATCCCCGCTCAGGGTTTCAAGCTTTCCAAGCCAGTATTCCCCGGAAATATCGAAAGTCTGGGCTTCATAAGTCTGGTAAGCTGAAGCGATCAGTTTCAGCCTGAGGTTGTCACTTGGTTTGAATGTGAGTGTCGCTGAAGCCAGCCAGCTCTGGTAGCGGTCAACTTCGTTCCCGTCGAAATATATCTTGATTTTATAGGCTTCATCGAGAGTGCCGAAGCTGGTTTCCTGTGAGGTGGGAATGAGCTTATAGGAGTTATTGGTGAAGCTGCCGAAAACAGATAGTTCCCATTTTTTACTGAAATCATAATACACCATTCCCTGGACGTCGAAGTACCTGGGTTTATAATTTCCCTTTGTGTCGAGGGCCTTGAGAAAGTAGGTGTACGATTTATAGCGGGCCCCGAGCAGATATGCGAATTTTTTTCCGATTTTTCCTTCAATATGAGCGTCGGCACCCAGCAGGCTGATATCAAAAGAACCTGCAAAACTGCTGGGTTTTTTGTATTTGATATCGAGTACGCTCGACATCTTGTCGCCGTATTTGGCGTCGAATCCGCCGGCCGAGAAGCTGATACCCGATACCAGGTCGGGGTTCAGAAAGCTCTGTCCTTCCTGCTGTCCTGAGCGTACGAGGTACGGACGGTAAATCTCGATATCGTTCACGAAAACAAGGTTTTCGTCATAGTTGCCACCCCTGACCGAATACTGGGAGCTGAGTTCATTCCTTGAACTTACGCCTGGCAGGGTCTTGATGAGGTCTTCAATGCTGGCGTTGATGGTGGGAATATACGTTATTGCTTTGGGATCAATACGGGCGAAAGTATTTGTTTTAAGCTGCTGGTCTTTTACCTCTATGGTTGAAAGCTGGGTGGTCGCATGCTTCATTTCAGGATTCAGAAGTTTGTTCTCCCCTGCTTTCAGGGTTACTTTAACTGAATCAGTAGTGAAGCCAAGGATGGAGAAAATTATGACCACCTCCTTTCCCGCCGGGATTTTAAGATCATATGAACCGTCCCTGGATGTGGAGGTGCCTATGGTCGTGCCTTTGAGCGCAACGTTGGTAAATTCCAGCGGCCTGCCGTCGGGATCATAAACAAATCCGTGTACCCGCCCTTCCTGGGCAGCAAGTGAAGCACAAATAAGTAATAAAAAACCGGTAAGGAAGTATCTGAAAGCCTTCATCATTGTTCTTTAAGCCGTTCTTCTTTTTTTCTGAACTTCCCGTCTTTCCAGGCTTTGATGAATTGGGCCCAGGCAAAAGGATTGAAAATGTTAAAGGGTTGTTGTTGCCCGAAATAGTAAAGTTTCGATGTGGTATTCTCGATGTAGTTGTTGTAGTTCATGCGGGCATCCATGGGATAATTGAGAGCAGCCAGCCTGAGGGTGTAAACATCCAGGTTTCTCTTTGCAATTTCATAGTCGTCGTCGGGGATCTTGGTTTCGACGAAAGCTCTTTTAAAATCTTCCAGGGTTGGCCAGGGAAATATCACGGCTGCCGAGAGAGTGAGGGTGTCGTTGGTCATCAGCTGGATGAGGGAATATTTTTTCTGGGTAATGGTATCGGGGATGATGAAAGAAGCAGGTCTGAATCCGATGGCGGTAAAAAGCACGGTATCGTGCTGATGGGCCACGAAGGAAAAGAAGCCGTAAACATCGCTGGAAGTGCCGTAGTTGGTGCTTTTCACCTGGACTTTGGTATAGGGTACCGGGTTCAGGCTGTCGGCTGTGATGATAATGCCCGAAAACTGCACAAGCTTGTTGTCATCCCTGTAGTACTGTGCACAAACATTCATTCCGCTGCCAGTGAAAGCGATGGCCAGTGCCAGAAAAAATGTCCTTAAGATCATGCGCGGGTAAAGGATTCAGGTATAATATAACGGTGATTCAGGCAATTTATTTCCGTTTACTGCGGGTTTAACATAAAAGAAAAAGGCTGTCGTATATAACACACGGCAGCCTTGATCAGCCTATGAAAATGCTTATTTGGTCAGATAACCTTTTTCTCTTGCTTTCTTAAGGGAGGCAGAGATACCGTTTTTGTTGATATGCCTGATTCCTTCGGCAGAGACCCTGAGGGTAATTTCTTTATTTTCTTCAGGAACAAAGAATTTTTTTGTCTGAAGGTTAGGGCTGAACACCCGTTTGGTTTTATGATTCGAGTGTGATACTTTATTGCCTCTGATTGCGCCTTTTCCGGTTATTTCACAAGTTCTTGCCATGGCCTGATGATATTATTGATTTTCAAATGGGAGTGCAAAGGTAGGAATACTTTTTGAAACGGCAAAAGGATTATTAGAGAATTTGCGATTTACGAGGTGCGATTTACGATTTCATTTACAATTTACGAGGTACGATTTACGATGTACGATGCAGGATGCAGGATGCAGGATGCGGGATGACTGGGTGACTGGATTACATGTTTCTTTTTTTGTGTTACACATTTATCTTTTCATTATTTTTACTTTAACAAATGAAAAGGGGATATGAAGAAGCTTTCTCTGGTATTGTTGCTGATTCTGTCGCTTATTAAGGCTAATCCGCAGAACCACTGGATCACTTATTCAAGGAATAATTCGGGGATCCCGTCTGATACAGTGAACTGTGTGGCCATGCAATCCGATGGTAGCATTCTGGCCGGAACAAACCGCGGTGCGGCCTTGTTCGACGGTAAGGTCTGGACAGTATTTAACCGGCACAACTGTCCGCTTCCGGGGGATACCATTCAGGCAGTAAGCGTTGATCACAGGGGATTTCGCTGGTTTTGCACCAACAATGGCATAGCTTATTTCGATGGTTCCATATGGCATGTGCCAGACCTGAGCGGGGTTGGTATTACTGTCAAATCCTTCGGTTCAATGTGCATCGACAGTTCGGGAGTTGCGTGGTTCGGACAGTTGGCAGGCGACCTGGTTTGCCGGTATGACGGGAATGCGTGGACAAATCTGAACCTGGGACATGTTTCAGGATGGCAAACAAACAGCATCAGGCAGATCCTCGTTGCATCGGACGGCACGACCTGGTTTGCCAGCAGCGGGGGAGGGCTGGCACAGTATGAAGGAAATACCTGGAACTTCTGGTTCCCGACCAATTCAGGACTGCCCGATTATTTTACTTCGGCCATGGCTTTTGACGGGAACGGCACCCGATGGATCTCCACCTATTCGAAGATCATGAAAACCAACGAGAACCTCAGTCAGTGGAATCTGGTGAAATCGATTTACGATACCCGTGCCCTGGCTCTTGATTTGAATGGGGTATTATGGATAGGTGTCTACGGACTAGGACTCTATGACTTTGACGGGACGGTATGGAAACAGGATACGGGATTGCAGGAAAATCACGTAAAATGTCTGTTCATCGACCGCTATGGAAACAAATGGGTTGGAACACAGGGCGGATTGGCCTGTTTCAATGAGCGTGGATTGGGTATTGGCGGATGGCATTCTGCCGCAACAACAGCGGTTGTTTTTCCCAATCCGGCAGAGGATGTGATAAACATTCACTGCAATGCCAGCGGGGCTGTAGCTTCGGTCTTCACCATGCGGGGAGAATATGTGATGAAAACGCCTCTCCCATCCGCAGTCAATAAAATAGATATTTCAAACCTTAAGCCGGGAGTTTATATGATATTCATTACAGTATCTGGTCATTCAGAAGTATTGAAATTCGTGAAATTATGAGATTTTTTAGTTTGATCCGGTCATCGGTCATCTGGATAGCACTTTTCTTATATGTACCTGCATCGGCCCAGTGGAAATGGATGCATCCCCAGCCTTTCGGGGGTTTTATTTATACGATGAAGTCTCCCGATCCACGCCATATGTGGATGGCAGGCACAGGGGGGACCATAGTTTGCACCAGGGATGGCGGCAGGAGTTGGGAAACCGTTATCCTCGATTCTAACAGGGTGATACAATCACTTTGTTTCACTGATTCCCTGCATGGTTGGGCAAGTGCATCGGGGGGCTATGTTTACAGGACAACAAACGGGGGAAGGTATTGGGCCCAGATCAAACTTCCGGATAATGATCCAAGAGATATCTTTTTTACCGACACCCTGAATGGATGGGTAGGTGATTACTGGACGAACAAACTATACAAGACTTCTGATGGCGGGAACAGATGGGATTCAGTGTTTACAGGAGTAGCTTCCGGTTCATCTCTTATACAGTTTCCCGACTCCCAACACGGATTTGTAGGTGGGGGTGCTGTATATATGGCACGGACCTATGATGGAGGATCAAGCTGGATGTCTTCGGTGTTAAACCTGCCTCAGACACCGGGAGTGATGTGTTTTCCCGACACTTTAAGCGGGTACATGATGCTTCCTTCCTGGGATTCAAAAATCAGATATACGAATAACGCAGGGCAGACCTGGACTTCAAGAAACATGCCCTTTTTTACACCTTATAATCTTTTCTTTAGTGACAGAAATCATGGATGGGTTGTTGGCAATTCAAGTGCACCCATACCGGTTTATAACGAAGGAAGAATCGCCCGAACAACTGATGGCGGAGAGACTTACAACAATGTATTCCCACTTTCAAACCGTTCATTTATGAGAGCGGTTACAGCTTCCGACAGTATGCACGCCTGGGCCGCAGGTGATGGGGGAATGGTGTTTGCAACATCCGACGGAGGTGTAAACTGGGAGATGAAAAGCCTGAGTTTAGGCGATCCCGTAATGATCAATGATGTGTTTGCTCTCAAAGAAGAGCACAGGGTTTGGGCGGTTGGTCAAGGCGGGTTCATGATAAAATCAGTAGATGACGGACGCAGCTGGGAGAGGGTGGGATGCGGTTCAAATCTGGAACTCAAAACAGTCCATTTTTTCGATAAGGATCATGGGATCATTGCCGGGGAAGCATCGCGTTTATACAGCACTACCGACGGCGGTAACCATTGGGAAAGGATCATTACAGGAGTTCTGGGGAATTATACCGATTTGTGCTTTCCCACAGACAGGCACGGCTTTCTGACTGCTATGCAAGCCATCCTTGAGACAAAGGATGGAGGGAATACCTGGGATACCTGCATCAGGCTCAACTTACCAAATGAACTGACCAGTATCAGTTTTTCCGATTCGCTGCATGGATGGGCGGTTGGGAATATTACAACAAATATATTTTATGCTCAAATCCTGAAGACGAGTGATGGGGGAAAGAGCTGGACTGAGATCGAGCCAGGGACAGCGGATATCAATTCGATCTTTTTTTCCGATTCCTTGCATGGGTGGATGTGTGGCGGAAGTGACAGGCTTTTCAGGACCTCCGACGGGGGCCTTCATTGGACCGGAAGCAACATCAAGCGATATTCAAATTTCTATTCTATTCAGTTTACTGATTCCTTGCATGGATGTGTCGTTGGGGATGGCGGACTTTGGCCTTATTTTGGCGGAATTGCAGCATTTTCTGATGATGGCGGAAAGACCTGGCATCGCGATGATGCCTGTGTGGGCACACCTTTACACTCCATTTTTTTTACAGATTCTGGTTTTGGCTATGCTGCCGGTGAAGAAGGTGCAGTAGTTCGTTGGGGCGAAAACCCGCTCGGGATTGGCGATCTTTCAAAAGATGGAGCAGAGAATTCAAAACTGCATGTCTTTCCCAATCCCGCCGGCGATCAGATCACTGTTGAATTTGACCTGGAATCTACCTCTCAGGTCAGTCTGGAGATATTGAGTTCCCTGGGAGTTCAGGTATCAAACATGGATCTTGGACACCTCTCTTCAGGCATGCATCAGGAAAGTATTAATATTTGCTCTTACCAACCCGGGATTTATATTCTCATCCTAAGAAGCAACAACCGAATCCAAACCGGGAAAATCATCCGGAAGAACTAAACCTGCACTTATTTTCGAAAAACAATGAGAAACCTGATTTTATCCTTTCTGATGTTCATGGCTGCTTACGGGGTGTTTCCCCAGAACTTCCCCATCGGCCACAGCACTGTATATTTCATCGACCCGGCGAGAGGCAACCGGCAGATACCGGTCGAGATTTATTATCCGGGGGTTACGGCAGGCAGCAATGTGGTTGTCGCCAACGGAAAGTTCCCTGTGATCTCCTTCGGGCATGGATTTATGATGACGTATAATTCTTACCTCTACCTGAAAGACTCCCTGGTGCCGCTGGGGTATATCATTGCTTTTGCAAATTCCGAAACGGGGTTATTGCCTAGCCATCTCGAGTTCGGGAAAGACCTGGCTTTCGTTTTAAACCAGATGAAGGTTGAGGGTACTAATCCCTCATCCGCCTACTATAATCATATTGATTCAACTTCGGCCATAATGGGACATTCCATGGGAGGGGGAGCTTCTTTTCTTGCCTGTGAAAACAATACGGTTCCAACTGTCCTGGTCACCCTGGCCGCTGCGGAAACAAATCCTTCGGCTATCGCCGCTGCAAGCCATATTGCCATTCCTTCACTTGTTTTTTCTGCGGATGAGGACTGTGTAACCCCTCCTGCCACCAACCAGATCCCGATGTATGATTCGCTTCAGTCTTCTTGTAAGGTGTTTCTAAATATCAAGGGGGGCGGACATTGTTATTTTGCCGATTACAACCTGGCCTGTTCGATCGGGGAAGCGAGCTGTTCAACTATGATCGAAATCAGCCGTGATCAGCAGCATGCAGCAGTCATTGATTTCCTGGTTCCTTACCTGGATTATTACCTGAAGAATATCCCTCTCGCCTGGACTATTTTCAACGATTCGCTTCAGAATTCCCAGCGGATCACTTTCATGAAATCCTGCACCACCACAGGTTTGAATCTTCTCCCGGCTGACGAGCGTTTCAGAGTTTCGCCAAACCCTGTGCACGATCAGCTGACTTTGACATACAGCAATGAAAAGGAAAAATTGTCTAAAATCGTATTGCGCTCACTCACAGGGGTAGTGTTATTTTCGAGGCAGGACAATAATCTCCATGGACAAGCAACAACTGAAATGGACCTTTCCTGCTTCCCGGCAGGCGCCTATTTGCTTGAGGTGACAGGCCGGACTGGCATTATATCGGTTCTGCGCGTGATCAAACTATGATCACGTGTCAAGTGAGAAGGTTCTTCCTGAGCAGGTTAAGCGCCTGCAACGCAGCAAGGCGGATATTTCGTTCCCGGTTGCCGCCGTAAAGGAATTTCTTTGAGAAAACCTCTTCGGGTGTTGCAATGGCGATCCACACTGTTCCCACTGGTTTTTCAGTTGTGCCGCCATCCGGGCCTGCAATACCAGAAACGGCAATCACATAATCAACATCCAGGTGGCTTTGGGCGCCAATGGCCATCTCGGTGACGACTTCTGAACTCACCGCCCCGAATTCCTCAAGGGTCTCTGGAAGTATACCCAGCATCTGCTCTTTTACGTCGTTATGGTAGGCTATGATAGATCCCTTGAAATATGCCGAGCTGCCGGGAATACTGGTCAGGAGATGTGAAATATAGCCGCCTGTGCAGCTTTCTGCCGTGCCAACCGTGGCATTCTTTGCTTTGAGCAGTTTCCCCACGATTTCTTCCAGCCGGTCCTCATCCGCCCCGAAAATATAATCAGGAATTAAAGCCGAAAGTTTTTCAGCTTCTTTTTCTACAAGACTGCGGATGGCATTCTCCTCATCCCCCGTACCTGAAAGTCTGAGGCGAACCATCCCGGGCTGGGGAAGGTAAGCCAGTTTTATTGCAGCCGGCAGATTATTCTCCCATTCTTCAATGATCTCAGCCAGGAACGACTCCCCAACGCCCTGGGTTAGTATGGTCTTGTGATAAATTGACTGCGGATGAAATTTCGTTTTCAGCTCAGGGATTACATATTCAGTCATCATGGCCTTCATCTCGAATGGTACGCCGGGCATGGAGACGTAGATTACCTTGTGCATGTCGGAGGCTGCATCCTGCATCCTGCATCCTGCATCCTTCATCCCAGATCCAGGATGCAAGATGCGGGATGGGATGTCTTTTTCAAACCACATCCCCCTTGCGGTGCCCAGTTTATTGGGAATATTGATACAATCCTCGGGAAGGAAGGCCTGCTGACGGTTCAGCTCGGTCATTTTGAATCCCCGCCATGCAAACATGGTTTCAATATCTTTATATGCATCCTCGCTGAATACCAGCCTTGTTCCGAAAAAATCGCAAAGCGTGGTCTTTGTGATATCGTCTTTGGTGGGGCCTATGCCACCTGAAATCAGCACCACATCGCTGCGTTCCCCTGCCTTCCACAAGGCATCAAGGATTTGTTCCCTTGTATCTCCTATGATCGTAAACTGCTGCACCTTAAAGCCTGCAAGACTGAGTTGCTCTCCCATCCAGGAGGCATTAGTGTTGACGACCTGTCCGATGAGCAGTTCGTCGCCTATGTTAATGATCTCGATGTTCATCCGGCAAAGATTGAAATAATTCCGGAATAGAAAAACCGGAATAATACTTAATTTTGATTACTTGCATTGATTTCAATTTAACCTGAAACTAATCGTACTTCGATGAAAACAAACCTGTGGTTTCTTCCGGTCCTGTTCAGCGGACTGCTTCTTGTGTCCTGCAATGCAGGAAAGAATGAACACTCATCAGATATGCCTCTAAGCAGGCTTAACTGGTCGGAGAAGAATTATCATGTGCTGAACCAGCTGATCGTTGATTACGGTAATGAGGGAAAATATTATGATAAGGAAAAACTTCCCTATGCGGTATTTGACTGGGACCAGACCTGCGCCCATTTCGACGTGGAAGAGGCACTTATGCGTTTCCAGATGTTCAACCTGAGGTACAAGATGACAAAGGAACACTTGAGATCCATGCTGAAAGACGATATCAACGGGGCGACAAAACTCAGTGCTGAGTTCAATAACATCAGGCTGGCCGATATCAACCAGGATCTCCTTGACGATTACAGTTTCATATATGATAATTATTCAGGACCGGGAGGGAAGAAGAACCTGGAAGAAATGAAGCAGACGCCCCAGTACAAAGATTTCATTGCCAGGCTGCTGTTCTTATTGGATGGGTATGCCGGCACTCCTGAGATTGGAGATGAATATGCCCTGGTATGGGTAATTTCCCTGTTTGCAGGGTTTACTCCCGCTGAGGTGAAGGATCTCGCAGGGGAAGCTGTTTCCTTTGAACTGGGCAACCACATTGGAATTGAAACACTTCAATCTCCGCCTTCACTGAAAACAAGATCAGGTGTTGTGAGCCGCTCGCACCGGACCGGTTTACGGGTGATTCCTGAGATCCAGGACCTTTTCGCCGCCCTGAAAAAGAATGGAATTGAAGTGTTCATTGTTTCGGCAAGTTATAAACCGGTTGTTGAAGCTTTTGCAGGAGTCGGGGCATATGGTTACAATATCGATCCCGACCATGTGATCGCGATGGACCTTGAAACTGGGAGCGACGGAAAGATCATTCCCGAATACAAATCCGGTTGGGTTAAAACCTACAAGCACGGCAAGGTTGAAGCCATAAACCAGAAAATCAAATCACAACCCGGGATGAACTGTGATCCCCTGCTCACGGCCGGAGACAGTGAAGGTGATTACGCCATGTTCACCGAATTCCCCGGAACTAAACTCAGCCTGATATGGAATAGGGTTAAGGGCGGAGATTTGGGAAAACTCTGCAAGCTGGCGGTTGAGCGAATGAACGAACCAATGCCAAGATACATTCTCCAGGGCCGCAATGAAAATACAGGGCTGGCGATACCGTCTTCCGAGTCAATATTGCTTGGTACAACCGAGCGACAGCTGCTTTCAAAATAATGGCAATTAGGATATTCCCTTCTCTCAGACGATCTTTTTCACAGTCAGTATGATGATCCTGAAATAATTGCCAATGCTGGGATCATTGATGAACTTCATGTTCAGGGCAATCTTGGCGGGCATAATGATGCTGATATAATCCTGTTCGGGGTGGGAGGATTTGCCAAGGATTTCATTTTCGTTGATGTATTCAAGCGAAGCGTAATCGGTAATCCCGGGTTTTACTTCCAGTACCCGTTTTTGTTCAATGGTATATATGTCGACATACTTCCTTACCTCCGGGCGCGGGCCTACCAGGCTCATATCGCCTTTCAGAACATTGATCAGCTGCGGAAGTTCATCAAGTTTCAGTTTCCGCAGATAGTATCCTGACGTTGTGATTCGGCTGTCGCGGCTACCAATGGTTAGCCCAATCTTCTTATCGCTGCCTGTCCTCATGGAGCGGAACTTCAGCATACTGAAGTCCTTGTTATTCCTTCCGACCCGTACTTGTGTGTAAAACACCCCGCCCCTCGAATCCAGGGAAATGATGATTGCAACGACAATAAATAAGGGAAGGCAGAGAAGCAATCCGCAAACAGAAAAAAGGATGTCGAAGAATCGAATCATAGGTTAGGTAGCGAAATGGCGAAATGGCGAAATAGCGAAATAGCGAAATTCAACATTATTCACGAAATTGTTTATTTCATTGGTGTTCATTTACTCATGTAATCTTATATTTTTTCGGGTATTCGTGCATGCTTCGCAAGTCGGCTTCGCCGAACAACATTCAATATTCGATATTCAAACCTTTGAGATGAGCACCTTCTGAACTGCCGTCACCACCGCCCGCACTACTTCATCCACCATGGCATCGGTTAGGTCGTAATACACCGGCAGGGTGATTTCACGGGAAAAGTTGTCATATGCCACGGGGTAGTCTTCCATGCGGTAGCCAAGTCCTTTGTAAAAAGTCATCAGGGGAAGGGGCACGAAATGCACGTTCACCGCGACTTCCTGTTTGAATATTTCTTGTATAACCTGGTCGCGCTGGCTTTCAGTTATGCCACTTATCCGCAATAAAAAAATATGCCATGAAGAATGCCGTTCAGGGGTTTCGTAAACCGGGACCTGTGCCCAGGAGTATTTCGAAAGGGCAGCAGCATAGCGGTCGAGAATGTGTTTGCGGCGCACCAGCATATCTTCCTCGTAGCGCTGTATCTCGACAAGCCCCATAGATGCCTGGATGTCGGTCATATTGCATTTGTAACCGGCTTCCACGATATCGTACCTCCAGCTGCCGATCTGGTTTTTAGCAAGGGCGTCCTTGGTTTGTCCGTGCAACGACTTGATATTCAGCCTCTGGTATATCTGCAGGTTGTCGAAAGGTTCGGGGAGATTGAAACAGATGGCGCCTCCCTCTGCTGTGGTCAGGTTCTTCACTGCATGGAAGGAATACACGGTAATGTCGGTAAGTGAGCCTACTTTCTTTCCCTTATAAGCTCCTCCGATGGAATGTGCGGCATCTGACATCACCAGTATACGGCCCAGTTGTTCTTGTTCCTTTGTTTTTGCTTTAAATTGACTGCGGATGTCATCCCGGCTGACCAATGCGTTGATGGCATCGTAATCGCAAGGCCAGCCGGCTATGTCGACGGGAATGATCACCTTGGTGTTGGAAGTAATGGCTTTTGCGATGGCTTCGACATTGATGTTGAAATCCTCGCCCGAGTCGACGAACACAACCTTTGCCCCGCAGTGGACCACCACGTTGGCGGTTGCGTTGTATGTGTAAGCCGGGACAATGACCTCGTCACCCGGACCAACACCGAACCAATGGAGGACAAGTTCCAGTCCGGCCGTAGCAGAACTCAGGCAAAGCGTTGATTTTTGTCCGCCGTACTCACTCAGCATCTTCTCGAACCTCTTGGTCTTCGGGCCTGTGGTGATCCAGCCCGACCAGAGGGTGTCGACGACTTCATCGACGATGCGCTGGTCCATGCGGGGAGGGGAGAAGGGGATCATTTGTTGAATGTTGAATGTCGAATATTGAATGTTGAATGTCGAATTTTTGAATACTTGAATACTCGAATTTTGAATGTTGAATTGAATTAAGAATAATCGAGTAATCGAATGTTGAACTTAGAATTAGTTTTTAATAGAACCATATATACTATAGAACGTCTGACAGCATCCATGCCTGAACATGGTGGATTCCTCTCCTGTCGGGAAATTTGATTTCATCCAGCGAAACTACGAATTTTTCATGATTATCAGGAATTGCCTCGAGCGCAGAATACTCTCTTTCAATGGTCGTTTCATCAACGAGTAAATAGGACGATTGAAGATAAATGGTGCGATCATTTTTTATCGCAACAAAATCAACTTCCCGGTTTCTCATATGACCGGTGTAAACCTGGTAACCTGAGGTTGCCAGTTGAAGGTATATAAGATTCTCCAGCATGCAGCCGATACCTGATTCGAATCCCGGGTACAGATAATTTTTGAATGCGGCATCGTTGATATAGTATTTTGCTGTCCCTGAAACGATTTCTTTCCCCTTAATGTGATAGCGCTCAACCTGGTGAATAAGAAAAGTGTTTTTCAGGTATTCAATGTAACCGGCAATAGTTTCATAGTTAGTCTTTCTGTTCCGGCTTTTAAAATAATTGATTATGCTGTTGATGGAAACCATGTTGGACATATTATTTACCAGAAAAGAAAATATATCCTCCAGCAGCCGGGCATCCTTGACAGTATATCGTTGCAGGATATCCCTGAGCAGAATAGTATCCTTCAGGGCCGAAAGATAATGCCTTTTAGTTTCCTCGTTCGGCAGATGAAAAAGTTCGGGGAGCCCTCCGGTTTTCAGATATTGCATGAATCCGGATTTTGACTTGTCAAGTTTACCTGCGGATACGCATTCATCAAAACTGAAAGGAAAGACTTCAAATTCGACGTACCGGCCCGATAACATGGAAGCCAGTTCCCCTGAAAGCAAATTGGAATTGGAACCGGTAATGAAGATCTCGTACTTCTTTGTAAAATCCTGGGAATAAGAATTTACCAGCTTCTCCCATCCCTCGATTTGCTGGATCTCGTCGATAAGCAGATAGCGTTTTCCCTTGGGCTTCAAATTCTTCTCGAACAATGTTATCAGCTCATCCAGATCTGCATAATTGACAAGGAAATCGAAATCGGTAAATTCCTTATTGATATAGAGGACGTTCCCGGGTTTTACGCCTTTGTTGTACAATTCAAGAATGATCTGTCGCAAAATATAACTCTTGCCCGACCTTCGTTGTCCGACAAGGACTTTGATAAGCCTGGTGCCAAGAAAATCCCTTATCTTTCCCAGATAGACAGCCCTGATAATGCCGGAAGCGGGTGGCTTTTTGCCCCAGAAGTTATACTTCTCGAGTATTGCAAAATTATCAGTCATATCTGAATATTTTCACAAAATTACAAAATATTCAAACACAACTGAAAATATTGCAAATATTTATTGACTAGATTTAAGCCAGTTAACTATGTTGGATTCAACCCTGTTCATGACATTTGAGGTATCACCTCTATTGAACTGTTCGCCAGTGATCCGTTCGTAGAGCTCGATATAGCGTTCGGTGATCTCGTTCACGAAGGAATCGGGCATGTCGGGAACGGTTTGTCCTTCTTTTCCCATGAAGTTGTTGGCCATGAGCCATTCGCGGACGAATTCTTTCGACAG
This sequence comes from Bacteroidota bacterium, assembly GCA_037134895.1. Classification (GTDB taxonomy): domain Bacteria; phylum Bacteroidota; class Bacteroidia; order Bacteroidales; family FEN-979; genus CAIRDP01. The sequence continues at coordinate 16,466 of JBAXLI010000042.1, forward strand.
TTGTTTTTGCTGCTCGCCTTTTGCCAGTCGTTCTTCGTAACCTTCGGCATAGAAATACCTGGATGAATCGGGGGTATGGATCTCGTCGCAGAGGTAGATCTTTCCGTCAGAGCCTTTGCCGAATTCATACTTGGTGTCGACCAGGATGAGCCCGTGTTTTGCGGCGATCTCGGTGCCCCGTTTGAATATTGCAAGAGTATATTTCTTAAGCTGTTCCCATTCTTCCTTCGGGATGATCCCCTTGGCAAGCAGTTCCTCTTCCGAAATATCCTCGTCATGCCCTTCGGCTGCCTTGGTGGTAGGAGTGATGATGGGTTCTGGGAATTTCTGATGTTCTTTCATACCGTCGGGAACCGGCACTCCGCATATCGAGCGGGCTCCTGATTTGTAGGTCCTCCAGGAGCTGCCAGTAAGATATCCGCGGATGATCATTTCGATCGGATAGATCTTGCAGAACCTGCCGATGGTCACATTTGGGTCCGGACTTGAGATTTTCCAGTTCGGACAGATATCGGCAGTGGCATCCAGGAATTTCGAGGCGATCTGGTTCAGGACCTGTCCTTTGTAAGGGATGCCTTTGGGAAGCACCACGTCGAATGCCGAGATCCTGTCGCTGGCTACCATGACCAGGAATTTGTCATTGATATTATATACATCCCGCACCTTCCCTTTATACAGGGATTTCTGTCCGGGGAAACTGAAGCTGGTTTTCGTCAATACATTTTGCATAGTGTCACAATTTAGGACAAAAGTAAGAAAATATTGATAATGCGATGCGGGATGCAGGATCAGGATTTGTTCCCGTAAGCATTGATGATTCGGCTTACGAGTTTATGGCGGATGATGTCGGAATTGTCGAGGTAGATGAAGTCGATACCCGGGACGTCGCTGAGGACAGACTGAACATGAACGAGGCCTGAAACCTGTTGTTTCGGCAGGTCGATCTGGGTGATGTCGCCGGTTACGATGAATTTGGCAGATGCTCCCATTCGCGTAAGGAACATCTTGAGCTGGTTGGGGGTGGTGTTCTGGGCTTCGTCGAGGATGGCGAACGCATTATTCAGGGTACGTCCTCTCATAAATGCAAGCGGCGCGATCTCTATGGTGCGGTCTTCAATGTACTGGATCAGTTTTTGTGCCGGAAGCATATCGTTGAGTGCATCATAAAGAGGCTGGAGATATGGATCGAGTTTTTCTTTCAGGTCGCCGGGGAGGAAACCCAGGTTTTCACCGGCTTCCACGGCAGGTCTGGTAAGGATGATTCGGTTGACCTGGCGGTTCTTCAGAGCGCGAACAGCCAGGGCGACGGCAGTGTAAGTTTTTCCGGTTCCTGCAGGGCCGATTGCAAACACCAGGTCGTTGCGGTCGCAGCTTTCGACCATACGGCGCTGGTTTGGTGTGCGGGCACGGATCAGCATTCCATTCTTGCCGTGCACAAGAACTTCCGGACTGGTCTCCGGGGCAAGGATTGGCGAGATGTCTGATGCTTCGAGCAGCTGGGCGATGTCATCCTTCGTAAGCCTTCCGAATTTTTCAAAATGCAGCATCAGGGAGGTGAACTTTTCCTCGAAACCGAGAAGGTCTGTTTCCTCTCCAAGTGCTTTCACATAATTATCACGGCTGAGGATCTTCAGTTTCGGAAACCTGTTCCTGATCAGCTCCATGTTCTGGTCGTTGGGCCCGAATATGTCAAGTGGGTGGACCGATTCAATGCGGATGATTTTCTCGCTCATTAAAATTTTGCGTACCTTTGAATACGCAAAAGTACGAATAATTCGATGGCTGTTATTACACTGACCAGTGACTGGGGTACCAAGGACCATTATGTGGGAGCTGTGAAAGGCACCATTTTGCGGCAATTACCTTCGGCTGTTATTGTTGATATAACCCACGACATCCCGGCTTTTGACCTGAACCAGGCGGCTTTTATCATCCGCAATTTTTATAAAAACTTCCCTGAAGGCAGTATTCACATCCTGGCAGTAAACACTGAGGCCTCCATACGTCATCCGCATACACTGATAAAATATGAAGGGCATTGGTTCATTGGGGCGGATAACGGAGTGTTTTCACTCATCTTTGATGATAAACCCGAACTGATCATCGACCTGGATGTGATCCAGGATTCGGATTATTTCACTTTCCCTACGCGGGATGTCTTTGCCAAGGTAGCCTGCCATATTGCAGAAGGCAAGCCTGCAGAGGAGCTTGGACACGTTAAAAAAGAATTTTTGCAGAAGATGGCTTTCAGGCCGGTTATACAGGGCGATCTGATCAAGGGTCAGGTGATCTACGTCGACAATTACGAGAATGCCTTCACGAATATCACCGAAAGCCTTTTCAATTCAGCCACCAAAGGGCGGAAGTTCGCCATCACCTTCCGGTCGGCAAAATACCGTATCACTCATATCAGCAAGTCGTACCAGGATGTTCCCGAAGGTGAGATGCTGGCTCTGTTCAGCAGCAGTGGGCATCTTGAGATTGCCATGAACAAAGGGAATGCTGCAAGCCTGCTTGGGCTTAACCTTGACCAGGCCGTGAATGTCGAGCTGGACTGAAGCCCGCGGCTAATAGGACATCAGAGCGACGAGAATCAGTAAAAGAAAAAATACAGGGAGGCCTATCGTCACATAGGATAATGTGATCAGAACTTCTTTTGCCAGTGTTTTTCTGGTGCTTTGCCCGTAATACCGTTTGAGAGCGAAAAATCCGTAGACAAGAAAAACAAGGACGATCCAGAAAATGCTGAGATTTACGAAAAATCCAGCAAGCATGAATAACAGCAAGAAAAGGAAAAAGAAGGAATGCAGGTGAAGTGAAAATATCATGTGTTCGAAGTACAGCCTCTTCCGCCTTAAATAAAACAGCTTCAGAAGAAGTGCAAAAACCGGGATCAGCACGAAGATCAGTTTTGACGCCGTATGCTCGAGTACGGTGGTGAAAGACTGTCCGGTCGAGACCATAATCTTAAAGGACTGTCTCATCAGCAATTTTGCCCAGCCAGGCTCGTTGCCATGATGTTTTTCAACATATTCTCTAACCCCTATACTGTCGATTTCCTTCCGCATGGAATCCCTTTCGGCATCGTCAATTGGTATTCCCTGCAGACTGTAATGAAGTTTGTTTGCCTCTTTTTTCGCTGCGGATGTTAATATGTTTTTTGCGGGTGGGTCCGGTTCCTTGCTCTTTGCGCCGCTGAAGGGGAGGATGATAAAGTAAATTAAACTGATCACGAGGAAGAGCCTGAACGGTTCAACGAAGGATTTGCGCTTTCCCTTCATGAATTCCAGGGTAAGCCAGCCCGGCCTGAAAAGCAGGGGCTTCAGGGTATCAATCGTTTTCGAATCAAAGTGGAAATAATCGAAAAAAGAGTCACTGACCAGATGTCGGAATGACATATCGTCCCGATCAAGCCGTTTTTGTCCGCACTTCGGACAATACACATCATTCGTGTTCATCCAGGTGCTGCAGTTCAGGCAGGGACCGGGTTCATGAATATGAACCTCTCTCGGTTTTTTGGTTATTGCCAGTTTCATAGCTCAAACGTACGAATTTTTCGTGAATCTTAATCCATGGTTGCTTCGCTGTACATTTACCGGTGCTGCTACGGTCTAAATGAGCTCAACACTTCGGGAGCACATTCACACCGCGGTTTTTTTGGGAGCATCTTTGCATCGCCGCTACGGTTGCTGCGTCGCTCACTTTTGTATTCCCCTGGTATTTAACAGAGAGTTTGTTCGCTCCTTGAATCCTAATGCGGCTTATGCAAAATGCTCCCAAAAAATATATCCATCATCAGTAATCTGTCATCCGTCATCTTGCATCCTGCATCCCGCATCCCGCATCTTGCATCCCGCATCTTGCATCCCGCATCCCGCATCCCATATCCTGCATCCAGCATCTTGCATCCTGCATCCCTCATCCCGCATCTCCAAACCGCGCTTGCTGAGTTCCGGGGAAATAATTACCTTTGCAGCCCTCAAAGCGGGAAAAATGTTTACTCTCTTCAAGAAAGAAATCAGCGGGTTTCTCAGTTCATTGATTGGCTATGTTGTTATTGTCGTATTCCTGATGATGACCGGGCTGTTCCTCTGGGTATTCTCAATGCAGTTCAACATCCTTGACTTCGGGTATGCCAATCTCGACGGACTGTTCATACTTGGGCCTTTTGTTTTTCTTTTCCTGATCCCGGCAATCACTATGCGTTCATTTGCTGATGAAAAGAAAAGCGGGACGCTTGAACTCCTGATGACACAACCTCTGACCGATCTTCAGATCATCATGGCGAAGTTTTTCGCCGGACTTGTTCTGGTTATTTTCTCATTGCTGCCCACATTAGTTTATTTTTTCTCTGTTTATAAACTTGGATTGCCGCCGGGAAACCTCGACACGGGTGGGATCTGGGGATCCTATATCGGGCTGATGTTCCTTGGGATGAGTTTTGTCGCAGTGGGTATCTTTTCTTCTTCTCTCACCGATAACCAGGTAGTTGCCTTTGTGCTGTCGGTCCTGATCTGCTTTTTTCTTTACCTGGGCTTTGATTTTGTATACAACTTCGTGTTGTCGGGCAAAATCGGGTTAATCGTAAAAGACCTCGGACTGAATGCACATTATTCTTCAATGAGCCGGGGAGTTATCGATACCCGCGACCTGGTTTATTTCCTCTCGGTTACGGCTCTCTTTGTATTCCTCACAAAGCTTTCACTTGAAAGCAGAAAATGGTAGGGCTATGGTGAAGGGAAGCACAAAAAACAGGAACATTAAAAGAAGCAATGTATTTCAGTTGCTTCTGGTTGTCATTCTCATTGTTCTGATCAACATTATCTCGGGGTTTATTTCAACGCGTTTTGACCTTACAGCAGAGAAGCGATATTCCTTGTCACCGGCTACCAAGAAGATTGTTAAAAATCTTGACGATGTGATGTTTTTCAAGGTCTATCTTGCGGGTGACCTGCCGCCTGCCTTCCAGAGGCTGTCGAACGAGACCAGGGAAATGCTTGACGAATTCAGGGCTTACAGTGATTTCATTCAATATGAGTTTGTCGATCTCTCTTCCATTGCAGATGAGAAAGACAGGAATTTTGCTTATCGCAACCTTGCGGAAAAAGGACTTCAGCCTACTACCCTGAGAATAAATAAAAAAGGACAATCATCCCAGCTTGTGATTTTTCCGGGTGCTGTGGTCACTTACAGGGGACATGAAACTCCTGTTCAACTGCTTGCAGGCTCGAACCTGGGCGAGGACCCCAACATGGTCCTGAACAATTCGATACAGTCACTTGAATATAACCTTGCAAGCGCAATTCAGGTCCTTACAAAGATCACCAAACCAAGGATCGCAATCCTTGAAGGTCAGGGTGAACTCTCGGCCATGGAAACCTATGACCTTGAAGCAGCGCTTTCACAGTTTTACAATGTTGAAAGAATCACGATCAACCATAAGATAAATGCCCTTTCGATGAGGGTTAAACTGGATTCGGTCAGCGACAGGCTGGCCAATAAATATAAGGCCCTGATCATTGCCAAACCTTCGCAGGCATTCGACGAAAAAGATAAATTCCTGATTGACCAGTTCATCATGAGAGGAGGGAAAACCCTCTGGCTCATCGACCCGGTGTATACCCCCTGGGACAGCCTTGAAAAGTATAATTCGACCATGGGTGTGGCTGTTGACCTGAATCTTGAGGACATGCTTTATACCTACGGTGCAAGGCTGAATTCAAATCTTGTGCTGGATATGAGTTCCATGCCAATACCGCTGAAAACCGGGCAGATGGGAAATCAGCCCCAGTTCACATTTTACAGGTGGTTTTACTTCCCTCTGCTTACTCCAACCATTAATCATCCCATTGTTCACGGACTGAATGCGATCAAAACCGAATTTATCAGCACCATCGACACCGTGATGGCGGCGGGGATCAAAAAGCAGGTCATTCTCACCTCATCGCCCTATGCTTATACTGTCAATGTTCCAGCTCTTGTTGACCTGGAGATGCTCAGACAGCAGCCCGATGAGCGTCTCTTTACTCGTGGTCCGTTTACAGTTGGCGTACTTCTTTCAGGTGAGTTCACCTCATCGTTCCTGTTCAGGATACCACCTGAGCTTGCAGGAAATAAAGAGCTTGAATTCAGGAAAAAAAGCAAGCCCACCATGATGCTTATTATTGCCGACGGGGATATTGTAAAGAACCAGTTCAATCTTAAAAAAGGTTATCCGCTTCCCATGGGATATGACCAGTGGACCCAGGAAACCTTCGGGAACCGCGATTTTATCCTGAATGCGGTGAATTTCCTTTGCGACGAGACCGGTCTTATAACTGTAAGGTCAAGGGAACTCAAAATGAGGCTGCTTGACATGAAAAAAGTCGAAAGCGAGGGCTTGTTCTGGAAATTGCTGAACCTGCTTCTGCCGGTGTTTCTCGTCCTCGTTTTTGCGTTGATCAGGTTCCGGATCCGCAAAATGAGGTATGCTGGAAAAGCCAGGTAATCAAAATATATTTCGTTGATATGAAGAAAAACAGATACATTCTTTTACTTGTAATACTGCTGGCCATAGCTGTACTGATCCTTTTTCTTAAAAATTCGACCAGCACTTTCAGGAGCTCTAGCAGTGATTTCGCTCTTGCCGACACTTCATCAGTCACCAAGATCTTCATGTCAGACAAGAATAACAATACAGTCAAGCTTTCAAGGAAGGAAACCGGAGCCTGGATCCTTAACGACAATTATTCAGCGCTGAAATTCAACGTGGACCTGATGCTGAAGACCATGAAGGACATACAGGTCAAGGCTCCGGTTGCACTGGCAGCCCACAACACCATTGTAAAGCATCTCGCGGTAAACGGGGTCAAGGTTGAGATCTACCAGATGGTTTACCGAATTGATTTCTGGGGAATCAGATGGTTCCCTCATGAAAAGCTGACCAAGGTCTATTACATTGGAGGCGCCACACCCGACAATCAGGCCAGTTATGCCCTGATGGAAAACTCCGAAGAACCTTTCGTGATCTATCTTCCCGGGCTCAGGGGATTCGTCACACCGCGCTACAGCTCCATTGAACGCTACTGGCGAGACCTTACCGTATTCAAAAACCAGATCGAAGAGATCAAATCAGTGAAGCTGGAAGTTCCGCAGAATCCAGAGTATTCATTTGAGGTCCAGGTCGAAAAGGGGAGGATCAGCAGGTTTATCTCACTTATCGACAACAAGCCACTTCCCAACCTCGACACACTTAAAGTTCTCAACTTCCTGTCGGGATTCAGGGATGTGAACTTCGAAGCTTTTCTGAATGATATGGATAAGCATACAAAAGATTCAGTGCTCAGCACGGTTCCCTTCATCATCATCACAGTCACTGATACTGCAAATAAAACCAAAGTCGTCAAAACCTACCACAAGCCAAACCTCTTTGGCCAGAAGGATTTTATGGGCAGGGTTTTACCTTATGATCCCGACCGTTTATATGCAATGGTGAACGACGGCAAGGATTTTGTGCTTATACAGTTTTTTGCCTTTAACAAGATCCTCAGGCCGAAACCGTATTTCCAGAAAGGATTTCAACTTCCGACAACTCAACCCGACGGAGCGAACTAAAGTTTTCTCCTTTGCCTGAAACCAACATCTAATCATCCGGCAATGAAGATTCTTATTCTTACTCAGTATTTCATTCCGGAGACAGGCGCCCCCCAGAACAGGCTTATGCAATGGGCCAGGCTGCTTGCACGTAAAGGTGCAACGGTCGAAGTCCTTACAGCCATGCCTAATTACCCTGAGATGGAGATCCATAAGGAATACCGGGGCAGGTTCAGCTGTACCGAAGAGATCCAGGGAATAAGAGTCGTGCGTTCATGGATCTACGCCGGCACCAGTAAAGCCATACTTCCCAGGCTGCTGAATTATTTCAGTTTTGTATTTACTTCACTACTGGTCGGAATTTACCGTACCGGCCGTTACGACTATATCTTCTGCGAATCACCCCCCTTGTTCCTCGGGATCACAGCCTGGCTGCTTAAGCTGATCAAAGGAGCGAAACTGATCTTCAACGTGTCGGACCTCTGGCCCGAAAGCGCCGAAAAACTTGGCCTGGTGACAAACCGTTTCCTTCTTGATTCAGCCACTTCACTCGAACATTTCCTGTATCGCAGGTCATACCTTATCACCGGACAAACAAAAGGCATTGTTCACAGCATCTCATCCCGCTTTCCTCAAAAGAAAGTCTACTGGTTTAAAAACGGGGCCGATGTGAGTGAACTTGAAAAAATCCAGCCTGTTCCAGGACTAAGGGAAAGTCTTGGATTTACTGCGGATGACTTTCTCCTGTTATATGCGGGGATACTCGGGCATGCCCAGGGACTCGAAGTAATACTCAAGGCCGCGGCAGCACTCAGGACCTCTCCCGGCATCAAATTCCTCATCATGGGCAGCGGTCCCGAAAAGGACAATCTGCTGAAGTTAAAAGAGGAGATGGCTCTTAACAATGTGTACTTCCTCGACAGCAGGCCCAAGAAAGATGTCATTCCATTCATCCATATTTCTGATGCAGCAGTGGTCCCACTGAAAAAGCTCGATCTTTTCAAAGGCGCCATCCCCTCGAAAATTTTCGAGAACCTTGCCCTGAAAAAGCCCATTTTGCTGGGAGTTGAAGGGGAAGCGAAAGAATTGCTGATCGATGAAGGGCATGCCGGCATTGCATTTATTCCCGAAGATGCCGCAGATCTTGCCTCAGGGGTTCTATATTTGTACACACATGAGAAGGAAAGAAAGGAACTCGGGATCAACGGCTACAATTACCTTTGCAGGGAGTTCAATCCCGAAATCATCGTTAACGAATTCTGGAACCTGATCAATGCGAAATAAAATTCATCAGCAGGTATACCTGTATTGCTGTCTGGGCATTGCATTCATGCTTCCGGTCTGGGGAAAACTCGTCCCCACCCTTATCGTGATCCTGATCCTGAACTGGCTGCTTTCGGGAGATTACATCAGGACGATCCCGGTTCTGTTCAGAGATGTGAACCGCAGGAAAATCCTCTCATTCGCTACATTATACGTTCTTTACCTCATCGGTCTTCTTTACACCAGCAATTTTCAATATGCCGGTTTCGACCTGGAAGTGAAGCTCTCGCTGATTATTTTTCCTTTGATATTTTCGACTGCGGATCTGGGATTCCTTAGCCCCAGGCATCTCCGCATCATGATGCAGGTCTATATAGCCGGTTGTGTGGCCGGTTCCCTCCTGCTGTTTGGCCATGCTATCGCCCTGTGGTGGGATGGAGTCCCCGGCGCTTTCTATTATATGAAGTTAAGCTGGTACTTCCACTCAGCTTACTTTGCCATGTACCTGAACTTCGCAATAGCCTTCATCATCATCGAACTTCTCTCACGATCTTCCTCACGATCTTCCTCACGCCTTTCCTCACCCTCTTCCTCACGTCCTTCCCTTACGTTCTTCCTTACGCACTTCCTTACGTACTTAATAATACTCGCCTGGTTTTTCATCTTTATTTTCCTTCTGAGTTCCAAGATGGGCCTGATCTGCATGGTTTTAATCGCCATGCTTGCTTCAGCTGAACTCATCCTGAAGCAAAAAAAAGTATTCCTCGGACTGGGGATCATTATTATTTTCCTGATGTGCGTCAGGGCCGGCATACATATATTCTCCGGCACTTCAGCAAGGATTATCCAGAGTACCGAAACTCTCGGAGGGGCAGCGCCTGAAACATCAAAAAGCACCTCCGACCGTATTGCGATCTGGAAAATCTCCCTTGAGATAATTAAGTCCCATCCTCTCTTCGGGGTTGGAACGGGGGATGTTAAAGATGAACTTGTTGCCAAATACAAGGAAGAGAATGTGGAAGAAGCGCTTGAATTAAAACTTAATGCACATAACCAGTACCTTCAGACTTTCGTCACATTAGGAATTCCGGGTTTGCTGGCGCTCCTTCTTATGCTGGTACTGCCAATGTTTACGGCATTCCGCTCAAAACATTACCTGTACTTTGTTTTCATTCTGCTGTTCGCTCTGAATATCGCAGTTGAATCGATGTTTGAAACCCAGGCAGGAGTGGTTTGGTATGCGTTTTTCAACGTTGTACTCTTTGCTGCAAACCATGAATCGTGATTAACGAAAAAAAGGCGCCTTGAAGCGCCTTTTTTTGAATCACAATGAACATCTGGTAGTTTAAACAAGTCCCTGTGCCAGCATGGCTTCAGCAACCTTTACAAAGCCACCGATATTGGCGCCTTTTACATAGTTGATGAATCCGTCGCTTTCGGTTCCGTATTTTACACAATTTTTGTGGATATTGATCATGATGGTATGAAGCCTCTGGTCAACTTCTTCACGGGTCCAGCTGAGACGCATGGAGTTCTGTGACATTTCAAGTCCGGATGTAGCAACACCACCTGCATTGGCAGCTTTGCCAGGTCCGTAGAGGATCTTCTTTTCAATGTAGATAGTGATTGCATCAGGTGTCGAAGGCATGTTTGCACCTTCCGATACGCAATAGCAACCGTTTGCTACGAGTGTCTTTGCATCATCACCGTTGATTTCGTTCTGGGTTGCGCTGGGTAATGCAACATCGCATTTAACTTCCCATGGGCGTTTTCCTGCAACGAATTTTGCTTCGGGATATTTGTCGCAATATTCCTTGATACGTCCGCGTTTCACATTCTTTAGATGCATCACGAAAGCAAGTTTTTCAGCATCGATTCCCTTAGGATCGTAGATGTAACCTTCGCTGTCGCTGAGGGTAACAACTTTACCGCCAAGCATTGTGGCTTTTTCAGTTGCATACTGTGCAACGTTTCCTGAACCCGATACGCAAACGATCTTGCCTTTGAAATCAAGACCGCGGGTCTTCAGCATTTCAGCTGCAAAATAAACCTGGCCGTAACCTGTAGCTTCCGGACGGATCAGTGAACCACCCCACTCAAGGCCTTTGCCTGTGAGAACTCCTACGAATTCATTGCGCAAACGTTTGTACTGTCCGAACATGAAACCGATTTCGCGTCCGCCAACGCCAATGTCGCCAGCAGGTACGTCTGTATCGGCTCCGATATGACGCTGCAGTTCAGTCATGAAACTCTGGCAAAAACGCATTACTTCATTATCGCTCTTTCCTTTAGGATCGAAATCGCTGCCGCCTTTACCGCCGCCCATAGGAAGGGTGGTAAGTGAATTCTTCAAAACCTGCTCAAAAGCCAGGAATTTCAGGATGCCAAGGTTCACAGTCGGGTGGAAACGCAGGCCACCTTTGTAAGGACCGATAGCGCTGTTCATTTCAATACGATATCCTTTATTGATCTGGATTTCGCCTTTATCATCTGTCCAGGGAACACGGAACAAAATGGTGCGTTCTGGTTCACACATCCGTTCAAGGATCTTTGCTGCCTTGTATTTAGGATTTTCTTCCACGAAGGGGATGAGTGATTCAACCACTTCCATTACAGCCTGGTGAAATTCTTTCTCACCCTGGTTCTTGGCAATGATCTTTGCCATGAATTCATCAACGAGTTTCTGATAACCTTGTGACATAGTTAAGTGTTTTTAATTAGTTTATTAATGTTAATAATTTCACAATAATTCGCAAATGTAGGAGCCTCCACAACCTGAAATCCGGCTTCAGAAAAAAAAAAGAAAGAAATTTTCATTAAACAACCTCTTTACTTACCGGCGGTAAGTGATACACGTACACGTTCTAAGGATATTCCGTAATGTGCTAAAATTGTGGGTTTCCGTTGATAAGGGAAGAAAGATTTCTATACCTTTGAGCGTTAAAATCCGTCGTTTTATGACTATTCCGGGGCAGGAGAAAAAAGACATCAAAAAGGAGAACATCGACCTTGACCGGTTGGTTTACGAGAACCGGGAACGGCTTAAGGAACTGGCTGCCCTGAATTCCACCACAGCAATCCTGAAAAAGAATCTGTCGGTGCAGGACACCCTGTACGATGTTTGCAGGATAATACCTTCTGCCTGGCAGTATCCTGAGTTCACCGTTGCCAGGATCAGGTACGACGATATGGAGTTCACCACCCTTGAATTTAGTGAAACTCCATGGTGTCAGAAGCAGGACTTTGAAAGTATTGACGGGCTTACCGGGAGTATCGAGGTGTATTACACCATGGAATTCCCCAGGTGTGATGAAGGCCCTTTTCTGAAGGAAGAAAGGGACCTGATCATGAATATGGCCAGCCTGATCGAAGGCTTCCTGAACGGAGTCAAGGGCCGTGAAGGCCGGTATATCACAAGGGAAAGACTGAAAGAACTCTCGGCCATCAACCAAACCACGAATATCCTGAGGGCAGGGAAGCCGGTTGAAGAAGCCCTTCACCAGATATGTATGATTCTTCCTTCGGCCTGGCAGTTTCCCGAATTTGCCGTATGCCGCGTCAGATATGGGAAGATAGATATCATGACCCAGAATTTCAGGGAAACCAAGTGGTGCCAGCGGCAGTTGTTCGAAACCATCGACAGCCAGGTTGGCTCTATAGAGATCTATTACCTGAAAGCCTTTCCTCTCGCGTTTGAAGGACCCTTTCTTGAAGAAGAACGCTACCTCATTATTAACCTGGCCAACCTTATCACGGGTTACCTCAACAGTGTCAAAGGCAAAGCCATGTTCCGCAAAAGCGGATCCTCTCAAAACGACGGGCCCAAAACCGAGTCTGAACAGGAAACCAAAGCCAGCCGGAAGCTTCTTCAGACCTTTCTTAACAGGATGAATTTCAACCGCGACCTCTATCACGACCTTATGCCTTTCAAAGTGAGGGAGATCCTGCTGGTTGCCAATCTTTACGATGCTTACAGCATTGAAAAGGAAGGAAGGTTCTCAGAGCATGTGCTGGGTGAGTTTTACCAGCTCAGTCTTTCAACAATGCCGAGGATAACCGGGGTTTCAAGCCTTGAAGAGGTGATGGAACAGCTGGGGTCGAAACATTATGACCTGGTCATCATCATGATGGGAACCGATAAACAGTTCCCTGTTGAACTTAGCCGGAAGATAAAGGATCTCTATAATTACATTCCCGTATTCCTGCTTGTCAACAACAACACCGATATAGCGCTTTTCGAAGAAACCCCCGAAAAACTGACATGGATCGACAGGGTTTTTGTATGGAACGGCGATTCCAAGATTTTCTTTGCCATGATCAATTACCTTGAAGACAAGGTGAACGTTGAGAACGATACAGGGATTGGGATGGTAAGAGTGATACTCCTTGTCGAGGATTCGCCCACATACTACTCCCTCTATCTGCCTATGTTATATAATATTGTACTGGAGCAGACCAAGACTATTATCGAGGATGTGACAACCGATGAGCTTTACCGCATCCTCCGCCTGAAAGCCAGGCCCAAGATACTGCTGGCATCGACGTATGAAGAAGCGCTTTACATATTTAATAAATACAAGGAGTTTATCCTTTGCCTGATATCGGATATCCGTTTTAAGAAAGATGGGCGGATGAACGATGCCGCGGGTTTCAGCCTTGTGAAACAGACAAGGAAAGATCTCAGGGAGCTCCCGATCATATTGCAGTCATCCGATAATTCCAACGCACAGCAGGCTTTTGAGCTGAAGACTTCGTTCATTAACAAGAACTCAGAAACACTGCTTGCCGATTTCAGGAGTTTTATCACGCATTACCTCGGGTTTGGCAATTTCATATATCGGGATACAGGAGGCAGCCAGATCGCAGTTGCTAAATCCCTGAAGGAGTTTGAAGAATTGCTCAAATCAATTCCCGAGGAGTCGTTGCTGTACCATGCCCGAAAAGATCATTTCTCGTTATGGCTTATGGCCAGGGGAGAGGTTCAGGCCGCCAAGATCATCAACCCTGCCAAGGTCACTGATTTCAAGAAGCCCGAAGATCTCAGGGAATACCTCATTACTGTGATCCAACACTTCCGCAACGAGCAGAATGTGGGCAAGGTCATCCCGTTTGAAGAAGGAGCCATCACCGATGAAAGGAATATAGTTGCCCTTACCGAAGGCGCCCTGGGAGGCAAGGGCAGGGGACTCGCATTCATCAATACCCTGATCTACAATTACGACTTCAGCAGGATTATACCGAATATCAACATCCGCACGCCTAAAACAAGTATAATAGGTACCGAGGAGTTCGAATATTTTCTCGACAGGAACAAGCTGAGGGAACAGGCCCTTCTCGAAAACGACTACATCCTGCTGAGGCGCAGGTTTATTTCGGGAAAGCTTACCGAGACCCTGAAACATAAGCTTAAAGCAGTTATTAAATCAATCAGGAACCCACTTGCCATCAGATCGTCAGGGCTGTTCGAAGATTCCCTGAACCAGCCGTTTGCCGGGATATTTGAAACGTATCTTATACCGAACAATCACCCTGACCCCAACGTGAGGCTTGAGCAGCTGATGGATGCTATCAAACTTGTTTATGCATCGGTGTATTCTTCGGTTGCCAAAGGCTACATTGAAGCCGTCAACTACAGGATCGAGCAGGAAAAAATGGCTGTTGTGGTTCAGGAAGTCGTAGGGCACAAACATGGCGATGTGTTTTATCCTCACATCAGCGGGGTTGCGCAGTCATACAATTACTATCCATTTGCTCATATGAAACCCGAGGAAGGCTTTGCGGTCATTGCACTCGGTTTAGGCAGATACGTAGTTGAAGGGGAGAAAGCTTTCCGTTTTTCACCTAAATATCCAAACCTGGAGATCAATACCCCAAAAGATCAGTATAAGGGTTCCCAGTTGCATTTTTATGCGGTTGACCTGAAAAAGGAGAATGTGAACCTGCTCGAAGGTGAAGATGCAGGCCTCAGGATGCTGGATATAGATGATGCAGAAATGCATGGCACTCTGAAGCACCTGGCTTCGGTGTATTCGGTTGAGAATAACCGGATCACGGCCGGACTTAACCAGCCAGGACCGAGGGTCGTTAATTTCGCCGATATCCTGAAGTATAACTATGCACCTCTCGCCAAGACTGTCGAAGTGGTACTTGACCTGGTCAAGGAGGCTCTCGGGACGCCGGTGGAGATTGAATTTGCCGTTGACCTCGACAAGGACAGCGAGAACAGGGCTTCGTTCTACCTCTTGCAGATCAAGCCACTGATCGGCAACGTGACCGATTACAATGTGGATATGAGCAAGATCAATCCTTCGGATATCCTGCTTTATGCTGAAAAAGAAATGGGGAACGGGATCATTGAGGATATTTATGATGTGATTTACGTTGACCCGGATACTTTCGACAAGAATAAAACGGTTGAGATGGCCGAGGAGATCAACCGGATCAACCATGAATATTTTAAGGAAGGAAAGAAATACGTTTTAATCGGACCTGGCCGCTGGGGAACAAGGGACCGCTGGATCGGCATCCCTGTTGCATGGCCCCAGATCAGTTCAGCCAAGATCATTGTTGAGACCAGCCTGGAAGGATTTCCGCTGGATGCTTCTTCGGGATCGCATTTCTTCCACAATGTGACATCCATGAACGTGGGCTACTTCTGTGTGCAGCCTGAGATGTCGGGAAGCTACATCCGTTATGAAGTATTGAAACAGCAAAAGAACATCCGCAAGACCGAATATTTTACAATTGCTCACTTCGAGCAGCCCCTGACAATCAAAATGGACGGCAAGCAGAGGATCTCGGTAATTACCTGGAAACGCTAAAAATAACAAGAAACAAACATACCTATGCGAATAACACGATTGAATTCTAAGCAAGCTGAAAGCGGAGGCGAGGAAGTTGACCTCAGGCTTATCGAGCCTCTCATTCAAAAGAACAAGGGGAAAAAGGGAAATCTGATCCCCCTCTTGCAGGGTGCCCAGGAAATATACGGGTTTGTGCCCCGGATGGTCTTTGAAAAGCTCAGTTCCGAATGCGGAATTTCCCTCAGCGATATGTTCGGAGTAGCAACCTTTTATGCACAGTTCAGGCTTAAACCCGTAGGCAGGAATATCATCAAAGTATGCCACGGAACAGCCTGCCATGTGCAGAATGCAAAGGAGATATCCGAATCCCTTGAAGAATCCCTCAAAATAAAGGATGGTGAGACCACCGAAGACAGGGTTTTTACCCTCGAATCTGTTGCCTGCCTTGGCTGCTGCTCACTCGCCCCTGTAATGATGATAGGCGACCAGACGTATGGTAAACTCACGGGGAATGAGGCGGTGAAGATCGTAAAGAATATTAAGTTATCAGAAAGTAACTAAACAATGTACGATTTACGAAGCCCGATTTACGATTTCATTCCCGATTCGGGATTTACGAATGAAATTAATTTTCGGATTTCTAAATCGTAACTCGTAACTCGTAAATCGTAAATACAAACCTAAATGGGGCTTCGTAAATCGTAAATTTTCTAAACCATGAACACAACAGTAACCGTCGGCCTGGGAAGTTGCGGCATCGCAGCGGGAGCGGGCAAGACTTTTGAGAAGATAAAAGCATTTAAGGAAAAGGAGAACCTGCCTTTTGACCTTCAGAAAACATCCTGTGTTGGCATGTGCTATAGGGAACCTTTGGTGGAGATCACCGATGAAACCGGGACTTATCTGTATGGAGATGTGAGCGAGGACAAGGCCGTTGAGATCATTGAAAAGCACATTAACCAGCACGACCCGATCAGGGATTACATTGTATATACCGACCTTTTTGATGCAGCCGAAAACGATTTCATCAACTCCCAGGTCAAGATCGTTCTTCGCAATTGCGGGTACATGGATCCTGAATCCATTGCCGAATACGAGGAAAGGCATGGGTACACCGCCATGAAAAAGATCGTCATGGAAAAAGTATCACGTGAAAACGTCATAAAGACCATCCTGGACTCGGGCCTCAGGGGCCGCGGTGGTGGCGGTTTCCCCACAGGGATGAAATGGAAATTTGCCAATGCCAGCAAATCGGATCAGAAATATGTGATCTGCAATGCGGATGAGGGAGACCCTGGTGCATTCATGGACCGCTCGGTGCTTGAAGGTGACCCGCATGCAGTACTTGAAGGAATGATGATAGCCGCCTATGCAATTGAAGCCTCGGGTGGTGTGATTTATTGCAGGGCTGAATACCCGCTGGCAATTAAAAGGCTTAACATCGCCATAAAACAGGCCCATGAAAAAGGCTACCTGGGCAAGGATGCCTTTGGCGTCAAAGGATGGAATCTCGATATCTATATCAAGGAAGGTGCAGGAGCATTTGTTTGCGGAGAAGAAACCGCGCTCATCGCCTCTATTGAAGGTGAGAGGGGAATGCCCCGTAAACGTCCGCCTTTCCCAGCCGTTTCAGGTCTTTGGAAAAAGCCAACAAATATCAATAATGTCGAGACTTACGCCAATGTTCCATGGATCATTCTTAACGGAGCGGCTGCTTATGCTCAGTACGGAACCGAAAAAAGCAAGGGTACCAAGGTGTTTGCGCTTGCCGGGAAGATACGCCGTTCAGGCCTTGTTGAAGTCCCGATGGGAATTACCATTAAGGATGTAATTTTTAAACTGGGCGGGGGAATCAAAGACAACAAACGATTTAAGGCTGTTCAGCTTGGCGGACCTTCGGGCGGCTGCATTCCTGAATACCTCAGCGATACTATCGTTGATTATGATTCGGTGAACGCAACAGGCGCCATTATGGGTTCGGGCGGTATGGTCGTCATGGACGAAACCACATGCATGGTCGATGTGGCCAAGTTCTTTCTCGATTTCACCCGTAAGGAAAGCTGCGGAAAATGTACTTTCTGCCGCATGGGTACCATGAGGATGCTTGAGATCCTTGAGCGGATTACCAACGGCGAAGGGAAGGAAGGTGATATTGAAAAACTGGAAGAACTTGCCTACCAGATTAAAGACAATTCTCTTTGCGGATTAGGTCAGACTGCTCCCAATCCTGTTCTTACAACGATCAAGTATTTCAGGGATGAGTATGAAGCTCACATCGGCCATAAAAAATGCCCGGCGAAGGTTTGCCGTCCTCTTCTGACCTATACGGTTGACGAGGAAAAATGCACAGGCTGTATGGTCTGCCTGAAGAACTGTCCGGCGAAAGCCATCTCCGGCGAACGCAAGAAAACCCATTTTGTGAACCAGGAACTCTGTACGAAGTGCGGTATGTGTTTTTCGAAATGCAAATTCCAAAGCATCATACTTACATAAGGTATATGACTATGAGAATTTACGATTTACGAAGCCCGATTTACGATTTCATTCCAGATTCCGGATTTACGAATGAAATCAAATTATCAGATTCTTAAATCGTAAATCGTAAATCGTAACTCGTAAATACAATCGTAAATCTGTCTTCTTAAATCGTAAATAAAATTGTAAATCTGTCTTCGTAATTCGTAAATATTTTTTCCATGTCCGACAACTCATTAAATATAATTTTAAACGGAACCATCGTAAAAGGCTATCCAGGCGAAACCATTCTTGAACTTGCAAACAGGAATGGGATTGAAATACCTACCCTCTGCAACGATGACCGGCTTGAACCCTTCACTTCCTGCTATGTTTGTGTGGTTGAAGTTGAAGGTATGCGCGGCCACCAGCCTTCATGCTCTACAAAGATCGCTGAGGGCATGAAAATCATCACCGACAATGAAGGCATACGCAAGTCAAGGAAGATGGCCCTGGAGCTGATGCTCAGCAACCATTATGCCGACTGCCTCGGCCCTTGTAAGCAAACCTGTCCTGCAGGCGTAGATGTTCAGGGATATATCTCCCTGATCGAAAAGGGAATGTACAGCGACGCTGTTGCCCTGATCAAGGAAACCAATCCGTTGCCGGCAATCTGCGGCCGCGTTTGCGTTCGTCCGTGTGAACGGGAATGCCGCAGGAACTTCCTCGACGAAGGAGCTCCGGTTGGTATCGACTACCTGAAACGCTATGCAGCGGATCATGATCTTGAATCCCCCGATAAATATGTTCCCGCAGTAAAGCCATCCACAGGGAAAAAAGTAGCCGTAATAGGTGCCGGTCCAGGTGGATTGTCGGTAGGCCACTTCATGCAGATAGAAGGCCACCAGGTTGACATTTATGAGGCTGCCCCGAAATCAGGTGGCTGGTTGCGTTATGGGATTCCCGAATACCGTCTTCCCAACGACATTCTGGATAAGGAAGTGAAAAATATCACCGACCTGGGGGTCAACATTTATTACAATAAAAATTTCGGGGGAAATCTCAGCTACAAAGAGATCAGGGCAAAATATGATGCTCTTGTGCTGACCATAGGATCGCAGAAAGGAACAGGTGTTGGTTGCGAGGGAGATGATGCAGGTAATGTCTATTCGGGTATTGATTTCCTGAAGAACATGGAAGTAACCGGACAGAGGTACAACTTCAAAGGAAAAACCATTGCAGTGGTTGGTGGCGGAAATACAGCCATGGACTGCTGCCGCACCTCGAAGCGCTGCAATGCCGACAAAGTATACGTGATATATCGCCGAACTGAGAAGGAAATGCCTGCCAATCCTATCGAGATCCATGAATCTAAGCTCGAAGGTGTGGAATACAGGTTCCTCACACTTCCGAAGAAAATCAATAAAAATACAAAAGGAGAGGTGGAGTCGATAACCTGTATCAGGATGGAACTGGGGGAACCTGACGCTTCAGGCCGCCGCAGGCCGGTGCCTGTTGATGGTTCCGACTTCGACCTTAAAGTCGATTATGTTCTCGCAGCAATCGGACAGAAAACCGATGTGAATTTCATTGATGACATCAATGCGCATGCCGAAGGCGGACAGCTTCAGATCAATAAATGGGGAGACCTGGATGCCGATAAGGTCACACTTCAGACCGGTATTCCTTCGGTTTTTGCCGCAGGTGACGGGGTGACCGGTCCGGCAACCATCATCGAGGCAATTGCCCAGGCAAGGACCGCTTCGCACAGTGCTCACCAGTTCCTGATGGGCCTTCCGTTGAAACCAATGCCCAAGCCGTTTACCAGCAAACGCGACAATTTCAAAAAGCAAAAAGCTGAGGATTACCTCAATAATTTCGGCAAACAGCTCAGGGAAGAAATGCCCACCCTTCCGGTTGACGGCAGGATGAACTTCAGCGAAGTGGAGCTTGGATATGCCGGTGAAGAGATTGCCCTGCACGAATCCCAGCGTTGCCTCGAATGCGGGTGTACCGCTTTCTTTAGTTGCGACCTTCAGAAATACTCTACAGAATACAATGCCCAGCAGAAATCATTCGAAGGAGAATTCAGGGAGTACCAGGCCGACTTCCGCCATCCTTATATCGAAATTGACAATAACAAATGCATCCTCTGCGCCCGCTGCGTGAGGATCTGCAGGGAAGTTGTGGGGGCCAATGCACTCGGACTGATCAACAGGGGATTCGACACTTATGTGGCCCCGGCCCTGGGAGATGCCCTCCAGGATACCCATTGCGAATCATGCGGGATGTGTATTTCGACCTGTCCGACAGGTGCGATTACCGAGAATGTGATTTTCAAACCGGGCCCGGTGAAAACCGAAACTCATGAAAGCGTTTGCACCTACTGTTCTGTCGGATGTGCTGTAGACCTGCAAAATGTTAAAGAGTTTACATTCGGCGTCAGCGGAAGAAAGGGAATTGTCAACACCGACGGAAACATCTGCCGTTATGCCCGCTTTGGCTACAATTATATGAACAGCAGTTCAAGAATCACAAAACCTCTGCTGAAAGTCAACGGGAAATTTGAAGAGATCACTTTTAAACAGGCTTTCAGCCTGATAAAAGAGAAGATCACTTCGGTACTGCCCGATGAAAATGCATTCTTCGGAGGCGCAAGGCTGACCAACGAGGAGATGTATCTTATTCACAAGCTTGCAAGGCTTGCCGTGAAGACAAACAATATCGGCAGTTTCCATTATCTCGGCAGGGGAGAGAGCTACAGAAATAACTGCGAATTCAATGTTCCTTTTGGCGAGATTAAAAATGCAGGACTGATTTGTTACATAGGAACCGAGATCAACCGCGACCATGCTGTGGCAGGGTTCATGGCCCAGAACACACATTTCCTGAAGAAGATCCCACAGGTTCTGATCACAGTGAAGGGAAACAACAGCCTGTCACATAAGGTTGACCAGGAACTGAAGATCAAATCATATTACCATTTTATCAAGGCCCTGAATCATTATATCCTTTCAAAAGGAATCGAAAATGGACTCTTCCTGCGCGACAGGGTTGAGGGGTTTGAGGAATACAAAAAGGCGTTGCTTTCTCTGAACTTCAGTGATCTGCTAAAGCAGGCCGGAATCAGCGAAGCTGAACTTTCTGCATTCGCTGAAATGTATAACAAGGAGATGAATGCCGTGATCCTGTTTTCTGAAAAAGAGATTTCAGGTGCCGCATCAAAGGAGCTGTTCAACCTGGCGATGATTACCGGGAAGCTTGGCAAGACTGCCAGCGGACTTGTTTCTTTGAGAGAGAAGAATAATTCCCAGGGATTATTTGATATGGGTGTTAGTCCGCATTACGGAATTGGCGGACAGGCGCTGGGAGAAGCAGCATATGTTGAACGCCTGAAAGAAAAATGGAAGACTGCTGAAATTGCGCCTATAGCTGCAGAATGCCTGCATGGTAAATTGCAGAACGGCAAGGTGAAAAATCTTTTCATTTTTGGCGAAGATCCTGCCGGATGTGATCTTGAACAGAGTACTGCTGATTCTATCCTGAGCAAGCCTGAGTTTATTGCAGTGCAGGATTACTTCATGACCGAAACGGCACAAAAGGCTGACCTTATTCTTCCGGCTTCCCTTCCTGTCGAAACAGGCGGTTCTTTTACCAATACACAGAAAGTCATTCAGCAGTTTCAGGCCGGGCTCAAACCAAAGTCAGGGCTTGACAATCTGCAACAGATCGCAGGTATACTTGCCGAATTCGGGCATGCTGTCAGTGATAGTCCGATCAACGTTTTTATGGAATTTGTGACACTTTTCCCTGAAAAGAAAGAAGAGGAAAAACTTCATCTTCGTATAACCGAAAAGGATAATCAACAGAGGAAGTATGATTACGGATGCGACGCTGTGACTAAATTATTCGAAGAGGAATTTAACAATAGGGATTAGGGATTAGGGATTAGGGATTAGGGAATAGAAGAGTCCCCAACCCCCAACCCCCAACCCCCAACCCCCAACCCCCAACCC
>JBAXLI010000043.1:0-37479 GCA_037134895.1 Bacteroidota bacterium
ATTGGGCAGAGAATTACAAGCCGGGCAAGATCCTTTTCATCGATGTTGACAATCTCAAATTCAGCGAAAGCAGCGAACAGCTCGGCATTGTCATTGATAAGGTGACAGCTGAGCTGCACGGACTGTTCTAATCCCTTTTATTTTGAAAGTCCTTGGTGTAATACCGGCACGTTATGCGTCGACCAGGTTTCCTGGCAAGCCACTTGTAATGATTGACGGGAAGAGCATGATCTGCAGGGTTTATGAGCAGGCGCAGAAGTGTTCCAGCCTGTCTGAGGTAATTGTTGCCACCGATGAGAGCAGTATTGAAAACCATGTCAGACTCTTCGGCGGAAAGGTTATGATGACATCGGCCAGTCATAAAAGCGGGACGGAGCGCTGTGCTGAAGTTGCATCGAAGCTTTTTGAGAGCCACAGGGATTTCGATGTGATCGTGAACATACAGGGAGATGAGCCTTATATAGATCCTGAGCAGATCGGGCAGGTTATTTCCTGTTTTGCGGATGAGCATACCCTGATTGCAACCCTGATGAAAAGAATCAAATCGGAGGCCGAACTTGATAGTTCGTCGGTCGTGAAAATCCTTGCCGGCCTCAATGGGAAGGCTCTGTATTTCAGCCGGGCAGTAATCCCCTTTGTGAGGGATGCTGAAAAGAGCAACTGGCTGGGTCAATGTGATTTTTTCAAGCATATCGGAATATATGGTTACAAAACCGACACATTGATGAAGTTGGTGAAGCTGCCTCTTTCGCGTCTCGAAGCTGCCGAGTCCCTGGAACAGCTTCGCTGGCTTGACCATGGCTATAGTATTGTCGTCAGGGAAACAGAGTACGAAAGCATCGCCATCGATGTTCCCGCCGATTTATTAAAACTTACTAACAGGGAGTAAGCCTGCAGCCATCTATTGTTTATCTTCGCGGCACGACTTTTTGTATTATGGATATACGAGTTAACATAGCCCGTTTGCTGGAGGAGCATGATTGCGTGATACTGCCTGGTTTTGGCGGATTCATCGGCAATTACATGCCTGCCCGTATTGATCCGGTGGGCCATTCGTTTGTCCCTCCTTCGAAAAAGATCCTTTTTAATATCAACCTGAAACAGAACGACGGTTTGTTGTACAACCGGCTTGTTACCGATGAAGGCATTTCTTATGAAGACGCCCTTTTGGCGGTAAATGAGATGATCACGGGCATCAGGCATAATCTGAAAAGCGGAAAGTCGTTTATTGTTCCTGAGGTAGGGAGGCTCTATTCAGGCAGTGAAGGGACGTTGCAGTTCGAGCAGGAAAAGGATTCAAATCTCCTGCTGGATGCATTTGGTTTGCAAACCTTTGTTTCTCCTCCTGTCAGCAGGAATTCATATACTGACAGGTTTGAAAAGGTTCTGGTAACACAGCCAAAAGATAACCCGGGGAGCAGACGGCAGTTTCCGCGATCGCTGAAGTGGGCGGCAATGTTAGCTATTCCCATTGGCGCCGCTGCCATTATCGGGATAACCCAGTACGGCAAGCTCAGGAATCCCTCGGTAAACAATGCCGGGATTCTGAGTTCGGTGTTTTCACGTTTCTCTGAGTCTTCACTTGTTGAAAAGAAGGAAGCGCCTGCACACGGTCCGGAAACCAATTATGATTTCGGGGCAGTTCCTTCCATCTTCAATGAACAGTCTCAGGCAAGCCCGGCTGCTGCAGGTTCATCAGATCCCGACATGGACATGATGGTGAACTCGACAAAGAAAACAGCAGAGCAGATTTCTGATAACAACAGTATAAGCGGGTCAACGGTAAAGGAAAACCCGCTGATGGTCCCCGATGCAGATGAGAAATCATATTCCGGTTCATCTGAATCAAACCCGGCAGAAAATACCCAATCCATCAACACATCCGATAAATTTGCTATCATCATAGGGGCGTTCAAGGTTGAGGAAAATGCTCATAAATGTGTTCAGGATGCCAGTTCAAAGGGGCTGAATGCGGGTATTTATGACCGTTCCAGAACAGGACTTTATCGTGTAGCACTTACGACGACCAATATAGAGAAAGAAGCTGAAAGCCTTCTTCGCGATGCCAGGTCCAAAGGGTTCCAGGGTGCCTGGCTGCTTGCCAAATAGATATTCCCGGTGTCAAAGAAGAAGCTGATCCATTTTCGGGAGAATCTCACATTTCCATTTTTATTTCAATACAGGTATCATGAGATCAGGGATGAATTTCCACTCCGAGGTTCCTGGAATGAAAATTTTTTCAGGAATTCCAATCCCGTTATACTTGAGCTTGGTTGCGGAAAAGGGGAATATACAGTGGGGCTGGCCAAAGAAAATCCGGATAGAAATTATATTGGTATCGATGTAAAAGGGGCAAGGCTCTGGAGGGGGTGCAAAACCGTACAAGAGGAAGATCTCAGGAACGTGGCTTTCATCCGCAGTCTTGTGAATAATGCAGAGTTTTTTTTCGGGAAATCTGAGGTTTCGGGAGTATGGATCACATTTCCGGATCCCCAGCCGGGTAAGGAAAGAAAGCGTCTCACCTCTCCCCGCTTTATGAATATGTACAGGAATATTTTAAAGGAAGCAGGGTTGGTTCACCTGAAGACCGACGACCTGGATTATTTTAATTATACCCTGAAGGTTATATCAGATTATAACATTATACCTATTATTGCGACCACCGACCTGTACAATTCGGGAACCACTGAAGATGTGATGAAAGTGAAAACATATTATGAGAGTAAATGGCTGGAGGTTGGTAAAAAAATTTGTTACCTGAAGTTCAGCTTCAATAAACCTGAAAATGTCTGACCCATGCGAAGAGTTTACCTTGTTTTACTATGCAGTATTGTCGTGTTGCCCTGTTTGCTAAGGGCCGAAGAAGGCATGTGGCCTCCTGTTTTACTGAAGCAAAGGATAGAGGAGATGCATAAGCTCGGGTTAAAGCTCAGCTCTGATGAGCTTTTTAATTCAGGCGGGAACTCGCTTAAAGATGCCATTGTTCAGTTTGGCGGCGGATGTACGGGGGTACTGGTTTCGGAAAGCGGATTGCTTCTCACCAACCATCACTGCGGATTCGGTTCTATCCAGAAACTAAGCAGCCTTGAGCATGATTACCTGACCAAAGGATTCTGGGCGGAAAGGCTGGAAGATGAGCTTCCCAACCCGGGTCTTACCGTCACTTTTCTTATAAGTATGGAAGATGTCACTGCAAAGATCCTGGATGGGATCAAAGCCGGCATGAACGAAAAGGAAAGAACCACTGTTATAAAAAAGAACACCGACAAAGTTGAAAAGGAAGCAGCAAAAAGCAGTGGTTATGAAGCGAAGGTTAAACCCTTTTATTACGGGAATATTTACTTTCTTTTCCTGAACGAGGTTTTCAGGGATGTGAGGCTTGTGGGAGCCCCGCCTTCGGATATCGGAAGTTTCGGAGGAGATACGGATAACTGGGCCTGGCCGAGGCATACAGGGGATTTCTCCATGTTCAGGATATATTCATCAAAGGATAACAAACCGGCTGAGTATTCGAAGGATAATGTGCCTTACAAACCCAGGAAATATCTCCCTGTATCACTTCGGGGTATTGAAAAAGGTGACTTTACCATGGTTTTTGGTTATCCGGGAACTACAAAGGAATATCTCACATCGTATGGTGTCAGCCTGATTGCATTTCAGGAAAACCCTGTAAAAGTGTCATTCAGGCAACAGAGGCTTGATATAATTGAAGCTGCGATGGCCTCCGCTGCCGGGACCAGGATACAGTATGCCTCAAAACGGGCCGGTATTGCCAATGGCTGGAAAAAAATGATGGGGGAGACAAAAGGCATAAAACGGCTTAACACTGTTGAGGAAAAGAAAAAGTTTGAGGAAAGGTTTTACACCTGGGCCAGTGCCGACACAGGAAGAGCTGAAAAATACGCCAGGCTTTTCAGCAAAGCTGATTCTGTATACAAAAGGTTTTACCCTTATGACCTTGCGGGCATATACATCACTGAAGGGTTTCTGGGAGTTGAGCTGCTCAGGTATGCATCAAGCTACAAAGACATTGTGAAACTTGCATCACAGAAAGATGTCAAGGCTGAGGATCTGCAAAAAAATGCCGGGAAACTGAGGGTGGCAGCAAGAGCATTTTACAGGGATTACGATACCCGGGTCGACAGCAAGGTTGCAGAAGTTTTGCTCGGCATGATCTCAAAGGAGATGGATAATGCATTCAAGTCAGATTATTTTAAAGGCGTAGAGAAAAAACAAAAAGGCGAGTGGGCGGAATATATAAAGCGCCTGTTTTCAGGGTCGGTGTTTGCCGACAGCACAAAGATCATGGCCGTCCTTTCGAACCCGACTGTAAAAGCCGTTAAAAAGCTCAGCGCAGACCCGGCTTTTCTGCTGGCAGTATCGGCTTCGGATGTCATGGATAAAAAAGTCAGTCCGGTTATCACTGAAAGCAACCGGACCATTGACAGTATCCAGAGGTTGTACCTTGAGGGGTTGATGCTTTTTACGCCGGGAAAGGAGTTTTATCCTGATGCAAATTCAACATTCAGGATTGCTTATGGCAAAGTGGATGATTACAGTCCGGCCGATGCAGTTGATTATAGTTATTATACAACAGTAAAAGGTATTCTTCAGAAAGAAGATGCGGGGATGTATGATTACGTGGTGGAACCGAAGCTGAAAGACCTTATAAACAAAGGGGATTTCGGGCAGTATGCCGACAGGGATGGCAGTATGCATGTTGCGTTTACAGCTTCAAATCATACAACCGGTGGAAATTCGGGCAGCCCTGTTCTCGACGGGCAAGGCAGGCTGATAGGCTTGAACTTCGACAGGAACTGGGAGGGGACAATGAGCGACCTTCAGTATGATCCTCAGCAATGCAGGAATATTGTTCTCGATATCCGCTACTGTTTGTTCATCATTGATCGGTTTGCCGGGGCAAGCCGCCTTATCTCCGAAATGAAGATCGTAAAGGACTAAGCCAATTAGCCGAACAGGTTAACAAGTGAATTGGTGATCGTCGGGTAAGTGAAATGGAATCCTGATTCGGTGAGTTTCCCCGGAAGGACTTTACGCCCTTCGAGTAATACTGAAGCACCTTCACCATACAGCATGGTCATTAAGCCTGAAGGAACTGACAGGAAGACCGGTTGTTTCAGAACTTTGCCGAAGGTTTTGCTGAAGTCCCGGTTGGTCACAGGGTAAGGGCTGACTACATTTACGGGTCCCTGAACTGAAGGGTTCTCAATTATAAAAATAAATGCGTTGACCAGGTCTTTGATGTGGATGAATGAAATCCACTGATTCCCTTTTCCGACAACAGCTCCGAGGCCCAGGCTGAAAGGCAGATGCATTTTATCAAGAGCTCCTCCATTGTCACCGAGAACCAGTCCCATCCTGGTGATTACCAACCTGCAATCCGCAGACACTTTTAAAGCTTCCTGTTCCCATTCCCTGCAAACTTTTCCCAGGAAGCTGCCGGCAAAGGATGTGCTTTCATCGTCGTGGGTACCGGAATTATCATAGATGTCGACAGCAGAAGCCGAGATCAGGAGACCTGGTTTCTGAACAGAGTGTGTGATAGCAGTTACGATCTTTCGTGTGGTATCAAGGCGGCTGCTGAGGATCTCATCTTTGTATTCTTTGTTCCATTTTTTTGAAATACCGGCACCAGCCAGGTTGATGATCACATCTGAGCCTTCGATCCTGCTCTGCCTGAATTCATCATCAGGCAGGCTCAATGATCCCCGGCTGATCGGTTTTACTGTCCAGCCCCTGGCCTGGAAAGCTCTGCTGAGGGCGGTACCAATAAAGCCGCCTGCACCGCTGATTGATATATTCATTACATTTTTTTGTAAAGTTACTAAACAATTGGGCCTGATCCCCGGTCCATTTTTTTTTCCGATAGGAATGCGGGCAGTTAATATTTATATAAATTTGCTTATCTTTACTATGAATTAAACCCATCAATCGGGCAACTGAACAGAACTGAAATCATGGACAACAGCGAACTTAACGAAGCATTATTTACAGAATTTCCTGAAGTGACCACTGGTGAGTGGGAGAAAAAAATAATGGCAGATCTCAAAGGAGCTGACTATGCCAAAAAGCTCCTCTGGGATACAGGAGAAGGATTCCTGGTGAAACCATACTACCGTACTGAAGATCTGGAAGGGCTGGAATATCTTGTCAGGCTTAAGAAAGATCAACCGGCGATATCCGGGCAGGGCCAGGGAAATAACTGGATCATAAGGCAGGACATTCTGACTTCCGATATTACTGAAGCCAATCGTCTGGCTATTGATGCTGTTGCTCATGGAGCGAATGCAGTGGGGTTGAATGCAAAGGAGATCACCACGCATAAGCAGATGACGACCCTTCTCCAGGGTATCAACCTTGCAAAGACATGGGTCTATTTCATAGCCTCCAAGTCATATCCGCTTACCCTTGAACTCTACATTTATGAAATGACTTCGGGGAACCTGAACGGGGGCAATTTACAGGGAGGTCTCAATTTTGATCCTCTTTCATTCCTGTTACTGAAGGGTGATTTCTATGTTAACTTCAGTAACAACCTTGAAGAGGCTGAATACCTTATCAATACGATCAGCAAGCGCCTGCCTCAATTCAGATCGCTGACTGTGAATGCCCATGTTTTCCAGAACTCCGGGTCAACCCTTGTGCAGGAGCTGGCTTTCAGTCTGGCTTCAGGAAACGAATACCTTAATGCTCTTACTTCAAAAGGCATATCCATTGATTCCCTGGCCCGCAAAATGATTTTCCACTATGCCTGCGGTCCGAATTATTTTATGGAGATTGCCAAACTGAGGGCTGCGAGGATATTATGGGCCAAGGTTGTCGAACAATATAAACCCTCCGGCCAGGAATCCCTGAGGATGTTCATTCATGCCTCTACTGCAGAATGGAATAAAACCGTTTATGATCCTTATGTAAACATGCTGCGGACAACCACTGAAGGCATGTCGGCTGCGATCGGGAATACCGATTCCCTGTCAATCGGCGCTTTTGATACTGCATTCAGGAATCCGGAAGGTTTTTCATCAAGGATCGCCAGGAATCAGCAACTCATTTTCAAGGAAGAGGCTTACCTGGACAGGATCAGCGATCCTGCCGCAGGGGCATATTATATTGAAAGACTTACCGACAGCCTTGCACAGCATGCCTGGGAGCTTTTCAGGAAGGTGGAGTCAATGGGAGGTATGATTGAAGCTGTGAAGGCGGGCTTTATCCAGGACGAAATTGAGAAAAACCGTCTTCAGAAAGAAGCTGACCTGGCCCAGAGAAAAGCCATCCTTATCGGTACCAACCAATTTCCAGAATCTCATGAGATGATGCTTGGGAAAATTGAAGTGAGCACACCTGGCAATAAACAAGAAAGCAGTACTTTCAAAACGTTACGTCCATTTCGGGTTTCCCTGCCAATCGAAGAACTCAGGCTTGCCACGGAAGAATTTACCAAAAATGGCAATCACAGGCCTGAGGTATTCCTGTTCACATTTGGCAATGTTGCCATGATGAGGGCCAGGGCAGGTTTTGCTGCAAATTTTTTCGGATGTGCCGGATTTGCAGTTACCGACAATCCTGGTTTTTCAAGTATTGAAGAAGGAATACAGGCAGTAATTGATAAGTCTCCCGATATTGTTGTACTTTGCAGTTCCGATGAAGAATATGAAGATCTGGCTTCAGCGGGGGTGCCGGAGATGAAAGCAGTCTTACCAAAAATTATTGTTGTAGTTGCAGGATATCCTAAAGAGAAGATCGATATATTAAAAAATACCGGTGTTGATGAGTTTATTCATGTTCGAAGCAATTTGCTGGAGAGCTTGAAAAAATTCAGCATCCAGCTTGGTATTACTTCTCATAAACCAATATAATACCGAGAGTTTATGGATCAAAACCAGACGTTGAAAAGCAGTGGCAAGCCAGAGGAAAGGAAGCTGACAATTCTAGTTGTTGAAGACAATGCAATTAATCTCAGGCTTATCACTGCAGCCCTTACCAGGGCGGGGCATAATGTTGACAGCGCCACTGACGGACAGATTGCACTTGAAAAATTCAGGGCAAACTCGTATGATGCTATTTTAATGGATATCATGATGCCGGTTATGGATGGACTGACTGCCACAAGAGAGATCCGAAAGCTGGAATCTGCCCGGCACAGTGAGCATGCAAAGCGTGTGAAAATAATTGCAATCACTGCGAATGCCTTTGAGGATGACAGGAATAAATTTTTTGAATCCGGAATGGATTTTTACATGAATAAACCAATAGAGATTGAGGAGTTGAACAGGATACTTCAGCTATAACGAATTATCCCAAAAAAGGGGGGGGCTTGAACAGAAACTACTTTTTAAAGGTTTTTATTATACCATCTGCTACATACATTGTAATGGTTGGCCTTTATATTTTGTTTACCAGTTATTCAGAAAGAAACCGTATTATCTCTGAAGTCGACCACAGGCTGGTTGTCGCTGCCACTCATGTCAAATCAATTCTGGATCCTGCGTTTTTCGACAGGGCAACCGATTCGGGAAAGATAAGCAGGGAGGATCATCTGAAAAACATTCTTGAGCTTTCCCGGCATGCAAAAACAGCAGGCCTGACCTATATTTATGCGGCCGTTGTCAGGAACGGAAGAGTTTATTTTATAGCTTCAAGTGCCAAGGATGAAGAATTTATCAAAAGGAACCTGCCAAAATACTGGCAGGAATACCCTGAAGCCACAAAGGAATTTGCAGCTACCCTTAATTCCAATAAACCCACGTTTGAAACTTCCGAAGACCGATGGGGGAAATTCGAGAGTGCTATTATATCTGAAACTTCCCCCGGTGGTCAGCATTATCTGGTTGGTGCCGACATGGATATATCGTATGTCAACGACCTGATCCTTTCTCGCATTCCATATGTAATCATGCGGGCTGTTTTTTTTCTGCTGATCGTTGCCCCTTTCTTTTTCTTCCTTACCAAGTATTATAAAAGAAACACCATGGTCCTGGAAGCTGAAATCCTTGACAGGAAGCATGCCGAGAAGCAGCTCGAAGATTACAAGCAGCATCTTGAAGAGATCGTTCATGCAAGGACAGAGCAGCTTCAGACAGAAGTCCAGGAGAGAAAGCTCATGTCGGATGAGCTGCAGATAGCCAAAGAGATTGCAATAAAAGAAAGCAGGGCAAAATCAATCTTTCTCGCGAATATGAGTCATGAGATCCGCACTCCCATGAACGGCGTTATCGGAATGACAAATATTCTCAAAGAAACCGAGCTGAACGAAGAGCAGAAGGAATACCTGGAGATTATCGAAATCTCTGGGAACAACCTCCTGGCCATCATTAACGACATACTTGACTTTTCCAAGATCGAAGCCGGGCAGGTTGAACTTGAGTCAATCAGTTTCAACTTAAGGCACAATCTTGATGAGGTCATCAAGATGCTCCATGTAAAGGCTGAAGGAAAAGGGCTGAAACTGTTTTTGTCCATCTCATCTGAACTGCCCGATCTGCTAAAAGGTGACCCTGTACGCTTGAAACAGATTGTTCTTAATCTTACGAATAATGCTATCAAGTTCACCAATGAGGGGAGTGTCAGTATTGCGATTGAACCCTTATGGCAAAACGAAGCACAGCTTATGGTAAAGTGCAGGGTGAGCGATACCGGTATGGGCATATCAGAGAAAGGAAAAGAGAAGCTCTTCAAAGAGTTTTCGCAGACGGATCTGTCAACAACCAGGAAATACGGAGGCACCGGGCTGGGTTTGAAGATCGCATACGACCTTGTACGCCTGATGGGAGGGGAGATAGGTGTGGAGAGCGTCGAAGGAAAAGGGTCAATGTTCTGGTTTACAGCTGTTTTTGGCAAAATGCTCCGTACTGAGATTGAAAAGCTGGAACTGGAAAAAGAAAAAGACGACATCAAGAATATTTCGATATTGCTTGTAGAAGACAATTACATCAGCCAGAGGGTCGCCCGGACATCTCTAGAAAAGGACGGCTTCACTAATCTTGAGATCGCCGAAAACGGGAGGGTGGCTATCCGTTTGTTTGAAAAGAAAGAGTATGAAATTATCCTGATGGATATCAGGATGCCGGTAATGGACGGCCTTGAGGCAACAGAGAAAATTCGTGAGATAGAGCGGGCGAATCAGCAAAGGAGACCCTCATACATTGTGGCTTTTACTGCATACGCGGTCGAAGGGGATAAAGAACGATTTCTGGAAGCGGGGATGGATGACTATGTGGCAAAACCATTCCAGCCGGAGGAATTGATACGGATCATCACCAAATATGCGATCAACAGACAGTTTCGCAAGCAAAAAGCCCTTTGTATTCTGCTGGCCGAGGATAACAAGATCAATCAGAAAGTCGCATTTAAAACACTTGAGACATTCGGCCACACTGTAGATCTTGCGGAAACCGGCAGCCAGACTGTGGAATTATATAAAAAGGGCAGTTACGACATTGTGCTGATGGATGTGGAGATGCCAGAGATGGATGGTATTGAAGCAACCAGGATGATCAGGAAAATTGAACGTGATGCTCTCCTTGAGGGAGTCCCAAGGAAAAGGGTTAAAATAGTGGCTCTCACGGCATCCACTACAAAGGTGGATAGGGAAAGGTGTATTGGATCGGGCATGGATGATTATATCAGCAAGCCTTTCAGGCAGTCGGAACTCGCCAGGGCATTAAGTATTTAAAGCAGTATCAATGAGGAGACAAATTTTTATTCTGTTTATTTCTTTATTCCTGTATCAAGGGCTTTTCGGTCAGGATGATCAGGCTCTCAAAGAGGCCGAAGCTTCTGTTAGTGATAAAGCCGCGACCCTGAATTTCGGTGCCGACATCGTGAGCCGTTATATATGGAGAGGCTATGATTTCGGGAATTCACCTGCAATACAGCCCAATCTTTATTTTAGCTGGAGAGGGCTTAATATAGGCGCCTGGGGATCGTATTCATTCGCTCCCTATCATGCGATGTTGAACGATACGGTCGTTGTTAATATGGGGACATATACCGAGATGGATATGTATATGTCGTATACGCTGAAGTGGTTCACACTGACCTTTTTTGATTACTTCGTTCCGAACGGGCTTGATCCCGATTACACAGAAGCCAAGGTTTTCCAGTATTTCAATTATAGTAACAAAACCACAGGGCATACTTTTGAGGTGTCCCTGACTTTTGCTGGTCCTGATAAATTTCCTTTGAAAGTTTTTGTGGGAACGCTGGTGTATGGCAACGATAAAGCGAAAGACAGCTTGGGATATTATATGAATCCTGACAAGAATAATTATTCCACATATATTGAGTTGGCATACCCGGTGACATTTCACACCATTAACCTGAATTTTTTTGTCGGAGGCACCCCATTCGGCGGTAGCTGGTATGGTCCCAAGGCCGGGTTTACGAATGTCGGTATTACTGCCAAGAAAGCGATCCCCATAACAAAAAGTTATTGTTTACCTGTGCAGGCTTCTCTTATTGCTAATCCTGAGGCCTCGAAATTGTTTCTTGTCTTCGGAATATCGTTTTAAACTATCAATACTACACTAACTGCAATGAGAATCGATTTTACAAACATTGACTTCAGATCACCGCTTCAGGCTGGAAAGAAACACCCTGAAACTACTGAGGCAACTCCCGGGCAATGGATGACTGCTGAGCAGATCCCGGTCAAGACAGTTTATACAGAGGAAGATCTGAAGAACATGGAGCACCTGCATTATGCCGCGGGCATTCCTCCCTTTCTGCGCGGACCGTACTCAACGATGTATGTGATGAGTCCATGGACCATCAGGCAATACGCAGGTTTTTCGACAGCAGAAGAGTCCAATGCGTTTTACCGCAGAAACCTGGCAGCAGGACAGAAAGGATTATCCGTGGCCTTCGATCTCGCGACACACAGGGGGTATGATTCTGATCACCCCAGGGTTGTGGGTGATGTTGGAAAGGCAGGTGTTGCTATAGACAGCGTTGAGGATATGAAGATCCTCTTTGACCAGATCCCTCTGGGAAAGATGTCGGTATCAATGACAATGAACGGCGCTGTGCTTCCCGTGCTCGCATTTTACATAGTAGCTGCAGAAGAGCAGGGAATTCCTCTTGCCGAACTAAACGGGACCATCCAGAATGATATCCTGAAGGAGTTCATGGTGAGGAACACTTATATTTATCCTCCTTCACCTTCGATGCGGATAATCGCTGACATTTTCGGGTTTTCGGCAAAGAATATGCCGAAGTTCAATTCCATTTCAATCAGCGGCTACCATATGCAGGAAGCCGGGGCAACCTGTGACATCGAGCTTGCCTATACCCTTGCCGACGGCCTGGAGTACCTGCGTAAGGGCATTGCCGCCGGGATGGATATTGATTCCTTTGCACCGAGGCTTTCATTCTTCTGGGCTGCCGGGATGAATCATTTCATGGAAATTGCCAAGATGAGGGCAGGGCGTATGCTCTGGGCCAAACTCGTAAAGCAGTTTAACCCGAAGAATCCCAAGTCGATGGCGTTGCGTACCCATACCCAGACCTCAGGCTGGAGCCTTACCGAACAGGATCCTTTCAATAATGTTGCCCGTACCTGTATTGAGGCACTTGCAGCTGCACTTGGCCATACCCAGTCGCTGCACACAAATTCACTCGATGAGGCAATTGCCCTGCCTACTGATTTCTCAGCGAGGATCGCAAGGAACACCCAGTTGTATATACAGGAAGAAACCCAGGTCTGCAGATCGCTTGATCCGTGGGCCGGATCATATTACGTTGAATCGCTCACAAACGAGATAGCCCATAAAGCCTGGCATCTTATTCAGGAAGTTGAAGAACTTGGAGGGATGGCCAAAGCGATAGAAACAGGCATTCCCAAAATGAGGATCGAAGAAGCATCTGCAAGGAAGCAGGCGAGGATAGATTCGGGTAAGGACAAGATAGTAGGTGTTAACTTGTACAGGCTTGATAAAGAAGCCCCGATGGAGATCCTTGAGGTCGATAATACTGCGGTAAGAGATTCCCAGATTAAAAGGCTTGAGCAGATCAGGGCTGCAAGAAATAACGATGATGTTCAGAAATCGCTTGATGCGATGACTGCTGCTGCTGAAACGGGTGAAGGCAATCTGCTGGCGCTGGCCATTGATGCGGCTCGCAAGCGTGCCACCCTGGGAGAGATTTCATATGCATTAGAAAAAGTATTCGGGAGGTACAAAGCTGTGATCCGTAGTATTTCAGGAGTATATTCCTCAGAGTCGGGAGATAGTGAAACATTCGCGAAGGCACGCGCTCTGGCCGATAAATTTGCCGAAATGGAAGGCCGCCGTCCGAGAATCATGGTCGCCAAGATGGGGCAGGACGGGCATGACAGGGGAGCGAAAGTGGTTTCAACTGGTTATGCCGACATCGGTTTTGACGTAGACATCGGGCCTCTTTTTCAAACCCCGGCAGAAGCTGCCAGGCAGGCCGTTGAGAACGACGTGCATATACTAGGAGTGTCAAGCCTTGCCGCCGGCCATAAAACACTTGTGCCCCAAGTCATCGGGGAACTTTCGAAACTCGGAAGGGAAGACATCCTTGTTATCGTCGGAGGCGTTATACCCCACCAGGATTATGACTTCCTTTATAAAGCCGGGGCTGCCGCGATTTTCGGTCCGGGCACGGTGATCTCCGAAGCAGCAATAAAACTCCTCGACATCCTTATCGAGAGCAGGAAATAATCCGGCGCACTGATGGTCCCTAAAGAGATTGAACAATACTGCGAGGCACATTCGAGCCCCGAAGCAGATTTTCTTGCAGCCCTGAACCGTGAAACCCATCTTACACAGGTATATCCCAGGATGCTTTCAGGTCATATGCAGGGAACCTATCTGCGGTTTATCAGCCAGATGATCATGCCGTCGAAGATACTCGAAATAGGAACCTTTACAGGGTATTCGGCGATAAACCTGGCCCTTGGCTGTGAAGGCATTGTTCATACCATCGAAGTCAATCCGGAACTTGAGCAGATCATCAGGAAGTATATCCTTGAATCGGGAACCGCGAATCGTATTATTCAGCATATCGGCGAGGCCCTGGAAATCATCCCAACCCTTAATGAAACCTGGGACCTGGTGTTTATCGATGCTGACAAGCCGAATTACCTGAATTATTATAATTTGGTTTTTCCGAATGTCAGGAAGGGCGGATGGATCATTGCCGACAACGCCTTATGGGACGGGAAAGTGCTATCCGCAGACACAAGAGATAAAGATACCCTTGGAATAAAAGAGTATAATGATTTTATAATGAAGGATGAGAGGGTTGAAAAGTTGCTTCTGCCGTTCCGTGACGGGCTGATGATCGCGAGAAAGATTTAACCGATCTTGAAATCATACTGAACCAGGGCCAGATCTTCATTTGCCTTGACAATCTTCTTTTTCAGGTCTTCTTTAAACTTCAGTAGTTTCTGATACAATACAGGGTCGGAAACAGCAAGAATTTCAACGGTCAGGATGGCCGAGTTCTGGGCTGCATTGATCCCTACTGTTGCGACAGGGATCCCCGGGGGCATCTGAACAATAGAAAGCAGGGAGTCAATTCCTTCAAGTGTAGCCTTAACAGGTACACCGATCACGGGGACAGATGTCATAGCGGCGATGACCCCGGGAAGATGAGCAGCCATACCGGCAGCGGCTATAATCACACGAATGCCTCGGCCATAGGCAGCCCTGGCGAATTCTTCGACCTTTTCGGGAGTACGGTGGGCCGACAAGGCATTTATCTCAAATGGGATCTGCATATCGTTCAGGAATTTTGCAGCAGGCTCCATCACCGGAAGATCGGAAGTGCTACCCATAATAATACTTACCAGTGCTTGCATATTTTTTGTTTTTACAAAAGTAGACAGAAAATCAATAATGACATAAAAGAGGATGGGAGAATCTTTCTTTACTAACTTTGTTGAATGGCAGATCAGGGTGCACAGGGTAAACGTATCAGGGTAAAGGATAAAAATTTCCGTTTTTACCTTGGCAAAGATCGCATCGATGAGATAATAAGAGGCCTTGCTGACCGCATAGACCATGATTACAGAGGAAAAACTCCGCTGATACTGGGGATTCTCAATGGAGCATTTATCTTCACATCAGACCTGGTTCGTAAACTTACCATTCCCTGCGAGATTTCCTTTGTAAAATATACTTCCTATGATGGGATGGCCGGAGGCGGGAAAATGAACAGGCTTATTGGCCTGAATGAGAGCATTCGCGGCAGGCATGTGATCATCACCGAAGATATTGTAGATACGGGCAATACCATGGCGAGGCTTCTTGAGGACCTGGAACAATATGAGCCTTCAAGCGTGAGTATTGCAAGTTTCTGTTTCAAGAAACAGGCGTTCAGGGAAAATTTTACTATTGATTACTGCGGATTAGTGATCCCTGATCTTTTTGTTGTGGGGTATGGCCTTGATTATGATGGAGCGGGACGGAATTTTCCTGATCTTTACCAGTTCGATGAATCAAACGGATAACAAATTATAAATAAAACAAGATGTACA
Organism: Bacteroidota bacterium; assembly: GCA_037134895.1. Lineage (GTDB taxonomy): Bacteria > Bacteroidota > Bacteroidia > Bacteroidales > FEN-979 > CAIRDP01. The sequence goes on from JBAXLI010000043.1 coordinate 15,524, forward strand.
ACCTAATTCTATTCGGACCCCCGGGAGCCGGCAAAGGCACGCAGGCCGTCAAAATAGCTCAGAAATTCAACTGGATCCATATCTCAACCGGAGACATCCTCAGAGCCGAAGTCGGCGCAGGAAGCCCACTTGGCTTAAAGGTCAAAGCAGTGATGGAAGCCGGGCACCTCGTCTCCGACGAACTTCTCATCGAGATCATGAAATCGGTTTTTGAAAAGCATGAGAATGCAGGGGGTTTTGTGTTTGACGGATTTCCGCGCACCCTGAACCAGGCAGAGGAACTCGACAAGCTGCTGTGCAGACTGAACCATTCGGTAAAGCAGGTGATCTCGCTCGAAGTAAACGAAGAGGAACTTGTTCAGAGGCTTTTAAAAAGGGCTGCTGAACAGGGCAGGGTTGACGATACAGAAGAAGTGATCAAGAACAGGCTGGTGCAGTATCATAAGCATACCAAGCCACTCCAGGAATATTACAGGAACAAAGATATTTATACCGAAGTGCGTGGGGTAGGCGGGATTGAAGACATCTTTGAAAGCCTGTGCAAGGCAATAAAAAAATAGTCAGAACCTTAACAGTATGGCCGAATCGAACTTTGTTGATTATGTAAAAATTTTTTGTGCCTCTGGGAAGGGAGGTGCCGGTTCGACTCATTTTTTAAGGACCAGGCTTACTGCGAAGGGAGGCCCTGACGGCGGGGATGGCGGCCGGGGCGGACATGTGATCCTGAAAGGAAACAGCCAGTTCTGGACCCTTTTGCACCTGAAGTTTACCAAGCATATCAGGGCAGGCCATGGAGGCAATGGAGCCAGGAGCCTTCAAACGGGGGCATACGGACAGGATGTAATCATCGAGGTTCCTCTGGGAACGGTTGCAAGGGATGCCGAAACCCTTGCTTTTGAATGTGAGATCACTGAAGACGGGCAAACGCATATTCTTGTACCGGGCGGCAGGGGCGGATTGGGTAACGACCATTTTAAATCGGCTACTCACCAGGCTCCGAGGTTTGCACAGCCCGGGGAACCAGCAATTGAAGGCTGGAAGATCCTTGAGCTGAAGCTGCTCGCCGATGTCGGGCTTGTTGGATTTCCTAATGCAGGGAAATCAACTTTACTTTCGGTGATCTCGGCTGCAAAACCCGAAATTGCCGATTATCCCTTCACCACACTTGTCCCGAACCTGGGCATTGTGAGTTATAATAACAACAAATCATTTATCGTAGCCGACATTCCCGGCATCATTGAAGGTGCGCATGAAGGCAAGGGCATCGGGCTAAGGTTCCTCAGGCATATTGAAAGGAATTCGCTGCTGCTGTTCATGGTCCCGGCCGACAGCAATGACATAGCCAAAGAGTATAAAATACTTCTGAATGAACTGGAGATGTACAATCCCGAACTCCTTGACAAAACAAGGCTTCTCGCGATCACCAAATCAGACCTGGCCGACAAGGAGATAATCGACGGACTTACTTTGGAATTACCCGGCGATATTCCATATGTATTTATATCATCCCATAAGAAAACAGGGCTGCATAAGCTGAAAGGGATGCTGTGGGAAGCGCTGAACCCCTTAAGTTAATTACGAATTACGAGTTACGAGTTACGAATTAATTCCTTTTTTACTCGTCATTCGTCATTCGTCATTCGTCACTTTTAAATGATCGATGATTGACAAACTTCTGACACTTGACCGCAGCTTCTTCCTTGGTCTTAACGGCCTCCACGCCGCCTGGCTTGATCAGCTGATGTACTGGTTGAGCGATCCCCTGGTATGGCTGCCGTTCTTCATTTTTCTTTTGTATCTTGTGATCAGGACCTTCAAGTGGAAAACCATTACAATCATGGCGGCTGTTGCAGTGATGATCACTTTTTCAGACCAGGTGTCGGATATTACCAAACATAGTGTGAAAAGGTTAAGGCCTTCAAATGACCCCAGCCTTACTGCCTCAGTTCATATTGTCAACGGTTACAGGGGAGGCGACCTTGGTTATTATTCAGCTCATGCCTCGAATACATTTGCACTTGCAACTTTCCTATTCCTGCTTTTCAGGAAGAAGTACCGCTACCTTTACCTGCTTCTGTTCGGCTGGGCTGCACTGATGACATATACCAGGATTTACCTGGGTGTACACTTTCCGCTGGATATCATCAGCGGTATGATTGCAGGTATATTTTTCGGCTGGTGTTTCGGAAGGCTTACTCTCTTTCTTTTATCCCGGCAGGGAGTTAGACTCAGTTGAGTTTGAAGACCACGCCGATATTGGCATAGGTTGAATTATATCCGAATTCCCCGTAAATACCGAATTCAGGGGTAATGAAGTAGGATGCCCCCAGGAAAACTCCGAAATAAGGGTATACAGGGGCATAATTATGGTATCCCAGGCTCTCGTCATGGGTGTTCATGCAGAATCCAATCCCGGCCGGAATCCCTGCATAGGTGTCGAGCCCTTTCACATTCCATCCGTAATGATAGGCGCTTCTTGCACCAAGAATACAGTTGAACCAGTTCTCATGCCATCCGTCACCATACTTGTTCCAGAAATATGAGAAGGTGAGTTCACCTCCCAGGGTGATTACTCCTGGGCCGGCTTTCCACATACCTTTTTCAAAAGAGAATTTCACGGCAGGACCGAAGCTGTTGCCATTTCCAAAAAACGGAGTTCCGGCTCCAAACCCTGCATTGAGTTGCCAGTCATCGACCCGCATAGGATTCATAGGGCCGTTCTGGGCTTGACTTGAAGACGTCAGTGTACCTGCAAAGAGGATAACGCAAAGCATTCGCAAAATGAGGTTTTTTGTTTTCATGTCGGGAGAATAGTTTAGCTGTTCGTTTTCAAATATCATTTCAAAAACGAAGGGAGTAATGAAAAAGTATATCGGAATTTCAGCTTCTGAGAGCCGAAAGCTGCGAAAAAAGCTCGATCTCCCTGGGGTTCAGGTTCTGAGGTAAATCAACGATGATCTTGAGATACAGGTCGCCGAATTCACTTTTTTTTCTGTATACCGGCATGCCAAGTCCTTTCATGCGAAGAACTTTTCCGTTCTGTGTTTCGCGTGGGATTTTCATAGTAAAGCTACCTTTCGGCGCATCAACTGTAATCTCTCCACCAAGCAAGGCTTTATAAAGAGATACGTGAATATCGGTGTACAGATCGTTTTCCTTGATATCATAAAGAGGATCAGGCAGGATGCTGACATGGATATACAGGTCCCCTGCCTCACCACCCCTGCGCCCGGCTGCACCTTTTCCTTTGACGCGAAGAACCTGGCTGTTATATACCCCGGGAGGGATTGTCATGTTGATCTTTTCGTCGCCGATATTGATCATTCGTTTAGAGCCATGATAGGATTCCTCGAGAGTGACTTCCATCGTAGCTTCATAATCCTGTCCTTTAACAGGCCTTCCGCCCGATCGTCCCCTTCCCTGCTGTGTGAATGGGTTCCCGGCATCCTGGTCATATCCCCCCCTGAAAAACGAATTAAAGAAATCAGAGAAGTCTGATCCCCCGAAATCGTCCGCATCGTATGTTCGGGACTGAGACCTGCCTGGTCCCTGACGGGCCCACTGGCTGAAGTCGGCGTCATTCCCGGCATTCTGTTCATACTGTTTCCAGTTGGAGCCCAGTGTATCGTATTTTTTTCTTTTTACAGGATCTTTCAGCACCTCATAAGCTTCACCGATCTCTTTAAATTTCTCTTCAGCCTGTTTGTTGCCTGGGTTTTTATCGGGATGAAATTTCACTGCCAGTTTGCGGTAGGCTTTTTTAATCTCATCCGCAGTAGCAGTCTTGGAAATGCCGAGAAGGGTGTAATAATCTTTAAATTCCATTGAATGACAGTTTAATCGGATGTAAGTTTAACGGGGATCAATACCATCATAAATCCTTTATGGGCAAGCCGGTTCTGAAGGGTCAGCTGGGTCTGGTTGTGCAGCATCCTTGTAAGAGAAGAAGGCCTTGCAAAAATCGCATTGCCGATAAAGAAGATTACCCTGTGATATTTATTTACCACTTTCTTTGAAAGTTCTTTCACCTCGTCAGCCACGTCGGTGCCTATTGCGTAATAGCTGTCGGCAAAACAGCCGTAAGCATGAGCCAGTTCTTCATACTTTTTGAGGTTGTACTTTACATTGTCTTCGAGGTTTTGCAATTCTTCCTCTCCTTTGAAGTTTCCGGTATCGACCATCCCCACCGAGATAAAGATGAAGTTCTTGTAATTTTCAAAATCCTCCCTGATCTTCAGGAAGGTATTAATCCCAACACCATTGAAATCGTTCACACAGATGCAAGCGGTATGCGATTCCGGGTCAATCTCCGGCATGGGCCTGTTGCCTTTTTCCCAGGAAAGCATGGCGCCTTCGACCTGCCTCAGCATCTTATGATCGAGGCGGCTGATCAGTTTGGCTGCCCTTACGTAATGATTCTTTACTCTCATTACAAAGAAGATAAGGCTGGAAGTAATAAGAATAGTAAGCCATCCGCCTTCAGTAAACTTCACAAAGACAACCGTAAAAAGAATACTAACGGTGAGCAGAAGGCCAAGGCCGTTGATCAGGAGTTTGGGAATCCAGTATCCCTCTCTTTTTTTAACCTGCCACCAATGACGCACCATGCCAGCCTGGGAGAGAGTGAAGGTAATAAATACATTGATACTGTAGAGCACCACCAGCATTGTGACATTTCCTCCAGTGACCAGAAGGACAAAGGAGGCAGCGACAGCCATTAAAATAAGACCGTTCTGGGTAACAAGTCGGTCGGAGAGAACAGAGAACCTCCTGGGGAACCAGTTATCCTGGGCCATATTTGAGATAATTCGCGGACCACCGAGAAAGCCGGTTTGGGCGCCGACGAAAAGCAACGCAGCCTCGGAGATCAGAGTAATAATTACAAAGGTCTCTCCAATCCATTTATTCCATCCTGCTGTCATGGCCTCGAGAAGGTTGGCGTTCATGGTCTTTCCCGGTATATGTTTCAGGTGAAAGAGGGAATATGCTGCCATGAGGCCAAGAACTGTTATCCCCAATGAAAAAGCCATCAGTCTCATGGTTGCAATACCCGTTTTGACCCGGGGTTCTTTCAGGATGACCATGGAGTTGGAGACTGCTTCAATTCCGGTATATGTACCTGCACCCATACTGTAAGCCCTGGCCAGTATCAGGAGCACACCAAAGGTGCCTATGCTGTTGCTTGCGTGTTTAAATTCCCTTGTTGCTTCGGGTACGAGATTGATAAAGTCATTGGTATGAAAGAGTATAGGGTATATTATTGCAAACAGGTGTGTGAGCAGAAAAACAATGAATATCGGCATAAGCGAGAGTACCGATTCCTTAACACCCCTGAGGTTCAGAAGCAGGAGGAGAAAGATTATAGCGAGGGTGGTCCAGAGTTTATACACCTGGAAAGCAGCCGGGAAGTTGCTGAAGATGGCATCGACACCGCTGGCCACGCTGATAGCAATTGTAAGGACGTAATCCACGATCAAAGAACTGCCTGAGATCATACCGATGCGGGGTGAAAGAAGTTTTGAGGCCACCTGGTATCCACCGCCACCCGAAGGGAATAGTTTGATGATCTGTGAGTAGCTGCTGCTGATGATGGCGATGGTAACCACAACGGCAAGGGCGATAAAAATCGTCATCCCATGGTAATTCCCCAGGGCACGGTAAGCTTCCTCAGGGCCGTAGCATGATGATGAAAGTCCGTCGGAACCAAGCCCTATCCAAGCCATGATGGCAACCAGGGTTACTTTTTCAAAGATGTTTTCATCTTTAAGGTCCCTGGCCTTACCAACAAAAATTTTCCTTATCCTTTCGGTGGTGCTTAGCCTTTCTTTCTGTTTCATCAAAATTTCTGTTGACTGGCAAAAGTACTATGTTTCTGTAAATGGCAATAAGGTTTAAAAGCTTAGCACCCGAATGCACGGCCTTCAATTTTTTCAACCGCGATCTTCCATACTTTCACCTCACGGATCGATGGCTGGTTGTATTTGAACGTTTTGCCGCTGTATTGTGCCATAATAATGTTAAGTGCTTCAATCTTGTCTTCGCTGCCCGAAATAAATTCTACCTTTCCGTATACAAGGACCGAGCGGAATTTCATGCTCCAGGAGCAGGCGACATCTTCATTCTGATAGCGGAGAAGGTGGTCGGTGCTGAAGTTAATGCAGACATGCGGATTTTTTGTGAGGGCGGATATCTTTTTCCCGGCACCGGCGCCATGCATATACATGATGTTGTCGCGAAAGCCAAAGTTCATGGGGATCACGTAAGGGTTTCCTTCAGCATCAATCATGGCAAGATGGCACCACTGGCAGCGCTTTATGATATCAGTAAGTTCGTCCCTGTTGTCAATATCGCGGCGGCGCATAGGTATCAGGTTTTCAGAAAAGGAGTTTATATACTTCCTGCACTTTACTTACCGGCAGGATCTCAATGGCATGCCTGGCTTTATCGAGGGCCCTGGAGTTGTATTTTGAAATAAAAATTTGTTCAAAGCCCAGTTTTTCAGCTTCGGATATTCGTTGTTCGATGCGGTTTATCGGGCGGATCTCACCGCTGAGGCCTACTTCGGCAGCGAAGCATGTTTTCATGTCAATGGGTTCGTCCTGGTTGGAAGAAAGTATCGCGGCGACTATGGCCAGGTCGATAGCAGGGTCATCGACTTCAATGCCGCCGGCAATATTCAGAAAGACATCTTTATGGCCCAGCCTGAAACCTGATCGCTTTTCGAGAACAGCCAGGAGCATGTTCAGGCGCCTGGCATTGAAACCAGTGGTTGAACGCTGGGGAGTTCCGTAAACAGCAGTAGAAACAAGTGCCTGGGTTTCAATCAGCATCGGTCTTTGTCCTTCAACCATAGCGGCAATGGCGATGCCGCTAACTTTTTCGTCGTGCTGGCTGAGCAGTATTTCCGATGGATTTGAAACTTCCCTCATGCCTGCATCATGCATCTCATATATCCCCAGCTCCGAAGTGGAGCCAAATCGGTTTTTCAGCGACCTTAGGATACGGTAGCCGTAATTACGGTCGCCCTCGAACTGGAGCACGGTATCGACCATGTGTTCAAGTATCTTGGGCCCTGCCAGGCTGCCGTCTTTGGTAATATGGCCGATCAGGAAAACAGGGATGTGAGTGACTTTCGCATATCTCTGCATTTCCCCTGCACATTCCTTGATCTGGCTGATGCTGCCTGCCGATGACTCTATGGTGTCGGTTTGCAGGGTCTGAATGGAATCGATGATTACGATACCAGGCTGAAGCAATTCAAGGTGCTGAAAGATCGACTGGGTATTTGTTTCGGTCAGAACGAAACAGTTTTCGTTCTGAATTCCGAGCCTTTCGGCTCGCATCCTGAGTTGCTGATCGCTCTCCTCCCCGCTGATATACAATATTTTAAGCCCGTTACATTTCAATGCCACCTGCAGCATAAGGGTCGACTTGCCTATCCCGGGTTCTCCCCCTATCAGAACAAGTGAGCCTCTTACGAGTCCGCCCCCGAGTACACGGTTCAACTCGGCATCTAATGTGTCGATGCGCTGTTCATTTTCAAAGCCTACATCCGAGATTTTTTTGGGAGAGGGCCTCTGGTCGGCAGTGCGGGCCACACCGCTTCGTTTCTCTTCCCTCTGTATAACTTCTTCGACAAGTGTATTCCACTCCCCGCAGGAAGGGCATTTGCCCATCCATTTGCTTTGCTGGGCACCGCAACTGCTGCAGAAAAATGCAGTTTTGACCTTCGTCATGGACGGATGTTAAAGGTGAACCTTATGGGCCTTCTCGATGGTATGGGTGGTTGAATATCCCCTGGTAAGTTCGATGGTAACGACTTCTCCACCACGGGAGGTAACTATGTCGGAACCTACGATATCCTTACCTTCATAATCTTTCCCTTTAACCAGGATATCGGGCTGAACGAGCTTTATTAGTTCGTAAGGAGTATCTTCGTCGAACATCACTACGGCATCAACGAAAACGAGGGATGCAAGAGTGAATGCCCTTGCGTGGTGGCTGTTTACCGGGCGATTCGGGCCTTTAAGCCGGTGCACGCTGTCATCGGAGTTCATACCTACAATCAGGACGCTTCCCAGGGACCGGGCTTTTGCAAGCAATTCGATGTGGCCGAGATGAAGGATGTCGAAACAACCATTCGTGAAAACGATTTTTTTATCTTTAAATCTCCATACTGCAACATGCCTCTGAAGATCTTCCCAAGTAAGGATCTTGGATTTTACAAGTTTAAGCTTTCCCATTCTCAGACCGTTTAATCGATAAAAGTACTAAAGATAATCCACCAACAATAAGAATCATCAGTGTTTGTGCCGTCCATGCGATCCAACCCAGAGCAAGCCCGGTGGGTTTTGCAATGCCATAAAGCAGAAGGGTTTCCTGTATGATGGCAGGGTAAAGGCCGATCCCTCCGGGTGTGATCATGATCCCGATACTGCCTAATTCAAGTGCCGAAAGCCCGGCGCCCATACTGAGTAAGGAGGTTTCGGCAAAACAGAAAAAGATCACGTAAAGCATGAAGAAGTACAGCACCCAAATGGCAATGGAATACAACACAAAAAGGCCGGGTTTCCTAACCTGGCTAAGTGATTTTAATCCTTCCCAGAAACCGATGATAAGGTGTGTGATTTTAATGTAGGTTTTTGAAGCCTTCACTTTTTTACGCACAGCCAGCCAGAGCAGGATGCCGACGAGCAGCAATCCGCCAAGAGAAAGAAAGATCATACGGGAATAATGAAGGTCGCCGAATTTTGCAACCACTTTCGGATAGATATTCTGGTTGAGATATTCGCTTATGATGCCCATCTGGGTAAAAAGCATCAGGAGGAACAAAAGGAAAAAGATAAGCATATCGATGGCGCGTTCGGTAACGACGGTGCCAAGAGCTTTCTGAAAAGGTACCTTTTCATACCTCGACATGATACCGCATCGTGTGACTTCACCAAGCCTGGGAAAGGCCATGTTGGCAAAATACCCAACCATCACGGCGTAAAACGTAGTCTTGAGCTTGGGTTTGAAGCCCATGGGTTCAAAAAACAGGACCCAGCGGGCGGCCCGGAGGATATGGCTAAAGACCCCAAGCACAATAGCAAGACCAACCCAATAATAGTTTGCGGTACGGAATGAATGCATGATTTCGGCCCGTTCGTTTGCCGTAAGGTCTTTGAGGGACAGCCACATGATCAGTAAGCCCAATCCCAGGAAGAACACGAATTTAATAGCGGTAATTATCTTCTTCCTTGTGGAGGAAGCCTTGGGCAGGATCTCAGTCATCTACTAGTTCTTTTTTCGGGAGGCAAGTTTATTCTTTCCGTCGGGAAATGCAATACCGGGTTTGAATTTTTTTGCCAGTTCAAAATCCATAATTGCATATGAGACTATTATGACAAGATCCCCCTTCAGAAATTTTCGGGCAGCAGCACCGTTCAGACATATGACGCCACTGTTTTTTTCGCCCTTAATGACGTATGTTTCAATACGTTCCCCGTTATTGATATTCAGCACCTGGACCTTTTCAAATTCGATCAGGTTTGCCTCCTTCATCAAAGTTTCATCAATGGTGATGCTGCCCACATAATTTATGTTGGCATCAGTGACCGTTGCACGATGAATCTTGGATTTCAGTACTTCAATCTGCATCATGCGGCAAAATTACGAAAAAAGTTCCACATTGTCGATCAGCCTCACATCGCCAAGGAAAACGGCAGTAAGTGCGACCAGCTGAGGTTTCTGTCCCCAGCTCTCAACAGGCATCAGGGTGTCGCTGTCGGCAATCTCGAAATATTCAACCCTGAATCTTGAATCCTCATTGATCTTTTTAATTGCCCATTCCCTGAGTTCCCAAACCGGGGTTTTGCTGCCTTTCTCCCTCACCTTGCAAAGCACTTCAAAGATCCTGCGGGCAACCTGGCGTTCGCCAATTGTAAGCCTGAGATTCCTCGAGCTCATGGCCAGTCCGTCGTGTTCCCTTACCGTTTCACAGGGGATAATATTAACCGGAAGCCCCAGGGCTTCGGTCATCCTGGTAATGATCCTGAGCTGCTGGAAATCTTTTTTCCCGAAGTATGCATTTGCAGGTGTGACAATATCGAACAGCTTTTTCACGATAATGGCGACTCCTTTGAAATGCCCGGGGCGGAATTTCCCTTCCAGCACTTTATCGAGCATGCCGAAATCAACATCGACGGTTCCGGTATTGCCGCCTGGGTACATTTCATCGGCGCCCGGACAAAACAGCATATCGCATCCGTTTTTCTGAAGCATAGCTGAATCCTGGGCCAGGTTGCGGGGATAAGTGGCCAGATCGTCGGGGTTGTTGAACTGGGTAGGGTTAACGAAGATGCTGCAAACCGTGATATCATTTTCTGACTTGGATTTCCTGATCAGCATGAGATGGCCTTCATGGAGCGCGCCCATGGTGGGGACAAACCCGATCTTCAGATTTTTTTTGATAATGGGTTTAAGCCATTTTTTCGCCTCTTTGATTGTGCTGATCTCTTCCATTGGTTGTCTTTAGAGGTTTATGATTTTATTACGGATGGCGAATTTTACCATTTCAACAGGGGATTTGTTCCCGAGTTTTTTCATGATATGATTCTTATGAGTCTCGACTGTCCTGACAGAAATGTTCAGCTTCAGGCCAATATCCTTGTTGTTGAATCCTTCGGCATAGAGTTTGAGGATCTCGAGTTCCCTTGCTGAGAGATTGAAGGTGGGTTTTTCTTCAGCAACATCCTGTTCCACAGCATTGCGGATAAAACTTTTCAATAGTATTTTCGAAATAGTATCCCCGAAAAATTCCTCGCCCCTGTAGATGGCATAAATCGCTTTCACAAGTTCGTCGCGGGAGGTGTTTTTCGGCAGGTACCCTTTGGCCCCTGAGCGGATCGCACCAGTCACGAAGTCCTCGTTGGTATACATTGAAAGAATAAGTACCCTGATCTGAGGATAATCCTGCCGAAGGCGTTTTGTGATTTCGATCCCTGAGATATCGGGGAGGGAAATATCCAGAACGATGATATCGGGCTGCACGATCTTCAGCTTCTCAAACAGGCTTTTACCGTTAGCTGCCTCACCTATGATAGCTATGTCGGGGATGGAAGCCAGCAGCGATTTCAACCCGTCGCGCACAAGGTCATGGTCTTCTACAAGAAAAATCCTGATTGTATCCATCAGATAAACCTTGGAACTTTTAACTGTATCAATGTCCCTTTTCCGGCAGCAGTCTTAAGATCGATGATGCCACCCAGCAGCTTGACCCTTTCCTGCATATTGTGAAGCCCGTGCCCCCCCTGGCTGCCCGAATTATGCGGCCTGAAGCCTTTCCCGTTATCCTGGATGCTCAGGTAGATAAAATCACTGTCGTACAGCAGTTTTATATAAGCCTGGTCGGCATTCGAATGTTTCACGATATTGTTCAAAGCTTCCTGCACTATCCTGTAAAGATACGTCTGTATCTTTTTATTCCAGTCGTCGGTCCTTACTTTATGTTCAAATTTAATTTTCACAGCCGAATGCCGGCCTGTATCCTCGCAAAGATTGAACAGGGCGATCACCAGTCCGAACTCTTCGAGCACAGGCGGCATCAGGTCGTTGGTGATCCTGCGGATTTCATCTACGATCTGGTCGAACTGCCTTTTGATGCCTTCGAGCTGGGGCTTGATCTCAGGTTCGGGAATATAACTGAGGCTTTCGAGCTTCATTTTAATGGCAACCATCGATTGCCCGATCCCGTCGTGAAGTTCCCGCGACAAACGCTGACGCTCAAGTTCCTGTCCGTCAATTACCGAAAGGATATGTGAAATCCTTGACTTTTTGGTACTTTTGGGGGCGGCCATCCGATATTGAAAATTAGAGGCCACAAAGGTAAAAAAAACGGCATCGCATGAATTTACGAAAATATTTCATTCTTACAACACTGGTTTTGACTGCATTGCAGTTGTTTTCGCAGGAAAAAACCCTGACCTATTACCAGGATCCCGCATCAATCCCGCCCGACCTCGTCGTAAGCCTGAAACATGTGAAAGCCTCGGTTCGGTTCAAGCCTGCCGAGAACCTGGTGATCGGCAGTGCCGAACTCACAGTAGTTGCGAACCGTTACCATACCGATTCGGTCAGCGTTTACACCCCTGATTTCGTGATTGGTAAAGTAAGTCTATATACTGCGGATGAGGGTCAGGCGAAACCCGGGCAGCCATCCGCAGACAAGGAAACATCAAAGCTCATCCCCATCCGCTGGAAGCTTTCGGGACCAAACCTCGTAATATATCCTGAACGCCCATCCGCCTTCATGGAAAAAGGAAAGAGATACAGGATAAACATAGAATACCAGGCCAGTCCGAAAGCCGGACCAATCTATTTCATCGGGTGGAGGCCTGAGGAAGAAGGCAAGCGCAAGGTGGTGTGGGCCCATCGTCCGCATAACTGGCTGCCCTATATGGATGCCAGGGTCACCATGGATATGTATTATACTTTCGATGGCCGATACAAGGTATTCGCAAATGGTGAAAGGCTGGGGGTTGAAAACAATGCTGACGGAACGAAGACCTGGCATTATGCCATGAGAAGGGACCATCCCTATTTCTCAACATCTCTGGTGATTGGGGATTATGAATATGCAGAGTCTGTGACTGCAGGAGGCACACCCCTTGAGTTCTGGTATTATCCCGGCATGGCCGACAGGGTTCCGGTGACGTATAAATACACGGAGAAAATGTTTGAATTTTTCGAGCGGGAGATGGGGGTGAATTACCCGTATTTGCAATACAGGGAAGCGCCGGTGATCGATTATATGTACGGAGGCATGGAGACCACCACTGCTACTGTTTTCGGGGATTATATGCTTACCGACCCGCATGCCTGGTGGCAGAGGAATTACGTAAATGTGAACGCCCATGAGCTGGCCCACCAGTGGTTCGGAGATGCCATAGCCCACCTGGTGAACAAGGATGTATGGCTGACCGAGAGTTTCGGGACTTATTATGCCAAGATGTTCGAGAAGTCGGTTTACGGGGAGGAGTATTATGAGAACATCCGCCATGACGAGATGAGCCTGGCGTTTGAGGCGGCGAAGAAGAACGATTATCCTGTTGGCGGAAGCCAGGGAGGGGTGCAGAGGATTTACCAGAAAGGCTCGCTGGTGCTGGATATGCTAAGGGATGTGATGGGGGAGAAGGAGTTCCATGATGCGATAAAGCTTTACGCCCAGAGATATTTGTTTGGTTATGCCCAGACCTGTGATTTCATCAGGGCGGTGTATGATGCCACAGGGAAGCCATATAACTGGTTTTTCGATGAATGGATACTGAGAGGAGGGGAGCCGTCGTATAAAGTGAGCTGGACCTCTGACAAAGATTCAGTTGGGAAGTTCTTTACCGGGGTGAGTGTAGAGCAGGCTCAGGAAGTGACCGAGCTCAGGCCCTTGTTCAAGATGCCGGTTGTGATAAAAGTGTATTATAAGAACGGCGGATGTGACAGTGTGACAGCATGGGTTGATAAGAAAGAGAACAAGGTAAGGTTCCCCAATCCGGCTGCAGCGGAAGTTGAGTTTGTGTTATTTGATCCAGGATGCAGGATATTGAAAAAGCTAAGTTTTGACAGGAGTTTTGAAGAACTTTCGGCCCAGGCAGAGAAGGCCCCCGCCATGATCGACAGGTATGATGCGATACAGGCCATGAGGATAACCTCCTTAGGCATCAAGCAGGGAGTGTTGCTGCAGGCATATAACAAGAACAGTTTTCATCTTATTCGTTCGGCCATACTCGACCAATTTGGGAAAGACCGTTCGCAGCCGGGCCTGGACCTGTTCAGGAAGGCTCTTCACGACAAGCATGCCAATGTGAGAAAGACAGCACTTGTGTTGCTTGATACCGTGCCGGTTTCGCTGAAATCGGATGTGGAATCCTGTTTGTCTGATTCATCCTACCTGAACATACAATTTGCCCTTGAAAGGCTGTGCAGCTCGTTTCCTGAGGACAAGGAGAAGTACCTTGAGCAGACGAAAGACATGGAAGGCTGGAGGGGGAGGAACATCCGTATGGCCTGGCTTGAGATTGCCATTGGAAGCGGAAAGCACGAGTACCTGAAAGAGCTGATTCCGTATTGCGGGCCCAGGTATGAGTTTGAGACCAGGATGAACGCGTTTGCTGCGTTGCAGAAGCTGAATTATATTGACCCGGTCACAACCGAGTATGCAAAAGCTGCCGCGTCGCATTGGAATTTCAAGCTTGCAGGGGCAGCAAAAACATACCTCGACTATTTTAAAGTTCCCCGGTAATGAAAGCAAGGATACTTACACGCACCGTCTTGCTGGTTTCCTTTGTAAGCCTGTTCACCGATGTGGCTTCGGAGATGTTGTACCCGGTGATGCCGGTATACCTGAAGTCGATAGGGTTTTCGATCATGCTCATCGGCATACTCGAGGGTGTTGCCGAAGCCATTGCAGGGCTAAGCAAGGGGTATTTCGGGCAGAGGTCGGACCTGCTGAGAAAAAGGGTTCCTTTTGTGAGGGCAGGATACACCCTGAGTGCGTTTTCCAAACCTATGATGGCGGTGTTCACTTTTCCCTGGTGGATCTTTTTAGCAAGGACCATCGACAGGTTCGGGAAGGGCATACGCACAGGAGCCAGGGATGCGATCCTGAGTGATGAAACGACTCCCGAACATAAGGGGAAGGTGTTTGGGTTTCACCGCAGCCTTGACACGGTTGGGGCGGCGATAGGACCTGTGCTTGCCCTGGTTTATTTGTGGATGTACCCCGGGCAGTATCGTATGCTTTTTTATTTTGCTTTTCTGCCGGGGCTGATCGCGATCGGGCTTACCTTTTTCTTGAAGGAAAAGGAGAGGGAAGTTAGAACAGCAGAGGCGAAACCGGGGTTTTTAGCGTATCTGAAGTACTGGAATCATTCTCCGGTTCAGTATCGATACCTTGTTGCCGGATTGCTGATGTTCACCTTGTTTAACAGTTCGGATGCTTTCCTTCTGCTTGCGATCAGGCAGAAGCAGGATTCGGATAATGTGATGATAGCCATGTATATTTTCTACAATCTTGTCTATGCTGTTTTTTCCTATCCTTTAGGGGTTCTGGCGGATAAGATTGGGTTGAAGGCCATGCTTATCAGCGGGTTGTTTTTATTTGCGATAGTATACCTGAGTTTCGGGTTTGTGAGTTCCATGGTGGGTATCCTGGCGCTTTTCCTGTTATACGGAGTCTATGCGGCGAGTACTGAAGGTATTTCAAAGGCTTTGATCAGCAATATTGCTTTGAAGACTGAGACAGCAACTGCGATTGGGTTTTACACCAGTTTCGCGAGTATTTTCACTTTGGTTGCAAGCAGTCTGGCCGGGGTATTATGGTATGTTTTCGGGATGAAGGTAATGTTTATTATTTCGGGGGCGGGGGTTTTGGCAGTGGGGACATATTTTCTGCTTATTTCAAAGAAGCTGGATTAGGAGTTTGGGTTATGCCTGAGCCGTGAGGAAAAAAATCAGAAGCCGCCGGGGGGGACCCCCGGCGGCTTCTGTGTTTAACCACAAACATTGTCGTATCAATAAAGATTATTCACATTCTGGTAGCCTGGCTGAAGTACATACCAGTCCTGGTATGTTGCCCCGTTTGTCTGCGCCCAGTCGGCAAAATGCAGGTATGTCTGGAGGATGTCTATTGTTTCCTGGGGATATGCCCAATCGATGGGTATTTCGATAGCCCAGCACAGCCCTGTTGCAGAACGGTAATATTTATTCTGTGCAGGAACAGATGCATCATTCCCGGTGCCGAAATAAACAGGGTTGACAAGTTCTGAAGGACGCTGATCTTTCAAATGGATTTCTTTACCCCTGTCCTGGTTTGTAAACATGAAAGGGTTGAACGGAGCTGTGCCTATATCGGCCTGGGGATTCGAAAAATGGATGGTCACCGTTTGCTCGGTGGTTGCCACAGTGTTGCCTCCGTGAACTGTATTCACCATTTGTGACCCGAGCAAGGTATTCACTGCGTCGACAGGTATAATAACTGTTTCATTAGTGTGGCCGGCTTCATATCCTTTCGGATCAATCGTCACAGCTGTCCCGACTTTGATGCAGCCTGTAACACTCTCAATATTGGAAGGCGGAGTGTTCAGGATAATTCCGAATCCGTTATTCAACGTAGCCCCATCTGCCTTGATCTTATATCTTACAATAATATCAACCACCTTATTGCTGGCACTGGTCACGATCTTGTAATTGAAATTCATAACAAGGTCATTCAGGTCATAGTCGCCGTATGAAGGCCAGAGGTCTTCAAAAGCCACAGTTCCGTAGTCAGCTTCATTGGGGTAATACGAGTTGAATGCTCTTGTGGGATCCAAAGGATAAGCATCAAGGTTATCGGGAACACCGTCACCGTCGGTATCCAGAGGAGGAGGACTGGCAATAGTAATAACCAGAACTTCATTGTCGGCTCCAACTGTATTGGTGGCTGTGAGATTTACGCTGAACACACCGGCAACTGTAGGAATGCCCGAAATAATGCTTCCGCTCCTTGTAAGTCCTGCAGGCAGATTGGTCGCATTGTAAGTGATTGGTGCCGTGCCTGTGGCTGTAATTTCATAGCTGAACGACTGGTTGACAGTGCCTGTGGCCGTGAGTGCGCTCGTGATTACAGGCCCCTGAGGCGGATCGATCACAGTGATCACCAGTGTCTTGGTGTCAGTGCCTGCCGCATTGGTGGCTGTCAGGGTCACGTTGTAGATTCCTGTAGCAGTAGGGGTGCCGCTAATGGTTGAACCGCTGAAATACAGTCCTGCCGGGAGCCCTGTTGCATTGAAGGTCATCGGGGTGGAACCTGCTGCTGTAATATTATAGGTGAACTGAGAACCGGTAAGGGCGGTAACAGCAAGTGCGCTGTTGATGCTCGGAGGAATAAGTGCATTGCATGTTGGGATGGTGGTGTTGTTCAGGTTAAAAGTAACATTAGATCCGTAATGCCCGTTATTGGGATTCAATCCCTTGGAAGCATATAAGTCAACATACCCGCTCACATAACAACTGCCGGAGATTTTGCTTTTTGTTTGCGAACTGATAGCTGTGATCTGTGAGCCGAGGCTGTTCGGGCCTGTAACCGTTCCATTCAGGTTGAATGTAGAACTCCTGACAAGGCTGCCCAGCCCAAGGGTTAAAGTTGACCCTCCCTGGCAGTTGAAATCCCCGTTACAAACCGAAATATACCCCGTATTGGTAAGCTGGCCGTTGTTGATGAAACTGTTTGAGCCGGTTACTGTCATGGAACAGGAATTTGTCACCACTCCTGATCCGTTAATTGTAATATCATTGCCGATTGTCATCGGGCCGCTATTGTCGAGGGCTCCGTTAACATTGAATTTATAGGGGATGCTCATGGTCCCGTAATTATGTACAGCCGCCGAACTGTTGATCTGGAAAGTTCCGCCAGATGCAACGCTCAGGGTTCCGTAATTATTCAGGGTTCCGTCGAAGTTGTTGTTCGGCATTACATACGTTGAACTGTAATTGTTCAGAGTTCTTCCGGTAAGCGAATAATTGCCGTTCATGTTGCCGGCGGTAGTAATTTCTATTGTACCCCCGCTGCCGTTGATGTTGTTCCAGGTTACTGTTCCGCATATACGGACCAGTCCCCCTGTGTTGAGGTTAGGCGTATTCAGGGTAACATTTACCCCTTGAGGGATGCACAATATAGCTCCGGATCCGATCGTGAGGTTATTGTAAGTGCCGGCAGTAAGGGTTTGTGTGCAGCCAGCTCCGCATGCCGGTACCAGTGATGCGTTATCAGCCGATTTGGTGGTTGTAAAATTGTAAACCAGGCTGGCTCCGGTAATTGGGGTCGAAATATACTGGTTAATTCCATCCGGACTGATCTTCCCGATGTAAAGTTCTTTAACCGCAGATGGCATGCGGATCCTGGTATTGTACTGGAAATTGGCGTCTGTTGCCCCTGTGCCAATCAGCTTACCACCTTTTGAGGGATCTCCGTTGAATAACTGTATCACATACATGCTGATAGTTGCACTCTGAGGCACATTGACTGTGACGCTGATGTCGATGTACGGACTGAATTTGAAGTTCTGATCTACCTGTAACTGGGTAAATTTAGTTGGATTCGATTGTTCATCATCGTTGCGCTTTTTGCATGCAGTCTGAAAAATCAAGGTTCCTGATACCAGAAATACAAGCATCATGCGAAAGACGAAATTCTGTTTTAGTGTTTTCATAGACTAGGTGTTTGTGGTTTTGACCTGTTTATTTATTAACAGGCAAAAATAAATTCAATTATTTGCGTGGACAAGCCGTAATAAGTAAATGTAGGTATTAAGTTTGTTTTAGTGGTATTTTTAATACTTTTGGATTTATTGTGTGGATGATTCTGACCGGGTTTCTTTTAAAACTTTAAATATACTAAAAATCTCAATAGAACCCCGATGGAGATGCAAAATGTTTTATAGTATGAATGTTAAACCCTTTGAAACTATGAAAATGCTTACATTCCTGTTCCTGGCAATCATTCTTCTTACAGAGGGAACAAAGGCCCAGTCCTATATACCGATAACGAATAACATGCAGATCACAAGTAATTCAAATATCAAATTCATCCCGAACAACTATGTGTTTTCCGACCCTGATTCCAACGGGGTTATACAGATCAACGGACAGCACAATATCATTCTTGACGGGGACAGCTGCAAAGTTAACGGGCTTACGTTTAAAGGGTATATGATCAAGATCACGAATTCCGATCATATCACCATAAAGAATTTTGATTCGGTATTCAGTTACAAATATGCGGTTTACATTACGAATTCGCATCACATCAGCATCGACAGCAATACCTTCTGCCACAACAAGGTTGATTCGGCTGGCTGGATCGATGTTTGGGCAGATTATACCAAAGCTCTCGGGGGTGGGCTTATGATGTACCAGTGCCGGGCAGCCCGTATCGCCAACAATCTCATGACCAGGCAGAATGACGGGGTCGCCCTTTACCATTGTGATTCAATTAACATCCAGAACAACGATTTTTCGTGGAACACCTCTTACGGCATCAGGATGTTCTGGACCGATACCTGCAAAATAGAATACAACAATTGTTCCCATGTGAACCGGCCCAAGACCGATCCCAGTGATTGCGCGGCCCTATTGCTGATCATTTCCAACAAGAACAAGGTACAGCACAATGACCTATCCTGGTCGGGCGACGGGGTGTTCCTGGGGCAATACCAGCACTCGTCAACCCCAAATAATAATTATTTCGCATACAACGAATGCTCTTATTCCCCTCACAACGCCATAGAAGCAACTTTTGCCAGCGGCAACGTATATAAGCACAACAATTGTAATTACAGTGATTACGGACTTTGGCTGGGCTATTCATTTGAAACCGTGGTCGACAGCAACGAGATTAACGGGAACTATCACCAGGGGATTGCGGTTGACAGGGGTTTCAGTAACACCATCACCAATAACGTCATTGGCGGCAATCCAGTCGGTATTGCCCTCTGGGAGGGAAGTCCGATCACCGGGTATACCAACCAGTATTCGAAGGATTATAACATCCATTCAAACATCTTTAACGGAAACACCCAGGCTGTTTCCCTGTCAAAGACGGAACATACCCATATGACAGGGAATGAGTTTTTATACAGCCAGACAGCTTCGTTATACTTTGACGGTCAGTCGGACCTCGATACTATCACAGGTAATACATTCACCGATCCTACTGTTTATCATTTTCAGAACACCTCGACTTATGATATCTATGCGCCGGATAACATGTTTTTTCCTTCCGACAGCCTCATGATCCTTGATAAGATCTATGATAAGCACAGGAGTTCTTCTCTTGGCCGGGTGATCTGGTGGCCATATACTCATGGCCCTGCTCCTGCTATCCAGTCCAAACCTCCCTGCGATATGGCGGAATCGCCTTCTGTATGGTTTGCATACCCCGAAACCGGTTACCCGGCAGCCAACAGGTTTGGTGACAGCGTGTATTTCGATACTGCTGTAAAAAAGGTTGGGGCCGCTTCTGTTAAAATGGTCACAAGCAGGGGCTGGGATCTTGCCCTGAATTACAGGGTTTTCGGAGATTCGGTATCAAACTGGGCTCTCTCTTCAACCGACACCCTGTACTTCTGGGTGCGAACCATAAAGAATCCATATGGATTTCAGTACTTTTCGGTGAGGATCGGCAACGCCAGGGGAGGCTATTATAAGTATACCGGCTCATCTTCTCTTCTGAACCAGGCGAACCTGACCTGGAAGCTTTTGAAAGTTCCTTTGGCAGGAGGAAATGGTTTTGGAAGATCGGTGGTTGGGAACATGAATTATGATTCAGTAAACTATGTCGAGATCCATGCCGACTGCTGGGATTACGGGTTTACATTATGGGTTGATGGTGTTCAGTTTGAAGCCTGCACACCCATAACCTCGGTTCCCGGGGATCGTTCATCCGAAGTCAATGAATTTTATGCTTATCCCAATCCATTCAGCAATTCAACCACCATTGCATATGATCTGCCGGTATCAGGGCCGGTAAAGCTTGAAGTTTTCAGTGCAGAAGGCCGCCTGATCGAGACCCTCGTGAATGGAAGCCAGTTTGCCGGGCCCCATGAACAGACATACCAGCCTTCCATCCTGCATCCTGTATCCTGCATCTTTATCCTGAGACTGACAACCCCCTCTTATACAAAGACCATCAGGGTCATCCAAGCGAAATAAATAGTAACTTTGCAGCGGATTTAAGGCAGACAAGGGTTTTGAACAAAGGGAAAACGGTACTGGTAGGACTAAGCGGGGGAGTGGATTCCTCCGTTGCGGCCTTTCTTTTAAAGCAGCAGGGGTATAACGTTGTTGGTGTGACCATGTCGATCTGGGATGGAAAAAAGCTTCCCTCCTCATCCGGCGGCAAACATGCGTGTTACGGACCTGATGAAGAAGAAGAGATCAGGGAAGCGAGTGAGATCGCAGGCATCCTTAAGATTCCTTACGAAGTTTTTGATTGTTCAGGTGAATATAAAACAGCTGTACTTGATTATTTCAGGAAGGAATATTATGAAGGCCGTACGCCGAATCCCTGCGTCCAGTGCAACCAGCATATCAAATTCGGTTTGCTTCCGACGATGGCTGAAAAGAAAGGGTTCGCCTATGATTATTTCGCCACCGGGCATTACGCCCGGGTGGAACAGGATGCTGTTAGCGGGAGATTTCTTCTGAAAAAGGGAGTTGATCAGAAAAAGGACCAGACCTATTTCATTTACAGGCTTACGCAGCAGCAACTCTCAAAGTCAATGCTCCCGATCGGGATTTACACCAAGACCCAGATAAAGGATATTGCCAGGGAAGCAGGTCTGCCGGTTTATGATAAGGAGGAAAGCCAGGATTTTTACAGCGGCAATTACAAGGACCTGCTTGAACATGAGCCAGCCCCGGGGAATATAGTCCATACCAGCGGTAAGGTGCTGGGGACCCACCAGGGGATATGGAATTACACTATCGGGCAAAGGAAAGGTATGGGCATTGCATGGTCGGAACCCCTGTATGTAATCAGGATTGAGAAAGAGGCCAATTTGGTTGTCGTTGGCACCAGGGAAGAGACGTTCAATACTTCTTTCCTGGTCAGCGACCTGAACTGGATCGCCTTCGAGAACCTTGATTCGGCTATGGATGTGAGTGCCAGGATCCGTTCGGCACAGAAGGACAAGGACGCGTTGATCGAGCCCGTTGAAGAGGGTATTGTGAAAGCCACTTTTTTTCACCCGAATGATTCAATTACCCCGGGCCAGAGCGCTGTGTTTTATAAAGGTGATGTGGTGTTGGGGGGAGGGGTGATTAAGGAGGTGACAAAGTGATAAAGTGACAAAGTGACAAAGTGACAAAGTGACAAAGTAACAGGGTGACAGAGTAACAGAGTAACAGAGTAACAGAGTAACAGAGTAACAGAGTAACAGAGT
>JBAXLI010000044.1:0-37419 GCA_037134895.1 Bacteroidota bacterium
CCAATCACCAATCGCCAATCACCAATCGCCAATCACCAATCGCCAATCACCAATCACCAATCACCAATCACCAATCACCCAGAAACCCTCCGCAGCCTGAGCCTCCTTACCGTCGCATACACCAGTCCGAAAACCATCAGTAGCGACCCTGCCCAGAGAACATTGATAAAAGGATTCATGATAGCCTTGATAACGATATAATCGGGTTTATCCCCAACCTGTGAAATATAGGTATAATAGTCCATCAGCGAAAAATGCTCTGTAGCGGGATTGTATACAGCTCCCATCGTCGGATGAACATTGACTGAGGGGTAAAGGCTGAACTGTTTTGACATCTTCCCTTCCTTCATCCGCAGAAAATCAACACGATAATAAGTTGTATTGCCGGTCTTTGATTTATTCACATAGGTGACATAAAACCCTGCCATGTAAAGAGTATCACTCTTAATCAGCATCAGGTTTTCGGCATTGGATTTTTCATTACCAAGGTCATACCTGGAAGTATTGGTGGAGATCACTTTTGAATTGGAAAATGTGATCAGGGTTCCGAGGAGAAAGAGTATGAATCCAAGGTGGGTGAGTTGTCCGCCGAGATTGCCGGGAGAGGATGTTTTGAAAACGAGATTGATCAGGGAGGCGAAGAAACCGAACAGGATAAAGTAAAGGAAGAGTATAAAAATGAAATCCGATACTATTCCTGTGGCGGCAAAGGGAATCGTTGCCAGTAGACCCAGCACTGCCGGGATGGCGAACTTTTTAATGGTTAGCTGCCATCTATTCACAGAGTAGTTAAGAAACTGGCTTACCCCGATAAATGCTGCTATCAGCAAGGCATAGGGTAACTGCCAGCGGTTATAGAAACCTACATTGTCGGTTGGAGGAGCAACATGTGTGCCAAAAAGCTTATTGAACACGGGTATTGATGTTGTAAAGATCACCTGGAAAGCAGCAAGGGCGACAATCAGTGAGCCGAGGAACATCCAGAATTCCCTTGACAGCATTTCGTCTTTGTTTTTATCGATGAGTTTTTTGAGGTTTAGGGTAATGAAAACCACCAGCAATCCTATAAATACGAGGAGGTAAACCAGTAACTGGGTCGTTAGTCCGTTATCGCCGAATGAGTGGGCCGATGTCTCAGACAGTACTCCGCTGCGGGTGAGGAAGGTTGCATACAGAACGAGTACATACGAAAGCAGGCTGAAAAGGAATGCCGACAAAAGCCCGAAATGCTGACGCCTCGAGATGATCATGAAATGAAGGGTGGCGACGAGAGTAAGCCAGGGTACCAGGGATGAATTTTCAACAGGGTCCCATGCCCAGAAACCACCGAAGGTAAGAGATACATACGCCCAGGCTCCTCCAAGTAAAATGCCTGCTCCGAGAAACGTCAGGGAAAGCAGCACCCAGGGCAGTGCAGGCCTTATCCAGCCTTGCAGGTCCTTCCTCAGAAAAGCAGCAATGGCGTAAGCAAACGGGACCAGGGCAAGGGCATAACCTATGAAGAGTATAGGTGGGTGAATCGTCATCCATATATTCTCCAGCAAGGGATTCAACCCGTTACCATCGTTGATGAACTGCAGGTAATCGGCATGCTCGAATATGGTGCCGGGCTGCCCGGAATAAGAATCACGCAAAAGAGAAAACGGACTGCTTCCAATCTTGTAGCTTAGAAAACTTACGCCCAGAAGCATGGAGGTCACGAACAGCTGGGAAAGAGAAACCACTCCCATGACGGGCGATTCCCATTCTTTAGACTTCCTGATGATAAAAAGACCGATTACTGCCTGGCAGATGGCCCACACCAGGAAACTTCCCTCCTGCCCTGCCCAGAAACATGAGATGATATATTTGACAGGGAGCCCTTTCGAGGAGTATTGCCACACATAAGTGTATTCGAAATAATGATTGAAAATCAGTATATATAATATTACAACGACTGAAAGCAGGGTGGCCACATGAAGAATGTAAAAGCTGCGGGCAAAACCCTGAATATTTCTGGCTGGATTTTCCTTTTTAAGGAAATGCATCAGAAACAACACTGTAGCAATTACTGCCGAGGCGAAACTTATCCAAACCAATGACCTGCCAAGGACTCCGTATATCAAATGTTCTCCGGTAAATGTCATGAAAAATGCTTAATTAAATTGAGCGGCAAAGATACGGTTTTCAGAATTACTGAGGCGGACGACATATGCATTTTTCTGTATATTTCGAGGGGGCAGTGTTGAAAACTCCTTTCAATTTGTTATTAACAATACTTTAAGCAATTGCATGAGGCTGCTATTTCCATTAAATTCGCTTAAATTTTATTTTGTGGCTACAATTGGATTAATTGGCGGGTCCGGACTTGAGAAATTGAATATCCTGAAGGAGACCCGGGAGGTTATTGCCGAGACGCCTTACGGTTCACCGAGTTCATCGTTTTTCTATGGCAGGATAGCTGATAACGAGGTATATATTCTTTCAAGACATGACAGGGAGCATTCCATAACTCCTTCAAATGTTAATAACCGTGCCAATATAGATGCTCTGAAAAATCTTGGCTGCAATTACATTATTGCAAGCACTGCCTGTGGAAGCCTTAAAGAGGAAATCAGGAGGGGCGATATTGTGTTCCCTGATCAGTTCATCGATTTCACAAAAAGAAGGATCAACACCTTTCATGAAAAATTTGTACCAGATATTATAGGGCATGTCGCAATGGCCGACCCGTTCTCGGAAGAGCTTCGGAAAAAGCTGATCAGGGGAGCCGAGAAACTTAAACTCTCTTATCACCCCGCCGGGACTGTAATTACCATCGAAGGTCCAAGGTTTTCGACAAGGGCCGAATCTTTGATGTTCAGAACACTGGGAGCTCATATTGTTAATATGAGTGTTGCTCCCGAAGCTGCGCTGGCCAATGAGGCCGGGATTCCTTACGCAGTTATTGCGTTATCCACTGATTATGATGCCTGGAAACATGACGAGGAACCTGTTACCTGGCCTGAAATTCTCAGGGTGTTTGAAGAAAATGTCAGGCATGTCACTGCCCTGCTAGTAGAAATTCTTGAAAATTTTACAGCATAGACCGCTGCGGATGAAGCATATTTTTTTTCTTATCGGAATATTGATCGTTACAGGTTTGCACGCCCAGTATCCAGGTGCACCTGCGAAAGATCTGTTGCCTGCCAGTGAGTTGTCAAGATCGGTCTCCGATTTGCCGATTGTAAGTGAAACGAGGTCTATGCTTGAGATTGCAACGGGGTGGTCGTTGCAGGATAATGGTGAATGGATATCCGCTCAGAATATGATCCCATGGAAAAATCCTGAATATAACCGATCGAGAAAAGCTTCATACAAACTGGGTAAAGAAAATTTTATCAATCTGGAGATAAGAGACGTATTGATAAATAATGAAATGTATGCGGTTTTCATTTTACGCTTCAAGACTGGATGGTACGAATTTCCCATGCTAATGGAGTCTTGGCACAAACAACTAGGAATCAGCTACTTTGTTTGCAAACTTTCAAAATTTCAAGAAATTATTCCCGAAAAAATGGAATTCAACAAGCCATATATTCAGAACCTTGAAGTGCTTTGCAACAATACCCTGGTTGATTTCGACGAGCGTTACCTGAATTCCACAATCTCATACAGCATCCACGAGATACTTACACTCAAAACCATAACACCACACAATCTTCTCATTGCTTTTCTTCCATTTCAAGGCAATGGACAAACTGTAGCCAGGTTTAGGTTACTTCAGGTAATGAACAAAGAGAAATTCTATCTTCCTTATCTTGATATAAAAAACAGGGATAAACTTTTTAAAGCCTCATATTATGAGTGTGATTTCGGGACATTCAGGTCATTTATCAATTACAGCGGAGGACAGTATTACCAGCCGTTCACCGGAGGAACTCCGAGGTCGGGTGACGAATATTACAAGCGCGGCCTGTCTGATTATGCCTCTGGTAATTATATCCAGGCAATTTCAAACCTGACCGAGGCTTCAAAATCACCTCCTTATTCGACTTTCTTTCTTACCTATGCTTACAGGGCAAATGCCCGTCAGAAAATTGGCGATAATGCATCTGCACTTATGGATTTTGACAAGGCAATCTCATTGAAACCTGCCGAACAAAACTATTACTCGGCATGGCTTACTGTATTGTACAACAGAGGGGTTGCCAAGTTCAACAATAAAGACCGGGACGGGGCATGTGCCGACTGGAACACCGCACTTCAGTTCGGGCTCAAGGATGTTGAAAACGACCAGGCAATCAAGGATCATTGCAAAGGATACAAATTTTCAGGGCCTTCGGTTGGAGCAGTCCCGTTTACAGCAACCACTTTCCCCGATATGAGTGGTCCGGAAGGCATGACCGACTATTACAAGGTGTATTGGGAAGGTGTATGGAAATATGAACACGGAAATTTCCAGGAAGCCCTGAGATATTTTAACAGAGCAATCGAGCTCAGGCCTCAGGATAAAGCCTTTATGGTGTATTATTACCGGGGCAGCTGCCGGCTGAAGCTTTCTGATTTCACCGGGGCTCTTTCTGACCTCGACATGTCACTGGCCTTTAACGCCAACAACCAGGGGGACCCTGCAATGATGAAGCAGGTTTATTACAACCATGGCATGGCAAATTACATGATTGGCAATTACGCAATGGCCTGCAGCGACTTCCAAAAGGCAATGAGTGCCGGCCTGAACACCCCCGAAACACAGGATTTTATCAAGCAGGTCTGCAAATAGGTAACAAGGTAACAGGGTAACAGGGTAACGAGGTAATGAAGTAAGGCCTTGTCACCATGTCACTTTGTTACTTTGTTACTTTGTCACTTTGTTACTTTGTCACCCTGTCACCTAATAAACAACCACATGATCCCTTTGCCCGTTCTTGTAGGCAATGACCCAGGCATCGGTGATTCCCTGTTTTCTTAATCTGTTGCAGAGTTCTTTGGCCTCAGTGAGGTCCTTATAATAACGTCCGATGATATACCTGTTAAGGCCGTTCTCGCTTTCTTTAATCACAGGCATATCAACCCTGTAATGCTTCTTTACCCAGGGAACAGAATAGTTGTGTTTTGAAAATGCAGCTATCTGTACAACATAATCATATACTTCAGATACTGAAGCTACCTCCTGAACCGGAGGCGCCTGTATCGGAGCCGGGGAGGAAGGCTGGTAGCGGACCTGGTTCGGGAAAGCATACTCCTGTACTGCAAGATTCTTCCGGGGTGTCCCGAACCTGAAGGAGACGGAAACGGCAAAAAGATTTATAAAATCAGCTTTAAACCCCTTTGCATAATGATCGACCTGGTCTGAAAGAACCGTCCGCACAGTATATTCAGCTCCAACGCTGATCTTTTTTGTGATGGCATACTGCAATCCAAGACCGAAAGGAATCACCAGTGCAGCCTTCATCCCTGCTGGCCAGGCGGTATCAGATGTAACTCCGTTGAAGGTAGCCGACATTTTTGTATTCCAGGCGTTTACCCCAAGACCTGCAGTAGCATAAACAAAGAGCTTCCTCCCTGAATGATACGGTGAAAACATGTTGGAAAGGTTGATAACCGCATTAGCGCTGAAATCGATAAAGAACCCGCTGAATGAATAAAAGACAGGGCCGTAGATTTCCTCAACATTCATTGCCCCGTGAACTCCTCCCATCAGTAATTGACCCTTCAATCCCACAACATTCGTGAATTGACGCATGATATATCCGCCCCCTGCAACGCTTATGCTGCCACGTGGCAGAAACTTACTTGAATTCAGGTCACCATAGTAAAAATCAGGCCCAAACATGGCACCTGCCTCCCAGGTTCCGGCAATACCTCCTTTACTTCCGGTTTTAACAGTGGATTCCCCGGAAGAGGGATTACCGTATGAACTTAAGGTCTGGGAACAGACTGAAAGAGTAATTAATACCAATACAAAAACAAAGGCTGAATATAGGAGGTGTAATCTCATGGCCTGAATTAGCAACCTCAAATATATGACAGCCTTTGCTGGATAAGTAGGTCCTGCAGGGCCTACTTACGAGAAATTGTTAACAAAACCTAGCGGGCGTACTTGAAGTCCCTGCCAAGGTAATATGCAGTGTTTCCAAGCTGTTCCTCGATCCTGAGCAGCTGGTTGTATTTGGCGATCCGGTCGGTACGGCAAGCCGAACCTGTTTTAATCAGACCGGTATTCAGAGCGACTGCAAGATCAGCAATGGTCACATCTTCAGTTTCACCAGAGCGATGGCTCATAACAGCAGTATAACTGTTCCTGTATGCAAGATTCACAGCATTGATCGTTTCGGTAAGGGTTCCGATCTGGTTCACCTTAACAAGAATAGAGTTGGCAACACCTTTTTTAATACCTTCGGTAAGACGGTCGACATTGGTGACAAACAAATCGTCTCCAACAAGCTGGATCTTCCCGCCAAGTTCCTTGGTCATCAGTTTCCATCCGGTCCAGTCATCTTCGGCCATACCGTCTTCTATGGAAATGATAGGGTAACGTTTTACCCAATCCTTCCAGAAGGAAACCATATCAGAAGGACTCAGCTTTTCGCCTGTCGATTTTTTGAGATGGTAAACATTTTCTTCAGGGATATAATATTCCGATGATGCAGGATCAAGAGCAATATAAACATCTTTTCCTGGTTCGTACCCGGCGGCTTCAATAGCCTTGATGATGACCTTGAGTGCCTCTTCGTTGGATTTCAGGTTAGGGGCAAATCCACCCTCATCACCTACATTAGTTGAATACTTGCTTTTTTTAAGAACTGCCTTCAGGTTATGAAATACTTCTGCTCCCATGCGGATTGCTTCAGTAAATGATCCTGCCCCTACCGGCATAATCATGAATTCCTGGAAATCAATCGAATTATCGGCATGTGATCCGCCGTTAATGATGTTCATCATAGGGATAGGCAGGGTATGTGCAGCAGTGCCTCCAACATACCTGTATAATTCCTGTCCCGTAACCTGTGCTGCAGCACTTGCAGCTGCAAGGGAAACGCCGAGGATTGCATTTGCTCCTAATTTCGCCTTGTTCGGAGTTCCGTCAAGTTCGATCAGCCGATTGTCAATCTCGATCTGGTCAGTAACAAACATCCCTGTTACTTCTTCTGCAATGATTTTATTCACGTTGTGAACCGCATTCAAGACGCCTTTGCCCATGTAAACCTTCTTGTCGTTGTCGCGAAGTTCTACTGCTTCATGAACGCCTGTTGAGGCTCCTGAAGGAACTGCTGCCCTGCCCAGGATTCCGTTGTCGGTGATTACATCAACTTCTATTGTTGGGTTTCCTCTTGAATCCAGGATCTGCCTGGCTCTTACTGATAATATCGTACTCATATAATAGCTTTTAGTTAGTTAAAAATAAAAAAGGATAACGTAACTATGTACAT
This sequence comes from Bacteroidota bacterium, assembly GCA_037134895.1. GTDB lineage: Bacteria > Bacteroidota > Bacteroidia > Bacteroidales > FEN-979 > CAIRDP01. The sequence continues at coordinate 7,392 of JBAXLI010000044.1, forward strand.
TATCCTTTTACTGGACTCATATTTTTCTGGTTTACAGATTAACTTTCTTTAGGTTCAGCATTTTCTGCCGGAGCTGTTTCGGAAGTATCTCCAGGTTCTTCAGCTTTTTTGGCTGTTTTCTTCGCTTTTTTCACTTCCTTTTCTTCAGCTGAGGCTTTTGGCTGCCCGGCAGTGTCTTCTTCTTTCTTTCCACCCTTTCTGCCTCTGCGGGTTGTCTTGGCTTTTGCTTCTTCCTTCTTGCCCAGCATGGCTTCGTTGTAATCAACCAGCTCAATAAAACACATATCGGCGTTGTCCCCGGCACGCATTCCGGTTTTCAGGATACGGGTGTAACCACCCGGACGTTCCATGATCTTTTTGGATATCTCCTTGAACAATTCTGTGACAGCCTCTTTATTCTGGAGGTAACTGAAAGCGATACGGCGGGAGTGCGTTGAATCGTCTTTTGCCCTGGTGATCAATGGCTCAACATAGGATCTCAGCGCTTTTGCCTTTGCCAGGGTGGTAGTTATACGTTTATGCAGAATTAGTGACGATGCCATATTCGAAAGCATGGCTTTACGGTGTGCACTGGTTCTGCCTAAATGATTGATTTTCTTTTGATGTCTCATCGCTATTAATCCTTATCTAATTTATATTTTGAAGTATTCATACCAAACTCAAGTCCTTTGGATTTTACAAGTTCCTCAAGCTCGGTAAGAGATTTCTTTCCAAAGTTCCTGAACTTAAGAAGATCGTTCTTGTTAAATGCTACCAGGTCACCAAGTGTTTCAACATCTGCTGCTTTAAGGCAATTCAATGCGCGAACCGAAAGATCCATATCGACCAGTTTGGTCTTCAGAAGCTGGCGGATATGCAAAGAAGTTTCATCGAATTCTTCAGTAACCGTCTTTTCAGCAGTGTCAAGAGTAATCTTTTCATCTGAGAACAGCATGAAATGGTGAATCAGGATCTTGGCCGACTCCTTAAGAGCGTTCTTGGGAGCAATAGAACCATCGGTCAATATTTCCATGACAAGTTTTTCATAGTCGGTCTTCTGTTCCACACGGTAATTTTCAATGTTATATGTCACATTTTTTATTGGTGTGTGGATGGAGTCGATGGCAATTCTTCCAAGCGAAGAGGTCAGTGCCTTGTTTTCATCAGCAGGTACATATCCTCTTCCTTTGTCAACTGAAAGCTCAACAGTAAGTTTAACTGATGGTTCCATATGGCATACAACAATTTCAGAATTCAGTACCTGGAAAACCGAAAGGAATTTATTTATATCGCCTGCTTTGAATTCCTTCTGCTGGGCAATGATCACTGTAACCTTTTCGGAACTCTCGGTTTCGATCAGGCGTTTGAACCGGATCTGTTTCAGGTTCAGAATGATTTCGGTGACATCTTCTATCACGCCTTTGATGGTTGAAAACTCCTGATCGACTCCTTCAATCTTGACCGAAGTGATTGCAAATCCTTCAAGTGAGGATAAAAGGATGCGTCTCAGTGCATTTCCAATGGTAATACCAAAACCAGGCTCAAGCGGACGAAATTCGAATATTCCGCGGCGATCATCAGACTCGAGCATGATCACCTTGTCAGGTTTCTGGAACGGTAAAATAGCCATAATACTATATTTAAAGGGTTTATATCAAAAAGAATTCCCGTTATTTCGAATACAACTCGACGATCAGCTGTTCCTTGATGTTTTCGGGGATCTGTGAACGCTCGGGATAATTCATGAATTTTCCAGTCATCATGTTCGAATCCCATTCGAGCCATGCATACTGACTGCCTCTTCCACTGAGGGAATCGGTGATCACCTCAAGGGATTTGGAACGCTCGCGCACCGAAATGAGATCGCCGGGGCGAAGTTCGAAAGAAGGGATGTTCACTACTTTTCCGTTAACAAGGATATGCCTGTGGCCGATAAGTTGACGGGCACCGTCTCTTGTCGGGGCAATGCCAAGACGAAAAACAGTATTGTCAAGACGGGATTCGATAAGCTGAAGCAGCACTTCACCCGTAATGCCACCCTTATGGGAAGCTTTATTGAAAATATTCCTGAACTGTCTTTCGAGAATGCCGTATGTATACTTGGCTTTCTGCTTTTCCATCAGCTGGGTTCCGTATTCCGAAGCTTTTGCGCGACGTTTGGTCTGCCCATGCATCCCCGGTGGATAATTCTTTTTTTCGTAACTCTTGTCCGGTCCGTAAATAGGATCCCGGAACTTTCTTGCAATTCTTGATTTCGGCCCAATATATCTTGCCATGGTATCGAATGTTTATTTATTATTTGTGATTATACACGCCTGCGTTTCGGAGGGCGGCATCCGTTATGAGGGAGCGGGGTAATATCCATGATCTCGGTTACTTCGATGCCTGCACCATGAATGGTACGCATTGCTGATTCGCGTCCTGCTCCGGGTCCCTTAATGAATACCTTCACCTTGCGTAAACCAAGGTCATATGCGGTCTTCGCAGCATCAGTTGCGGCCATCTGAGCAGCATAAGGAGTATTCTTCTTGGAACCTTTGAACCCCATCTTTCCGGCTGAAGACCAGGAGATCACCTGGCCGGAATTATTGGTTAATGAAATGATGAGGTTATTAAAGGAAGCGTTGATATAGGCCCTGCCTATTGCATCAACCTTAACAACCCTTTTCTTTGAACTTTTTTCAGTCTTTGCCATATTATTGTTTACTTCTTTTCTTCGCTATTCTTCATCCGTTATTCGATATTCGATGTTCGACATTCGATATTCGATATTCGATATTCGATATTCAATTTTTAGCCTTTAGTTGCTTTCTTCTTATTCGCAACAGTCTTTTTACGGCCTTTACGGGTACGAGCGTTATTCTTAGTGCTTTGACCACGAACAGGAAGGCCGATACGGTGGCGGATCCCGCGGTAACTCCCGATGTCCATCAATCGCTTGATGTTCATCTGGACTTCCGACCTCAGAGCTCCTTCGATCTTATACTTTTCATTGATGACGGCACGGATCTTATTCTGCTCATCATCAGTCCAGTCCTGAACCTTTTTATTCCAGTCCACCCCTGCCTCGGTAAGGATGTTCTGTGCAGTACTCCTGCCAATTCCATAAATATAGGTTAGACCAATTTCTCCTCTTTTCTGTTTAGGTAAATCAATACCTGCAATTCTGGCCATTTTGCTTTATTTAATAATTAATTATCCTTGTCTTTGCTTGAATTTTGGATTCTTCTTGTTTATCACAAACAAGACCCCTTTTCTGCGGACGATCTTGCAGTCGGCCGACCTCTTCTTGATGGATGTTCTTACTTTCATTTTATTTTGCTTTATATCTATTGATAGCGGAATGTTATTCTGCCTTTGGTCAAATCGTATGGTGACATCTCAATCCTCACTTTATCTCCCGGAAGTATCTTGATGTAGTGCATTCTCATTTTGCCTGAAATATGCGCCGTGATAACATGTCCGTTTTCAAGTTCCACCCTGAACATTGCGTTGCCCAGAGATTCGACGACAGTCCCATCCTGCTGAATTGATGCTTGTTTTGACATTTTATATTTGTTGAGGTCCCAAAACTTCTTCGATATAGTCAAATGTTGAAAGAACATCGGCCTTTTCCTTCCTTATCACAACGCTCAGTTCAAAATGAGCCGATGGCATACGGTCGGCTGTCCTGATAGTCCATCCGTCACTGGCCTGGACAACATTCTTGAGCCCCAGGTTGATCATAGGCTCGATACAGATCACCAAACCTTCCGGAAGTTTCGTCCCGGAACCCCGCTTGCCGTAATTCGGAATATCAGGTTTCTCGTGAAGGGCCTTCCCTATTCCATGTCCCACCAATTCCCTCACCACTGAATATCCGAAGCTCTCAACATATTCCTGAACAGCGGAACCTATATCTCCTATACGCTTACCCGTAACCGCTACTTCCACAGCCCTGAACAGGGACTCCTTAGTTCGATTCAGTAACAACCGTATTTCCGGTTTGACATCACCTACTGTAAACGTATAGGCAGAATCACCGTAATACCCGTTTTTGAGACATCCACAGTCGATCGAAACAATATCACCATTTAAAAGAACTCTCTCTCCCGGTATTCCGTGTACCACTTCCTCATTCAGGGATACGCACAGGGTTGCCGGAAACCCCCGGTACCCTTTAAAACCTGGTACCGCCCCTTGTGACCGAATAAATTCTTCGGCTATCTTGTCGAGTGTTTTAGTCTGAACACCCGGTCTTATTTCCTTTGCAACTGCAGCGAGGGTCCTGCTTACAATAAGAGCATTTTCCCGTAATAATTCAACTTCTTCCGCAGTCTTTACAATCATTATTAATAATTTACTTCCGTCAGCTGGCTACATTATATGAGGACCTGCCCTTGATACGTCCCGATTTCGTAAGACCGTCATAATGACGCATCAGGAGATGGCTTTCAATCTGCTGTAAGGTATCAAGTACAACCCCGACAAGAATCAGCAGTGATGTACCTCCATAAAACTGGGCGAACTGGTTTGTAACACCAACAGTACGCACGAAAAACGGCATAATCGCAACAAAACCCAGAAAAATAGACCCCGGAAGGGTGATCCTCGACATCACATTGTCGATGAATTCTGCAGTTTTCTTTCCAGGTTTTACACCAGGGATAAACCCTCCGTTCTTTTTCATATCCTCTGCCATCTGGTTTGGATTGATCGTGATAGCCGTGTAAAAATAGGTAAAGAATATGATCATGAAAAAGAAGGTGAAATTGTACCAGAAACTGTTATAATCGGTAAACACCCTTGCAAATCCAGAAAGCGTTTCGTTGCTGGCAAAGCCTGCAATAGTAAGAGGGAGGAACATGATAGCCTGTGCGAAGATAATCGGCATGACACCTGCTGCATTAACCTTAAGAGGTATGTACTGCCTTACTCCGCCGTATTGCTTGTTCCCGACAATCCTTTTCGCATATTGTACCGGGATCTTTCGGGTGCCCTGTACAAGGAGTATTGTAACCAGTATCACCAAAACAAGGAAGGCAAGTTCAACGACGAAGAAAACAAGCCCGCCACCTTTCTGTTCCATTCTCGAAACGAGTTCCCCGACAAGCGCAAAAGGAAGTCTTGCGATGATGCCGATCATGATGATCATCGAAATACCGTTTCCGATCCCTTTATCGGTGATACGCTCTCCGAGCCACATAATGAACATTGAGCCGGCTGTAAGGATCACAATAGACATGATCCCGAAGAAAGAGAATACCGAATGATGAGTATAGTTGGGATTGAAAGGATACACTGCTTCGGCAGGAAGCTGTGAAACCAGGTTGGCAATATAAGCCGGAGACTGGAGGATCAGGATAACCACGGTAAGATAACGTGTGATCTGGTTGATTTTCTTTCTCCCGCTTTCACCTTCCTTCTGAAGCTTCTGGAAGTAAGGGATGGCCATACCCAGCAGCTGCATTACGATTGAAGCTGATATATACGGCATGATTCCGAGTGCGAAGATCGATGCATTGGCAAAAGCACCGCCCGAGAACATATTGAGCAGTCCCAGCAGACCCTGCTTGGATTGGTTCTGGAGGTTATGCAACATGCTGGGATCAACACCGGGAAGAACAACATAGGCACCGAAACGATAAATAAGGAGCATACCAATGGTGAACAGTATTCTCTTCTTGAGATCGTCAATTTTCCAAATGTTCCTTATGGTTTGAATCAGTTTTTTCATTCAAACAGGTTTAAATTGTGTTTGCTATTCCACCTAAATCTTCAATGGCCTTTTTAGCGGTTGCTGAAAAAGCATGGGCTGTAACTTCAAGTTTGGCTTTCAGTTCTCCGCGCCCAAGGATTTTAACCTTATCTTTTTTAGAAACGAACCCTGCTTCGATGAATGATTCGAGTCCGATGATCTGAATGTTTTTCTTTTCACTCAGTTCCTGCAAAGTATCGAGGTTGATTCCTTTATATTCAACGCGGTTGAAATTCTTGAATCCGAACTTGGGGACACGACGCACCAGCGACATCTGGCCTCCTTCGTATCCGATTTTCTTTGAGTAGCCGGAGCGTGATTTGGCACCTTTATGGCCACGGGTTGATGTTCCTCCATGACCTGAGCCGGTACCTCTGCCGATACGCTTTTCTTTCTTTGTAGAACCTTTTGCCGGTTTAAGATTACTTAAATCCATGTTATTATACTTATCAGAGATTAAACTACTTCTTCAAATGTTACGAGATGTCTTACTTTTTCCAACATTCCCAGTATCTGGGGCGTTGCTTCATGCTCCACGCTGTGACGGATACGCCTCAGCCCAAGGGCTTGCAGGGTGCGCTTCTGACGCTCCGGGCGCCCGATGCCGCTGCGAACCTGTGTTATCTTGACTTTTTTCATTGCTGTAATTCTTTGCAATTAGATTAACCGTTAAAAACTTTATTCATATCAATACCGCGGAGCTGTGCGATCGTATAAGGATCACGCAACTTGATCAGAGCGTTGATAGTGGCTTTTACAACGCTATGCGGATTTGAGGAGCCTTTTGACTTTGCAAGTACGTCTTTAATCCCCACACTTTCCAGTACAGCGCGCATGGCGCCTCCGGCGATTACTCCGGTACCGGGAGCAGCAGGCTTGAGGTAGACAAGCGCACCGCTGTATTTTCCCAGCTGTTCATGGGGAATAGTACTTTTAAGCACCGGAACTTTAATCAGGTTCTTCTTTGCATCGTCTATCCCTTTAGCGATAGCTGCTGTTACTTCTTTAGCTTTTCCAAGTCCGTAACCTACCACGCCGTTTTCATTTCCTACTACAACGATGGCCGAGAAACTGAATGTACGTCCGCCCTTAGTCACTTTCGTCACCCTCTGGATGCTGACCAGGCGGTCCTTGAACTCAATTTCGCTTGATTTTACTCTCTTTACGTTAACGTTTGTCATACCTGATTAAAATTTAAGGCCGCCTTCTCTGGCTGAATCAGCCAAAGCTTTAACCCTGCCATGATATAAATATCCGTTTCTGTCAAAAACTACCGAGGAGATTCCTGTCTGCAACGCTTTTTCAGCGATGCTTTTGCCAACCAACTTGGCAATCTCCGTTTTGGTACCCTTGGCATTCTTCACTGCCTTTTCGGCAGATGATGCAGAAAGCAGGGTCTTATGGTTCAGGTCGTCGATGAGCTGAACATAAATCGATTTGCTGCTTCTGAATACCGTCATGCGAGGCCTGTCAGGAGTCCCTTCTACGATTTTACGTATCCTTTTCTTGATCCTGAACCTGCGAAATTCTTTTTTACTGCTGGTAACCATTCTGTTATGAATTTAATCTATGAGTAAATTATGCTCCTGCTGCAGATTTCCCTGCTTTCTTCTTGATCTCTTCACCCTGGAAGCGAATACCCTTGCCTTTATATGGTTCAGGTTTGCGGAATGAACGGATCTTGGAAGCGACCTGGCCAAGAAGCTGCTTGTCATGCGACTTCAGAATGATGGTCGGGTTCTTTCCTTTATCCGCAGTTGTCTGCACCGAAACTTCAACAGGAAGCTCAAGCATAAGGTTGTGCGAAAAACCAAGCGAAAGTTCAATAACCTGTCCGGTAGCCTGGGCTTTATAACCAACACCGACCATCTCCTGGACAATGGTGAAACCCTCATGAACACCCTTGATCATGTTGAACAGCAGAGCCCTGTACAAGCCGTGCTTTGAACGCTCGTCTTTTGCATCAGTCCCTCTCTGAACATACAACGTGTCTGCTTCAATCCTTATCTTGATCCTCGGGTCAACCTGTTGAGTCAGCTCACCAAGCTTGCCTTTAATGGTCACCAGGTTGGCTTCTGATATACTTACCTGTACGCCTACTGGTATTACAATGGGAAGTTTTCCAATTCTTGACATATACTGAACCTCCAGCTTAACTTATGTAACATAATACTTCGCCGCCAATTTTCTTGGTGCGTGCTTCTTTATCGGTCATAACTCCCTGCGAGGTAGAAAGGATGGCAATTCCAAGTCCGTTCAGTACACGCGGCAGACTGTCATAGTCGACATATTTACGTAGTCCGGGTTTGGAAACCCTTACCATAGAATTCAGAGCCGACAGCTTTGTCACCGGATGGTACTTCAAAGCGATCTTGATCATTCCCGGGCGGGGTTCATTTTCGACCTTAAAATTAAGGATGTATCCTTTTTCGAACAGAATACGGGTGATATCTTCCTTGATTCTTGATTTAGGAATTTCTACGACCCTGTGGTTTGCCATCACGGCATTCCTTATTCTTGTTAAATAATCTGCAATGGGATCAGTAACCATTTTATTCTATATCTGTTTGTTAATAATCTATTCTATTTACCAACTGGCTTTCTTAACTCCGGGGATTAGTCCTTTGTTGGCCATTTCACGGAAATTGATACGTGAAATCCCAAAGAGTCTCATATAGCCCTTGGGCCTGCCGGTAAGCTTGCAACGGTTGTGAAGACGAACCGGGGAAGCGTTTTTCGGGAGTTTCTGGAGGGCGATATAATCACCCGCCTCCTTAAGTGCTTTACGCTTCTCGGCGAACTTTGCCACGAGACGTTCTCTTTTAACTCCCCTTGCTTTAATGGATTCTTTTGCCATGTTCTTATCTTGTTTTAAATGGTAATCCGAATTCTTTTAACAGCGCCATCGCTTCACGGTCGGTTGTTGCGCTAGTCACAAACGTTATATCCAGACCATTAATCTTTGTTACCTTGTCGATGTCAATTTCAGGGAAAATGATCTGCTCAGTAATACCTACGGTGTAGTTTCCGCGACCGTCAAATCCTTTGTCATTAACACCACGAAAGTCACGTACACGCGGAAGTGCCACTGAAATCAGGCGATCAAGAAACTCATACATGCGCTCGCCGCGTAAAGTAACCCTTACACCAATAGCGTTGCCTTTTCTTAATTTGAAATTTGAAATATCCTTCCTGGATTTGGTAGGAACAGCCTTCTGTCCGGTGATCAGTGTCATCTCGTTCAGCCCGTTCTCAATGAATTTCCTGTCGGTATTGGCAATGCCCAAACCCTGGTTCAGGCAGATCTTGGTGATCTTCGGAACCTGCATATGGTTCTTGTAGCTGAACTGACTCATTAAGGCAGGAACGACGTCCTTCTGGTATTTTTCCTTTAATCTTGGTATGTAAGCCATTACTTTGTAACCTCCCCTGATTTTTTAGAATAACGAACCAATTTTCCGGTCTTAATGTCAACTTTTTTTCCGGTTCTAGCCGGTTTTCCTGTGTTGTCAATAAGTTTCAGATTTGAAATATGAACCGGGGCCTCTTTCTTCACGATCCCGCCCTGTGGGCTCTTTGCGTTGGGCTTCGTATGTTTTGAAACCATGTTAACGCTTTCCACAATTGCCAACTCTTTATCGACGTTGACATTCAGTACCTTGCCTTGCTGGCCTTTGGAATCGCCTGCAATGACCATCACTGTATCACCTTTGCGGATATGTAATTTCTTCTGCATGGTAGAATTCTGTTATAGCACTTCAGGTGCCAATGAAACTATTTTCATAAACTGTTTTTCGCGGAGTTCCCTGGCGACCGGACCGAAGATACGGGTACCAATAAGTTCTCCGGCATTATTCAGCAATACAACTGCATTGTCGTCGAAGCTGATATAGGAACCGTCGGCGCGGCGGATCTCCTTGGTAGTACGAACAACCACTGCTTTGGACACCGTTCCTTTTTTAATATTACCAGAGGGCAATGCATTTTTCACGGTCACAATAATCCGGTCGCCCACCGAGGCATAACGTTTACGGGTTCCGCCAAGTACTTTTATACAAAGCACTTCCTTTGCGCCGCTGTTATCTGCTACTGTTAATCTTGACTCCTGCTGTATCATGGCTATTTAACCTTTTCAATGATTTCGACAAGTCTCCAACACTTATTCTTGCTTAACGGCCGGCTTTCGGCAATTAACACTTTATCGCCCTCGCTGCATTCATTCTTATCATCTTGAGCCATAAAGCGAGATGTCTTCTTTACAAATTTTCCGTATTTCGGGTGTTTTACCTTACGTTCGACTTCAACGACAATGGATTTCTCCATTTTGTTGCTGACAACGATCCCCGATTTTTCCTTTCTGAGTTTTCTGCTTTCCATAAATTATTGCTTTACAGGCTTTACGATTTTTTCACCACTAAGTACACGGCGGCGCAATTCGGTTTGAAGGCGGGCAATGGTTTTGCGGTAAGCCTTGATCTTATTCGGGTTTTCCAATGGGGAAACGGCATGGTTGAGTTTCAGCTTTGAGAGCTGACGTACTTCCTCATCCAGTCTTTCGACGATTTCACCGGTTGTTAACTCTTTGATTACTTTTTGTTCCATTTCTTTCTTTTTTAATCTGCGGTAGCTGATGGCTAACGATATTATGCTTGTTCTTCGTCGTAATCACGGCGCATTACAATCTTACAGTGGACTGGCATTTTCTGAGCACCAAGGCGCAGAGCCTCTTTGGCAATTACTGAAGGTACTCCGTCAATTTCAAACATGAGCCGTCCCGGGTTTACCCTGGCTACAAAATACTCAGGAGCTCCCTTTCCTTTACCCATACGGACTTCCGCTGGTTTCTTGGTTACCGGTTTATCAGGGAAGATACGAATCCACATCTGACCTTCACGTTTCATATGACGGGTAATTGCCTGGCGGGCAGCCTCAATCTGGCGGCCTGTGATCCATGCTTCATCGAGAGTTTTGAGACCGAAAGAACCGAATGCAAGCTCATGGCCACGCTGGGCGTTACCCTTCATCTTACCCTTCTGCTGTTTCCTGTACTTAGTCTTCTTTGGCTGTAACATTATTCAGATATATTATTGTTGTTCAATATGGTTATTTCCTGAAACGGGGTTTGCCACCCGGACGGGGACCACCGCCGCCTTCTCTTTTGCCACCGGGGCGCTGCTGCGAAGGTTTTAGCTTGGCAGTAGACGTACTTGGAACAAGTTCCGGCCTTCCGTATATCTCACCCTTGCAGATCCAGACCTTGATCCCGATACGACCATAGGTTGTGTGTGCTTCGGCAGTTGCATAATCAATATCCGCCCTAAAGGTATGTAAGGGAATACGCCCCTCTTTGTATTGCTCCCGGCGAGCCATTTCAGCACCGCCAAGCCTGCCTGAGATCATGATCTTGATCCCTTCGGCACCAATGCGGATCGCCGAAGCAATAGATGTCTTGATCGCCCTGCGGTAAGAAATACGGCCTTCGATCTGGCTTGCTACCGTGTTTGCAACGATAACTGCATCCAGCTCAGGACGTTTTATCTCAGAAATATTGATCTGGATTTCCTTCTTGGTAATTTTCTTAAGCTCTTCCTTCAGTTTGTCAACCTCCTGTCCGCCCTTCCCGATAATAATTCCCGGCCTGGCAGTGTGGATCGTCACGGTCACAAGCTTCAGCGTGCGTTCGATAACGATCTTGGAAATGCCGGCCTTAGAAAGACGTGCATGAAGATACTTGCGGATTTTATCATCTTCGACAAGTTTACTCTCGAAGGTTTTCCCGCCAAACCAGTTGGAATCCCAGCCGCGGATGATGCCTAGACGGTTAGCAATCGGATTGGTTTTTTGTCCCATTAAAAATTCCCTTTAAATTATTCCTTGTTATTTTCTTTTGTTTCTTCTTCAAGCGTTTCTTCAACCTGCAGGCTTTTTGAACCGAGGGTGATGGTAATATGGTTTGAACGCTTACGGATGCGGTGTGCACGTCCCTGCGGAGCAGTGTTGATACGCTTCAGAGTACGTCCTACATCAACCTTAATTTCCTGTACGAACAGATCGGCATCCTCAATGCGTGTTCCTTCATTTTTCAGCTGCCAGTTGGCAATGGCTGAAAGAAGAAGCTTGCGCATTTTCTCGGCCGGCTGTTTACTGGTGTTTTTAAGGGTATGAAGGGCCAGCTCAACTCTCTTGCCGCGGATCAGGTCAGCAACCAATCTTGCTTTACGCGGGGAGGTAGGATTATTCTGAAGAACAGCTCCTGCTGTCTTCTTCTTAGCTTCCTTTCGGTTCTCAGCTTTCGTGCGACTTTTGACTCCCATAATCTATATCTTTCCTTTATTTCTTTGCTTTATCTTTATTTCCGGCATGCCCCCTGAAAATACGGGTCGGGGCAAACTCACCAAGTTTATGGCCTACCATGTTCTCGGTAACATAAACCGGGATGAACTTATTCCCGTTATGAACGGCAATGGTCAGCCCCACAAAATCCGGAGAAATCACGGAACCCCTCGACCAGGTCTTGATGACAGTCTTTTTCTTGGTTTCCACAGCGTCCTGTACTTTTTTCTCGAGCTTGTAGTGGATAAATGGGCCTTTTTTAAGCGATCTGCTCATAATACTATTGGTTAACTGTTACTTTTTCCGTTTTTCAATGATGTACTGGTTCGACTGCTTTTTCTTCGAACGCGTCTTGTACCCTTTTGCAGGCATACCCTTGCGTGAACGCGGGTGCCCGCCTGAAGCACGGCCTTCACCACCACCCATTGGATGATCAACAGGGTTCATGGCAACACCACGGGTCCTCGGCCTGCGCCCTAACCAGCGCTTACGGCCTGCTTTTCCATGTTTCTCAAGGCTGTGGTCGGTATTCGAAACCATGCCTATGGTGGCCTTGCAGGTTTGCAGGATCATACGGGTTTCTCCCGAAGGCATCTTGATGATGGCAAACTTGCCGTCACGCGACATCAGCTGAGCATATGCTCCTGCCGAACGTACCATCTTGGCACCCTGGCCCGGACGAAGCTCCACGTTGTGGATCACAGTACCAAAAGGAATTTCACTAAGGAACATCGTGTTCCCAATCTCAGGAGCTACTCCTTTACCGGAAAGGATGATCTGGCCAACCTTGAGCCCGTGGGGAGCAACAATATATCTTTTCTCACCGTCTTTATAAACGATAAGGGCAATCCTTGCAGTACGGTTCGGATCGTATTCTATGGTCTTTACTGTTGCGGGAATATCATCCTTGTCGCGTTTAAAGTCGATCATACGGTACATCTGTTTATGACCGCCGCCCATATAACGCATGGTCATTCTTCCCTGGTTGTTTCTTCCTCCGGTATTCCTTGAAGGTGCCAGCAGGCTTTTCTCGGGTGTCATCGAGGTAACGTCATCATATGTGCTGATAACTTTGAACCTCTGACCGGGTGTTGTCGGTTTGTATTTCTTAAGCGCCATTTATTTAAATATTGCTGTAAAAATCAATAGTTTCGCCTTTTGCCAATGTTACAATGGCCTTTTTCCTGGAAGTAGCCCTCCCTGAAATGACACCACTCTTGGTGTAACGGCTTTTTTTCTTCCCAAAAACGATCATCGTGCTGATCGCTTCAACTTCAACACCATACAGGTCCTTGATCGCCTGCTTGATTTGAAGCTTGTTTGCCTTGCGGTCTACAAAGAACCCGTACCTGTTCAGCTTTTCTCCTTGCTGGGTCATCTTCTCTGTAATGATAGGCTTTATAATAATTCTCATCGGATTATAGAATAAACTGATTAATTCTGATGAATTTTTACGATTTCAGGAATTGAACTTTCAGTAATCAAAACCTGCTTTGCGTCAAGAATTTCATAGGTGTTGATATCGGCAGTACGAATGATCTTCACACGCTTCAGGTTCCTTGCAGCAAGAAGAAGATTACTATCGGGGGTATTTACAATCACCAGGGTCTTTTTACCCGTTAACTGGAAACTCTTTAAAAGCTCCGAAATATTCTTGGTCTTGGGTGAATCGAATGTGAAATCTTCAAGAACAGTAAGGTTGCTTTCTTTTACTTTATAGCTGAGGGCAGATATACGTGCAAGTTTCTTCAGCTTTTTGTTGAGCTTGAAGTTATAATCCCTTGGCTGAGGGCCGAAAACCCTGGCACCACCGCGGAACAAAGGACTCTTGATGCTTCCTTTGCGGGAACCACCTGTTCCTTTCTGGCGATGCAGTTTCTTTGTGCTGCCTGAAACCAGTGATTTTTCGAGGGAGGCATGAGTACCCTGACGCTGATTTGCCATATGCTGTTTTACATCCAGATAAATGGCATGGTCGTTAGGCTCAATCCCGAAAACCGTATCGTCCAGCTTGACATTACGGCCGGTTTCTGTTCCTTTAATGTTAAATACTTTTATTTCCATCTCTCAATAATTACATATGCACCAGTAGGCCCGGGAATTGCACCTTTTACAAGAACAAGGTTTCTTTCCAGGATTATCTTTAATATCTGAAGGTTGACCACCTTTACACGCTTGCCACCCATACGGCCGGCCATTCTCAGACCAGGCCATACCCTTGAGGGCCACGATGATGCGCCCACCGAACCGGGGGCACGGAGCCGGTCATGCTGTCCATGGGTTGCTTCGCCAACACCATGAAAATGATGCCTTTTAACAACGCCCTGGAAACCTTTTCCTTTTGAGGTGCCAACCACATCGATGAACTCGCCTTCCTGGAAAATATCAACTTTGATGATATCCCCGAACTGCTTCTGATGGTCAGCTTCAAAACGGGTAAATTCAGCGACAACTTTCTTTGGGGTGATCCCTGCTTTCTTAAAATGCCCCATCTCGGCTTTTGTGGTATGCTTTTCCTTTTTATCCTCAAAAGCAAGCTGGATGGCATCATAACCTTCTTTTTCCTTGGACCGGATCTGTGTCACTACACAGGGACCTGCTTCAATGACTGTACAGGGAATATTCTTCCCGTTTGCATCATAGATGCTGGTCATCCCGACTTTTTTTCCAATTAATCCAGACATTTCTTACGATTTTTTTTCGTTAGTTCAATTACAATTACACCTTGATCAAACCTTGATCTCAACCTCCACTCCTGAAGGAAGTTCCAGTTTCATCAGTGCATCGATTGTTTTCGATGTTGTGCTGTAAATATCCAGCATGCGTTTATAAGTGCAGAGCTGGAACTGTTCCCTGGATTTCTTGTTCACAAAAGTCGAGCGCAAAACAGTGAAGATCTTCTTGTCAGTGGGCAAAGGAATCGGTCCGCTAACCACGGCGCCGGTAGCCTTAACTGTTTTTACGATCTTCTCTGCTGATTTATCAACAAGGTTGTAATCGTAAGACTTCAGTTTTATTCTAATTCTCTGGCTCATATAAATGATTAATATACAGGCACGTAGCCTCTGATTTTAAATAACACTTCATCCATAACCTCCTGAGGAGCCGGGGCATATTGAGAAAATTCAAGCATGCATGTGGCCCGACCACTGGTAATGCTTCTGAGAGTTGTAACATACCCGAACATCTCTGCAAGGGGTACCTTACCATGAATAACGGCATTACCAATGCGTGATTCAACACTTTCAACATGTCCGCGGCGCTTATGAATGTCGCTGGTAACTTCACCCATGCTCTCATTCGGGGTGATAATTTCAAAACGCATGACCGGTTCAAGTAACACAGCCTTTGCTTTTTTCGTGGCTTCCCTGAAAGCGATACCTGCAGCGATCTGGAATGATAAAGCATCAGAATCCACGCTGTGAAATGCACCGTCAAGAAGGCGTACTTTTACATTTTCCATCGGGAAACCTATGATAGGTCCGTTCGACATTCCCGATTTAAGACCTTTTTCAATGGATGGAATAAACTCCCTGGGAATATTTCCGCCCTTAATATCGTTGATGAACTGGAGCCCTTTAACACCTTTGTCTGCAGGAGACAATTCGATCGAAAGATCAGCGAAGCGGCCTTTGCCACCCGACTGTTTCTTATAAACTTCGTGGTGCATGACCGAATTCACGATAGCTTCTTTATAAGCGACCTGAGGATTTCCACGGTTAACATCGATATTAAACTCACGCCTCATCCTGTCGGCAATAATTTCGAGGTGAAGTTCGCCCATGCCGCTGATCACGGTCTGCCCGGTCTCTTCGTCAATTTTTACCCTGAATGTAGGATCTTCTTCGGCCATCTTTTTAAGGCAGATGGCCAGTTTCTCCACGTCATCCTGTGTCCTTGGCTCAATGGCCATATTGATCACGGGCTCGGGGAAACTCATTGTTTCAAGCAATACAGGATGCTTAATATCGCATAAGGTATCTCCTGTGCGGATTTCCTTAAACCCCACAGCGACGCCAATCTCTCCTGCTTCAATGTGCTTGAGCGGGATCTGTTTGTTGGCGTGCATCTGCACCAGGCGAAGCAACCTTTCTTTTTTATCGGTATTAGCATTCAGAACTACTTCACCTGCATCGAGGGAACCGGAATAAACACGGAAAAATGCTATCCGCCCAACAAATGGATCAGTGGCAATTTTAAAAGCCAGGGCTGAAAAAGGTTCAGCGGGGTCAGGATGACGAACGACTTCCTTTTCGGTAAACGGATTGATGCCGGTAATGGCTGGCATATCGTACGGTGAAGGCAGGAACCTGACGATACTGTCGATCAGGGTCTGAACACCTTTATTTTTAAACGAAGCTCCGCAGATGACTGGAGTGATCCTGTTTTGAATAGTGGCTTTCCGGACCTGTGCGATAATGTCATCCGCAGTAATTGAACCTGGGTTCTCAAGAAATTTATGAAGCAGTTCTTCGCTTTCTTCAGCAGCCCCTTCAATAAGACGGCTACGGTATTCGTTCACCTGTTCGATCATATCTTCAGGAACAGGGATTTCAAAGTATTCTTTTCCAAGCGAGGCATCATCCCAGGAGTAGGCTTTACCTGTAATAAGGTCAACAACACCCCTGAAATCATCCTCAGCCCCGATCGGCAGCTGAACCGGAACTGGTTTTGCACCAAGTTTTTCACTGATCTGTTCGACGACCCTGAAAAAATCGGCGCCTGTGCGGTCCATCTTATTCACATAGCTCAGGCGGGGCACATGATATTTATCGGCTTGTTTCCAAACGGTTTCGCTCTGGGGTTCAACTCCGCCTACTGCACAGAACAATGCAACAGCCCCGTCGAGCACCCTGAGGGAACGTTCAACTTCTACAGTAAAATCGACGTGCCCGGGTGTATCGATAATGTTAATACGGTAAGTCTGGTTATTAAAGTCCCAGTAAACAGTGGTGGCGGCAGAGGTAATTGTAATACCGCGTTCCTGCTCCTGGACCATCCAGTCCATAGTGGCAGTACCGTCGTGTACCTCGCCCATTTTATAATTGATCCCGGTATAATACAATATACGCTCAGTTGTCGTCGTCTTACCGGCGTCGATATGAGCCATAATGCCAATGTTGCGTGTATTTTCGAGTTGCCCGGGCACTATTTTATATATTGTATAAGATCCGTTTGATGTGATTAAAATCTGAAATGTGAAAATGCTTTGTTAGCCTCGGCCATACGGTGGGTGTCTTCTTTCTTCTTGTAAGCAGCACCTTCTTCTTTGTATGCGGCGAGGATTTCGGCAGCAAGTTTATGGGCCATGCTCTTTTCGTGGCGTTTTCTTGCATATCCTACGAGGGACTTCATGCCGATTGAACTCTTACGCGAAGGCCTGATCTCCGAAGGGATCTGGAAAGTAGCACCACCGATACGGCGGCTGCGGACTTCTACTGAAGGAGTAACGTTTGCAAGGGCTTTCTTGAACACCTCGAGGCCGTCTTCCTTGGTCTTTTCGCTTACGATGTCAATAGCTTCATAAAAAATGTCGTACGACTGGTTCTTCTTGCCGCTGAACATCATATTATTCACGAACTTGGTCACCAGCGTATCGCTGAACCTGGGGTCGGGAATGATGAGCCTTTTCTTTGGTCTTGATTTTCTCATATGCGCTTAAATAACAGCTGTAATTATGCTTTCTTTTCTTTAGGCTTCTTGGCACCATACTTTGAACGGCGCTGCTTGCGTCCTTCAACACCCGATGTATCGAGCGCGCCACGGATGATATGGTAACGAACGCCGGGGAGATCTTTCACACGGCCTCCGCGGATCATCACGATCGAGTGTTCCTGGAGATTATGGCCTTCACCGGGGATGTAAGCATTCACTTCCTTGCCGTTGGTCAGACGAACACGTGCAACTTTACGCATTGCTGAATTGGGCTTTTTGGGAGTTGTTGTGTAAACCCTTACACATACACCACGGCGCTGGGGACATGAATCAAGGGCAGGAGCTTTACTCTTGTCCGTCAACTTGTGTCTTCCTTTACGAACCAATTGCGAAATTGTAGGCATATTGAAATGTTTAAATTCTTTTCAAAATTTCCGGCGCTAAACCCTGCGCCTGGTAAAGAAGGATAATGCTTTGAAATATAAAAGGAGAGCTGTGTTTCAGAGAGACTTTTTCACTACAACCGACGTTCCGGCTGCTGTTGAAACCTATAGATGTCTCGCTTTGTCAGGTTTCCTTACTAATCTCGGCTTAGTATCCCCTCAAAAACCAAATCCGATTTTCGAGGGTGCAAAATTACAACTTATTTTCTTTCAAACAAGAGATTTAATGATTTTTTTACAAACTCTCTCAAAAAATATTGTAAATATTGTCATTCCCCTTACTGAATAATGACTGCGGATGTCATCCGCAATCCAGAAACCTGGATAAAAACCGAGGAAATGTCAGAATTTTCTCCTTATTATCATCACGGTCGTTTCCCTGTCGGGGACAATAATCATGGATTCAGGGATAGATTTACAGAAATCGTCCACGGCTTTCATCACTCCCTCCCATTTATGGTTATAATCATGGACCATAATGACGCCTCCCGGGCTTAGGCGCGGATAAAAAAATTCAAGCCCGGCCTTTGTAGGTTTGTAAAGATCGGCATCAATATTGACAAAGGCGAATTTTTCATAAATAACCTCTCCTGCTGATGCCGGGAAATTACCGGGATGGAGAATGATATTGCCATTCCCTCCTATCCTGGCTATTACAAGATCAGTGCTGGTATCAGCAAAATTGTTCGTGGTATAAGTCGCGGCCTCCCCTGTTTCCTTCTCCAGGTCCAAGGCATTGAAGCCTGAAAACGTATCAAAAAGGTGAAATTTCCTTGCCGGGTCCATATGATGGATCACTTTTGCGCTTTGCCCCTTATAAACACCAAGCTCGGCAAATGCCCCGGGAACCAGGTCTTTTCTCAGTCTTTCGACCTGTAACCAGAAATTGAAAAATCTCACCTTATCGACGTACTTCCGTTCCGTTTTTAAAAGGGTCCTGCTTAAAACCCGGTTTTTTCTTGCATGTTTCCATTCCTCAGGCATATAGTCAGGGTTGACAATCCTGTCCCATATATATCCTGAAAACAATACCAGGGCAAAAGCAATCAGGCAATAATTGATGATCTGGAAAAAAGTGATATTCATCAGTGGCAATTTAAATCAAAAAGAATTGGGTGTAAAAATATGCAATCGCGCTTACATAAAAAAAGAAGCCGCCTTTTCAAGGCGGCCTCTCAAACCAAACACCAAATTACTAAAACTTCTTATTGATGCCAGAGATTGGCAGGATTCCTGTATCCCGGGAGATCCTCGTACCAGTTATTGTATGGATTTGACGGACCTGCAGGTGCCTGTGCCCAATCGGCAAAATGATTGTAACATGTGAGGATATCCCTGGCTTCTGCGGGATAATCGAAGTTGACCGGGATCTCAAACGCCCATGGTAATCCTGATGATGAAGCATAATAGTACCCCTGCCCAACATTCGTTGCATCATTCCCTGTACCAAACAAAGCCTGATCTGCAAAATCTGTTCCCGGCTGGTTTTTCATATGAATCTCATGGCTTCTGACCTGGTTCTGGAAAATAAACGGGTTCCATGGCAGATCTCCAACACTTGCCTGAGGTGTTGTTAGATGAATGGTAATGACTTTGGTAATCGGCTGGTAATATGAGTGCCCGACGATTGTATTCACAAACCCGCTGCCAAACATAGTATTCACGGCATCTACAGGGATAATCACGGTCATATTTGAATGGCCGGCTTCATATCCCTTTGCATCATAGGTTACCGCGCTGCCATATTGAGTATATCCCGTAACACTCGCGACATTTGCAGGGTTTGTGTTCAGAACGAACCCGAACCCGTTGTTTAGAGAGGCTCCTGCTGCTTTGAAGATAAATGTTGCCTCTATGTCGGTAATCTGGTTCTGGAGATTGGATGTTATTTTGTACTGGAAGTTCACCACAAGGTCGTTGCAATCATAATCCCCGTAATATGGCCAGAGGTCTTCGAAAACAAAGGTGCCATAATCAACTGCATTAGGATAGTATGAAATGATGGAACCACCTCCGCCGGATGCAATTGTGATTACAAGATCCTTGTTGTCGGAACCGACGTTGTTCGTGGCCGTCAGGTGTACGGTAAATGTACCTGCAACAGTAGGAGTACCTGTGATAATATGTGTAACCGGATCGAAGGATAAACCTGAAGGCACACCTGTTGCGTCAAAGGTCATGGGAGTGCTTCCTGTCGCAGTCACCAGGAAAGGCGTGAAAGGTAAATTCACAGTTCCTGCAGCAGTCAGCGGGGGCTGAATGACCGGAGGTGTACCGGGAGCCTGGGCAATGGTAATGATCAAATGTTTAACATCGGTGCCATAAGCGTTAGAGGCTGTAAGAGTTACATCGGTTGTCCCTGGTGTGGTGGGCGTTCCGGTGATCTGGTGGGTGCCAGCATCATATGAAAGTCCGGCGGGCAGGTTGGTTGCATCTAAAGTGATGGGAGCAGTCCCAGCAGAAGTTGTAAGAGTATAAGGTGTGAATACAGTCCCTGCAGTACCACTGGCAGTAAGCGGGCTGCTGATAACCGGGACTATTCCGGCGGGTGCAACAGTAAGAATAAGGTGTTTTACGTTATCCGGTGCATGACAATTGTGTGCTGTTAAGGTAATATCATATGTACCTGCAGTCGTAGGCGAGCCTCCGATCAGGATTCCATTCTGTAAAGTAAGTCCGACAGGCAAAGGAGATGCGGTGAATGTCATCGGACAGGCCTGTGTGTTTTCGCCCGTAGCAGTGATGGTGTAACTGAAAGGAGAACCAGCTGTTGCCGATGCTGTCAACGGACTGGTGATAATGGGGGGTGCGCCTGCAGCACCTATGGTAAGGACCAGGATTTTGGTATCTGTCCCAACCGAATTATCAGCAGTGAGTGTTATACTAAAGGTACCTGCAGTTGCAACAGTACCTGAAATTGCATGTGTACTGCTGTTGAAAGTGAGTCCTGCCGGCATGTTTGTTGCATTATAAGTTATGGGGTTCGAGCCTGAGGCAGTAATCACATAAGGTGTGATCGCAAGTCCGGCCGTTCCTGTTGCTGTGAGGGGACTCGTAATTAAAGGTGCAACCGGATTGGAACAACTTGGAATAGGTACTGTTTGAGTACAGAAGGTAACGTGGTTGCCATAACTGCCGTTATTTGGCTGAATCGATCCGGTCGCGCAGAAATCAACATAACCTGAAATGGAACCTCCACCGGTTGCTTTTCCGTTTACAGTTTTTATCCCTGCATAGGTAGCTGCAACTGGTCCCACAACGGATCCTTCAAGATCAAAATACAAACAATCGACCAGGCTCCCCGCACCGAGAGTAAGCACTCCCTGACCGGTTGTTTTAATACTACCGTCATTACCGATGACTTTTACATATCCGTTATTGGTCAAGCTTCCGCTTCCGGTCGTGAAAACCGAACCCGTGACATTCATCGTACAGTTATTGGTTACATGACCTCCTGAATTTGTTTTGTACTCGTGATTGCCTGTAACATTTAAAGTTCCGTTGTTAACAAATGTTCCTTTATAATCGACATTGTTTGTTAAAGTAAAAGTGCCATTATTATTGATAATTCCATTTGTGTTGGCAACATTCAGATTGTTTACTGTAAGGGTTCCGCAGTTATTGAAAGTACCTCCTGTACTGACAGTTAATGTGATGACAGTAACCGTGGCTCCGTAAGGAACATAATATGTTTGTCCGGAACCAATACTTACACTGGCTTGATTAGTAGTAATTGCTGTTCCGGAACCACAGCTGTTATCGGTGTTTTCGGTCGACTTTGTACCTCCGAAAATGTATGTAAGGCTTGCACCTTCGATACTTACAACTGCCGATTCGTGTTTCCCGTTCGAGGATGTGTACGAAATGTATAGATTTTTAACCGCTTTAGGCACACGTATACTATTCACATATGGCAGGCTTCCATAAGCCACACCCGATGTAATCAACTTCCCATAGCCGGGATCATCCTGGTAGATCTGAATGATATTCATACTTCCTGATGATGAAGAATTTACACTGATATTCACGCTCAAAGGCGCAAAATTGTCAAATGTAAAAGCTTTGTCCACCTTGAGATCCGTAAACTTAGTTGGATCTGTAGTTGCGGCTTTCTCCGGAAGATTTTTACGGCATCCTGCAATAAAGACTACCGTAGTAGCAATCAGAAGAATCGATAATAATACTTTTGCTTTCATGGCTAATATTTTAAATTTCTCTATGCTGCAAAACCTCTTTATGCTGCAAGTGTATAAAAGTACGATAATATGATCGTTTTTGTCAACCTGTAATTAGCATATGTCTCAATCCATTTTGTAAGTGTTAGTATTTTCACTATAAAACAAGTCGAACCTTCCCTGGCAAAGTTAAGATCACCTTGTAAATTCAAGAAAGAAGCCGCCTTCTCAGGCGGCTTAATAAACCCAACGCCAAATTATTGTTTTATCTGCAATATTATGGATGCCAGATATTGGCAGAGTTCCTGTAACCGGCAAGGTCCTTATACCATGAGGGATATAAAACACCACCCGATTCGGCCCAGGTAGCGAAAAAATTGTAAGCATTGAGAACACTGACTTTTTCACAAGGATAATCAAAGCTCACAGGGATGTTCAAAGCCCAGGGAAGGTTGTTCACCGTTTTGTAATACCTTCCTATACCGGGCTGGGAATCATCATCCTTTGTTCCGAAGTAGGGACAAGTGGCGGCAATAGAGGTCGGCACATAGTTGGGTAAATGAATCTCTGCTATACGCTCCATGTTTCTTATCAGGAAAGGATTAAAAGGAGCCGTTCCCAGAACAGTGGTAAGTATGGGGGTTGTAAGATGAATCTCCATGGTAACTGTATCAGCGGTTCCAACAGGATCGCCAATAACGGTATTAAAGAATACAGGGGTTACTCTGTGGATAACATTGTCAACATTGTCAAACGGGATGATCACGGCTTTTGTCTGACCTGCTTCTGTACCATTTGAAGACAATGTAATATACTGGTACTTCAGGTTGTAACCTGTCACTGAGGCGATATCACCCGGCACCAGATTGTCAAACTGAATCCCGAAGCCATTCTTCAAAGATGCACCGGCTGCCTTGACATACAATTTGACCTGGATATCAGTTACCTTATTTTCCGAGTTCGACGTAGTCGTAAACTTGTAATAAATCACCAGGTCGTTCAGGTCATAGTCTCCCTTTTCCGGCCACATGTCTTCATACACCGTAGTTCCTGTGTAAACGTTTTTAAGCGGGTTCAAAGGAGGGTTAACACCATGATTGTTATTACAGGAGGTTGATGGGATGGTGTTGGTAATACCGGCAAAGCTCACGAAAGTTGCACCATTGGAAAAATTGGCAGCAACTGTCCCTTTAGCAAGTACACCGTTAGTTTGAGCAGTTTCGATAGGACCTGTGATAAAATTGGGACCGTCAAAATTTAGTGCATTGGACACTACAACTTCATTCTTGGTGCCAAAACCCTGAATATCAGAATTCATCCTCAAATCGTAAGTACGGATCAGCGAACCATCGTACATCTTCATGAAACCCTGTCCGCCCTGCATATAGGCTTCTCCGTCACATTCAATGTAGCCGGTTTGGTTTGTAAACTGGCAATTGTTTCGGTGGAAATTACCATGTACGATTAATGCGCATGCATTTATAAAGATGGAATTATTGCATTCCATATCAGTTTGCACCTCGATTTTTCCAAGGTTGGTGACCTGGTTGACAACATTCCACTTGTCGGTAATCTTCAGTTCGGCACCGCCGGCATTGGTCAGGTTGCCTGAACTGCCATTCATGTTGAACTGCCCGTATACATACATTTTATTGTAATTCTCAACATTATCATTAGGGGTAAATACGCCTGCAATATGACAGGTCCCCCAATTCTGGAACAACCCATCTTTGCTTTCTTTAATGGTAACAGGTGCTGAAACTGAACCAATTGTACCGGTGGAACTTACAATAAGCGTGGCAGTTTTGTTATTGTCTGGTTTCAGATCGATCGTGCCGGTTGTATAAGTGCCGCAGATCTGAAGTGCTCCATCTTTTACAGTAACATCTCCTGTAAGTGTTGCGCCTGCAGCCACATACCATGTTTGTCCGTCGGTTATTGTCTTTGAAGCTGACCCGCTCAGTTTATGATCATCGGGAGCTGCATTGCAATCCGGGCCTGCAACATTACTGCTTTTATTTACAACGGCAACAAATGTGTAAGAGATCGATTCATTTACCTGAATGCTCACAATCTGTCCTTGTCCGCTTGAAGGCACAAGCTGAAGAAAAAGCTGAGTCACAGCGGTTGGGATCCTGACCTTTGCCTCCATTGCATTGGAATTACCGGTCCAGCCCTGGAAAGCTAGTTCGCCACCCTTTGAGGGATCGTCAATATATACCAATACCTTATTAGATTGGGAGGTTACGGAAGGAATGTTCATTCCGATGTTTAAGATCACCTCTCGGGTCATTTCCCAGTTAAAGGACTGGGAAATCTTGAGGTCGTCCATTGTCTTTGCCTTTGGTGTTACATCATGAATCTTATTACATGATGAAAAAAAAGCAGATGATGCAATCAAGGCGAAAAAGACTAATTTAACTTTTGTTTTCATGGCTTTTGGCTTTTTCATTTGTTGCGGATAATTACAATCTTAAATCAATTGTACCAGTAAAAGTACTATTATAAGATATGTATAATCAAGGCGCAATAAGTAACTGTCTGAAAAAAGTTCGTAAACGTGCAGATTACCAGATATTGTTGAAATCATTAAATTACGTATTAAAATGACAATGCAGGGGCTGTTATCAAATAGTTTTTCACAATTCTCATGCCATCAGAGTATTCTCCTACCTTTGCCCCGATTTGAATAATTATGCCTGGAATTCTAGAACAACTGAATGAGGCCCAGAGACTGGCGGTAGTAGAGACCGAAGGGCCGGTAATGGTTATTGCCGGCGCCGGATCGGGCAAGACCAGGGTTCTCACTTTCAGAGTGGCTTACCTCCTTGAACTCGGGGTGGATCCTTTCAACATCCTGGCCCTCACATTTACCAATAAGGCCGCACGCGAAATGACCGAAAGGATCACAGCAATCGTCGGCAACAGTGAAGGTAAAAACGTTTGGATGGGAACCTTCCACTCGGTATTTGCCAGGGTCCTCAGGATTGAAGGCCACAGGCTCGGATACCCTTCCAATTATACCATTTACGACTCCGACGATTCCAAAAGAGTTATCAGAAACCTCATCAGGGAAAACAACCTGGATGAGAAAGTGTATCAGCCCGGATATGTTGCGCAAAGGATCTCCGCCGCTAAAACCAGCCTGATTTCAGCTGAGGAATATAACTCGAATCCTGAAATCCAGGAATATGACAGCACCGCCGGTAAACCCTTTACGGGTAAGATCTTCGTACAATACCACAACAGGCTGCTTCGCTCATCGGCCATGGACTTCGATGACCTTCTGTACAACATGAACGTGCTGCTGCGCGATTTCCCTGATGTACTGCATAAATACCAGCATAAATTCAAATACATCCTTGTGGATGAATACCAGGATACGAATTACGCCCAGTATCTTATCGTTAAAAAGCTCGCTGCAAATAACGAAAACATCTGTGTTGTAGGCGATGATGCACAAAGCATCTATGCCTTCCGCGGAGCGAATATCCAGAACATTCTGAATTTCAGAACTGATTACCCCGACCATAAAGTTTACAAACTCGAACAGAACTACCGCTCAACAAAAACTATTGTTGAAGCTGCCAACCAGGTTATCTCAAACAACAAAAATCAGATTTTCAAGGAGATATGGACTGATAATGATGGCGGACAACCGATTGCCCTGCTTCATGCATCCACCGATGGCGAGGAAGGAAACATGGTTGCCCAAGCTATCTTCGAACATAAAATGAACAGGCAGCTTCCCAACTCATCCTTTGCTATTCTGTACCGGACTAATTCCCAGTCAAGAGTAATGGAAGAATCCCTGAGGAAACTCAATATCCCCTGCAGGGTTTACGGCGGACTTTCATTTTACCAGAGGAAGGAAATCAAGGACCTGCTGGCTTATTTCAGGCTGGCCGTCAACCCCAGGGATGAGGACGCACTGCTAAGGGTGATTAACTATCCCGCCCGCGGCATCGGTAAAACAACGGTTGAGAAACTTATCGTGCTTGCCGACGAGCATAAAAAAAGTTTATTTGACCTTATCGAGGCCCCCCCCGCCACTGCAAGGTTCCCCGAAAACACCTGGGCCAAAGTAAGTGGGTTCATCACAATGATCAAAAGTTTTAATGCCCTGCTGAAAACCAGGAATGCCTTCGAAATGGCCAAGCATATCGCTTCATCATCAGGCCTGATCAAAGAAATGCATGAAGATAAAACCCCCGAAGGTGTCAGCCGGTTTGAAAACATCGAAGAGCTCCTGAATGCGATCAAAGAATTCACCGAAACACCAAGGACTGACCCTGAGACCGGCGAGATTGAGGAGAATGTGATCCGCACACTGGACGAATTCCTCCAGGATGTGGCGTTGCTGACCGATACTGACCTGGCCGACAAGGAGGACCCCGACAAGGTAATGCTGATGACCGTTCATTCCGCAAAAGGACTTGAATTCCCGTATGTTTTTGTGGTTGGCCTCGAAGAAAACCTCTTCCCTTCAATCCAGTCCCTTAATTCCAGGACTGACCTGGAAGAGGAACGGCGCTTGTTTTATGTTGCTGTTACCAGGGCCGAAGTAAAGCTCACCCTGGCATTCGCCGAAAACCGTTACCGATGGGGCAATCTGACCATGTGTGAACCCAGCCGGTTCATCGCTGAGATCCCAGAGAAACTGATAGATTTCCCAAGGCGTTCCCCAACAAAGAAAGAAAGCCTGAATTCGCCCGACAATTTTTCAAATATGCTGCAAGGCCTGAATCTCCCTCCGAGGAAGTTTGCCTCGCAAAAACCTCAGCAGCCTTCATCAGGGCCTGTGAAACCATCGCCTGCCAGACCCGTTGCACTCCCTGTAAATCCTGCCATTTCGGCAATCCCGCCGGCCGACGTTGAAGAGATCAAAACAGGCATGGAAGTGGAGCATGAAAGGTTCGGCAAAGGAAAGGTCGTAGCCATTGAAGGCATAGGCCCGAACAAAAAAGCCACCGTGTTTTTCGCCGGTATCGGCCAGAAACAACTTCTCCTCAAATTCGCCAAACTGAGGATAGCCGAATAAGTTGTATCTTTGCACAAATTAATTCAGATGGAATATAATACCACCCGCGCCCAGATGGTCATCCCCGAATACGGCAGGAATGTACAGAAAATGATACAGTACCTTTGCACGATCGATGACCGCGAACGCCGGACCAAGGCTGCAAAATTCGTGATCAATGTAATGGGACAGCTTTATCCCGCAGCAAAAGAAACTTCAGATTTCAAACATAAGCTCTGGGACCATATGTACATCATCTCTGATTTCAAACTGGATGTTGATGCGCCATATCCCCCTCCTCCTCCCCTGTCGACCAGCCTTAAGCCCGAAAAGCTTCAATACCATGATAAAGCCATCGAATTCCGCCATTATGGTAAGAACATCGCCCTGATGCTCGAAAAAGCCGTCGATTACGAAGACGGCCCCGAGAAGGATTCGCTTGTTCATGCGATTGCCCAGCATATGAAAAAATCATACCTTAGCTGGAACCGTGAATCGGTTGATGATACTCTTATCGAGATGCATCTGGATAAATTATCAAAAGGCAAAGCAAAACTGAAACAGGATTTCAAATTTCAGCATACCAACGAAATTCTCGGCCTGAATAAAAAAGTAAGAAAACCCTTCCGCCCAAGTCCGAATGGTAAGTATAACCAAAGGAACAAGAATCGTCCTCAGCAATGAGTTCTTTCGAGATCACCGGAAGCCGGCAGCTTCATGGAGAAATTACTCCCCAGGGAGCAAAAAATGAAGCCCTCCAGGTAATCTGCGCCTGCCTTCTTACCAGTGATCAAGTTACCATTCATAACATACCCGATATCAGGGATGTAAACAAACTCATCGAACTACTTGAGGCACTTGGTGTTACAATATCCAGGCAAGGGTCCAGCGTTCACTTTAAAGCCGTGGACCTGAATTTTGATTATCTGCAAACGAAGGAGTTCCGCGATAAAGTCGGGAGCCTGAGAGGATCCATTATGATCCTCGGGCCCATGCTTGCCCGGTTCGGCAAGGGTTTCGTATACCTTCCGGGCGGAGATAAGATCGGGAGGCGGCGCCTCGATACTCATTTTATCGGTTTGGGCAAACTCGGAGCAAGGTTCACCTATAACCCTGACGACGGTCTGTACAGCGTTGAATCTCCTGGCCTGAAAGGCACTTACATGCTCCTCGATGAAGCCTCCGTTACCGGTACTGCCAATATTGTAATGGCTGCGGTCATGGCTAAAGGAACTACCACGATCTTCAATGCTGCCTGCGAACCCTATATCTACCAGCTATGCCTTATGTTAACCCGCATGGGGGCAAAGATACAGGGCACAGGTTCAAACCTCCTCACAATCGAAGGCGTGGAAGCACTTCAGGGCTGCGAACATGTTCTGCTTTCCGACATGATCGAGGTAGGCAGCTTCATTGGGCTTGCTGCAATGACAGGTTCTGAGATCACTATAAAAAATGCAGGCATAGGGCATCTTGGGCTTATTCCTGATGTTTTCGCCAAACTGGGCATCAGGATGGAATTCACCGGAGATGACATCCGCATACCCAAACAGGAAAATTACGAAGTGGAATCATTCATGGATGGTTCTATCATGACCATTGCCGATGCACCCTGGCCAGGCTTTACCCCTGACCTTATCAGCATTGTCCTCGTTGTCGCAACACAGGCAAGAGGCAGTGTTCTTATTCACCAGAAAATGTTTGAGAGCAGGCTTTTCTTTGTTGATAAGCTGATTGATATGGGTGCAAAAATAATCCTTTGTGACCCGCACCGCGCCACAGTCATCGGACTTGACCATAAAAACCCTCTCAGAGGAATACGGATGTCATCCCCTGATATCAGG
The DNA here is from genome assembly GCA_037134895.1 of Bacteroidota bacterium. Lineage (GTDB taxonomy): Bacteria > Bacteroidota > Bacteroidia > Bacteroidales > FEN-979 > CAIRDP01. The sequence goes on from JBAXLI010000044.1 coordinate 36,578, forward strand.
GCTGGCGTTGCCTTGCTGATTGCCGCACTCTCGGCCCAGGGCAGGAGTGTCATCGATAATATTGAACAGATCGACAGAGGCTATCAGAACATCGATATCAGGTTGCAAAACCTGGGCGCCGATATCAAACGGATAAATTCCTGACATTTTGGCGCACAAATCCCTTTGGCAGATTTTTTGATATGAATGCTGGAATTCTGTTGAATTTATTGTACTACTATGTCTAAAAAAGAACACAAAGAAGAAAAATCCCAAAAGGAAAAGGATGAACTGACTGCGGATGAGGTAAAAGCTTCAGACACCTCAGTCCCCATTGACAAGTCGGCAGATCCGGATGAGGAGGACTATTCTGATAAATATGCCGAACTGAACGACAAATACCTCAGGCTATACTCTGATTTTGACAATTACCGCAGGCGCAGCATTAAGGATATAGGTGAAATACGTAAAAACGCCTCTGAAGACCTGGTGATCAAACTCCTGCCTGTGCTTGATGACTTTGAAAGAGCCATTAAGGCTTTTGATGCAACCGATAATGCGGATGCGCTGAAAGCCGGGATAGTATTGATCTTTAACAAGTTCATGACTGTTCTAACCGCCCAGGGCCTGGAGCAGGTGAAAACTGCAGGTGAACCTTTTGATACCGATTTCCACGAAGCAATTACCAATATACCTGTCCCGGATGAAAAGATGAAAAACAAGGTTGTTGACGAGATCGAAAAAGGGTACATGCTCAACGGCAAAGTCATTAGGTTTGCCAAAGTGGTTGTTGGATCGTGAAATGTATGATGCAGGATGCAGGATGCAGGATGCAAGATGCAGGATGCAGGATGCAGGATGCA
>JBAXLI010000045.1:0-35254 GCA_037134895.1 Bacteroidota bacterium
ACGTTCGGCGAAGCCGTAATGAGCACCAATAAAATTAACAATATTGCGAATAATTACGATTTCATTTACGATGTACGAATATCGAATATTGAATATTGAATATTGAATGTTGAATAACCAATCCCTAACCCCTAACCCCTAATCCCTAATCCCCAATCCCTAATCCCTAATCCCCAATCCCCAATCCCTAATCCCCAATCCCCAATCCCCAATCCCCAATCCCCAATAACCAAAACCAATTTACAAATTTAGTATCTTGCCTAATATTATGCTGAATAAATTTCTCAACGATCTTCGCAAGAAGGACCATAAACCCGGTTTTGGCGGACTGGATATACTGCGGTATATAGGCCCCGGACTGCTTGTAACGGTTGGTTTTATTGATCCGGGCAACTGGGCATCGAACATTGCCGCGGGTTCTGAGTATGGGTATACTCTGTTATGGATGGTCAGCCTCTCAACTTTTATGCTGATCGTGCTTCAGCATAATGTAGCCCATCTGGGGATTGCAACCGGACTTTGCCTTTCTGAAGCCTCTACAAAATACCTCAAACCCTGGGTCTCAAAATCGGTCCTCTGGACTGCGATGGGGGCGTCGGTTTCGACATCACTGGCTGAAATTCTTGGCGCCGCCATTGCCCTGAACATGCTGTTCAGCATACCAATACCCGCAGGGGCCGTTCTTGCCCTGGCTTTTGTGATGATCATGCTGTTTACCAATTCCTACCGGAAGATCGAAAAAGTCATTATTGCATTTGTTTCGGTTATAGGACTCTCTTTCCTGTATGAGCTTACCCTGGTGAATATCGATTGGGCAGGGGCAGGCATTGGCTGGGTCACACCTTCAATCCCGCAGGGATCCATGTTGATCATCATGAGTGTGCTTGGGGCGGTTGTGATGCCACACAACCTGTTTTTACACTCCGAGATCATTCAAAGCCGGCAGTGGAATCTCGAAAACGAATCAGTCATCCGCAGACAATTGAAATTTGAATTTTTTGATACTTTATTATCCATGTTCGTAGGCTGGGCCATCAATTCTGCCATCATTATGCTGGCTGCAGCAACGTTTTTTACATCCAAAACCCATGTCAGCGAGCTTCAGCAGGCGGGGAGTATTCTCAGTCCGCTGTTGGGAAACCATGCAGGCATTGTGTTTGCAATAGCCCTTTTGTTTTCGGGGCTTGCATCGACAATAACTTCCGGCATGGCAGGCGGGTCGATACTTGCAGGCATCTGGGGGGAACCCTATGATATTAATGACAGCCATTCAAGACTTGGGGTGATCATTTCGCTGGTGCTGGCTGTCCTGATCATTTTTGTTATCAGAAATCCTTTCATGGGCCTGATCATCTCACAGATGATACTCAGCATACAGCTGCCATTTACCATTTTCACACAAATCAGTCTGACCTCTTCGGCCAAGGTCATGGGTGTTCACGCGAATAAAAAACGAACTACTTTCCTTTTGCTGGGCATAGGGGCTGTTGTTACGTTCCTTAATATACGCCTTCTCATCAGTTTGTTTTAACTTTGCAGCATGAAGAAGATCGCAGGAAGGGTATTCCGCTGGCTCGTTTATTTTATTTTATTGATCCTGGGCTTTGAGGCGGCCCTGTATTTCTGGGCGCCGGTATACGACTTTCCTGAACCTCAGCCTTTTTCGGGGGATAAATTTTTTAATCCGTATGCCGGTACCGACAGCAGCGGCTGGAGAAAAAGCAATTTTCATTTTCATGTGAGGGAATGGTGGGGACTTACCGCCGGCCGTAATAATACGCCCCGGGAGTTGTATACTGTGTATAAGCGTATGGGGTACGATGCGCCTCAGATTTCGAACTACCAAAGTATTTCACAGGCATTCCTCGATTCGGCCTTTTATATCCCGGTGTATGAACATGGATATGGAATAAGAAAAAAGCACCAGATGCTGATTGGGGCGAGGGAGGTGCTGTGGATGGATTATTCACTGGTTCAGAATCTGAGCCATAAACAGCATATCCTGAATTTGCTGAGGCCACAGTCTGATATCGTTGCCATTGCCCATCCTGACTGGGAAGGCGGTTATTCGCTTAACGACATGAAGTACCTTTCAAATTATGATATGCTGGAAGTACTTGATAACAACTGGAGGTCGATACCCCAGTGGGATGCGGCTCTTTCATCAGGGCATGTGGCCTGGATCCTGGCCGATGACGATGCTCATAATATCGAAGACCCATACCAGATCCAGCGTTGCGCAACATACATTCATTCCCCGGTCCTGAACGGGGATTCTATGATTCATTCCCTGAAAACAGGCAAGGCATACGGGGTTGAGATCTATATGGGAAATCACTGGACGTTTGAACAAAAAGAAGGATGGGCCCGGCAGGTTCCTCATTTGCAGAAAGTATGGATGGCGGGGGATACGCTCAAAGTCTCGGTATCGGGGAAGATCTTCAAGATCATGTTCATCGGACAGGATGGAAGGATCAGGAAATCGGTTTACGGCGATACAGGGAGCTGGTATAAGTTTACTGCCAGTGATACCTATATCCGTACCGAAATAACGTTTTTTGCACGCCATGCTCATCCAACGATCGGTCCTGGGGATATTTTTTACCTGAACCCGGTCTTCCGCTATAACGGAGAGTTTCCTTCAAATGATCTGAAAGCTGAGATCAACTGGATCAGGACATGGATCTTTCGCATCATGGCCTGCGGATCACTCATTGCTATCCTCTGGGCTGTATTCCGTTTGAGAAGAAACCGAAAAACAAATCCGCAGTAACATGCCATCGAACAAAAGAATTTACTGGGCATTAGGTATACTGCTGGTTTTGTCGGCCGCGTTACGGGCATTGATTGCCGGGGCGATTGAACTGGGCAATGACGAGGTATATTACTGGACTTATGCCAGTTTTCCCGACATGAGCCATTTCGACCACCCTCCGATGGTAGGCTGGTTGATACAGCTTTTTACTCTTAACCTCAGGTTTGACAATGAGATCTTTTTGAGACTTGGCTCGGTTGTGCTGGGCACTGCCTCAACATGGCTGATATTCCTGATCGGGAAAAAGATAAAGAACCCGGCAGCCGGACTTTATGCAGCCTTTCTTTTCACGGCTTCCTTTTATGGGTTCATTCTTGTTGGCACCTTTATACTTCCCGATACACCCCAGGTGTTTTTCTGGCTGGTGACTGTTTATCTGCTGGCATGTTCACTTCCCGATGAATCCCTTTCAAAACAGAGCAGGGCTTATCTTTTTTTCGCCGGACTGACCATAGGCCTGGCCCTGCTTTCAAAGTATCATTCGGTCTTCCTGATTTTCGGTGCGGGAATGTTTATTCTTTTCAGCAACCGCAAATGGCTGATGGCCAAGGAAACGTGGATTGCCCTGCTGATGGCTGTTCTCCTGTTCATGCCGGTTGTTTTCTGGAACGCCAATAACAACTACATCAGCTTTACATTCCATGAAAGCCGTGTGGGGTTCACTGAATCGGGTATACAGCTGCAGTATTTCCTGACTGAAATCGTAGGACAGGTGTTTTATAATAATCCTGTCAACATAATCCTTATCATCCTGGCCTTCATAGCCATGCTGAAAGGCAGGGATATTCTTGAAAAACCTTACCGCCGGCTGATCCTGTGGATGAGTGTTCCCCTGTGGCTTGTATTTGTTTCGTTTTCCCTGTTTCGTTCGACTCTTCCTCATTGGACAGGCCCGGCATATATCGGTTTTATCCTCATTGCTGCAAGCTGGCTGGCGACGCCTTCTTCAGAAAACAAAAGGCTGAAGATACTGCCCTGGCCCGTTGCGGTTGCCCTGTTTTTCATCCTGGCAGTGATCGGTCTTGCAGTCACTCAGATCAGGTATGGTTGGGTTCCGTTAAAAAAATGGAAGGTTGAGGATGTTTCAACAGATTTGTACGGCTGGAGGCAGCTTGGCGAAAAATTCGCACCGGTTGCTGCATGGGATGAGGAACATTTTCTCATCGACAAAGGCTCTCCCATATTCACATTCCGATGGTTCCCTGCAGCAAACTTCGACTATTATGTTGCGAAACCTTCGGGCCGCAAGGTGTATGCGTTGGGCAGCCTTGAAAGGATTCATAAATACCAATGGATCAATCGTATCAGGGGTGACATGAAGAAGGATGCCGACGCCTGGTATATTGCTTTGAGCGATGATTACGAGGACCCGGTCGCTCTTTACGGCAATCTGTTTGAACTTGTTCTGCCCTCCGATACAATCCCGATTATCAGGGGCCATGATACAATCCGCAAGGCGATCATATATAAATTAATAAATCTTAAGCAGGACCTGAATTTTTCACCAAGGGATACGACAAAACGGGCTCTCCTGGCCGATACCGTAGCTTATTTCATCGGCCAGATCAGGAATAATCCTGATTGGATGCAGATACTCGAGAAAAGGGCCAGGGACAAGCGGATTCCTTTGGATGATATGATCAGGCAGGAAGCAGTGAAAATGAAGGAAGATCATGCCGAGCTCATGGATGTTCTTCCCGGGAACAAAAAGGATTCCCTGAAGGAGATCAGGATATTAAAGGATAATGGAAAATAACACACAGCCAATTCCAAATGTCGAGATATGAAAGCCATTACCGGTATTGTTTTAGCACTGTTCCTCGTTTCATGCACCGAGAAGTATATGATAGTTAAAAGTCCGCCGGCCATGCCGCCGGCCAGAAAAATCGATACTCATTTAAGGGTCGCTCTGGCACTCGGAGGCGGCGCTTTTCACGGCGCGGCCCATGTTGGAGTGTTGAAAGCTTTTGCTGAGAATAAAATCCCTATTGATTTTATTGCCGGAGCCAGCGCCGGAAGCCTGGTCGGAGCTCTGTATTGCGACAATCCCGATGTGGATAAGCTCATTCCTCTGGTCATTGAGACGAAGTCATCGACCGTTTTCGATTTTTCTCTGGTCAGGTCGAAAGTGGGATTTGTCTCGGGAAAAAAGCTTCAGAAGTATGTTTCCGAACACTGTTCGGTTCAGAATATAGAGGATCTGAAGATCCCTTTTGTTGCGATGACCACCGACCTGCTGGAGGGGAAGAGTGTGGTGCTTGCTTCCGGACCGGTTGCAGCTTCGGTGAATGCCTCCTGTGCCATTCCACTGATCTTTGAACCCGTGAAGATGTATGGTAAAACATTTGTCGACGGTGGTATCCTCGACAATATCCCGGCTGATGTATGCCGTGCATATAAGGCGGATGTTGTGATTGCAGTGGATATCATGGCCAATACGAACCAGGACGAAAGCATCGACAATTTCCTTAAAGTAGCATACAAATCACTTCTCCTGGCCTTCGGAGCTACGAAAAAGGAAAAACTTTCTTTTGCAGATGTGGTGATCACTCCCGATTTAAGGGATATGCCCATGCTTAGCGGAAAAGAGAACCAGCAGATCTTCGACTCAGGTTATATAGCAGCAAAACGCATGATGCCGGAGATAAAAAAGCTCCTCAAGGCGAAAGGGATAATTACGGAATAGCTAGTGAAGTGATATTTACGATTTACGATGTACGAATATCGAATGTCGAATGTCGAATGTCGAATAACCAGTAACTAATCCCAAAACCCCAATCCCTAACCCCTAACCCCTAATCCCCAACCTCATTTCGGCCCGGTCATCTTTTTCGGATCAACGATCTTTGTGAAATCCTCATCGCTCAACAGGCCCAGCTCAAGAGTAGCCTCGCGAAGGGTCTTATTTTCCTTATGGGCTTTTTTCGCAATTTTAGCCGAGTTGTCATACCCGATATGCGGATTGAGGGCCGTCACGAGCATAAGTGAATTTTCGAGGTTCCTGTTAATGGCGGCCAGGTTGGGTTCTATGCCCACGGCGCAGTTATCGTTGAATGAAACGCAGGCGTCACCGATAAGACGGGCGCTCATAAGCAGGTTTGAAATGATAAGTGGTTTGAAAACGTTCAGCTGGAAATGTCCGCTGATGCCGCCGATATTTACCGCCACATCGTTACCCAGGACCTGGGCGCAAACCATGGTCATCGCTTCAGGCTGAGTAGGGTTGACCTTGCCCGGCATGATGCTGGAGCCCGGTTCGTTTTCGGGAAGCATGAGTTCGCAGATCCCGCAGCGCGGACCGGAAGCGGAAAGGCGGATGTTACTGGCTATATGCATCAGGCTTACGGCAAGGGTTTTAAGAGCGCCTGAGGTTTCGACACATGCGTCGTGGGCCGATAAGGCTTCGAATTTGTTCGGTGCAGTCACAAAGGGCAGACCGGTAAGTTCAGCTATCTTATTGGCAACAAGTACATCATACCCTTTGGGCGCATTCAGACCGGTACCAACGGCAGTTCCGCCAAGCGCAAGTTCAGCCAGATGGGGAAGAGTGTTCTGTACAGCTTTTATTCCATGATCGATCTGCGAAACGTAACCCGAGAACTCCTGTCCTAAGGTAAGAGGAGTTGCATCCATAAGATGGGTTCGGCCGGTCTTTACGAGATCACTGAATTCTGCGGATTTCTTTGCCAGGGTATTCCTGAGCAGTTCGGCCCCGGGAATCGTTGTTTTAACAACCATTTCATACCCGGCGATGCTCATTGCAGCAGGGAAGGTGTCATTCGACGACTGGGATTTATTTACGTCATCATTGGGGTGGATGATCGTTTTTCCTTCGCCCAGCGTACCTCCGCTGAGAACATGGGCACGGTTCGCGATCACTTCGTTCAGGTTCATATTGGTCTGTGTTCCCGAACCGGTTTGCCAGATCACCAGCGGGAACTGGTCGTCGAGCTTGCCTTCGATGATCTCGTCGCATACTGTGACTATCAGGTTCATCTTATCCTCCGCAAGGACTTTCAAGTCGCAGTTGACCATGGCCGCCGCTTTTTTGAGTATGGCCATGGCCCTGATCATCTGCTTGGGCATTGACGCAGGCTCGCCTATTTTAAAGTTTGTCATCGATCTTTGAGTCTGGGCTCCCCAGTATTTGTCCATGTCGACCTCGATCGGGCCCATGGTGTCTTTTTCAATTCGTGTTTTCATTTTCCGGAGGGTGTTGGTTGTTGGTTGCTTGGTTGGTGGTTCTTGGTAATTGGTAATTGGTAATTGGTTTTTGGTTACTGGGTTACTGGATGCAGGATGTAGGATACAGGATGCAGGATTTAGATAACAAGATTTAAACTACATTCGACATTCAATATTCAATATTCAATATTCGATATTCAATTCTTAACAATAACATCAATCCTCTCCACCGGCTCTCCCCACACCGCCTTATACTGTCCTTCGACGATAGGCCGTTTCAGCAGTTTAGGGTTTTCCAGGATGATCTTTATCCATTCGTGTTCGTTGAACTTCTTCCCCTTCAGGTTTTTCTTATAATACTCTTCCTGGGTGCGAACCATCTCAACAGCCTTTACATTCAGCTTCATCAGCAGCTTTTCCAGTTGGGCCTCAGTCAACGACTCCTTCATGTATTCAACGATTCCGAACTCAACACCCTTTGTCTTCAGGTATTCAAGCCCGGCACGGGACTTTTTGCATTGGGAGTTGTGGTAGATCCTTATCATATAATTACGAATTACGATTTACGAATTACGATTTACGAATTACGAATGACGAATTTGGATATTCTGTACGAATCTGGCTTTTCAAATAACTCGTAACTCGTAACTCGTACTTGGTAATTATTTTATGAATTTCCATATTCCATCAAATATGCCTTTATAAACTCCGCCAGGTCCCCGTCAAGCACATCCTGCGTATTCGAAGTCTCGTAAGACGTCCGCAGGTCCTTCACCATTTTATAAGGATGAAGCACATACGAACGGATCTGGGATCCCCATTCTATCCTCTTTTTCCCGCTTTCGATCACAGCGATTTTCTCTCTCTGCTTACGCAGTTCAATTTCATATAACTGCGACTTCAGCATCTTCAGCGCTTTTTCACGATTCTGGCCCTGGGAGCGGGTTTCCTGGCATTCAATGATAATTCCCGTAGGTTCGTGCTTCAGACGAACCGCCGTTTCGACCTTGTTCACATTTTGTCCGCCCGGACCGCTGCTCCGGAACGTATCCCATGAAATTTCCGCCGGATTGATCTCGATCACGATATCGTCGTCGATGATGGGATATGCATAAACCGAAGCAAACGAAGTATGCCTCTTATGATTCGAATCGAAAGGGGAGAGGCGAACCAGCCTGTGCACCCCGTTTTCTCCTTTCAGGTATCCGTATGCATAATCTCCTTCAATTTCGAGGGTGACCTGCTTGATCCCCGCCACATCACCTTCCTGGAAATCCAGTTCCTTTACCTTGTATTTGTTACGCTCGGCATAACGTATATACATTCGCATCAGCATCTGGGCCCAGTCCTGGCTCTCGGTTCCGCCGGCGCCCGAATTGATCTGGACGATGGCGCTGAGCCGGTCTTCCTCACCGCTGAGCATATTGCGGAATTCAAGGTTTTCGACCAGGGTCAGGGTTTCCTTGTAATTCTTCTCAAGGTCTTCCTCGCTTCCTTCCCCCTGGATATAAAAATCCCAGAGGATCATCAGTTCCTCAAAACTTGCCTGGCCGTTCTTATAGGCTTCGGTCCAGATTTTTTTATCGCGGATTGATTTTAACACCTTCTCGCCGGCTTTCGGGGTATTCCAGAAATCGGGAGCTTGGGTAAGCTGTTCCTCTTCTTCGATCAGTTTCAGTTTCTTATCGACGTCAAAGATACCTCCTCAAGGCATCGAGCCTTGTCTGAAGATCTTTTATTTGTTCAAGCTGGATCATATCAGATTTTTAGTTCATCAAGTATTTGGCGGATGAGGTCATGTTCATAACCTTTCCCTAATGCAAAGTTGAATAATTTATCCCTCGTTTTCAACTTTTTAACGGAAATATTTTCTTCTTTTTTTTGTCTGCGGATATCATTCACCTTTTTCTCTATCATTTCCCCGAGTTGCGCAAGGTAAGCATCCTCATCAATCTCAGACATGGCCTTGGCTATCATTTTCTCAGGTATCTTCCTTGCCCTCAGCTCAAATGCGATCTTAATCCGCCCCCAATGGTTCACCCTGAATTTACCCCTCACAAAAGCCCTGGCATACCGCTCGTCACTGAGAAATCCCTCTTCCTTCATCAGCTCGATGATACTTTTGATTTTCCCGGGAGGTGCCTGCAAAGCCCTGAGTTTAAGCTCAGCTTCCTTCTCGCTTCGTTCCCTGTAGCTGCAGAAGTAGCGGATCTTCTCAAGAGTCAGGGAATGATCGTATTCCGAAGGGTCTTTCCCTTTCATTGCTGTTTAACGGGTTATTTGGTTATCTGCTGCAATTTCTCCACATCAAGTTTGTCCTGTGTCCGGTCATTGGATATTTTCGATACGATCAAATGTTTCCTGGAAATAAAGGGAATACATACATCACCTAAAGTTATTTCAATTTTATCTTTTACAGCATCAGAAAACAGAACTCCATTTATCAACGTAAGAAAATCTACTCTGTAAGGCTCCTGCCCAAGATGGAAAGCTGTAAAACTTCTGAAATCTTTTAATTCAACCTTTTTTCTGGCTTGCTCAGAGATGCCTAAGGATTGGATCGCCTGCAGGAACAGAATCTTATTTTCTTCTGTAGGTTCCAGCCATAGATCAATATCTCCTGTGGGCCTGACAAAACCATGAAAATTTACTGCATAACCTCCGATGACAAGAAAGCGCACATGGTGTGAATTCAACACCCTGATTACCTTTTCGTGCTGAGCAAAAAGTTTTACCATTTTAATCTAAAATCAGATCGTTGACGGATTCGCTGTTTTTTAATAAGTTAATCTGACTGGCAAAGAATAATTCATTGTAAATCAGGAGCAATTCCAGCCGTTGCAGGTTCGAAAGGGAGTTGTAAAAGAGTATTCTTTTGTTGTCGAGCTCACTTATGTCAGATATCTCAAGATTCATAAATGACGACAAGTACCTGTCAGAATTGATAAACACAGCCATAGGTTCATTTACCTCTGGTAAAATAATCGGATTTTTCTCCTGATAACTCGTCATGGGCATATGCTGAAGCTTAAACAAAGATACAAAATAGATAAGTCAGAAGCGTCGTTTTAGCATGAATAAATCATTGCAAAAAATGCAAACAGAATTCGGATGTGTGAAAAATTCCCGATCATTTCCTTGCTTTTTATATCTAAAATCATTATATTTGCTTTGCCACAAAGGCATAGCATATGGAAACCCTGACCGACATCGTATTCGAAAAGAGAAACAAGGCCTACGGGGCTTATGTTCTCAGAAGGGAGTACAGGAATGTAATGATCATTTCGGTACTCTTAGCGATCTTCCTCCTTGCTTCGGCATTTGCGTATCCAATCCTGGCGAGTTATGAGTCCAGGGTACTTCCCGGTCATGAAAAAACCGAGGTTACGGTAACCATCGACAACACCATCAAGCCTGAACTGCCTGTTCCACCCCAGGCTGAACCAGCTTTGCCTGAAGTGAAACTTAAATTTATCACACCGAAGGTGGTTGATGAAGAGGTTGAATCAGGACTGATGACGCAAGGTGAGCTTGAAAACACTAAATCCTCCGAAATGCCATCCGCAGTCAGTGGAGATGAAGCTGTTCCAGTGACTGAACCGGTTAAAGTGATCCCGACTCCGGTCATCGACGAACCTCAGGTTGCCGTTCAGGAAATGCCTAAATTTCCAAGTGGTGATGCAGAACTTTACAAATTCCTGGGATCGAACCTGAAATACCCCGTTGAAGCCCGGGAACTGGGTGTGAGCGGAAAGGTCTACGTTGAATTCATTATTGAAAAGGACGGATCGGTTTCGAATGTTCATATCAAGCGAGGGATCGGAGCCGGCTGCGACGAAGAAGCCTGCCGGGTCGTCGCCTCCATGCCGGGCTGGAGCCCGGGAAAGCAGAACGGCCAGGCTGTTCGGGTTCTCCTGGTCCTGCCTGTGAATTTCATTCTCAATTAAAACTGCATGAAAGGAAAAACTCCGGACCAGCCCTCCGGAGTTTTTTATTTATGTATCTGATATCATTTTACCTTTGTATGTCGTTTTGTTTATAATGAATGATTCAACTTAAATATTATACGTGTATGTCAAGATCAGAAGAAGCAGAAAAATATTTTTCCGATACATTTAACTGCAGCCAGGCAGTATTCGCCCCGTTCGGAAAGGAGATGGGACTGGATGAAGATCAGTGCCTGAGAATTGCGACACCTTTCGGTGGAGGTATGGGCAGACAGCAGCTTACCTGCGGTGCTATAAGCGGTGCGCTGATGGTGCTGGGTCTTATCGGGGGAAGAGGGAAATCGGATGATATTAAAAAGAAAGATGAAGTTTACCATAAGACTGTTCAGTTCTTTGACGAGTTCAGAAAGCTTCATGGTTCGGTAAGTTGTCGTGAACTTCTCCACAACCTCGATATGAACGACCCAAACGACATGAAAGAAATCGACCGGCTCGAACTCTTTAAGAACAGCTGTCCGCGCTATGTCAAAGATGCCGTCGCAATCATTGAGCGCCTCGAAAAATTGGATTGAACTTCAGGTTTTCTGAAAAGGGATTTGAAATATTCAATCACTCACGCTCAATTCCGCGCCTATGTGGGATGGATTCTGGGTCCAGGACTTGCCTTGGGGTTTATCCCTTTTGATTGGTTGAAGATTATTTTTTGAGAAACCTGCCTTTCCAGATGATGTTTCCTGAATTATCACTCAGGAAGAGAAAGTAAATACCGGACTTCCTAGAGGATACATCGATTGGTGAACTGCCTTTGCCGACTGAGAGTAGTTCCTGGCCTGAAATATCTTTGATGCAAATTCTGCAATCCCAGCCATCAGGAATTCCACTGATATAAAGCTTGTCAGTGCATGGATTGGGATAAATGCCCGGCTTTTTCCCTGACACAATATTCTTTACACCAGCCAGGATAAAGTCATCGGGATAAACAGTTCTGACTGTATCACCGTTTTTAATATATCCGATCAATGCGTTCTCCTCCTCGCTTTCGAAAATGAACGCATGATAGTAATCGTTGCCAAGGCCGGTTGTAAATGAATTCACGAAGAGAAAAATAGTATAAATGGGGGAAAGGAGTTCATATGACTGCGGAGGTATCAGCAGGTTCCCATGATGGTATAGCGGAGGATCATCGCCGAACATGTAGCTTCCGCAATATTTACTGTAAAGTCCCGCGGTGCCGGTTGAAACGCATTGATACGAAGTGTTAGGACCAATCATTACTTCGGGAAGCGCATATTCAATGATCTGGTTTGGATAATAGTTTGCCGGATGAAGCAGTGAATCCTGGAAACTCAGGGTTGTAAGTTCGTATGAGTGTGAGGTGTCTCCATTCGGACCCATCGGCTGAAAAGTCCACCAGCATGAAAGTTTTTTTATACCATAGGAATAATACCCCTGGGAGGAATCTTTTGACAGGATTGTAGTTTTTGTAAGACTTTCAGTGCCATAGCCTAATCCGGAATTATAACCCATGGCTGAATATTGGAACACATCACCTACATTGAAATTGTATATTTCTGCGAATTTGGGCACCTTTTCACCCAGGTTGTGGCCTTCAATCCCGAGAAGCGAATATACCTGGGTTACTGGTGTAAGAGTGAACTGGAGAAGTCCGTGGGTCTTTGAAAGTTTTAATATTCCCCCGTTCGAAAGATGGATCTCCTTTACCGAATCAGCTGTCCCGAAAACCTGCTGTAATGAAACTGAAAATACGGTTGCTGTGATGGAATTTGCAGTATCGTAAAGCCAGCTCTCACCGCTGTTCGCAAAGGTTTTGATCAAAAACGAACCTGGATACCTGAATTCGTATTTTCCGACGCTGCGCTTGTACATGTTCTTTCTCAGGAAATCAGGCTGGTTGCAGAGCCTGTAAGTGGCCGGACAAGTATCACAATACGTGACAATCCTGTTAAGATAAAACACCGAATCGGAACCGATTGCCCTTGCCGAATCAATCCAAATAGTATTGGTGATATAATTAAACCCGGTCTTGCTGTAGTTCATCTTCTCGTACCGATTGATGGGAGACCAGTTTTGGGCGGTCAAAGCACTCGTGAGGAAGAACAAGATAATAAAGATGAAGGATGCAGGATGCAAGATGCAGGATGCAGGATGCAAGATGCGGGATGCAGGATGCAAGATGCAGGATGAAGGATGCAAGATGCGGGATGCAGGATGCGTGTTAAAGGATGTACGATTTACGATGTACGATTTACGATTCATTATTAGAAAGCCCGATTTACGATTTGCGACTTGAAGAATAATACCCGATTACTAAAAACCAACCCCTAACAACCAATCACCAACAACCAACAACCAATCACCAACAACCAATCACCAACAACCAACAACCAATCTTCCTTACATTTGTAAAGATAATCCAAAACGAGACCCGAATCAAGACATATATGAAAAAATACATTGTTTTCCTCTGTTTCCAGATGGCTTTTGCCCAGGCAAATGCTCAAGCTCCACAACTAAACTTAGCAGGCAAACAGTGTAAACTTGAAAGTTTCAGGATAGTTACCCCCGTAAACCCATCAGCAGTTGAAGAAAAAGCAGCAAAGGAGCTTCAGAAATACCTGGAAAAGATCGGCGGGGTGAAACTTGACATTTCGAATGATCCTTCAAAGCAGGTTCCCTGCGAGTTTGTTATCTGGAAGACCGAAAAACTTCCAACCGGCAAAGAGCTGAGGAAACTCGAACCTGATGGCTTTGTCATAAAGAACTTCGGAACCCGGATCATCCTTGGCGGCGGCTCTCACAAAGGAACTCTCTATGCTGTTTATGCCTTCCTTGAGAAATACCTGGGTTGCAGATTTTACGCTCCCGACGCCGAACTTATACCGGCCCGGAAAAATATCAATCTGCCGGCTTTGGATTATTCAGGCCATCCGGCGTTTGCTGACAGGGAAGTTTATTATACCGTAATGGAAGACCCTGATTTCCTTGATAAAAGCCGTTGCGACCTCATGGCCTGGGGCAACAGCCGAAACTGGGGCCTTTGGGTACATACCATGTTCAGGCTTGTTCCGCCTGAGAAATATTTCAAGACCCATCCCGAATACTACGCCATGTTCGGAGGCGAAAGAAGGACATCCCAACTCTGCCTGAGTAATCCGGAGGTTCTTAAAATCACCATCGACACTCTCAGGAAGTTGATGCAGGATAATAAGGATGCGAGATACTGGTCTGTTTCCCAGATGGATACCTACGGGAATTGCGAATGTCCCGAATGTTCAGCGATTGATAAACAGGAAGGATCGGCTTCGGGCTCTTACCTGGAATTTGTAAACAAGGTGGCGGCTGCGTTTCCCGACAAGGTGATTTCCACTCTCGCTTACCAGTTCACCCGCAAGCCACCTCTCCATGTGAAACCTGCTGCCAACGTGAACATCATGCTTTGCACCATCGAATGCGACCGCAGGCTTCCGATCGAAAAGGACACTTCGGCCGGCTCTTTCATCAAAGATATTCAAGGCTGGTCAAAGATTGCGCCCGACATCCTCATCTGGGATTATGTGATACAGTTTACCAACATGATCGCACCTTTCCCGAACTTCCCGGTTCTCAAGCCCAACCTGCAAATGTTCAGGCAATATGGGGCGAAACGAATCTTCGAACAGGGTTGCCATGGGACTTATTCTGATCTCCAGGAAGTACGGGCTTATCTTCTCTCAAGACTCGAATGGAACCCCGGCTGCAATGTCGATTCGTTGATCCTGGATTTCACAAACGGATACTATGGCAAGGCGGGACCTTTTATCCGCAGTTATATAAAAGACATGGAGGAGGCCGTGAATGCTTCTTCACAGGCATTATGGATCTATTCCTCGCCCCAGCAGGAGACTTCAAGCTTTCTGAGTCCGCAGCTGATCAGCAAATACAATATGTATTTCGAAAAGGCGGAGGAGGCGGTGAAAGGGGATTCAACCCTTAAGGCAAGAGTCAGGAAAGCCTGGCTGCCGCTGCGCTACTCAATAATTGAGATCTCTAAAAAGAATATCCTGGGGACGGATGGGTTCCTGTCTGAGGAAAACGGGAAATTCATTGTCAGGCCCGACCGGCTTGAACAGCTGAACACCTTTGCTGAACATGCAAAATTATATGGAGTAAGGTCAGTAACTGAAAGCGGACTGAGTGTCGACGATTACGCGGCCGAAGTGAGGCGGTTTTACCGTGTTGCTTATACCACCCATCTCGCGCTGGGTAAGCCCTACACAACATCAGCTCCCCCTGCTGCAAAATACAGCGCCGACGGGCCCGCTTCGCTCACCGACGGCAAACGAGGATCAACCAATTATTATGTGCTCTGGCAGGGCTGGGAAGGACAGGATCTCGAAGCTGTGGTTGACCTGGGAAAGATCACAGACTTCAATTATGTAAGCGCCGAATTCCTCCAGGACCTGAACTCGTGGATATTTTATCCCGAAAAAGTTGTGATTTCTGTGTCTGCGGATGGCAAAGTGTTTACTGAAGCTGCCGTTTTCGAACAATCGGTCGACCCGGCGAAAAAACAATGCATCGCTGAATCCGGAAAGCTGATCGGCAATACCAGCGCCAGGTATGTGAAATTTTATGCAAAGTCGATCAAAACCTGCCCCGAATGGCATAACGGGCATGGGGGGAAAGCGTGGATTTTTGTGGATGAACTGATTGTGGATAAGAGGTGAAGGATGCGGGATGAAGGATACAGGATGCAGGATACAGGATGCAGGATAAAAGGATAAATGGATTATGAAGACAATCGTAGTTCTAACCGGTGCGGGGATCAGTGCTGAGAGCGGGATATCGACTTTCCGTGACAATAACGGGCTATGGCGGCAATACCGGTTTGAGGAAGTGGCCAGTCCGGATGCCTGGGCCAGGGATCCCCAGCTGGTCATGGATTTCTATAATATGCGCCGGAAGCAGCTGTATGAAGTGGAACCCAATGCGGCTCATTTTGCCCTGGCTGAACTGGAGAAAAATTACAAGGTAAGGATCATCACCCAGAATGTGGATGACCTGCACGAAAGGGCTGGTTCGACTGATATTCTGCATCTTCACGGGGAACTTAAAAAATCCCGCAGCACGCTTGACCAATCCCTTGTTTACGACATCAAAGGCTGGGAACTGAAACTCGGCGACCTCTGCGAAAAAGGATCCCAGCTGAGGCCTCATATCGTCTGGTTCGGGGAACCAGTCCCTGGTATCATGACAGCAACAACCATCATCCGCAAGGCTGATATTGTCATGGTCATAGGAACGTCCCTGAAAGTGTATCCGGCAGCAGGATTACTTCAATACGCTCCCTCATCCGCAGTCAAATACCTTATCGATCCCGCCGCCGAACCTGAATATTATGTACGAAACCTAACTGTTATTAAAGAAAAAGCAAGCGTTGGGGTGCCCAAACTTATTTCTGCCTTTCAAACACATCGATCTCCCTGAAATAATACGGCCCGTGTCCGCAGTCTTCGGTGACCCACATCAGGTAACGCCATGGCTTGCCTTTGTTGGGAAGAATGGTGTACAGGGCCTTGGAATTTCCCCAGATTTCGCAAGGAGGAATGGCCATCATGTAAGTCCATCCCGCCCGCTTCGGATCGCCCTTGGCATCGGGAGGGGTGGGGGAATTTGATCCCCAGAGTGAGAGGAACTCGGCTCCGCGGCGGGTGTTCAGGTTCGCAAAAACATGTATGCTGTCAATCTCGATTTCCTTCTGAAGGTCCATCCAGATGCGGCTTTCACCATCCTCAAACCATACGTCGTTCACCGAGTCGTTGGGAAGAAGGTCATACATCCCATCGACCAGGGTCGAGAGGTTCAGGCCCTGGGCAGGCTTGTTTTTCACCACGGTGTCAGTGGTCGAATAATAATACTTTACAGTCACCCCGTTGGGCTGATGAAGGTCGGCATAGTCTCTCATGGTCACCTTGCCGGGCAAGTCATTCAAATTGCGTTCACTGCTGATTGTGCAAGTTGCCAGGAATGGAGCATTCTCATCCACGAAGGTTTTAGGCAGGTTCAGGGCCAGGGGATTGCTCCAGGAATATTCATAATACAGCGGGATGGTGGGGGTGATCTGATCAGATGGATCATCAGCAACCGTCATCGCAAAGATCTTGATCGCAGTGTTCTGCGGAAGCTGCACATACCCTGAAGCCGGGCTTACCGGGATGCTGTATTTGAACATATACGCATACTGGTAGGGAATGTTCGCAGTGTCTTTGTGAACATGGGTGGCAAACCATGCAACTTCGTCTCTTTTCATGAAACCCCTGTCAAGACCTTTAAGCCGGCCGAGCTTGTCAAATACCCTGTTGTCGTATTGCCCGATCTTGCCGGTATACGCCTGAACATGCAGGCCTGATTTCAGATTTCCGATTCTGAATACTCCGTTTGTATCGGTGTTTGCAGCCGCCAGGATGAACAACCTGTTATAATTCCCGGTTTTTGGCAGCATTATTTTTTGTCCGTCACAGCTGATGGCGTTGTTCCTGCCATCGGATTTCTGCCCGAGAATAAACTCTATACCATCCGCAGTAAGGGTCGAGGGAAATAGTTCAGCGGGAATGCTCACTCCGCCCTCATCAAATACCCCGTTCCTCTTGTTGTTGTCACCGCTTACGACATCCTGTTCAAAGGCCAGGGGAAGTGGAATGCTGGTCGGATTGAGTAATTTTTCTGCAGGTTTCTCCAGCTGAATCCTGAAACTTCGGATCGCAAATTTATCCATGCTGATACTCAGTTTCCCGTTTACAGGCTGAATGGGACCCAGGGTCCGCTCCTGTCCGTCAACCTCCGAAGCAGAAAGAACCTTCGAAAAGAAACTGATTTCAACGTTCTGGGCTTCTTTACCTAGAAGTTCCTGCACCCTGATAATGATGTCGTTATTGTTTTCGGCCTTTTTCACGGCTCTGACATCAAGCTGCGGGCTTGAGACCTTCAGGAACGAGAAGGTTTTCCCGAAGGAACCAGCATGCTGTGGCACAATGAAAACCCTGGCAGGCTGGTTCAGCATCCTTCCCTGCCATTCGGTGAGCCCGGTCCTCCAATCGCCTTTATGCGGATAAATGGCATAGGTGAAATCATGGTTGCCGAAATCCTGGGTTGACTGTTCAATGAACGCATTAGCATGAGGAGTGTACAACAGGGTAAGCCGCAATGTTTTATCATTGGGTTTATCGGAACCGAACTTGGAATCCTCGAGTATGCTCACCCCGAAGTTCCCCGATTTATCGGTAAGGTCGAACCATTCCCTTGAAGGGACTTCGTATTTTTTCTCATTGTTTGTCGAACGTTCGATAGTCCCCAGACCTAGATTATACGTGGCATTTACATTTGAAGCAACAAGCGGGAAAGAGGCTTTCAGGCTGACACCTTTCGATTGCCAGGCAACTTCATTGCGAACAGTCACGAATTCCTGTCCGGCCCCCAGCTGCACATATTGCACGAAATTCGAATTCCTCCCCTGGCGTTCAATCTTTATCTCGTTTGCCACTCTGCCGTTATAGGTCCTGGTTATCTTCGCAGGGCCCTTCAGGTAATCGATGGGTGGATTTTTACGGTCGCGCCAATCCATGTTCCATGCCGGCCAGTACTCGGGGTATTCATAAAGGAACTCAAGCCTGGCAGGAGCCGAGAGCATCTCTTTATTTTGTCGCTTGTCGAGGATACTGCTGATGTCACCGTTCTGGTTGATAGTCACTTTCAGGAATTCATTTTCAAGCGTATTTGCGGTTGAACTAAGTGCTGTTTTAACCTCCGATGCTTTTTCTGATGCCTGGATGTCGAATACCGAGATTCCCATCGAAGGGAGGGATGCAAGGAATACAAGCCTCACTGTGTTCTTTGTTCGGTATGGTATCTGCACCGGGAGTTCCTTGCCTTCCGGATCAAAGGCTTTAACAAACTCAGGGGCTCCCTCCGGGTAAAGAAGTTCAACATCGACAATAGCTTTGCGGGGGATTGCAAGCGGGTTATAAACGGCCACTGCCTGTCCGTTCCCTCTTGTATCCATTCCCCGGATTATACTTGCAGCCGAGGATTGAAGTGCATCAGAGAAAAGGTTCAGGGCCAGAACCTCATCATTCCAGGCATATTCATAGGCCTTGGGGATGCAGGTACCCGGCAGGATGTCGTGCATCTGGCTTCCAAGAACAAGCCACCATGCACTGTTTAATTGTGACTGCGGATATTTTGGTCCGCCGGCCAGGTCAGTGAATGCGGCAAGGGGCTCTGCCGCCTGGGCCAGCAATTCATTTTTGCGGTTCCAGCGTTTCATATAGGACTGGGAGGTCAGTGAACCTGCTGAATGCTGTGTGAGCAGCAGATCACCCGAGTATGTAGGCAGTTTGGCTGCCTGGGCCTCAGTAAGATCCCTGAACAGCTGGTCAGATGAACAGAGGTAAAGTTTTATCCTGCTGTCGGGATTGTTGAGAGATCCAATCGCATTTTTAACAGCCTCAGGCCTGGGAGAACCTCCAATGTCACCAGTTCCGTAATACCTGTAATCGGCATACACACCGTATTTATTTCCATTGTCCATGACCCTGTTGACCCAAACCTTAGCCGTATCACATCGGGGCTGAACATCGCCATTGTAATTGCTGGCGTTGAGAGCTGCAACCAGCCCTTTGCCGTCGGGGCCTTTCCAGTTGCCGATATTGAAGGGAATGCCCACGGCCGATCCCCATCCAAGCTTCTGGGTGGAGAAACCTTTTACGCCTGCGTGGGCAAGGGCTGATGGAAGGTGTGCCTGGAAGCCGAAGCAGTCGGGTAAAAGGAAATCAACGCTTTCTTTTCCGAATTCAGAACGAAAATAATTGTTGCCGTATAATACATGACGGATAATTGATTCGGGCGAAGGTATGTTTGCGTCACATTCATCCACAGAGGAACCTCCAACAAACCACCTTCCCTGGCTGATATACTTTTTGACTTTTTCGTACTTCTCAGGGTAATATTCTTTCATCATCTTGTACCGCCTGGCTCCGGAAAAAGTGAAAACATAAGGCTTGTATTTTTCAAACAACACGAAATTGTCGTCCATCGTCGCTTTGATGAATTTGTTGATGGTCTCAACGTAGTCCCACCTCCATTCTGTGTCAAGATGGGTATAGGCAACGGTGTATAGTACCGGGTCAGAATTAAGATTATATTTCGGAACTGATTTCTGGGCTTCGGGCTGGGACATCAGTTCTCCGCTGAACATCAACAGGAACAGGAAAATCAGGGCTGTATATCTCATAAATAATTGATTGCGAACAGGAAACTGAATTTTGCTGTCAGAAAGGCTGATCTTTGCCTGTAATGGCGATGCCGCGACAACGGGAAACTCAAATCCACCGGTAAAAATAGAAAATTTTTATTGAGGAAATCCCTACCTTTGCAAACAAATTAATAAGGAGGTTGTTTCATGAGAAAGTTTGCATTACTCCTGCTCATCGGAGCCATCCTGGCATCCTGTGCAGGGAAAAAGGACAGCTACACGATCAGTGGCAAGATCATAGGTATCGACAGTGGGTTGGTCTACCTGCAGAAATTCAATGTTTCGGACTGGGTGAAAATCGATTCAGCGAAACTTGAGAAAGGCTTATTCACGTTCAAGGGCAAGACCGAAATGCCCGAAATGTGGTTCGTAACTGTTAAAGACAAGCAGGTGTTTCTTCCTGTGTTCGTCGAAAATTCGAATATCTCGGTTGAAGTCTATGCCGATAGTATCGACAAGGCCAATATCACAGGGTCTCTCACGCATGACTTATATAAGAAGTACCAGAAACAGAGCGACAGCCTGAATAAGCTGATGGAGGCTGTATATAAACGCTATAAAGAAGCTAAGGATCAGAACGATACGATCGGGATGAAGAAGGCCGATTCGATTTCTGAATCTCTTGATAAAGCGGTAAAATTCAATGTTATTCAATTTGCAAAAGCAAATTCCAAATCGGTAGTGGGTCCTTACCTGATCATGCGTTCGGCCTGGCAGTTTGACCTTCCCGACCTGGAAGATGTTGCAGCATCGTTTGACACCAGTCTCAATCATTCTTCCTATGTTGAAACAATTAAAAAGCGTATCGATATTCTCAAGGCTGTGCAGATTGGACAGGTTGCTCCTGATTTTACCATGAACGACAGCACCGGAAAAGCAGTATCTCTTTCTTCCCTCAAGGGAAAGATTCTTCTTGTTGATTTTTGGGCTTCATGGTGCGGCCCATGCAGGGCTGAGAACCCCAATGTGGTCAAAGCTTACCAGGCCTATAGTAAAAAGGGCTTCGATGTACTCGGGGTTTCGTTTGATCGGGACCATAACAAATGGGTTAATGCCACCAAAGCCGACGGACTCACCTGGAATCATGTTTCTGACCTCCAGGGATGGGGCAATGCAGCCGGTAAGATTTACGGTATCATGTCGATCCCGGCAAACGTTCTGCTTGACAAGGACCAGAAGATCATTGCCCGGAATCTGCGAGGCGAAGACCTCACCAAAAAGCTTGAAGAGTTGCTTGGACCGGCAACACCGGTTAAAAAGCCCGCTTCAAAAGGAAAGAAATAAGTTACACTGAATGAAATGCCGCCGCCGGGATAAGTATATCCCGGCGGTGTTTTTATAGAACGTATTAACAAATAATACATCCTCAGATGATCAGAAAGT
The DNA here is from genome assembly GCA_037134895.1 of Bacteroidota bacterium. GTDB lineage: Bacteria > Bacteroidota > Bacteroidia > Bacteroidales > FEN-979 > CAIRDP01. The sequence continues at coordinate 21,641 of JBAXLI010000045.1, forward strand.
TTCTGCTTTTTGTTTTCCTGTTTCCGTTTGTTTCGTCATTTTCACAGAATTCGCTTGACGGAAAAATCAACAACCTGGGAAAGACCAGGATTTACCTGATGAGTATTTACGGTGAACGTACCAGGGCGGTTGATTCCACACTTTCAGATTCAGTCGGAAGGATTCATTTTGCGATCCCTTCAACATTGCTCCCCGGGATGTACCGTCTTGGGTGGAGCAAACAAGGCTCTATCAACCTGATCCTGAATAAAGAGGATGTGAAATTTGAGTCACTGGCTTCAGCCCCTGATGACTCTCTCAGGATACTTCAATCCAAGGAAAACCAGATTCTTAGGTCTTTCGCCTCCATGCTCAGAAAAAACCAGACTAAACTGGAACTCCTGATGCCCGTGGTTGATTTTTACCCGGTTAAGGACCAGTTTTACCATACCGTTGTGACCGAATTCGAAACTGTTCAAAAGACCCAGCTTTCGTCCCTCGATTCGCTTGTTCTCCTCTACCCCCGTTCATATGCCGTGAGGATGCAGCAGGTAATGCAAACTCCCTATATTTCAGGCTCCCTCACATCAGCTGCAAGGATCGAGTTCCTTAAACAGCATTACTGGGACAAGGTCGATTTCAATGACACCTCCCTGCTGAGAAGCAATGTCTTCGCCGATAAGTTGATCTCCTACCTTGCGATTTACCAGAACAACCGTCTCAGCCAGAAACAGCTTGAGACTGAATTTATCAAGGCCGTGACGGTTGCCCTTGGGGCCGCTTCGGTGAATAAAGAGACCTATAAATTTATGCTTGATTACCTTGTTGGCGGATTTGATAAGTACCATTTCGACGATGTGATCACTTATATTGCCGATAATTTCCAGGATCCCTATTTCTGTGAGGATGCTGAACGTAAATCGGCCCTGCAGAAGAAGCTTGATAATTTTAAAAAGCTGGCTGTTGGAAAGACAGCCCCTGATATCGTAGTCCCCGACAGCAAGGGAGTGAAGGTAGATCTGCTCGGAATAAAGACAGGGTTTACCCTGTTGATCTTCTGGTCAAGCAACTGTCCGCATTGTACCGAAATGATGCCGAAACTGAAAGCCTGGTATGACAAACACACGCCTAAGAACCTTGAAGTCATGGCCGTTTCACTTGATACCAGTAAAACTGAATGGCTTTCATTTGTTAAAAAAGAAAAACTGAACTGGATCAATGTTTCTGAGCTAAAAGGCTACTCAGGAAAGGCCGAAGATGAGTACAATGTATATGCCACACCTACTATGTACCTCATCGACAGGGAGAAGAAGATCATTGCCAAACCCATAACCTGGAGGGAACTCGAGCAGGAACTGAACCAGTTCACAGGATCCGGGATGCAGGATGCAAGATAAAATGACATCCTGTATCCTGTATCCTGTATCCTGCATCTTGAATCCCGCATCCCAAAAAATTGTACTTTTGCCCCCCGAAACACATCCCGAAAATCATGTATGAATATTTAAAAGGCCGGCTGGTTGAGAAAAACGCTGCGTATGCGGTGATCGACTGCAATGGGGTTGGATATTACCTCAATATTTCGGTATACACATACTCCAGGCTTGACGACAAGGAAGCCTGTTTATTATACACCCACCTGGTTGTAAGGGAGGATGCTCATATGCTGTTCGGGTTCATCGACACAGGTGAAAGAGAGCTTTTCAGGCAGCTGATCAGTGTTTCCGGCGTAGGGGTTAACACAGCGAGGATCATCCTTTCATCCCTGAACCCCTCGGAGGTGGCTCAGGCTATAGTTGAAGGAAATGCACCAATGCTTCAGAGAATAAAAGGAATCGGGAGCAAAACAGCAGAGCGGATTATTATTGACCTTAAAAACAAACTTTCAAAGACCCTGATCCCTTCCGAAAAATCAGGTGTTTTACACAATACTAATCGGGAAGAAGCGTTATCAGCATTAAGTATTTTGGGATTTCCCAAGGTGCTGGCGGAGAAAGTTTTAAACAAGATTATCGAATCAGAAGGCTCCGGCTTGTCGGTCGAACAGCTTATCAAACAGGCGCTGAGGTTGTTATAGCGCTTGTTATTATTGTTTTACCACGCTTTGCTAACGGAACAAAACGGAATTGGTGAATAACATTAAAATTACTCTCAGATACTGTCTTGTATTACTTGTTCTCCAAGGGCTGATGATGCCGACCGTTTCCGGCCGGCAGAGGCAGAGCCTTGGGCTGATCCGTGATTTATTCTCCGCCTCCGATACAAATGCAACTGATTCAACCCTCAAGTTCCCTTTCTCATACGATGCAACCCTTCCGGGACAGGGAAAATCCAGTCCGCTCTATCTTAAAAATCCAACCAACATCAAAACGGTGGTCGAATATGATCCGGCCACAAATCAATATTACAACCTGTATAAAGTGGGGAATGAAACATACCGCATCCCTACTACCATGTCGTTCAATGAATACCAGGACCAGGACATGCAGAACATCCTTCAGAGCTATTGGAAGGAGAGGTCCGATGCCGCCCAGATCGATAACGCCAAAGGTATGATCCCCAAGATCCGCATCCCGGGAAAATTCTTCGAAACCATTTTTGGCAACAATACTGTAGATATCCGCCCCCAGGGATCTGCCCAGATCAATTTCGGAATTGTATCAAACCGCAGGGATGACCCCATGCTGAATACCCGTCAGAGAAGGCAGACTAATTTTGATTTTGAAGAAAAGATACAGATGAATGTCATCGCCAAGATCGGCGATAAGATCGAGTTCAAGATCAACTATAACACCCAGGCAACCTTTGACTTTGAAAATACACTGAAGCTTAAGTATGAGGGAAAGGAAGACGATATAATCCAGCTCATCGAGGGTGGTAATGTGAACCTGCCTTTGAACACCACCCTGATCAGGGGTACGGAGAGCCTGTTCGGTATCAAGACCAAGCTCAGGTTTGGCCGCCTCACTGTAACCGCTTTGTATTCTCAGCAGAAGAGTGAGACCAAGAGCATCATTGTGCAGGGAAATGCCCAGACCCAGAAATTCAGGCTGAGGGCCGATGAGTATGAAGAGAACCGTCATTTCTTCGTTGCTCAGGGTTTCAGAAAGGATTACCAGGCTGCTCTGAAATCACTGCCGGTCGTTAAAACCTCTCTGAATATTCTTAAAATCGAAGTCTGGGTAACAAACATCGGCGCTGCAGTCACTGAAAACAGGAACATCGTTGCATTCCAGGATCTCGGGGAGTATTATGCCTACAATCCGCAATTCAGGCCGAATCCTCCTAATGTTCGCCCTGCAAATAACTCAAACGAATTGTTTCCCTTGCTGATGAAGAATGCCGCTGATTCGGCAAAGGTGAGGAACATCAATACAGTTACGGATTATCTTAAAGGCTATCCATTTTTTCTGGTATCCGGTACGGATTTCGAGAAAGTCGAAAGCGCAAGGAAATTGCTGCCTACCGAATATACTTTCAATGCGAAGTTGGGGTTCATCTCCCTGAACACCAACCTTAATTCAGACCAGACCCTCGCGGTGGCTTACCAGTATCAGATTGTTGGCGATCCAAAGATATACCAGGTAGGAGAATTTTCAGACCAGGGGATAAACACACCGAATTGCCTCGTTGTGAAGCTTTTAAAGAGCACTTCCCTGAATACACGCATCCCGATGTGGAACCTGATGATGAAGAATGTTTATTCTCTTGGCGCCTACCAGGTTCAGCCCACCGATTTCACGATGAACATTTTGTACAACGGAAACTCAAACGGGGTGCCAACAGCCTACATCAGTGAAAGCCGCATCAAGGGAGTTCCTTTGCTCAGGGTCCTGAACTTCGACAACCTTAACATGCAGATGAACCCACCACCCGACGGCATGTTTGACTTCCTCGACCAGGCGGCAACCATGGGGGGTACGATTCAGTCATCAAACGGGCGGGTGTTTTTTACCGTTCTTGAGCCTTTCGGAAATTCCTTGCGTGATTCGATCTATGATCCGGCCGACCCAAGCGGTTCTCTTGCCCTTGCAAACAAGTACTGTTTTGACTCGCTTTATACCACTACGAAATCCCAGGCAAGGCAGTATCCCGACAAGAACAAGTTCGTGATCGACGGATTTTATAAGTCTACCACCGGGTCTGAAATATCCCTGAATGCCCTGAACGTGCCTCAGGGGTCGGTAAAGGTTACTGCGGGTGGTGTTCAGCTAACCGAAAACGTTGATTATACGGTCGATTATACCCTGGGCCGGGTAAGGATCATCAATGAAGGGCTTTTAAATTCGGGTACCCCTATCAATATCTCGATGGAAAGCAACCAAATGTTCAATATCCAGACGAAAAGGCTTATCGGAGCTCATCTTGATTATAAGCTGAGTAAAGACTTTATGATAGGGGGTACGGTTCTGAATCTCAACGAGAGGCCCCTCACCCAGAAAGTGAGTTATGGGGATGAACCCATGTCGAACACAATCTGGGGGGTTAATTTGTCATACCGGACCCAGTCGCGCCTGATCACGCGCCTGATCGATGCGTTACCATTCATCGCCACAAAAGCCCCATCGAATATCGCCATTGATGCTGAGTTTGCCCAGTTCATACCAGGTCATTCGAAAGCCATCGGAAAAACGGGGACAACCTATATCGACGATTTTGAAGGCGCCCAGTCGACCATCGACCTCAAGAATATAGGAACATGGTTTTTAGCATCCACACCACAGTCTCAGACGGAGCTCGGAATGTTCCCTGAAGCTGCCGCAGGCACGGGCCTTAAATACGGTTTTAACAGGGCGAAGCTGGCCTGGTACATCATCGACCCCCTGTTTTATGATAAGAACACCAGCCTGGTTCCGCCAAATGTAACTGTGCAGGAGCTCTCTACAAATAACGTAAGGCAGGTATGGGAAACTGAAGTATTCCCGAACAAACAGCCCCTGAACGGAGTGCCCGTAAACCTTGCTGTGTTGAATCTTGCTTATTACCCCTGGGATAAGGGAGCCTATAATTTTGACGTTCAGCCGACCGTGTTTTCTCAAGGTCTGAACCAGGACGGGACTCTTGCGGCCCCTGAAAGCCGCTGGGGCGGGATAATGCGGAGGATTGAAACAACAGACTTTGATGCCGCCAATGTGCAGTATATTGAATTCTGGATGATGGACCCCTTCTCCACTGACTCGACCAATGGAGGCGAACTGTATTTTAACCTGGGAGATGTTTCTGAAGATATTTTAAGGGACGGGCGGAAGAGTTATGAGAACGGTTTGCCAACGTCCCAGGCCGTGATCAATGTTGATACGACTATATGGGGACGGGTCCCCAGTCTCCAGGCTCTCGTTGATGCCTTCGACAACGATCCTGCTTCAAGGCCTTACCAGGATGTAGGGTATGACGGGCTTATGGATGCCGATGAGCGTACTTTCTTTAATACAGATTATATCAGCAAGGTCCAGGCTGCTTTTGGTCCGGCTTCACAGGCATATAAAAATGCATTTGCCGACCCATCCGCCGACGATTATCATTATTTCAGGGGCACCGATTATGATAACGATCCTCTTTATGCAAGCGTGCTGCAGAGATATAAGAAATTTAATGGCCCTGATGGAAACTCACCAACACAATCCCAATCGCCCGAAAGCTATCCAACAATGGCTACTACCATTCCCAATATCGAGGATATCAATAAGGACAACACTCTCAGTGAATCTGAACGTTACTACCAGTACGTGGTCCACCTTCGCCGCGATCAGATGAGGGCCGGGATAAATTACATTAATAACGTATATCTTGCGACCGGCATTCCCCTGGCCGACGGGCAGAGAGGGTCGGTAAAATGGTACCAGTTCAAAATTCCCATCAGGACCCCTGATAAAACAATCGGCAGTATTTCTGATTTTACATCCATCAGGTTCATGCGACTGTTTTTCAAGAATTTTCAAAGACCCATTGTTTGCCGCTTTGCCACTCTCGAACTCACCCGCGGGGAATGGAGAAGATATACAAACTCATTGCTTGGCCCGGGTGAATACATCCCCGATAACCAGCAAAGCCAGACTACATTTGATATTGCCACTGTAAGCATTGAACAGAATGGCAGCAAACAACCAATTCCTTATGTAATGCCTCCGGGAATCCAGAGGGAAACCAACTGGGGATCGACCAACCAGCAGAAACTGAATGAGCAGTCGATGTCGTTCAAAGTCTGCAACCTGGTCGACGGAGATGCTCGGGGTGCTTATAAAACCTGTGAATTCGACTTCAGGCAGTTTAAAAACCTGAATATGTTCGTTCATGCTGAGAAATCGATCGAAAGCCAGGATATGAAAACAGGCGACCTTACTGTATTCATCCGCATAGGCTCCGACTTTACTGAAAACTATTACGAATACGAGATCCCGCTACAATTCACGCCCTGGGGAACAGGGATCAATAATCCCGATGCAATATGGCCCGATGCCAATGCTTTTAATATCGACCTTGAAAGACTGGTCCAGGTGAAATATGACCGTTATGTGGTGATGGCTGCACACGGAGCCAATGTTAGCCTTTCATATCCTTATTCCGAGATGGACGGGGCAAACAGGATAACAGTAGTCGGTTCTCCCACCATCAGCGATGTTAAAGCAATTATGATCGGGGTCAGGAACCCGAAGAAAGGAGGGCAGAACAAGGATGACGACGGGCAGGCAAAATGTGCTGAGGTCTGGGTGGACGAACTCAGGCTTACCGGTTTCAATAAACAAGGCGGATGGGCTGCCACTGCGAGACTTTCGATGGACCTTGCCGACCTCGGCCGGATTCAGCTGACTGGTAGTTATGCCAGCGCAGGCTTCGGTACTCTTGAGCAGAAACAGACCCAGAGACCAATGGAGGCGGTCACCACGTTCGGTTTTGATACTGACCTGGAACTGGGCAAATTCTTCCCGGCAAAAACAGGTATCAGGATACCCATGCATTTCGATTATTCAATGCAGAAAAACACTCCCAAGTACGATCCCCTTAATCCTGACCTCTACCTGAAAGATGTATTGAATATATACGATACCAAGTCGCAAAAAGATTCCATCAGGCAGCTCACCGAAGGATATACATACCGTAAAAATTTCAACCTCATGAACGTGAGGAAGGAAAGAGTCAATATCGAACGCAAACCCAGGGTTCTCGATATCGAAAATTTCAATGTGAGTTATGCCTATTCAGAAATGTTCCACAGAGATGTCGATATCGAATATGATCTGAAAAAGAGGTATACAGGGGCACTCGGCTACAACTACAGTGCAATGCCTAAGCTTGTCACCCCACTGAGCAGTGTAAAGTTCCTGAGCTCGAAATACCTGGCACTGATCAGGGACTTTAACTTCTATTACCTTCCCAAATCATTCTCGTTCAGGACCGATATGAACCGTGAGTTCGATACCAGGAAATTCAGGAACAAGACCCAGGCTATCGTACCTATGGAAACTTTCTATATCAAGCGCTGGGACTGGAGCAGGATATACGATCTTAAATGGGATCTTGCAAAATCATTGAAAGTGAGCCTGGTTGCCAATGCCCAGGCCTTCATCAATGAGCCTCCCGGGGTCATTGACAAGTCGAACAGGTCACAGGTATGGGACCAGATCTTCTCGTTCGGGACCATGAATAATTACAACCAGGCTTTCAGTATTACTTGGGATGTTCCATTTTCGAAGATCCCTGTACTTGATTGGATTGCCGTTACCATGGGATACCAGGGCTCTTATCGCTGGACCGCCAGCGCCCTTTCGGTTCAGGCAACTTACGGGAACGTGGCTGAAAACAACAGCGCCAAAGCCATCAATGGCTCGTTCAACTTTGTAAATCTCTATAATAAAATAGCTTACCTTAAGAAGATCAATACCGGAGCGAATAAAAACCAGAAAAACGACCGGGGACTTCCTAAGCCCCCCGACAAGAATGCAAAAATTGCCAGCGCCGATTCACTTAAAAAGCAAAAGCCCCAGAACAATGTCGGGAAAATGATCCTTGATGGTGCATTACGGGTTCTGATGTCAGTAAGGACTGCCAAATTCATGTACAACCAGGCCAGCGGCATCCAGCTTCCAGGGTTTTATCCCCGCCCGGAGGCGCTGGGGAATAACTGGTCCCAGAATGCTCCCGGACTCGGCTTTGTTTTCGGTGATCAGAAAGATATCAGGCAAAAAGCCGGCGACCGGGGATGGATCACGAAGGATACAATGCTGAACACGGCATACATCAATAAATTTACTGAGAACTTCACCGCGAGTGTGTCGGTGGAACCATTCAAGGATTTCAGGATTGAAATCAACGCAGTCAGAAACTTTTCAACCACTAAACAGGAATATTATAAATGGTCTCCCGGCCAGGATGCATTCGCTGCATTCTCTCCTATGGAATATGGAACTTTCACCATGTCGACCATAACTATTGCCACTGCATTCGACAAACAGGATAAATTCGGTGTTTCAGCAGCTTTCCAGAAACTCAAGGAGATGCGCCTTGAGATCGCTCAACGTTACGCGGCCCAGAATCCCAACTCCAAGGGTATCGTCGATTCGACGGGTTTCCCTGTAGGATATGGCCCCGTTGACCAGGATGTGCTAACCACTGCCTTCCTTGCTGCATATAAAGGACAGAATCCGGAGAAGATCAGGCTGACTGCTTTTCCCTCAATACCTCTTCCAAACTGGAGGCTTACTTATGACGGCTTCGCCAAATTACCCTGGATAAAGACCTTCCTCAGAACCCTCACTATTACACATGCGTACATTTGCACTTATACCGTAAGCAATTTTGTTACCAACATAAAATACGGGGAAGCCAATGGCTATCCGAATGTCCTTGACGATGCCGGTAATTTCATCCCGGGGAGACAGATCGGAGTCATGACCATCAATGAGCAGTTCAGTCCTCTTATCAGGATAGACCTGGGGTTCATCAACAGCCTCCTGGCGAACTTCGAGATGAGAAGATCACGGGCACTAAGCTTCAGTTTTGTCAACAACCAGCTTACCGAAGTTGCCACCAGTGAGTTTATCATCGGGGTGGGCTACCGGGTCAAAGGGATCAAGCTAAACTTCTCAGGTGTTCTCGGGGGAGGAAAGAAGGCAAAGACGAAGAGCGACCTGAACCTGAAGCTCGATTTCAGCATCCGCAAGAACCGGACTACACTGAGAAGAGTGGATCAGGATATCAACCAGATCAGCATCGGCCAGCAGGTGTTAAATATTAATTTCACTGCAGATTACAACCTCAGCCAGAAGTTCAACATCCAGTTCTATTTCAAGAAAGACATCAACACACCCTATGTCTCAAATCAATACCGGACTTCGAACACCCAGGGCGGACTGGCGCTGAGGTTTACGCTTTCGCAATAAGAGATGCGGGATGCAGGATGCAAGATGCAAGATGCAAGATGCAAGATGTCATATATCATTTATCCCTAATCCCTAATCCCTGATCCCTGATCCCGCATCCTGGTTAAACAATTAACAATAATTTCTCTCCGGGCTGATAACAGATGCAAGAAAAATTGTAACTTTGAAAAAACTTAAAATCTGATTACTATGAACGTTCCTGCTAATTTGAAGTACACTAAGGACCATGAATGGCTGAAAATTGATGGAGAACATGCATATGTCGGGATTACCGATTTTGCACAGCATGAACTTGGGGACATTGTTTTTATCGAAGTTGAAACCGTTGGCGAAATTCTTGAAAAGCATGAGGCTTTCGGTACCATTGAGGCTGTGAAAACCGTATCGGATATGTACATGCCTGTTGGAGGTGAAATTCTTGAGTTCAATGAAGTTCTTACAACAACTCCCGAAACTATCAACAAGGATCCTTATGAGCAGGGCTGGGTAGTGAAGATCAAGATCACCAATAATTCAGAAGTAGCTGAGCTCCTGAGCCCCGAACAATACACTGCTCAGATCCAGGGATAATACATACCCGTTTTTTGTGGGGACCTTCCTTAAAAATAACCGCTGGAGCATTCTCTGGGGTTTATTCATTTTTCTTCTGACAATGATGCCAGGCCAGGCCTTTCCACGCATCCCAACGTGGATCGATCAGTTTCACCCCGATAAAATTGTACACCTGTTTATTTTTGCTGTTTTTACCTTCCTGCTCACATCAGGGTTCTCTAAGGAAGGGAATCCCGGCTTTGTGAGGTCATATGCCATCCTGATCACCCTTGTCATTAGCCTCAGTATCGGCGGGGCCACAGAACTACTCCAGGGATGGCTGATACCCGGCCGCACCGCCGACTGGAAAGATTTTCTTGCTGATACCGTGGGAACTACAGCAGTAATTATCGCACTGCTGTCACACCGGTTTCTGAGCAGCGGGGAAGTGAGTTCATAAAGATGCAGGATGCGAGATGCGGGATGCAAGATGCAAGATGCAGGATGCAGGATGACTGGGCTGCTGGGGTGCTTCGATGCACCTTGCCGGGGCTGCCTCAGGGCTAAGTGAGCGAACATAGATTTGGGTCACAATTAAAGGTAGAAAAATGGTGAGCTCATTTAGACCGTAGCAGCACCGGTAAGGGTGCAGCGAAGCAATCACGGCTTACTTCCCTGAAAATGCTCCCACACAATCTTCCCTTTCGCATTACCGATCGTCTCCTGCAACTCTGCAAGGGATGCTGCCCGTATGTTTTTAACCGATTTGAATTTCCACAGCAGTTTCTGATTCAGGCTGTAGCCGATGCCGTCAATACCTATCAGCTGGGGTGAGAGAGAGGCTTTTTCCCTGAGGCGGCGGTGGTGGGTGATGCCGAAACGGTGGGCTTCATCCCGCATCTGCTGTATGATCCTCAGGGTCTCAGATTTTTTGTCAAGATACATAGGAAGGGGATCATTGGGATAATAGATCTCTTCCAGTTTCTTCGCAATGCCGATAATCGTGATCTTTCCTTTCAGATTAAGTTTTTCGAGGCTGCCCAGGGCCGAACTCAACTGCCCTTTCCCCCCGTCGACCACGATCAGCTGCGGAAGGGGTTTCTCTTCTTCCAGAAGCCGCTTGTACCTGCGGTAGATGATCTCTTCCATGGAAGCAAAATCGTCGGGCCCTTCAACAGTTCTTATGTTAAAATGACGGTACTCACTTTTATCAGGTTTCGCATTGATAAAACAAACCATGGCAGCAACAGGCTGACTTCCGCCTGTATTGGAATTATCGAAACACTCTATATGCGATGGCAGCTCCTTCATCCGCAGGTCCTTCATCATGGTATCGAGAATCCTGGTAATCTTATGTTCCGGATCTACAAGGTCTTTCTGTTTCTCTTTTTCGAGCTGGTAATACCTGACATTTCGTTCGGAAAGGTCAAGAAGTTTGCGCTTGTCGCCGATCTTCGGGATCACATAACTAACCCCCGGCATTTCAAAATCGGGCATGAAGGGGAGGATGATCTCGGGCGAATTGCTTTCAAACCTTTGCCTGATATCGGTTATTGCGATCGAAAGCAGTTCTTCGGGTGATTCATCAAGCTTTTTCTGCAGTTCAATAGTGTGAACCTGGATAATCGCGCCGTTCATCACTTTCAGGTAATTTACATAGGCGGTAATGCCATCCGCAATAATCGAAAAAACATCCACATCATTGATGGAAGGATTCACCACCGTCGACTTGCTCTGGTATTTGTCGAGGAGATCAAGTTTTTCCTTGACAATATGGGCCTTCTCGAATTCCAGCACATCGGCATACTTCATCATCAGTTCCCGAAGTTGTTTTGCGACAGACGAAATATTGCCCTTGATGATATCCTTGATGGCTGCAATGCTCTGGTTATAATCATCGGCTGACTGCATGCCCTCACAAGGGCCTTTGCAATTCCCAATATGGTATTCGAGGCATACCCTGAATTTCCCTGCCGTAATGTTCTTTTCGGTGAGTTTAAGGTTGCAATTCCTGATCGGGTAAAGCTGTCGGGCCAGGTCGAGAAGGGTGTGCATCAGCCTCACATTGGCATACGGACCGAAATATTGTGAGCCATCGCGGATCACGTGGCGGGTATGGAAAATCCTTGGAAAAGGTTCCTCTTTAATACAGATCCAGGGGAAGGTTTTATCGTCTTTGAGGCTGACATTATAATGCGGACGATATTTCTTGATAAGATTGTTCTCAAGCAGCAGGGCATCCTGCTCCGTAGCGACAACGATATACCTGATGTCGGCGATTTTTCTCACCAGCATCTGCACTTTTCCGCTTATCGAGGTAATCTTTACAAAGTAAGAACTGACCCGTTTCTTCAGATTCTTCGCCTTGCCGACATAGATGATACGGTTTTTGTCGTCGAAATACTGGTAAACCCCGGGTTTGTCGGGCAGGGACCTGATGATTGGCTCAAGGTGGGAAAAGTATTTGTTCAGTGCGCTCACTTTATTTCAGACGGTACATTCGTACTATCATGTAAATCGTAAAGATCAGAATAACTATGGCATTTACCGGGACGAACCAGATGCCGATGCCTGGCGACTGTCCTTTTGCTACTGCAATGGATTGCCAGGTCAGGTAAAGGAACATGATAACAAGCAAGAGGTTCAGAATCCTCATGCTCCTGCAGGCGTGGCGATAAAGCCTTTCGGCATTCTCTTCTGTAATGTTGACAGGGAAGTTGAAAATATAGGGAAAGCGGTTCAGCTGAACCAGTCCGGCAAACATGATCACCGCAATCCCCGGCAGAATCCAGATCATTCCTTTACTGCTGTAATCATTCGGCAGTCCGGAGGCATTAAAATGCGTTGGTACCTGGTCGGGAAGTCCATGAAAATTGACAGCTGTGATAACCACCATAGCTACAACCCCGAGCAGGGAAGCGACTTCGAGGATCATATCAAGGGGCTCTTTCTCAGGCCTTATCCTGGGCCTGTTTCCTTCCTTCTGAATACCGTATGATTTTTTCTGATACATAGAAGAACAAACTAAGGATTATCCCCAGACATTCAGGTTATTTCCGCTTCTCGACACACTGTAACGCTTGATCGCATAGGGTGGCGGACCGGCCGTTACATTCCCGTTGAGGTCGTAAATGCCGCCATGGCACGGACAGGGGAAAGCCTGTGCGCCCCGGCTGTATGTGAGAGTGCATCCCTCGTGGGTGCAGGTTTGTGCAACGGCAATAAAGCCATCATTGAAATCATTAATACGGGCAATTATAACCCCCTGGTTGTAAGCAAAACCGCCCTGGGAAGCCAGGTTGGCATATTTGGAATCATTCAGATCGATGGTAAAATTGACATCCGGACCCTGTGGGCCTTTCGTGCTTTTTTTGCAGCTTTCGAGGACACTTCCGCCCGCTGCAATACCGGCAACTGCAAGAGCCGTGGTTTTCAGAAATTGTTTTCTGTTCATTGATTCAGGTTTAAATTCTCAATCATCAGTCATCATCCGTGATCCGTGATCCATGATCCATGATCCATGATCCATGATCCATGATCCATCAGTCACCAAAATTAATCATTTCCGGTGCACTTCGTCAAATTTTGGTATAGGGATCAGCCGGCAGGTTCAAATTTCTTCTTCAGATTCAGGAAATACGATTCGAGGGTGTGGTAGGAAACAGCTGAGAGAAGAAGGGTAATTGACAGTGAAAGAGCATATAAAATAATATTCCAGGGAAGGTAA
>JBAXLI010000046.1:0-34877 GCA_037134895.1 Bacteroidota bacterium
TAAGTGGTAAACTTTTCAACGAGAAGGTGGTAAACTTTTCAATTAATAGATACACCCGTTCTATGCTGAACAATCATGTTGCTTTTTTTTAGTATTTTAGTGTTCTTTATTGGATTATCCCCCTATGTTTAAGCCATATCTGAGAGTTTGTTTTACTGTTGTTTTACTTATCCTGGCATCTAACCAGGGTATCACACAAAACTCTTTCCTGGTCACTCATTACAGCAAGCAGGATTACAAAGCAGGCAATCAAAACTGGTCATTGGATGCTGATAAGGCAGGTTTTATATATGCTGCCAACAATGACGGCTTGCTCATGTTTGATGGTGCGAAATGGGAACTATACAGTAACCCTGACCAAACGATCGTCCGTTCGGTGTATGCTTCTCCTGATGGCCGAATTTATTCTGGTTCGTTTGAGGAATGCGGATATTGGGAGAAGGATATGAATCATGAATGGAAGTATGTTTCACTTAAACCATGGATGAAACATATAAACCTTCATAATGATGAAATTTGGAAGATCATTCCATTCAAGGGGAAAATTTACTTCCAGAGTTTTACCTCTTTACTTGTTTACGATCAGAAAAGTATTCGTTCAATTCCTGTTCCCGGAACGATCATATTTCTGCTGAAAGCCCGTGAACACCTTTTTGTTCAGTCTGTAACTGGAATGCTTTATGAACTTCAAGGAGAAATACTTACTTCTGTTGATCCCTCAAAAACTCTCGGGAGGAGCGAAGTTAAAACCATTCTGCCTATGCCAGATGAAACTTATCTCATCGGCACCACTTCTCATGGACTGTTCAGTTTTGATGGGAAATCGATCGTCCCCTGGAATGTTGAAGTAAATACCCCGTTAAAAGAAGCCCAGATCAATAATGCGTTGATCAGCGGTAATCATATTGTTGTTGGAACTATCGTCAATGGGATTTACATTCTTGATTTACAGGGAAGGATTGTCGCTCATTTGAATACTGAGAATTATCTTCAAAACAATACTGTACTGTCGCTGTGTTCTGACATAAATGGAAATATATGGGCAGGACTTGACAAGGGAATTGACAGGATTTCGGTTGATCCATGTGTGTCGATCTACCAGGAAAAACTTGAACAACTTGGGGCAGTTTATACTGCAGCGCTTTTTGATAACACCTTGTACATTGGTACAAACCGCGGTGTTTTTTATTATAGTCCGGACCCTGTCACAACTGATTTTCGCTTTTCAGGATTTATAAGTAACTCCCAGGGACAGGTGTGGGATCTCGAAAATATTGATGGTACCCTTATTTGTGGACATACAAACGGTACCTACCAGATAAAAGGAAATACGCTGAAAAGAATTTCATTTGTTAGCGGGGGGTATGCTTTCCGTAAGATTATTACCAGGAATGGCGAACATTTGATACAGAGCACCTATTCTCCATTGGTAATTTACGACAGAAGGAATGGTGATTGGGCATATCAGCATGCTGTTAAAGGATATCAGGAACCTTCGAGGTTCCTCGAAACCGACCATCTTGGAAATCTCTGGATAGGGCAGTCAATCAAAGGCCTTTATAAAATAAGGCTCTCTGAAGAACTGGATAGTGTGACAGATTTGAAAATGTTCGGGAAATCCGACGGACTTCCGTCCGACTTCGATATTCATGTGTTTAATGTCGAGAACAGGGTGGTTTTTACAAGTGGCAAGCTGTTGTACACCTGGAATGATTTAACCGATAAAATTATTCCATATAATGAATTAAATTACCAGCTTGCCGGATTTGAATCCTCAACACGGATAGTCAAGGTACTGGATAATACATACTGGTTTCTCAAGAAGGATGATATTGCATTGTTCCAGATAAAAAACGGGAAGGCAAAAATGCTCGCTAAGATTTATCTCCCCAGTTATGGTATCAGGATGATGGATAAATATGAGAACGTTATAGGGATTGATGAAAACCGAAGCCTGTTATGCCTTGATAACGGGTTTGCGATCCTGAATATGAAACGTTTGCTTTCAGAGAGGAATGATAACTCAAAGTTGTTTTTCAGGAATATGTTTTGCCTCGATTCAAAGGGCCAGGCGAAAAGAATGAATCCCGGGAATTCTGTTCTTCTAATTCCACATTCCATGAATTCTCTATCCGTCAGTTTTTCCTATATCAACAGTAACAATGTCAGAAATTTGTTTCAATATAAGCTTGCAAATATTGAGACCGAATGGAGCCCGGTCAGCGAAAATTCATCAGTTTCATACACTCGGCTGCCAAAAGGGGAATATAAACTCATGGTCAGAACGCTGAATGAAAGTGGAATGTTTACGAATCCAATAATTCTTCGTTTCAGGGTTCTTCCCGCCTGGTACGAAAGTATTGTGGGGTATCTCCTTTACACATTTGTTATTTTCGTCATTGTCATTATGAGCCTCTCCTTCTACCGCAAAAGATTCCTTCGTAAGCAGGCAAGGCTGAGAGAGAGGGCAGAGTTGCTGGTTGTACAGCAAAAGCAGCGGTCAGAAAAAGCAATCATCAATTTGCAGAATGAAAAGCTTCAGTCGGAAGTCAGGTATAAAACAATTCAGCTTGCCGACTCAACGATGTCTCTTATAAAGAAGAATGAACTCCTGATTGAGATCCGCCGGGAACTGGACCAGCAAAAGAAGGTTCTTGGCAGTCAGTATCCGGCTTATTTTTCTGAACGAATTCATTCGCTCATAAATAAAAACATGTCGACCGACAAGGACTGGGAAATGTTTGAGGTGCTGTTTGACCAGGCTCATCAGGATTTTTTCAAACGATTAAAATCAACTTTCCCTGATCTGACCCAGAGCGATCTTAAATTATGCGCTTATCTTAAATTAAATCTTTCTTCAAAAGAGATCGCACCCTTGCTTAACATTAGTTTCAGGGGAGTTGAAACCCGCCGGTACAGGCTTCGTAGAAGATTAGGATTGAGTTCCGATAGCAACCTGGTTGATTTTATACTTAGTTTCTAGTATTTTCTTCTCTACTTCATCTCTCATCCTGAAATTATTTTCTATTATTACAACGATTTGATATACATATATATATATCATGAATTATGGTGTTGAAGTACTATTGACGTAATCCTTTTTTGATCCTTCAGCCTTGTGGTGTAATTGTGCTTAAGCCTATATGAATCAATCTGCAAACGATTGTTGTATTTTAGTGCAAGGTTCCAGTTGTTTTTATAACTCACAGTATTTCATACAGTTACGCATTTACGGGTTTTATATAATTTGTAGATAATAAATAAAAAGACTATGATTCAATTAGTTACACGTTTTTGTTCCTGGGTTGCAAAACCGATTGTTCTCTTTGTATTTGTTTTTCTGTCGATGCCACAAGGTGTTTTTGCCCAGGGAAGGACTATTACCGGAATAGTCAGGGCTGCTGATACCAGGGAAACATTGCCAGGAGCAACGGTAAAGCTCAAGGAAAGTCCTTCGGGTACTGTCACCGACCTTGATGGGAAATATATCATTCAGGTTAAAAGTGAGAAAGCTGTTATTGTTTACTCGTATATCGGCTATGAATCCCAAGAAGTTACAGTGGGGAAGACCAATATCATTGATGTCATTCTTGAGCCCAAAAGCACATCCTTGAACGAAGTGGTTGTAATTGGCTATGGAACAGTGAAAAAGAGTGATCTGTCTGGTTCTGTTGGAAGCATCAAATCTGACGAAATTACCAAGATTACTGCTATTAATCCTGTTCAGAGTCTGCAGGGTAATGTTACCGGAGTTCAGGTAACTAGTACTTCAGGAACCCCGGGGGAAAATCCTGCTGTCAGGATCAGGGGTGTTGGAACGTTTGGAAATTCAAATCCAATATATGTCGTAGATGGTGTTATTGTTGATGATATCTCTTTTCTGAACAGTAATGATATCACATCGATGGAGGTTCTCAAAGATGCATCAGCCTCTGCTATTTATGGATCAAGAGGAGCAAATGGTGTTATCATGGTTACTACGAAGATGGGTAATGCAACGGATGATAAAACCGTTTTTAATGTTTCCGCGGAATTCGGTATTCAGAGACTGGCAAAAAAAATTAACCTGCTTAACGGACATGATTTCGCTCTCATATCAAACCAGATTAAACCGGGAACATTTAATAATATTGATGCCGTGCCGAACACTGACTGGCAGGACCTGGTTTTTCATATCGCTCCTGTGTATGATGTTCAGGTTTCGGCATCGGGTTCCTCTAAAAAAGTACAATATTATATTAGCGGCAGTTATTTTAAGCAGGGAGGTATTGTCGACAAATCCAGTTACGAGCGTATCACATTTAAATTAAATAATGTTTTTAATCTTTCGGAGTATGTCAAATTCGGGAATAACATTACCATTGCTCCTTACAGCCAGCAGGTCGCACCCGATGTAACATATGCTGCATATCGTGCAAAACCAACGCTCGTTCCTTATTATCCTGACGGAAGTTTTGCAGTGGTCTATAATGTCGGCAACCCGCTTGCCGAGCTCGCGTATTCTAATAATTACATCAAAGGTGTAAGAGGCGTTGGTAATATTTTTGCTGAAGTGAATTTCCTTAAATCTTTCAACTTTAAGACAAGTTTTGGCGTTGATGCGGGATATAATGCAGCAGAAAGTTTCACTCCGGCCTTCACTGTATATAATCCCGACGGAACAATTTCCCAGCAGCAAAACCTTCTCAGCCGTCTAGTGAAAAACAGCAACTATAATTACACATGGTTGTGGGAGAACACCCTGAATTTTAAAAGGGAATTTGGTAAACATTCCATTGACGCAGTTGCTGGTTATACAATGCAGAATACAACTTCTGACGGATTCAGCCTCTCGGGAGCCAATCTCATAAGGGATGGACGGAATTTCTGGTACATTCAGCCCTCATACATTTATGATCCGACAAATAATGTCAATACGATTAGCAGCATATATGAAAGTGTTGACCTTAACCAGTATTATTCAATGATTTCATTCCTAGTGCGTGTTAATTATGTGTTTAACAAAAAATACATCTTCACGGGAACATTCAGAAGTGACGGCTCTTCCAAGTTTGCACCCAGTAACCAGTACGCAAGTTTCCCCTCATTTGCGCTTGGTTGGAATATTAACCAGGAAAAATTTATGGAGAAAGCGAAATGGCTGAATAAACTTAAAATAAGGGCAAGCTGGGGAAAACTGGGAAATGATAAAATCCCTTATTGGGATCGTTATGCGAGGGTAGAATCAAACATTGTCACAATCTTCGGTACTAACAATGATCCAAACACAGGTGCCACATATGGCCTGACCGGGAATCCAAATCTTAAATGGGAAGTTACAACACAAATCGACGTGGGTCTCGAGGTAGGAGTTTTAGACAGCCGCTTAACGGCTGAATTTGACTTTTATAACAAACAAACTGACGACATTCTTGTACTTCTTTCGGTCCCGGGTTACCTGGGTAATGGCGCCGGGGCAAAAATCAGGTTTAATGCTGCTTCAGTTGTCAACAGAGGTTTTGAATTCAATGTCGGCTGGCGGGACCAGGTGGGAAAGTTTAAATATAATGTTGGTTTTCTGGGTACTACCATTCATAATGAAGTGCTTAGCGTCGGAGGGTCATCAGGTGTTGATTCCGTTCTTATTGGTGGGTATCTCGGAAACGGTATACCGGTCACTCTTAGTAAGGTCGGTTTGCCAATCGGAGCATTTTATGGTTACAAAACCGACGGAGTTTTTCAGACCCAGCAGGAATTAAATGCATATCCTCATGACGGACAGGCAGGTGTTGGAGATCTCAGATTTGTTGATGTGAACGGAGACGGGAAGATTGATGGCCGGGACAGAACTTACATCGGCTCTCCAATCCCGAAGTTCATTTTCGGTTTCAACTTCGGGTTTGAAATTGTGAATATAGATTTTTCAATGAATATACAGGGTCAGACCGGGAATAAGATTTTTAACGCAAAAGAGGTCGTCAGGCCGGACCCTTATAATTTTGAAAGCAGGGTTCTTGGTAGTTGGACAGGTCCGGGTACAAGCTACACTATTCCGCGTGCTTCCTTCGGTGGCTACAATTACACTCCTTCCGACTATTTTATCCAGGATGGGTCATTCGTACGTATCAGAAACGTAACACTCGGATATACCTTACCTTCTTCCTGGAGCCGAAAAATCTATATGCAAAAGCTAAGGTTATATGTTAAAGCCGACAACCTCTACACGTTTACTAAATTTACCGGTTATACACCTGAAATCGGGAGCGGAGATGTTTTATCGTCTGGCATAGATTATGGGATTTATCCTATAACCGCTGTTTACTCATTTGGCATCAATTTAAATTTCTAAGACATGAAAACTCAAACCAGAATATATTTTATAATCTTGTTGATTTTCTTTGGTGGAACATTCTCCGGATGTAAAAAATTCCTTCAAAAAGATCTGCAGGGTACCTTAACACAGCAGGACTTCCCGGTTTCTCCTTCTGATGCCTTACTGGCAACAAACGCTACATATGAAGCGATCAGGGAATGGTACTATAATGCAGGAGGTTATCCGATTTTTGATATCATGTCAGATGATGCCAGAAAAGGCAGCAATCCTAATGATCAGGTTTCTACAATCGGCCCCTATGATAACTTCACATTTACAACAACAGGAGACGGACTTGACAGGTACTGGAATGCACTTTATGTTGGAGTAAAGAGAGCTAATGTGGTTATAGAAAAAATTCCTTCGATCACCATGGATGAGACACTGAAATCCAGGTATATTGCCGAAGCCCGCTTTCTAAGAGCGCTCTGCTATTTTGATTTTGTACGCGCCTGGGGAGGTGTTCCTTTAGTCACAACAACAGAACCGCCTTTACAGTTGACCCGTGCTTCTTCTGAAGAAGTCTATACGTTGATTATTCAAGATCTTGGGTTTGCGATTGATCATTTACCAGTGAAATCATTATATCTTGGATCTGAACTCGGCAGGGCATCACAGGGCGCTGCAAAAGCTTTAATGGCAAGAGTATACCTCTTCAGAAAGGACTTTGTAAATGCTGAGAAGTATGCAATGGAAGTAATTAATTCAAATCAGTATGGGCTCGAGGTAAATTTCATTGACGCCAATGGTGTACTGGGAAACAATGGCATCGAATCTGTTTTTGAAGTGGGAGCTATTATGACTGAAAGCACAGAGGGAGGCGGTAATCAATATGCCAATACTCAGGGTGTAAGGGGAACGCCTAATCGAGGCTGGGGATTCAGCAGGCCGACCATCGATCTCAGGAACTCTTTCGAAACTGGCGATCCCAGGTACAAAGGGACTGTAATTAATCTGAAAGACACTATAGACGGTATCGTAATTATCGGAGATGGGAGCACCCCCGACATAACTTATGACTCCCTTGGAAACATTATCGAGATTGAGTGCTATACAAGGAAAGTTTGGGTTCCTGGTGATAATACCATTACACAATATGGTCATCATCGCAGGTTAATCCGTTATGCAGATGTCCTGCTTATGGCCGCGGAATCGCTTAATGAAAACGGTAAACCAGGCGATGCTTTGATTTATCTCAACCAGGTTCGTCAGAGAGCAAGGCAGGGGAATCCTGGCATTTTGCCTGATATAACGACAACGAACCAGACGGAGTTAAGGGATATCATAATTAACGAAAGACGGCATGAACTCGGTATGGAAGGTTGGAGGTTCTGGGATCTTGTCAGGACAGGAAGAGCCGCCCAGGTTTTAGGTCCTCTCGGTTTTAAAGCTGGTAAAAATGAATTGCTTCCGATTCCTCAGAGTGAGATTGATATTTCACAAGGGACTTTGAAACAAAATCCAAATTGGTAAAAGTAAATCTGATAATTTAATTGTTGTATTATTTAAATCCCTATGCTTATGAAAAAAACGTGGTTAATTTTTAACGTCTTTCTGGTTGTCACCGGATTGATGATTGGCAGTGTGAGCTGCAAAAAAAGTTCCGACAGCAGTTCTGTCACATTTAACCTGTCTGGCCTTGTTACTTTGCTTGCAGGTGGTACAATCGACATGAACGGCGCTGCGGCTCCAACCAATATCCCCACAAATCCAACGATTGTGGCTACCTTCACGGTTGCGGTTAATGCATCCAGTGTTAACTCAAATACTGTAATTCTTGTCAATACCCTTGACAATTCAACTATTCCACTGACTCTTACTCCCAGCGGCAATACGATCACTATTGTACCTGTTTCAGCCCTCGGTACAGGGACACCATTCACTTTGAAGTTAAACGGTGTTCAATCCACTGACGGCCAAACTATTTCAGGCATGACCAGAAACTTCTCAACCATTGGTCCTTATGCACCAAGCGGAGCTATTGCATACTGGAGTTTTGAGGATAATGCAAACGACCAGATCGGGACTTTTAATCCGAAAGCGGATGGTATTGTGGCCATAACTTATGCCGGCTCTTTTAACGCGCTTGCAGGAAAATGTGCTGTGTTTAATGGTACTACAAGCATTATCGAAATACCCAATGGCGATCAGTTGTCAAATACAGCAGATTTCTCCCTGTGTTTCTGGGTTAAGACCAATTCAGTTGGCCATGTTGACGCAAGTGGTAATCCAAAAGGACATTTTGTAATCGGTTTGGGTGCTTACTATGGATTCCAGTTTGAAATCAACGGAAGCTATGCTGAATGTAAGCTGGCAGCTCAGTATAACAATGGAACTGGTGGTTCTTTCAGTGATGACCTCCCGTTCAACGGCGATGGCAAAACCAAGGACAATGGAGGCTGGCAGGGATGCACATTCTGCAAGGACCTCTCAGGTTCGGGCGGTGTTGAATCTCTGCTGAAAGATAAATGGGCTTTTGTAGTATATAACTTTGATCATACAACCAAATGTGCTACCATATATCTCAATGGTGAAAAGATGAAAGTGTATGATTTCAACTTCTGGCCGGTTGGTGACCCGAAAACTGGTGCCAGCGGTCTTATCTGGGCCGGTAAAGCTCCTGATGTATTGCCCGAACTCGCTTTTGGTTTTGTTCAGTCAAGAGGGGGTACTATGTGGGCCAATGAAACCTGGGGTGGTTATCAATTCCCGACTGCCAACCATTTCGGCGGAAGCCTTGATGAAGTCAGGATCTATCACAGAACACTTACCGAAACTGAAATTGCAGCAATGTACAAGCCTTAATTTATTTCTTGCCGTCTCAGCGGGAGGGTGTAAGTACATTCATCCTCCCGCGATGACGGATTAAACATTCAAAATCATTATTCAAAACAATTAATTCAATTATTAAAAAAACCAAATCATGAAAAGAAATCTACTAATCTTAGCCATGATGCTGTCTTTTGCCGGCATTATGAATGCACAGGTCATTGAGAACTTTGAAGTAATCAAAATGAATGTGATGTTGGGCGGCGCAACCGACTCAAGTTCAATCATTGTCGTCCCCAATCCCGATCCTACAGGAATTAATACAAGTAAATGGGTGGCTCAGTTTACCCGCGATAAAGATGGAGTACCCTGGGGGGGATTCTGGTCAGCTCTGGCCAATGCGGTTGATGTCACTGTTAACAAATATGTACATGTTAAAGTATGGAAACCGCGTATCAGCCCTATTAAATTTAAGCTTGAAGGAGGTGCGGCAGGTACCCTTGAAACATTTTCAATGACTCCGCAAACTGCAGTTGGTTCATGGGAAGACATGGTTTTTGATTTTACTTCCAAAACCGGCACTTACCCAACCATCGCCTTTATGCCCGACTTTGAGGATCCTCTTACACTGACCAATGACATCGTGATCTTTTTCGATGACATTATGGTTAACAATGACCCAACTCCCAATTCAGCTGCTGCTTCCATGATTGAAGATTTTGAGATCATCCAGTTAAATCTTATGCTGGGCGGAGCGACCGATTCGAGCTTCATGATCGTGGTCCCTAATCCTTATCCCACAGGGATCAATCAAAGTAACTGGGTTTGCCTCTTTAACCGTGATAAAGACGGTGTACCCTGGGGCGGATTCTGGTCACCAACTCCGGTAGATGTTACTACCAATAAATATATGCATGTGAAAGTATGGAAGCCACGCATCAGTCCGCTTAAATTTAAAATTGAAGGTGGCGCTGCCGGCACATTGGAAACCTTTTCAATGAACCCCCAAACCAAAATTGGAGACTGGGAAGATATAGTTTTTGATTACACTTCAAAAACAGGGCCGTACCCGGTTATTGCTTTTATGCCTGATTTTGAAGATCCTCTTACACTTACCGAAGATATGGTCATGTTTTATGATGACATCATTCTTAACAATGATCCAAATCCCCTTGTTGGCATTGAGGCACCGAAATCAGTAAATAACGTCAGCGTTTACCCTGTACCATTCAATGACAAGCTGGTCATCGACTCCAAAGAGAGCATCAAACAGATCATTATAACTTCCGCTCTTGGTCAGCAAGTACTTACATTTAACGACCTTGCAGCAGGAGTTACAACTACCAATACTTCTGCACTTCGTGCAGGTATGTATATCATGACAATTTACCCGCAAACGGGTAGTCCTTCTACACTTAAAATTATGAAATACTAAGTGTATTCTTGTTTGGTTTAACTTGGCTTGAAGGCGGCTCCCTGTCTTTGGGAGCCGCCTTTCCAATTCCCGGCGATGTATTTTGAATTAACTTCCTGCGATACGTTCAAGAATGAAAAACACTAAACCCTTTACGCTTCCTTACTTCATGCTTGTAATAATACTGGCAGTCAGTAACCTTGTTTGTATCCCAGCATGCAAAAAGAAAGAATCCGATAAATTAGTTTTAAGCAGGGTAATGGCTGATACCATCACACTCAGCCTCAGTTCTGTTTCAAAAAACATTCCAGTTAACAGCTCCTTTATCATTGACTTCGGCACGGCTATCAATCCTGTGTCGGGGAGCCAGGGTATCATGCTGAAAAAAACTGACAATTCAGCGGTTCCGTGCAACCTGACAATACTTAACAATAATCAATCGGTCAAGATTTCGCCGCAGACGGCACTTGATAATTTTACCCAGTACAAGATCATCCTTTCATCCGGTATCACTGGAGCAAACGGAGAACCATTTCCCGGAGCGGAAGTTACGTTTATTACCGTTGTGGGTCAGCTGACCATCACCGGGATTACTGTGAACCAGCAGGACTTTCAAAAGCCAAAGAATCCGCAAAACATAGATTATAAGAAGTTCACGATTCAGATCATATTTTCCGATTCCCTTAATGTTTCAGGTTATCAGAGTTGCTTCACAATAGTACCCTCTGTTTCGCTGACATATACAATCTCGCAGGATAATAAAACCCTGTCAATTGCGAGTAATACCCCGACAAAAGATTTTGCACCTGTCTATTTCTTTATTTCCAATGCGCTGACTGCCAAGAACGGGGCAAAATTTAGCGGGTTCAATAATATATTCTACACCTCGCTGGACTCAACACCAAAGTTCCCGGTTATACCCGATGAGCAGTTATTAACCCTGATCCAGGAGAAAACGTTCAGATATTTTTATGACTTTGCCCAACCGGATTGCGGGATGGCCAGGGAGCGCAATACTTCCGGAGATGTTGTAGCCACGGGTGGTTCAGGATTCGGGCTTATGGCCCTGATTGTTGGTATTGAAAGAGGTTTTATAACGAGGGACCAGGGTGTTGCCCGGTTTACAAAAATCTGTTCGTTTCTGAAAACCTGTGATCGTTTTCATGGCGCATGGCCTCATTGGTTGAATGGAAGAACAGGTAAAACAGTCCCGTTTACTCCCGACGATGACGGGGCCGACCTGGTTGAAACTTCCTATATGGTCCAAGGATTGATCACCTTGCGGCAATATCTCAACCCTTCTGCACCTTTGGAGCAAAGCCTGATCAACAGGATTGACAGTCTTACCAATGAAGTGGAATACGACTGGTTTACCCGGAATGGTCAGAATGTTCTTTACTGGCACTGGTCACCAACTGTAGGATGGAGAATGAATATGCAAATAAGAGGTTATAACGAGACCCTGATCACATATATCGTTGCAGCAACATCAACTACTCATCCCATATCCGCCAGTGTTTACACACAGGGTTATGCAATGAATGGAGACATCAGAAACGGTAGCAGCTACTACGGTTACACACTTCCGCTCGGAGGCCCTTATGGAGGTCCCTTGTTCTTTACGCAGTATTCCTACCTGGGTTTGGACCCCAGAAACCTGCAGGACCAGTATGCGAACTACATGGAACAGAATGTTAACCAGTCACTCATAAACTGGACATATTGTTATACCAATCCCAGGGGGTGGGTGGGTTACAGCCAGTCATGCTGGGGACTTACCGCCAGTGACAACCCCTGGGGTTATGATGCCCAGTCTCCGACCAATGACCTTGGTGTGATCACGCCTACAGCTGCTGTATCGGCCATTCCCTTTACACCTGAGCAGTCGATGAAAGCCATCAGGTTTTTCTATTATACCATTGGTGACCGTCTTTGGGGTGAATACGGATTTCGCGATGCCTTCGATCCTACCGCAGGATGGTGGGCCGATACTTATATTGCCATAGACCAGGGCCCGATCGTATGTATGATTGAGAACTACAGGACAGGAAAGCTCTGGAACCTCTTCATGTCGTCCCCCAAGGTTCAGGCAGGCCTTGTCAAACTTGGCTTTACGCATTAAAAATTTCATTCATCTAAATCACCCTGTGACTTGACCCGTATTTCGTCAATAAGAATTCTTACATTCTCGCTTGGTTTGATATTCCTGTATCAGCCGGTGATATCCCAGAAACTGGGTTTCAGGATTCTTTCTCCTGCAGAAGATTCTGCTGTCGAATCACTGATCAGAAGGATGACCATTGAAGAAAAGATCGGGCAATTGACCTTGCTCTCATCGGAATGGAATGCCACGGGACCAGTTATTAATTCTGATCTTGAGCAACTCATAAAAGACGGCAGGGCAGGTGCGGTCCTTAATTTTTATACAGTAGACAAGGTTCGTGAGCTTCAAAAGCTTGCAGTAGAAGGCTCAAGGCTCAGGATACCCTTGTTGTTCGGCAATGACGTGATACATGGTCATCGTACCATTTTCCCGATTCCCCTCGGCCAGGCTTGTAGCTGGGATCTGGCTTCTATCGAACGGGTCGAGCAGATTGCTGCGATGGAGGCTTCAGCAGAAGGCATCAACTGGACCTATGCTCCCATGGTTGATATTGCAAGGGACCCAAGATGGGGGAGAGTGTCGGAAGGTGCAGGTGAAGACAGCTGGCTTGGTTCAGAAATTGCAAAAGCAAGAGTCAGGGGATTCCAAGGCAAAGGCATAACTGACGGCAGGCACATACTTGCTTGTGTAAAGCACTATGCTGCCTATGGTGCTCCCGTTGCCGGACGGGATTACAATGTGGTAGATATCTCCCCGCTTACACTTTACGAGTGTTACCTCCCTCCATATAAAGCAGCCGTGGATGCAGGAGTTGGCTCAGTAATGACATCCTTTAACGAGATCAACGGGGTCCCGTCAACTGCGAATCATTGGTTGCTGACCGATCTCCTGCGAAAGGAATATGGTTTCAATGGTTTTGTCGTTACAGACTGGACAGCAGTAAAAGAACTGGTTTGCCACGGGGTTGCATCCGATCTCAAGGCCGCGGCCTGCCTGGCATTGAATGCCGGAGTAGACATGGATATGGTTGGAAATACCTTCAAAGATCATCTGGCAGAACTACTTAAAGAAAACAAGGTCAGCCAGGCTCGAATTGATGAGGCCGTGCGCCGGGTACTGAGTGCCAAAGCCCAGATTGGATT
This sequence comes from Bacteroidota bacterium, assembly GCA_037134895.1. Taxonomy (GTDB): domain Bacteria; phylum Bacteroidota; class Bacteroidia; order Bacteroidales; family FEN-979; genus CAIRDP01. The sequence continues at coordinate 13,782 of JBAXLI010000046.1, forward strand.
ATTTAGTGACCCTTATCTCTTCTGCAGCAACAAGAGGGAACAAACCGAGATAATGACCAAAGAGAGCCTGGATTTTGCACGAAGCATGGCCTCAAAAAGCTGTGTTCTGCTGAAAAATTCAGGTAATACTCTTCCAATTCCGCCAACAGTGAAAAATATCGCGGTAATAGGCCCGCTGGCCGATTCGAAGAAAGACATGCCCGGCAACTGGTACTCCGCAGGGAAATGGGAACAATGTGTTAGCCTGCTTGAAGGAATAAAAACCCGCTATGGAATGCAGGCCGGAATTGTTTATGAAGAAGGTTGTGCAATAGACGACAGCGTTGAATCCCATATCGAGGCTGCAGTAAAAGTGGCACGGGCTGCCGATTATGTGATCCTTGCACTTGGCGAAAGCGGGGAAATGAGTGGTGAGGCGGCCAGCCGTACTTACATCGGTCTCCCCGGAATGCAGGACAAGCTTGCGGAAGCAATACTCAGGGCTGGTAAACCAACAGTGGTTGTGCTGTTCAACGGACGCCCCCTCGCGATTTCAGGACTGGAAAAGCAGGCCCCCGCCATTCTTGAGACCTGGTTCGGAGGGACGCAGGCAGGGAACGGTATTGCTGATGTTCTCTCAGGAGATGTATCCCCTTCGGGCAAGCTTACAATGAGTTTTCCGCGGAACACCGGACAGATACCTGTTTATTACAATTCGAAAAATACCGGCCGGCCCATTGAACCCGACAATCCTGATGAGAAGTATGTCTCCCGTTATCTCGATTGTCCGAATTCCCCGCTTTATCCTTTCGGGTTCGGCCTCAGTTATACCACTTTCAGCTATTCTGAGATTAAGTCTTATGTTAAGGGAGATTCAATAACAATTTCAGGAAAAGTGACCAATACAGGCGATCGGGATGGACAGGAAGTTGTGCAGTTATACATTCAGGATAAGGTTGGCAGTATAACACGTCCGCTTAAAGAACTCAAGGGTTTCAGGAAAGTGTTGATCAGGAAGGGTGAAACAGTTAACGTAACATTCCTCCTTTGCAGAGACGACCTGTCATTTTATCACCCGGATCTGAGGAAATACTGGGAACCTGGGGAATTCAATGCTTACATCGGAGGCAGTTCGGCCACGGTGGATCATGCTTTATTTAAGCTCTGAACAAAAGCCGTTAAAACCAATGGTATGAAAATCAGCAAGCTTTTAACATCCGTAGTTTTTATCCTGGGGGCTATTGCAGCTCATCCGCAGAATACCATATTCAAACCCCATGGAAAAATAATTTATAACCTGACTCCCTCTGAAGAGCTTATGCTTGATTCAATTCAGCACAAGACACTACTTTTCTTTTTGAACGAACATCATCCAGAGAAAGGACTTGTTAAGGACAGGGCAGCAAGCTGGGCGCCTTCAAGTATTGCAGCTACTGGATTTGGAATTCCATGCTTTGCAATCGGGGCAGAAAGAAATTGGATCAGTCGTGAGAAGGCTGCTGCCATTACTCTTGATATCCTCCGTTTTTTTTACAATTCCCCTCAGAATACCGATACCAACGGAGTAGGTTACAAAGGATTTTATTATCATTTTCTGCGGATGAAAACCGGTACCCGGGAATGGAAATGCGAGCTTTCTTCAATAGATACAGGTATACTGATGATGGGTATCATCTTTGCCCGGAATTACTATAACAAGGATAACAAGACCGAAAATGAGATAAGGCAACTTTCAGCCAAATTACTCGAGAGGGTGGACTGGAATTTTATGGAAATGCCTGATAAGGGGAAGTTTCCTTCTACGCTTTCAATGGGCTGGACTCCTGAAAACGGATTGCATGATTTTGGCTGGGCAGGCTATAATGAAGGTCTCTTCCTTTATGTGCTGGCAGCAGGGAGTGGAATGCGAAACGCTGAACGAAGCTATGATGCATGGCTTAGTACATATAAATGGTACACACCTTACAAAGGAATGTCACATGTGGCATTTCCTCCCTTGTTCGGACATCAGTTCTCCCAGGCTTTTATAGATTACAGGGGAATTGCCGACAAATACATGCAAGAAAAAGGCATCGATTATTTTGAGAATTCCAGGCAGGCTACATATGTACAGAGACAGTATGCAATAGAAAATCCTAAAAGCTGGACTGGTTATGATTCATTATGCTGGGGAGTGACGGCTTGCGACGGACCTACTGATAAATTCAATTCCGGAGGTAAAAAATTCCTGGGTTATGCTGGCCGTGGCACTTCAGGCCCCGATTATAACTATTTTGATGACGGAACAATCGCAGCTTACGCTTCATTGTCTTCCTTGCCATTTGCCCCAGAAATCGTTCTCCCCACAATTAAATCCATCAGCTCGAAGTATGGAAAAAAACTATGGGGCCGCTACGGATTCTATGATTCCTTCAACCTGACAGCCAAATGGTTTGATGATGATTTTATCGGGATTGACCAGGGCCCGATGCTGATCATGATCGAAAATTTCAGAACGGGAATGGTGTGGGATTATGTAATGAAAGATCCGGTTATTCAAAAGGGATTAAACAGGCTGGGCTTCGAATATTTAAAACGGAATTAATGCTGCTTATGATTAGTCAGATCAGAAAAAGATTCGCACTATCACTTGTTCTTGTTCTGTTTACCCAGATTATCCATGCCCAGGTTAAAACACTGGATGAATGTAACAGTAAGGATGGCTGGACTTTCATAAGATCAGACGGAGTAGAGCTGAAGTTGTCCAACGAAACAGGTTTAAACGGCAATGCCATCCGTTTTGATTATGACTTTTTACATGGTACCGGTTACGGCGGAATTCAGAAACTGTTCCCGATTGACCTTCCCGCGAATTATGAACTGACATTTTATGTTAAAGCAAATTCACCTTCCAACAATTTCGAGATCAAGCTGATCGACAGTACCGGGAACAATGTGTGGTGGGTCAATAACAGGAACTTCAGTTTTCCTTCTGAATGGAAAAAGATCACCATTAAAAAGAGGCATATAAGTTTTGCTTGGGGACCCATAAATGACCACAATCTAAAACGTATAGACAGGATTGAATTTACAGTTTCATCTTCGGTGGGAGGGAAAGGTACGATCTGGATCGATGAACTGAAGTTTGAGCCACTCCCTCCTGAGAGCCAAACATATCCTGTTCCCTTGCTTACTGCCTCTTCAAGCCTGAAAGATCACGAAGCGGATAATATGATTGACAATGCCGAAAAGACATTCTGGCAAAGCAATACCGCAAAATCCCAAAACGTACTCGTCGATTTCAGGACCCGCAGGGAATTCGGCGGATTGCAGATCGACTGGCTGAAGGATCATCATGCAGTTTCTTTTGACATCTTGTTGTCGGATGACGGAAGGAAATGGGAAAAGGCATATTCGGTTAAAACGAATCATAATGATGTCAGTTTTATCAGGCTTTGTGAGGCGGAAGCCAGGTACCTGAAGATTGAATTGTCAGGAGGTCAACCTGACAAAGGGTATGGAATAAGCGGTTTGAAATTTCTGGATATTAAAAATTCAATGTCGGTAAACGATTTCCTGATCTATGCAGCCGAACATTCAGCAAAAGGAAATTATCCCAGGTACTTTCTTGAACAGGCCTCATATTGGACGATAACGGGAGTTAATAACGATGTAAAGGAAGCTCTGATCAACGAAGACGGAATGGTTGAAGTTGACAAAGCAGGGTTTTCGATCGAGCCCATGATCAGGGTTGGAGATTCACTATGTAACTGGAGCAATGTAAAGCCCATACAATCGCTGGGAGCTCCTGGTAACAAAAAAGAATTCGATTTTCTCCCTACTGTGACATGGCCTTGTTCCGGATTGAAATTTGCTGTCGGGGTAAGTGCAAGCGGAGAAGCCAACAAAGATTCAAGGCTTGATGTCAGTTATACATTTACAAATACTGCTGCAGATGCCAGGGATTTTGAATTTTTTCTTCTGATCCGCCCTTTCCAGGTCAATCCGTACTACCAGTTTCTGAATCTTACAGGCGGTGCAGGGAAAATCAGGTCGATTAAAGAAGAGGATGGCAGATTTCTGCTGGTGGATGATAAGATGATCATTCCTCTGAGGAAGTACGAGGCTTTCGGGGCATGCGGATTTGATGAGGGGAATATTGTTGACCTAGTTAGCAGAGGCCAGGTACCTTTGAACAAGTCTGCTGTTGACCAGGGCGGACTGGCCAGCGGGGTGATGAAGTTTTTGTTTCATCTCGAAGCAGGGGAGGAAACCAGGTTTTTTGTCGTCGTTCCTTTTTACAAAACCAATGCCGCCGACGCAAAGTTCAGTAATGAATCTGTACAGGAGGAAACTTCCCGGACCATGGATTTCTGGAGACAGAAAGTTGAGCATATAAGATTTGACCTTCCCTCATCCGCCGACAGGATCATAAATACATACAAATCAAACTTGGCATACATCCTGATCAATCGGGACAAGGCCGGGATACAGCCCGGTTCACGTTCTTATGAACGCAGCTGGATGAGGGACGGCGCTTTGACATCCTCTGCGCTGTTGAAGTCGGGCATTGATCGGGAAGTGAAAGATTTCATCAACTGGTATACAGCCCACCAGTACGAAAACGGCAAAGTGCCTTGTGTCGTCGATTCAAGGGGACCTGATCCTGTGCCTGAAAATGACAGTCACGGGGAGATGATTTATATGATCCGTGAATACTTCAACTTTACACACGATACGGCATTTCTGAAATCAAAGAACCCCAATGTGCTGAAAGCCGTTGATTATATTGAATCACTTATTGCACAAAGGTCGACCGATCAGTATAAATACGGTAACGATAGCCTGCGTTTGTGTTACGGCCTGGTAACCGAATCGATAAGTCACGAAGGGTATTCGGCTAAACCCATGCATTCGTACTGGGATGATTTTTTTACCATGAAAGGACTTAAAGATGCCGCTGAAATTCAGAAAATTCTTGGCGAAAAGGCCTCTTATGAAAGAATTGTCAGGGTGCGGGACACGTTCAGGGAGAACCTTTACAACTCCATCAGCCTGGCGATGAAACATAAACATATAGATTACATACCCGGTTGTGCTGAGCTTGGTGATTTTGATGCGACTTCGACCACGATTGCTCTCACTCCCTGCAATGAGCTGAACAATCTGCCGAAGCCCCAGGTGTACAACACCTTCGACAAGTACTATGAGTTTTTCAAAAACCGCAGGGATGGCAGGCTCGATTGGGTCAATTACACCCCTTATGAGAATCGTTTGATAGGATCATTCATTCTTCTGGATCAGCCATGCAGAGCTCAAGAGTTGATTGAATTCTTTTTGAATGACCAGCGGCCCCGGGGATGGAACCACTGGGCTGAAGTTGTGTGGAAGGATTACCGGGCCCCGAAATACATAGGTGATATGCCGCATACCTGGGTTGGCAGTGATTTTATCAATGCGATCAGGTCTATGTTCGTATATGAGAATGAATATGATCAGTCACTGGTGTTGGCTGCAGCTCTTTACCAGGACTGGATCGATTCGCCAGCCGGGATGTCGGTAAAGAATCTTCCCACCTACTATGGAGAAATCTCTTATTCCGTGAAAAAAGAGGGAAATGTTTACGACTTTCTGATTTCCGGCGAGGTGAAACTCCCGGCTAACGGGATAAAAATAAAAAATTTCAACGGTGCAAAACCACCTGTTATGGTGACGGTTAATCAGCGGGAGATTAAGGAATTCAATAATAAGGAAATATCGGTAAATGAGATTCCTGCGGAAGTTAAGATTTATTACTAAAATCAAAGGGCCCAAATGAAAGACCAGGAAGCAAACTCAACTTATCTCACAAAACCTGAAGACCGTATCCGTTTTTCCCAGCTCGCGGCTTACGGAGCAGGAGGGATTATTCCAATCGCCCTGTTCAACATAGCAGGTATCCTTGTGGGTTTGATGGGCAACATCAGCCTTGGGCTAAGTGCTTTCTGGCTTGGAGCTATTCTCATAGTCCCACGGTTGTGGGATGCACTTTCGGATCCTTTTATAGGTCACCTGTCTGATAATACCCGGACCCGCTGGGGACGCCGGCGCCCCTATCTCCTGATCGGAGGAATACTCGTTGCTGTTTTTTTTGTCATTATCTGGTGGATCCCCAAGGGGGATATGGTGCGCACCTGGTTCCCGTCGGATACGGGCTTTCAATGGTTTCAGCTTGGCTATATTCTTTTTTCCCTTTTGCTGTTTTTTACTGCTGTTAATCTTTTCGAGATCCCTCACGGCGCCCTCGGCATGGAGATGACCACCGATTACCACGAACGCACCCGGCTGTTCAGCGCCAAGAGTTTTGTCGGCAATCTCTTTGCGATGAGCACACCCTGGCTTTTGGTCCTCGCCAGTATGGAAATTTTCAAAGGTCCCGGAGGAAATGAAGCCGATGGCATGCGTTATGTTTCACTGATGATCGCTGCTTTCCTCATCCCGCTTTCATTCTGGTGGTTTTATAAATTGAAGGAGCCGGGATTTGTGAAGGCAGCAAAGCATGAAAAAACACCCTTCTGGCACGACATGAAGCACACAGCCACCAACAGGAACTTTATCATGCTTACTTTAACCATTTTCACCCTGGCCATGGGGTTTAATTTTGTACAGCTTCTCGGGTCATACATCCCTATTTTTTATGTTTTCGGGGGAGATAAAGTTGCCGGAGCCTACATGCTCGCAATCAACGGCACCACCTGGGCCATCACCGGAGTGCTGGCGGTATTCCCCCTCAACTGGATCAGTCCGAAACTGGGGAAACGGAACACGCTTACCATTTCTATTTTACTCATGTGCCTGGCGCAACTATCTAAAATTGTATGCTATAACCCTTCACATCCCTACCTGATCATCATCCCCACGGTTCTTCTTTCTGCCGGAATGCTGTTTTTCTTCACCCTTGGATCTTCCATGGTGGGCGATATCTGTGATGAAGATGAATTAAAGACCGGGTATCGTGCAGAGGGCAGTTATTACTCGGTATTCTGGTGGTTCATCAAAATGGGATCTGCCCTGGCCAGCTTTGTAACGGGTGTGTTGATCGTATTTACCATGTTCGATGAAACCCAGGTCACAAAAGTGGACAAGATACAGGGAAGCGTCAGGGAGATGCGAAGCATAGTTCAGTACTGGAAGGGATACCCGGGACTCGGCAGCACCAATAAGGAGTGGCTGGAAAACACGAAAACAAAGGTCGGGGAAGCGCTCACCGAGTCAAAGGAATACATGACCTACCTTGACAAAGAATCTCTTAAGGAACCTGATGAGGCGAATCGAATCCTGACCGCATACCCGGAGGAGCGGAAAAATATGCTGTCAAATGCATTCCTGACAACGAAGGTTACGTCCATTGAACTGGAACAGGTTCAATCGCTTCTGGCAAGCCTGGTACCCAGGGCACAGGACTCCCTGATGAATGCCGCCGTCGAAAGGGCAATTCCACTGACGCTGGAGACGAAACTTGTAAAGGCCAGGATGTATTCCTTTGAGTTGAGGTCGCACCTGGAAGCCAAATCGCTGGAAACAAAAAACAGCAGGAAACACTATGATGTCATCATGGAGGAAATTTCCGGGGTAAACAACCGGCTTGCCAGCATGAACGCTGCATCATCCTTGGTTTTATTGGATAATGAACTCGGCGCAATTGAAGGCAAAATCGCCCCACTCACACAGCAAACTCCGTACACACTTTTAATGATGCGTGTGGTTGAGATCGGATTGCCCCTGCTGCTGAGCATCTTTTCAATCTTCTTTCTTCTGAAGTACTCGCTTACCGAGAAACGAAGCCATGAAATCAAGGATCTGCTAAGGCAAAGAAACTTGGCAAAAACGTAACAGGATGCAGGATGCAGGATGTTGGATGTTGGATGAAGGATAAGGGATGAAAAGTGTTAATTATTAAAAACGAATGAATTTCTCAGTTAAAGAAAGTAATTTTTATCTTGGTGATAAAAAGGTATTCCTCAATTCGGGAGAGATCCATTATTTCAGGATCAAACGTGAACTCTGGGACAAACATCTTGAAGCAGCCAAAGAAGCCGGTTTATCGACGATAAGTACATACATCCCCTGGGCCTGGCATGAACCGGAAGAGTCGGTGTTTGATTTTGAAGGGACAACATGTCCGGAACGTGATTTAAAAGGATGGCTTGAGAGATGCCAGGCTTACGGACTAAATTGCATTGTAAAGCCCGGGCCATTCATTCTTGCCGAATTCCGCGGGGCCGGGCTTCCCGACTGGTTCCTTGAAGAATACCGTGAGCAGCTTAAAATGAGAAACAGCAGGGGCGAGATCTTTCCAAGCGACGGAGTAAGCCTGTTCAACATCAAATATCTTGAAAAGGTCGGTCTGTGGTATGATAAGATCATGCCTTTTATCAGTGAGCGCGAGATCAGTTCAGGCGGCAACATCATCATGATGCAGATTTGCAACGAGATCGGTGTGTTCTCCTGGCTGGCAAAGCAGGCCGATTATAGTAATGCAGTGAAACAGCGCTTCGTTTCTTACCTTGCATGTAAATTCAATGATATTGCCGCACTAAATGTTCTGTGGGATACGAATTACCTTGATTTTAACGATGTGGAACTCCCGCCCGACGGCAAACTTCCTTACCAGTCAAAGGCCGACAGGGCCAGGGACCGCGAATGGCATTGTTTCTGGAGAACGTATTACGGAGATTACCTCAGAATGCTCACTTCCATGGCCAGGGCAAGAGGTGTTTCCGTTCCCCTTTATCACAACCTCCCCGGCTGGATCTATGGAAATGGCTATGAATTCCCGGTTAACATTACCATGTATGAAGACCTGTACAGGGATAAAAGCGAGATCGTTTTCGGGGTAGACCATATACCGGAATTCGTTTCTTACAGGAATATGCATGATGACCGCATCATCAATGACATCACGCACGCAATGCAGGGCGACAAGCCTTTGTTTGCCGCAGAATTCCAGTGCGGTTCAAGGGAATACCATGTGGTGACAAATCCCAGGGAGCTGGAATTGTTTTACAAAGCAAGCATCGCCAACGGATTGCAAGGCTGGAACTATTATATGTTCTCGCAGGGCCGCAATGCAAGCCGCAAAGGGTATTCGGGGGAAACATTTTACTGGTTCAATCCGCTTAACCCAGAGGCCGATAAAGGCAGTGCCTTTCCCCTGATTAAGCGGATGAGCAGGATCATAAAATCGGTTGAAAATATTATCGTAAATGCAAAGCGCAGGACAGAGGTCTGTGTGCTGTTTTATCCGCCTTATTATGCAACCGAGCTGGAAAGGCCTCTTGAAAGCGGCTGTGAGATTGTTTTCAACCCATCCTCCATCCGCAGACCGGCATACTTCGATGGATTGCTTAAAGTGCTGCAGGTCCTGAACATCGATTATAATATGGAAGACCTGAGCCAGGTTTCTGCAGAGACATTAAAGAAATATAAGCAGGTATGGGCGTTCTGCACCGATGAAATGAATGCCCGGGAGCAGCAGGTGATCGTTGACTATACCAAATCCGGAGGTAATGTGGTAATTTTCCCCTACCTGCCCGATCGAGAAATGTCGCAAATTCCGTGTACGATCATTCGTGATGCACTGAGTGTATCACCTTCGGGCATGGAAAGTGTTGATTCTCCCCTGGTCGATATATACGGTTTTAGAGATATTAAATGTGCAAATCCCCAGATCACCTTTGACGAAGCCAGCCTTGACCGGGCTGAAATTATTGCCAGGACTATCAGGGGGAGTGTCTGCGGATTTTCGAAATCGGTTGGAAACGGATCCCTGCTCTTCCTTGGTACATGGATTGGCTTTGATACCGAAGGCCACAAGCCTGTATATGAAGCAATGCTTGAAAGTTCCGGTGCAAAATTGCGTCAGGCATGGGCGGGAAATGAGAGTATAACTGTGAGGGAAAGATTTGCTGATGATAATTCAGCCCTTTTGTTTATCGGAAACTATTACAACGAGGATCATACAAGTGATATAACCTATACCCATCCTGCAAGCGGTGATTTAATAAACATACCTTACCTTGGAGGTAAAATGAACTGGCCGGCGCTTTATTCGGTATTAACTCCGGTTTGCCTCGTTGTTTCAGAGGGCCTGAGCATCCTTCACGGTACATCCGACATACTTAGTATTTCAGATGGGGAAAGGGATTTGGAGATAATATTGTACGGAAACCGTGACCTGGCAGGGGAGATAGTCCTTGAAGGTGGGGATGTCAATAAGATAGACTCTGTCACAGTTGATGGAAAAAATGCAAACATTGTCCTTGATGAAAAGCGTATTATAGTTACATATTCTCACTTGCACCGGATTGAAATGACCCTAAATATCAGGATGAAGTAGATGAAAATAAAAAATCACTCAGGACTTTCAATTGATTTCCTTGAAAATGGCTCGGTTGAGCATATCGATGCCGGCCCTGTGAGGATCAGCCTCAGATCTGCATCAGTGTTTTCTGTCCCCGGAACAAATCTGTACCTCAGGAAGAGTTCTAATCCCGGGGAGTTCACTGCCCTTCTTGGAGGGCAAGGCCAGGAACAGTTTGCTGTTACTGAAGATTCATACATTTCAAAAGGAAGCTGGAGCGGCATTGATCATGAATGTGTGGTTCAGCTTTCAAAACAAAACCTGAGCTGGCAATGGAGCGTCTGCCTGACCAACAGGACTGATGCGGCAATTGATCTTGATATGATACACTTGCAGGATGCCGGATTAAAAACAATTTCCGACGGGTTGGTCAATGAATACTACGTAAGCCAATATATCGAAAGGCTTATCCTTGAGGATAAAGATTATGGTAAGGTGATCTGCTGCCGCCAGAATATGAAAGAAGCCAACGGGCATCCATGGCTGATGATGGCCTGCAAAAACACCGCCATTGCCGGGAGTACTGACGGAATGCAGTTTTACGGTAAGACATTCCGCCAAACCGGGACTCCTGCAGCCTTATGGGCCGGCAACCTGGCAGGAGAATATGCCGGGGAATCTTCCATACTTGCCTTGCAGGAAAAACCATTTAAACTCGCTCCTGGGGAGCATCATGAGAGTATTTTTGTAACAGCATACCTTCCTGACCATCCTTCAGCAACTTCAGCAGATGATCTGAAACGCCTGCCGGATGTGTTTGCTGAATTTGATATTGAATTATCTGCGGATGATTTTCGTGAATATACCATTCCGGTTGAAAACATATTCAGTACCTCTTCATTTTTACCTGTCGAAAATCTGAGCGAAAGCGAGCTTGAGCATTTTTTCGGGAATGAAAGGCGGCATTCTGAGTTTGACCAAACCCGCTTACTTTCATTCTTCTGCAGGCAGAATGATCATGTGATTCTTCTCGAGAAGGAAGTATTGACCGACCGTCCGCATGCCCATATTATGCAAGCTTCACAGGGGTTCGGCCCAGAAGAAAGTATTGCCTCCACTACGTCTTATGCATACGGAGTATTTAATTCCCACCTGAGCCAGGGGAACACCAATTTCAATATTTTTCTATCGGTTTGCAACAGTCAGTTCAATCTCTCATTGGAAAGCGGACAAAGAATTTTTGTCGGGATAAATGGCAGAAAATATCTGCTTGGAGTTCCTTCAGCTTTCGAAATGGGTCTGAATCACTGCCGCTGGATATATAAATTCAGAGAGTATTGTTTCCAGGTCAGCACCTGGACCTCGAAAGTGAGTCCCCAGGTTAACATGGACTTCAAAGTCCACAGCGGAAGTAATGTAGAACTTTTGATCACACATCATTTCGATTTTCTTAACGGGTGGACTGTCTGTCCCGGCATCGCTGCAGGGGAGTTCATTGCAAAACCCAGGCCTGGCAGCATGATCACTGGAAAGTTTCCCAAGGCACAGTTCAGGATCATTGTACAAAAAAGTATTTCCGAATACTCCGCTTGTGGTGATGAAGCCCTTTATCCTGATTATAAGCGCAGGGAGGATTCCCTGTTTGTTCTGGAAATAAAGAAAACTTCAGCTTTCAGCATGAGCTTTGTTGCAGAGGTTACTTCAGCAGCAAAATATGTTTTATTCGAGGACCCAGTCCAGCAGTATCATAAAGATTGCAAGGATGCGGAAGATGCATGGCAGGACCTGAGTTTAAAGATTTCACTCAAAAGCGACCAGCAGGATCTTGCCGCAATCAGGGAGGCGCTTCCATGGTTTGGAATGAATGCACTTACGCATTTCCTGACTCCTTTCGGATTGGAGCAATTTAGCGGAGCAGCCTGGGGTACACGTGATATTGCCCAGGGACCTTTCGACCTGTTGCTTTGTATGGAAAAGTATGATATTGCCCGGAAGGTTTTGTGCATCATTTTTTCAAATCAGAACCCTGATGGCGGATGGCCCCAGTGGTGGATGTTTGACAGCTACCGTGAAATCCGCGCAGATAGTTCCCATGGGGATGTCTTTTACTGGTGCATCATTGCACTCAGCAATTATATCAGGGTAACCGGCGATACCGGGATCATGGATGAAATGGTGTCGTATTACGATTCGAAAGGCCTCCGCTTGGCCGAAACCACTGCTTTGGCTGAACATATCGAAAGGCTGCTGCGGTTGATAACATCTTCATTTATCAGGGGCACTGCCCTGGTCCCGTTTGGAGGGGGAGACTGGAATGATTCGTTGCAACCTGTAAGCAAAGAACTGGCCAGGCGAATGATCTCCAGCTGGACCGTTGAAATGAATTATCAGGCCTTTTCGCAGTTGCAGTTTGTTTACGAATTGACCGGGAATGACGGGAAAGCCCGGGAACTTAAGGAAATTTGCGGGAGAATAGCCGCCGATTTCAATCAGTACCTTATACGGGATGGTGTGGTTGCAGGTTATGGATTGATGGAAGAAGACGGCAGTATCAGCCTCCTGCTGCATCCTTCCGATACCAGGACCGGCATACATTACAGCCTGTTGCCCATGAACAGGGGGATCATCAGTGGGATCTTAACAGAAGAACAGGGATTACATCACCAGATGTTGATTGAAGAATATCTCAAGGGTCCCGACGGCGCCCGTTTGATGGACCGTCCGCTAAAGTATAGTGGTGGTTTGCAAACCCTGTTTCAGAGAGCCGAAAGCAGTACATTCTTTGGGCGTGAAATCGGACTGATGTATGTGCATGAGCATATTCGATATGCCGAAGCACTGGCGATTACCGGCAAAGCCGATGCGTTTGTGAAGGCATTGCGTCAGGCAAATCCTGTCGCTTACAGGGAGATTGTGGAATGCGGTGATATCCGGCAGGCAAATTGTTATTACAGCAGTTCTGATGTCGCATTTAAAAGTCGTTATGAGGCGGATGAGCGATATGATGAAATAAAAACAGGAACAATTACCATGAGAGGAGGATGGAGAGTTTATTCAAGTGGTCCTGGAATTTATTTTGGCATTGTTGTTGCCCGCTTGCTGGGACTGAGCCTTGAATCAGGCAAACTGATTATAGATCCTGTATTGCCTAAAACCATGGATGGATTATCTGCCTTTGTATATCTGATGGGTTATCCGATGACTTTTATCTATATGGTAAAAGAAGATTGTTACTCTCCCAAAACAATTTTCTGTAATGACTTGCCAATCAGATTCATTCAGCAGGAGAACAAGTACCGCAAGGGAGGTGCAATCATTGACATTGAATCGATCTCAGGCCTGCTGAACCGCAAAGAGAACATGATCAGGATTAAACTGTAAATCTCCCTCATCCGCAGTCAAAAATAAAAGCCCCGCCGCAATTGGCGAGGCCTTAAGGAAATACTAAGCAGCAAAGCTCATTATTCATTTTTAAACATAAGCTTTCCTGATTTAGCATCGAGCAGGATCTCTGCATCCTTATTGACCTTCCCTGAAAGGATCATCTTCGAAAGTTCGTTCAGGACTTCACGCTGGATCACCCGTTTGATTGGTCTTGCACCATATTGCGGATCGAATCCCAATTCAGCGATGAGATCCACGGCAGCAGGAGTTGCCTTCAGGTGTATATCGTTTTTCTCAAGCATCTTTTGCACCAGGCTCAGCTGCAATTCAACCACCTTGCTGATCTGGCTGCGTGTGAGGGGTTCGAACATGATGATCTCGTCAACGCGGTTCAGGAATTCGGGCCTGATAGTTTTCTTCAGCAGATCGAACACCTGTTCGCGGGTGCGGTTCAGCAGTTCATCCCGGTTGCGCTCATTGACCTTTTCGAGGTTCTCCTGGATGATGTGGGAGCCGATGTTGGAGGTCATTATGATGATAGTGTTCTTGAAATCGACCGTGCGGCCTTTGTTGTCGGTCAGCCTGCCGTCGTCGAGCACCTGCAGCAAAATATTAAATACATCCGGATGGGCTTTCTCGATCTCGTCGAGGAGCACAACACTGTATGGTTTACGGCGGACCGCTTCGGTGAGTTGTCCGCTTTCCTCATAACCAACATATCCCGGGGGAGCTCCAACCAACCTCGAAACGGTATGCCGTTCCTGGTATTCGCTCATATCGATCCTCACCATATTGTTTTCGTTATTGAACAGGAACTCGGCCAGGGCTTTGGCCAGCTCGGTTTTGCCGACCCCTGTGGTCCCTAAAAAGATAAAGGATCCAATGGGTCGTTTGTTATCCTGCAATCCTGCCCGGCTTCTGCGTATGGCATCGCTCACTGCGGCAATTGCTTCTTCCTGCCCCACAACCCTCATGTGAAGCTCGGTTTCAAGATCAAGCAGCTTCTGGCGTTCGCTCTGAAGCATGCGGCTCACAGGGATGCCGGTCCAGCGACTCACGATATCGGCGATTTCCTCTGCCCCGATCTCTTCGTTCACCATTGGGGAATCCTTCTGTATTTCCTCAAGCTTTGCCTTGAACTCCTCGATATCTTTTTCTGCCTGGGGGATTTTTCCGTACCTGATCTCGGCCACCAGTCCGAGGTTGCCGTTACGGTTGGCCTGGTCGGCTTCAAGCTTAAGGTTTTCGATATCTTTTTTACTCGACTGGATATGCTCAACCAGCTCCTTCTCGGCCTGCCATTTTGAACGAAGCTGGTTGCGCTCATCGCTGAGATTGGCGATTTCCTCGCTCAGACTTTTGAGCCTGGAAGCGTCATTCTCGCGTTTGATGGCTTCGCGTTCGATCTCAAGCTG
The DNA here is from genome assembly GCA_037134895.1 of Bacteroidota bacterium. GTDB lineage: Bacteria > Bacteroidota > Bacteroidia > Bacteroidales > FEN-979 > CAIRDP01. Next base: position 28,881 of record JBAXLI010000046.1, read on the forward strand.
GCGTATCCTGCGTTCAATAATCTCCAGCTCCTCGGGCAATGAATTTATTTCGAGCCTGAGTTTTGAAGCAGCCTCGTCGATGAGGTCGATGGCTTTGTCGGGGAGGAAGCGGTCGCTGATATATCTCTGTGAGAGCTCTACTGCGGCTATGATAGCTTCATCTTTGATCCTTACTTTGTGATGTGATTCGTACTTCTCCTTAAGCCCGCGTAATATCGATATTGCATCAAGGGTCGATGGTTCGTTTACCATCACAGGCTGGAACCTGCGCTCCAGGGCCTTGTCTTTCTCAAAGTATTTCTGGTATTCCTTAAGTGTAGTAGCTCCGATAGCACGTAACTCACCTCTTGCCAGGGCCGGCTTTAAGATATTGGCGGCATCCATGGCCCCTTCGGTAGCGCCTGCCCCGACAAGGGTGTGGATCTCGTCGATAAAGAGGATAATCTCACCGTTGGCATTGATGACTTCCTTTACTACTGATTTCAGCCTCTCTTCAAATTCACCCCGGTACTTGGCACCTGCCATCAGGGCCCCCATATCGAGTGAAAAGATCTGTTTGCTTTTCAGGTTCTCAGGGACATCCCCATCGATGATACGATGTGCCAGTCCTTCGGCAATAGCCGTCTTCCCAACTCCCGGTTCCCCGATGAGGATTGGATTGTTCTTGGTGCGTCTCGATAATATCTGCAGAATACGGCGGATTTCCTCGTCCCGTCCGATAACAGGGTCCAGCTTTCCGTCCCTTGCCAGTTCATTGAGGTTGCGGGCGTAACGGTTTAGCGCGTTATAGTTCTCCTCTGCATTCTGGCTGCTGACTGTGCTGCCTTGTCGTAATTGTTTGACGGCGGATTTGAGTTCTTTTTCAGTTACACCTGAGTCCTTTAGAAGCCTGGATGTTGCATCTCCGGCTGCCAGGATTCCCAGCAGCATATGTTCGATTGATACAAATTCATCTTTCATCTCCTGGGCAATCGCAGTAGCCTTCTGAAGTGCTTTCTTGGAATCGTTTGAGAGATAGATCTCACCGCCTGAAACCCTGGGATGGGATTCAACCATTTTATCAAGGGCTTTTGAAACCACCCCGAGGTTGATATTAAGTTTTTTGAAAAGCCATGGTATGACGTTCTCATCTACATTAAGCATTGCTTTCAGCAGGTGGTCGGGCTCGATTGCAGGGCTTTGTAAACCTGTCGCAATCTCCTGGGCTTTCTGAACAGCCTCCTGGGCTTTGATTGTGAAGTTGTTAAAATTCATGTTTTATGTCTCCTTTCATGGTGATTGGTACTTGGTTTTTGGTTTTTAGTTTTGGAGCCTGATGTCAGATGTTACGTGCCAGCGACTAATAACCAACAACCAACAACCAACAACCAATCACCAACAACCAATCAAACTCCCTGCCATATCTATAAATCTGAATATTTGTCAGAAATGTATGAAAAAAAACTGACAGTTTCTCAGGAATTGTTAATTTTGTAACAGCAATTTCCACAGGCTTTGCATCATCGAAAAACATTGGTCATAGGTGCCAGCACAAACCCCGAAAGGTACTCATATCTTGCAGTAAAAAAGCTGCTTAAGTATGAGTTTCCGGTCTGTGCCATCGGCCTCAGGGAAGGAGAAATCGATGGGGTGAAAATCGACCTTCCCGGCACTGCCTTTGAACACATCCACACGGTTACATTGTATGTCGGAGCTAAGAATCAGCGTCCCTATTACGATTATATCATCAACCTTAGCCCTAAACGGGTGATCTTCAACCCGGGCACTCAAAACGTTGAGTTCGAAAAGATACTCCGCGACGCCGGAATCCATGTAACCCATGCGTGTACCCTCATCATGCTGTCGAATCAGCTATATTAAATTGCGAAAAACAAAACAATTTATCATCCCTCATCCTGCATCCTGCATCCTGCATCCTGCATCCCGCATCCCGCATCCTGCATCCCGCATCCCGCATCGGGTTATCAATTCACCCAGTCACCAAGCCAGCCAGCTACCCAGCCATCCGTAATAAATTGAGACGATTTCCGTTATTTTCTTAATTTAGCCTCCGATTTGCCATCCTGATGAAACGAATCTTTTTACTGTTTTTCTTACTTTGCTCTCTTGCAGTTTCTGCACAGATGAACGTTACTGTGACTCCAACGGGCTCAATTTTCTGGTGTTATAAAGACAGTGTGGGATACACTGCAACCATCACCGGTACCGATACATCCGGGGTCACCTACCGCTGGCAGAAAAACGGGGTGGATATTCTCGGAGCTGATTCGGCTTTATTGTATTTCCGCAGAGCCAAACCTTCAGATACCGGGCAATACCGCTGCATCGCTACAAAATGGGCCATGATCGATACCAGCAACATCGTCATCCTCAGGATGCACCCTGCGATGAAATTCGATACGCTCTACCGCTATAATCCACTTGCTTGTGCGAAGCAGTGCAAGGGCCAGTTTAAAGCCCTGGCATCAGGAGGGACTCCTTTCAGGATATATCCGCCATACATGTATAACTGGCATGGTGGACATTCGCAGGATACTCTTGTTTTCGGACTTTGTCCGGGGAAGCAGCGGATTACAGTCACCGATTCCCTGGGTTGCAGCATTGACAGCATGTTTTTTGTCGATGTGCTGAAATCCCCGAAGGTCAGGTATAAAATTCTGCCGGGAGATACGGTTTATCTTACAAATCCCACTGCCACTCTGCAATTCAACGATACTGCGACAAAATATATGACCAACTGGAAATGGTATATGTATTTCAACGTCGACAGCAACATCACTACTTCAAATGTGAACCCTGTTTCGTATACATACGACCGGAGCGGACAGATGCTTACCATGATGAAGTTCAGAGATACCAACGGCTGTGATACCACACTTACCGATACTCTGACGGTTCAGATTATCAACTTGTTTATCCCCAATGCGATGACCCCGAACCCTCCAAACGATAAACTCACATTCAAGGAGACCATTGCAACCGATAACTATAAAGATATCACACTCAGTGATGTTTACCTTAGCAATGAACTATGGATCTACGACCGCTGGGGCAGGAGGGTATACCATACCACCAATTATGTAAACAGCACCTGGGACGGAGGCAAGCTACCCGACGGGACCTATTTTTACGTCTTCAAAGGCCACGGGCTGTATAGTGATGATATGCATCACGGGTCGATACAGATGTTTAAGTAACAGGGTAATAAAGTAACAAGGTAACAGGGTAACAGGGTAACAGGGTAACAAAGTAACAAAGTAACAAAGTAACAAAGTAATAGGGTAACAGGTGTTACTTCTTCTGTGTTACCATTATATTCATCCGATAAAACCCATTAAAAATGCCATTGTTCCAATAAGGTAATGGCTGACACTTACTCCCAGGATTGTCCGTTGTCTAATATAAAGTATTCCCCATATTATCCCTCCGGCCAATCCCCAGACTGCAAAACCAAGGTTGAAAGTCATGTGAGGGAGAGCAAACACCAGTGCAGAAAGAATGATCACGGCCGGGACTGAGAATTTCCCACTGAGGTTCCGTTCAATCGAAGTCAGGCAAACGCCTCGGGCAAGGAACTCCTGCAAAGTGGCGATGAGAATGTACACGAGAAACGTCCAGTCAAGCATCCGAAAGTTGACAAGACCCTGAGACCCGTCCATCCAGCCCTTCTGTACAGCCAGGTATTTTATCCCAAGCATCAGCAGGATTATAACGACGCTGAAACCAAGTGATTCGCTGAGAGAATTTTTCCAGTTATTCAGGTTCAGTCCGAATTGGTTCAGCGGCAGGCGGGTGAAAAAAATGAAAAATAATGCAGTGAACAGGAAGAGCAGGTCGATCCCCCTGAATACAATAAATCGTATAAATCCCTCGTCGGGGTTAACAACCCTGAGGATCTCGATAATGAAGGTGAACATACTGATGATGGTCAGCAGGGAGAAAAATACAACGGAGCCTTCGGTCCTCTGCTTCTGCAGTAGTACAAGAGCATTGTTCTTCTCACGCAGCTCATCTATCCTGCAGTTGAGGTCAAATTCCCTGGCTTCGAGCTTTGTCACCATTAACACGAAATTCTCAGCAAACTCTCCCAGTTGTCCCTTGTTTTCACTGATATATGGGTAAAGCTCCTCAAGTCCTGAATAATCACCATGAATTATCCCTTTGGTTTTCTTGTTCAGCCTTTCAATCAGTTCACCTGAGGTCGTGCCGCTTGTATCGCTCATTGTGAAATAGTTTTGGTTGATCAATTAAGCAGTTCCGTTTTGATTTATCGCTTGCCTTTGATGGGTGCAGAGCACATTTCAAACACCAGATCCCCTCCGGCCATAAGTTCATTATGACGGATCATCCGTGTGTTGAGAGGCCTTCCGTTGAGGGAAACGGACTTTACATAAATGTTCTTTTCACTTAGTCCTGCCGCCAGAATATTCAGGGTTTTTCCATTAGGCAGCTGTACAATTGCCTTTGAAACGCAGGGGCTCCCGATAGCATATTCATCGGTTCCCGGGCAAACGGGGTAAAACCCCAGGGCACTGAAAACGTACCAGGCACTCATTTGTCCGCAGTCATCATTTCCACAAAGCCCGTCGGGAGCGTTGCGATACATGGTGTTGATGATCTTGTGAATCATAGCCTGGGTCTTCCAGGGTTGAGATGTCCAGTTGTACAGGTAAGGAATATGATGGCTTGGTTCGTTGCCGTGAACGTAATTCCCGATCAGTCCGACCCTTGTCACATCCTCGGTTTCGGCGAAATACTTGTCGTCGAGATGCATGCTGAACAGGGAATCGAGGCGATCGATGAAGTTTTTCTCGCCGCCCATAATCTTGATCAATCCGGGCACATCCTGGGGCACATGAAACGTATAGTTCCACGAATTCCCTTCAATGAATCCCTGGTTACTTGTACTGAGAGCATCAAAGGCTGGTTTAAAGCGGCCATCTGCATATTTGGGGCGCATAAATCCTGAATTCCGGTCAAACACGTTCTTATAATTCTCCGACCGGTTAAGATACTTCGCTGTCTCAGCCCCTGCAAGCATCTGCAACAACGGACCTAAAGTGGAATCCCCGGAAATGGATTCGGCCAGCTTACCTATGGCGAAATCATCATAGGCATATTCAAGAGTAACCGAAGCCGCACTGCCGCTGCGTTCCAGGGGTACGTACCCTAATCTCGCATAATCTGTAATTCCTTCATAATACTTGTTTGCGGATGTTGCGGTACAAGCACGCAGGGCTTTCTCCGGATCAAAGTTCCTTACGCCTTTCACCCAGGCATCGGCGATCACGGCTACACTGTGGTAACCTGTCATGCACCAGTCCTCATTCCCGTGAAAGGACCATACCGGCAGCATCTTTTCAGCGCTCTGCTCATAATGGGCCAGCATGGAGGAGACCATGTCGCCGCTTCGTTGCGGATAAAGCCAGGTATAAAACGGGTGTAAGGCCCTGTACGTATCCCATAAGGAGAAAATGGTATAGTTTGTAAATCCTTCGGCCTTGTGGATCTCCTGGTCCAGTCCGCGGTACCTCCCGTCAACATCCTGGTAGATAACTGGGTTCATGAGGATATGATACAGGCAGGTGTAGAAGGAGGTGAGTCGTGAGTCGTGAGTGGTGAGTTGTGAGCCGTGAGTTGTGTCATGCGATGTAGATGCAGGATGCGGGATACGGGATGGGATTTCGATCTTTATTCGGGAAAGTTCTTTTTCCCAGGTTTCATGGGCATTTTGGCGAACAAAATCAAAGTCCCAGCCGGGGATCTCGGCTTTGAGGTTGGCGAGTGCTCCTTCCATGCTTACTGCTGATAGTCCCACTTTTATTTTCACCTGTTCACCCTGGGTAGTACTGAACCCGAAGTAAGCCCTGATCTTTTTACCTGCCATCTCGGGGAAGTCGCGGTACTGGCTGAACCTGCGCCAAAACCCGCGGTAGACAGGCTTATCGGAGTTCTGCCATCCGCAGACAGTAAACGGCTTTGAAAAGGATAAGGCGA
>JBAXLI010000047.1:0-34207 GCA_037134895.1 Bacteroidota bacterium
CCGGGGGTTTCCCCCCGGTTTTTGACACTTGAAAAAAATCAAATAACAGAAAATCAGATTAGAAGAACTTCAGCCCTGGCTGCCAATTTGGCAACCAGATTTTTATGAAGTCTGAAAATTCAAGAGGTTACAGGAAGCAGAAGGCAAACTGGGCTCAATGAAGTTGGTCCGATTCAGATTTAAGTTGACGTATTTTTTCACTTCGTCCAGCCACTGAATAAAGTTGTTAAAAACAATTTATTTTAGGTTGATCTATCTTGAAAAATTTCTTATTTGCTTCAAAAAGCTATATCTTTGATTATGAATCCAATATGAAATGGAATTACCGGATCCGACATTAAAAATCATCAAAGAAACTGTTAACTTACAATTCAGTAATGCGGAGCTACTCTTATTTGGTTCCCGCACCGGAACCGAACACAGAGCCGAATCAGATTATGATTTATTAATTATCCTTGACACTCCGCTTGATAATCATCATAGACTCTATTATCAGGCGCTTATTAGAAAAGCATTGGCACGTCAGAATATTCTTGCAGATATTATTATTCAATCCAAAGCTGAGATTGAGATCAAGAAAAAATTACCCGGTCATATAATACGGTCGGCTGTTCAGCAAGGAATAAGAGTATGAAAAACCGCCATCAGCTTTATTTCGAACAATGGATTTCCAAGGCTGAAGAAGATCTTTCGGTTGTCCTTCAGTTGTTAGAAATAGAATCACCTGCAAAAGGAATTATTGGTTTTCATTGTCAACAAGCTGCTGAAAAGTTCGTTTTCGTACACTTTTTCCTCTGAGTTTCTGTGATCGTGTATAAATTTTCACTTTACCACTAAAAATTTCGAACTTTCATGAAAAGTCGCATCCTCAGTCCAGATAATAACATTGTACAAACCCTTTGCCAGTCCCATACAATCGATGGTAAATGATGAAGATGAAAACTGTTTTTTCAGTACTTCCCTGCCATAGACATCGGTAATTTGTACCCAGTAAATCCCGCAATCGTTTAGACCTGAAACTAAAACCTCAGCTTTATCCCGAACCGGATTGGGAAAGATCTTAATTGTTTTCACTGCGGATGTGACAGGGGGGTCGGTCCCGACGAGGATATGGCAATCATTGGCAACAGGGGTGCCCCAGGTTTCATTGCCTTTTTTATAGTAAACCAGGGATGTCGAATGATGATATTCATCTGAAACCTGTTCTTGTAGAACCGACCCTATGCCTTTGGCATATTTATATAAGTCTCCTTTCCAGATGTATTCATCAAGCATATTATAACATCCCTGGTACCATGAATAACACCTGCTTTTAATATACTTCAGAGGCCGCCCATTGGAATGATAGTATCCAAGATACCTGTATGTATACAAATGGTTGTCCAATAATTCATTGGGTAATTTCCTGAGATCGCATGAATCCTTAACAGGGAGGTTAAATTTGTATTTTTCGGTAATAGTATCAAAATGGTAGGAGTAAGTCCAGGAGTCAGGACCGCTACGTACCCCTTTTTTATAGCAAAATTCTGTCAGATAGGTAACGGAATCAATATTGCCATATACCGTTTTGTCAAGTATCCTTTTAATCGTCCATGTTCTTTCTTGTTCAAACCATTGGCCACTATTGTACCAGTAGGATGAAAAATGATGAAACTCATCTCCCGGATCAAAATCATAAACCTCCTGCCAGGTAAGGTCCTGCACACCGAGAGCCGGACTCGCTTTCCCGATAAGGGAATAAAAAACCGTATCTGACGGGATTTTATAAATATCGTAAACCTGGCTTAAACCATAATGTTCGCTTAGTTTGAATTGTTTATTGTTGAACTTATGGCTGATGTTCACTCCATTGTAATCTTTTGCCTGGATGGTAATGATCTTTATCTGATCCGGCATGCCCAGGACCGAATCCTGGCCGATGGAAGTTACTTTCCCTTCGAGATAGTAATTCGGCTGATCAAAAAGCCGCCAGGACTGGTTTAATGCTGCCTTGGTGTTGATCCTGACCGAATCAAAGTTCATATTGAAAAAGTAAAACCAGCCATCATTTTTTTTAAAGACTTTCCTTCCCAGAACAGACCCATTAGAAATATCGGCACAATCACCGGTATTCAGTGGATCCCTGAGGGCAGTATATGAAATAAACATGGTGTCGCCAACAAATGGGTTATGGATGGAATCTTTACGGAATGCCCCGAAATTTCCCTGGCGGTTCTTATAATAAGTAACCCCTGGTGAACAGATGTTCTGGTAGTTTTGTGCAGCCAGTCCCGATCCGCAGATGATCAATATCAGGAAGAGTATGATGTTCCTTGAGAGGAGCGGATGAATAGTAAACGTTCTCATAACTATGGCATTTAATTGACAATAGAGAATATGTCATTCCAATTAATACTAAATTCAATTACTTTTTCTTAAAGAGTAATCTATAAAAATATTCAAACCCGATTATAATTATTCCGAAAACTGGTAGAAAAAGAAGAAGAGCAACTTTAATCCATCGAGAAGAATAATCGGTCCCATTGCTTGCTAAAACCAAGATAACCATTGCAACAAGAACTGCAATGTACATTAGTATAATGAACATTACCTGATACTCTGTTATAAACATATAGTTTCTAATAGCTTACAGGTTTACAAAAGAAATAATGATTGATCGAAAAAAACCAACTTCTTCATGTCAGCATTGTTTCTTGCAAAGTAGAGTAGAAGAAATGTATTTTGCAACAGGAGTTTTCCCCGGTAAAACCGGGGGTTTCCCCCCGTTTTTCGACACTTGAAAAAAATTAAATAGCAGGAAATCAAATCAAAAGAATTCCGACCCTGGCTGCCAATTTGGCAACCAGATTTTTATGCGATCCGAAAAATCAAGAGGAAACAGGGTAGAGTGGAGTTTAAAAGATCTCAAAGAAGAGCTTTTTCGAGGAGAAGTTTTACAAGCTCGATGTTTGTCTTTGCGCTATGCCTGATCCTGAGGCTGGAAAGCTCTTTTTCGATTAATTTGACTTTGGTGTTGAGAATTATTGCTATGGATTTCTGGTTTTCACCACTGATGAGTAAAGTCATGATCTTTTTTTGAACCGGGCTGAGCTGTTCCATGGATGTGACTGCTGATTCGCCGTCAACTTCAGCATCTTCCGCTTCGGGTGATTGAAAAAAGTACGTTCCGCCGGCAGCAAGATTTTTAATGGCAGATTTCAATGTTTCTCTTAGTCCTTCTTTTATAACATATCCCTTAACACCGGCTGCCATCATTTTTCGGATCCATTCCGGCGAATCCTCAGAGGTGTAAACCAGAATCGGTTTTGAAGGAAATTTTTCTTTCAGTCTTTTTACATTGTCAAGCGGCTTTTCATTCGGGATCCACAGATCAAGCATAATTACGTCACATGCGGATATATCATGAGATTCAAGGGCGCCGGAGACGCTGGCAGCTGAACCGATCACAATGACCTGGTCCCTTTGAGGGCGAAACAGATGTTTTATCCCTGAAACAATAATGGTTTCGTGGTTCTCTATAATAAACAGTCTGATCATATTCCTATTCAGGATTTGGATTTTATTTCTGCGGGAACCGAAATGACCCATCGGGTGCCTTTACCAGGGGCACTGTCCAAAACAGCTTTCCCATGTAACAATTTTGCCCTCTCAAAGATATGCATTAACCCCAAACCTGATAATTTAACCAATGCAGGATCAAAACCCGCTCCGTCATCCGCATAAAAAACATAGATGTTCCCAAGTTCTTCCGAAATACTGATTTCAACAGTCCCGTTCTTAACGTGTTTGTCGGCGTTCATGAGCATTTCCTGAATCATAAAGTATAACTGGTTCGCTGTATCCTTAGGCATGCGAGGCTCTTTCTCAGGCAGTGCGAGCTTGATTGTCAAACCGGTACTCCCTTGAAAATCCTTTCGCAGGCTTCGGGTAAGTTCCTTAAACGTCATTTGCTGCCTCATTACAGGGTTTAAGCGATGTGAAAGTTGTCTCACTTCCTGAGTGGCTTCGCTCAGTTTACTTACTATGTCGGCCTTCATTTTGTGGTCCGGGATGTTCATTTTCCCGATCTGCTGGATGAAGACTGCCGACAAGGGCCTGATGGCGTCATGAAGCTGCATCGAAATCCTCTCCTGGTCCTTTTCTTCAATTTCATTGATGCGTTTTGCAATTTCAACTTCCCGTTTCCTGAGTTTTAAATTTTTCCGCTGTATCAGAAGAAGCGCCGTGACGGTGATCACAATGACTGACAATGCAAGAATGACAAGCCAGATATAGACCCGGTTCAACTGGTCTTGCTGAACCTGGATTTCAAAAGTCTTTTCTCTGATCTCTACCTCCCGATTTCTCGCCATCAACAGCTCATTGAGCAGGCGTAACTGATGGGCTGCCTGTTTTTGTGAGGCTTCCATCCTTGATGCAAGCGCTTTTTTCTGATATACGTAAGCCTGGCGATAATCTCCCTTTTTTTCTAACACTTCAGCACAGGACTCATACACCGTTGAAAGCCAGTCTGTATTTTTTGTTTTCAATGCAAGCGGGATCGCATGATCCCGAAGGCATGATTCGGCCTGAGTCAGATTGTTCATTTCAAGATAGGTGCAGCCGAGGTTATTATAGGCTCCGATCAGTATCTCATAAAAATTAGACTTCTCGGCAATACCTATCGATTCATAATACAGAGCAATGGCTTCCTCTTTGTTGGCAAGGCTGTTGGCAAGGTTCGCGAGGGCTGAGCAATACTCTTTTTTAGCTCCTTTGGCATTCTTCAATATGTCCACCGCATTCAGCTTCAACTTCATAGCAGTGTCGGGATTTGACGAGAGGTTGGCAAGATTTCCCAGGGTAACTCCTCGTTGAATTTCCAGCGTATATTTTTTCGCAATTTCAAGAGCGGTGTAAAGATAATTGCGGGATCGCTCCATGTTATTCAGGTCCCCCTCTATCAATCCCAACTCATTCAGACAATTCGCAACAACGATGTAATTATTCTGCTTCCTGGCCAGGTTCATGGCCGAATCAAACAGAACAATAGCTTCCTTGTAATTGAACACTTCAAACTGCATCAAGGCGATTTTATAAATTTCCTGAGTTTTCAGGGAATCGTTTTTAATCGCTGTCAATTCATCAATGCTTTTTGACTGCGGATGTCTTTCGCAGGAAACGCCGGCTAAAATGAGGATTGCCAGCAAAAATCGGAACAATCGCTCGTTATTCTTCATCCTGCTGACTGCGGCGGGTTGCTGCGTATTTGCCCACGAGCATGGAGATGATGATGGCGAGGTACATCTGCCCGGTGATGGCGATAAGGATGGTGAGTGAGCGTGCAATTGGCTTCAGGGGGATGATGTCTCCGTACCCGGTGGTCGAAAGGGTCACGAAAGTAAAGTATATGAAATCGTTCAGGTGTGACAATGCTGGTTCCTGGGGATTCGGGGTATGGCTGAATGCCCCGGTATCATAGTGATCAAGAAGGCTGATGACCATCGCGAAAATAAGTCCGATGAGGAGGTAAGTGATGATGGATTCAAGGATCAGCCGCGGTGTGACAGTTTTTGCATCGGCCAGGTTACGTATGAGAGTAAGGATTACCACACAGAAAAGGAGGATGTTTATTATATAAGAAAACGTGAACAGGAACTCTAGTCTGAGATATCCCGAAACCCAGAGTAGCACAACTGCGCCGATCGATAGGGGGAGGATCGCGGGATGCTTTCTGTCTGAATTGATGTACCCGAGCACAAACACAAGGGTGAATGATATGTCATAAAGGACTTTCTGAAGATTGTTTGGAAAAATCGTGATGAAAAACGTGATGAAGATCACTGTTCCAAGGAAAACGTATTTCCATTCAAGGCTCTCCCTGAAGAATTTCGTAATTGAATTTTTCATAACGACCCGATTAAGCATTTCAAAGTTGAGAATATTCAAAGAAACAAACAAATCTTAAAAATTTCATGACAGAGTGATAATTTAGCCGAAATTTGTTTTCGAATCGTTCCATACTTTTCTGCGGATGATGACAGTGTTACAACCGGCATGTAGAAACAAAAGGCAATGGATAGCTTTGCCTGCAATCCTTACGGTGATGGTCTTCTTTGCAGGAAGCTCTGCCGGTAACGGATCTTATGCCCAGGGAGGTCAGACGACCCAGTATAATCAATATGAGGCCCAGGCCGGACCTACAGTCTTAGCCCCGCCACGACATCAGGCTCCTCCTAAGGATAAACCGGCAGACGGCAATGATAATGCTTACAAGAAGTTAGATAAAGAACCTGCATATCCTGGCGGATATGAAGCATTATTCAAGTTCATCCTGGCCAATGTTAAATATCCCTCCGAAGCCATGAAGAAGAACCTTCAGGGAAAAGTCCTTGTGAGCTTTAATATAGCCACCGATGGCTCGGTTGCCAATGTAGCTGTAAAACAAGGACTGGGAAGTGGCTGTGATGAGGAAGCCGTTCGGGTGATCAATCTGATGCCAAAATGGAAACCGGGAGAAAAAGACGGAAACCCGGTCCAATGCGGGATGATCCTGCCGATTCAGTTTAAACTCGACGAGAAGAAACCTTCGAAGTAAAAGATGATTTCTTATGCAGGCTGGAGGCTCATTTGATCTTTTTCAGCTTGTCTTCGGCCTGTTTTTTATGTTTTGATTCAGGATACTGTGCAAGGAAGCCTTCAAGGGCTTCCTTTGTATTTGCAGCCTCAGCCTCTTTGAAGGCGATTTCAGCCATGACTTCCTGGGTCTTTGGATTCAATGGAAGCGTAGGGTACTGCAACATGAATTGGTTGAACCTTGCAACAGAGATCAGGTTCCTGCACTGTTCGAGTACAAGGGAATCCCTTATGGTCAATGCTTTCTGGTATTCGGCAGCGGCAGGGTAGTTATACAGGAAGTCTTCAAAGGCTTTGATGGTGTTTGTTTGAATAGCATCTTCGTAAGCTTTTTTATCCCTTAGGTTTCTGACTTCCTTTTTCAGGGCTGAATTTGGGGTGTAAGTGAGAAATTTATTGTAAGCATCTACCGTATTGGTCTGTTTCATTTCTTCAACCCACAGATTATCCCGGATCAGCATTGCTCCTTCGGCATATTCACATGATATATACCTGTTGAGGAAGTCCTGATAATCTTTAATGATATTTTGTACTTGTGCTTTTTCGTAATACTTCAGGATATACTTCGCAACAATGTCCTTTGACTGCGATGCCAGGGGGAAGTGCTGGAGAAAGTATTCGTACGACTGAAAGGTGTTGGCAGCTGTTGCCTTAACAGCTTCAAGAGAATCCCTTATGTCAATGATCCTGTTCAGCAGTTTGGAATTGGGGTACCTGTTCAGGTAATCATAAACAGAATCAAGTTTATATGTAGCGATAAGTTTTTTGTACGCGGCGAGGTCTCTCATTGCAATCGCTTCGGGGATCTCTACTGCATTTGGAAAACGCTCGATGAAGAAATTATATTCGGGAACCTTATCGGTGTTCTTAACTTTTGCAAACTCAAGCTGGTTCCTGATCTTGAGCATTTCCTGGAAAAATTTTGAATCGGGGAACATCAGCACAAAACGCTCGGCATTATCCAGGGTTGCATTGGCTTTGATGTACTCAACCAGTTTATTTTCTATCAATCCGTAGTCCTGAAGCATTGTTCCTTTGAAATCGTTTGAGATTTTATTGTATTCAGGCAGTTTATCATCACCAAGTTTGCTGATCCCGCTATACGCAATTCGCATATACCGCATTGCCCTGAAGTAATCAGTTTTCTCACCTTCAACATCGAATGTATTGTTTGAATACAATAAGGCCATTCCGTAATTGGCCAATATTTCACTTTCATCCTCGATCAGTGCTTTCTTGAAGGACCCATATGAATCGGTATAATCCTGCTTCTGTAGTTGTTTGTAACCCTTTGAAGCCGAGGATGATATCTGGCTGAGACCAGGCATGGCGAAGGCCAGGCACAATAACCAAACGACTAGGTTTTTCATTTTACTGTTGTTAAAAAAGTTAAGGTATGCAGTTATGGTAATGCTACTAAGATCAAAAAGGTAAATAAATACCCGAATGATGAATATGTTAAAATTTTCACATTATATATAATAGTCTACAAATAAGCCACATAAAAGATGAATCCAAAAGTAAAAATATTTTTTAAATTCTGTTTGGAAAATGAATTTTTTTATCTTTGGTTAGGCTTTAGATGTGTTTGTTAGGAGGGACGATTAATTAAATTATTGATATACAATGAATAACATTCAAGATATATATATTCTGAAAATAAATCATTCTGGTGATATCAAAACCCCAAACTATGAAATCAAACATTTACACAAGCCGCATCCCCTTCAGCGGGACAATGTTACTTTTGTTTTTTTTCCTCATTAGTTTTTCCGGGTTCGGACAAAAAATAATCACTTTCGGTCCGGGATCTGGTAATCAAAATCTTCCTTTTGACTACAGTAAAAAGAATAGTCGTTCCGCTTCAATATATAAAAGGAATGACTTGAAAATTGCCGGTATAATAACCCGCCTTGACTGGAATGTGTTTACTGCTCAAACTTCCGCAACAAATGAGACAATAGATATTTATCTGGGCGAAACATCCAATGATGTTTTTACAAATCCGAAATGGGATTCATTGGTTTTAAAAGCACAGCTTGTTGCCCATCTCACATCCGGGAATTTTACGATCGCCGGTTGGAAAAATGTACTTCTTAATACTGTATTCAACAAGCTTTCAGCAAACAGCAATCTCCTGGTACTCATCGAGAAAACGAGTACGGCTACAGGAAATATCCCAAAATTTACCTATGATAATGCAAATGCAATAAATAACCATGCATTTTCAGTCTCTGATAATGCATTTGTTGCTCCTGGCACCTTGACTGCTGATACAAAAATTCCGGATATAAGATTTGAGTTCGCTTTGGCACCATCAGGTTTTAAGGTAGTAACATCGACGCTCAGTTCACTTACTCTGAACTGGGCATTAAACGGTGTATCAGATTCAGTTTTGATTTTAAAAGGGCTCACAGGCACATTTCCTGCAATTCCCCAGGGAACCCCCACGGTAAGGCATGAAGGTGATTCAATCTCAGGTACTGTAGTGGCTCATATAGGGAAGGATATCAGTTTTATCAATTCTGACCTTAATTCAAACACTGCATATTATTACCGGATTTTTTCTTTTTTCGTCGATAATACAGGATCAAAGCACTTTTATTATTCCCCTTACCTTGACACTAACGGAAGAACACTTGAAGCTGCATTCATGATCAGCTTCAACAACCAATTTACAACCGATAAGGATAGTATATGTATTGCAAAACCTGACAATGATACTATTTTCGGACAGCCCAGGGAAGGCAGGTATTTTCAATGGTATGCTGGTTTTAATTCCAGCTCCGAGCTTCGTCCAATAATCGGCGCCAATAGTAAGGATTACATTATTAATCACAGTGGTTTATCGGTTGGTATATATTACTATTGCAGGCATGATTCTGTAAAAAATCAGACTGCTAACCTAAGCAATGTTGTAAGTTTTAAAATCTTCCCGCTGACTGTTGGAGGTTCTGCTGCAGTATTTGAAGCCTCTGTTTGCCAGTATGCCAAAATCAGTGTGTTGTTAAACACTCCGACAGGTAATGTTCTTTACTGGGTAAGGATAAAGCCAAATTCAGTCCCTGATACAATTCATTCAACCTTCTTGGTTATTTATGACTCTTTATATATTCCCGGTATATGGAAATACTGGGCAGCAGTCAAATCAGG
Organism: Bacteroidota bacterium; assembly: GCA_037134895.1. Classification (GTDB taxonomy): domain Bacteria; phylum Bacteroidota; class Bacteroidia; order Bacteroidales; family FEN-979; genus CAIRDP01. The sequence continues at coordinate 9,769 of JBAXLI010000047.1, forward strand.
TCTTTGCGATCAGGTAAATTCCGCGGCTGATTCTGTGAATGTAATAGCCAAGCCCACAGGAACGGCAACAATTACAAAATCTGTATTATGTTCGGGGGAAAGTACAAAAATAACTCTAAGCCCACTGGGACCAGGTGAGTTTCTCAATTGGCAAAGAGATAAGACTAGCGAAATAACAGGAATCCCTGAATCCGGAACTACAGGTATTATTGAAGGAGCAGTAGTTTCAAGTTCACAAAGCAATGTTACGGTCACTTTTAACTATTGGATTAAATTAAACCAATGTACAAGTGATAAACTTGATACAACAATACTTGTGAAACCGGCTCCTGCTTTGAGTAAAATAACCGGCGACAGTTTGGTCTGCAGTGAAGTTCAGCTATACGACTTGAATGTTATCGCTGGTTCAAAATACCAATGGACCATAAACCCAACTACATTAGGCACGGCTGTCGGAAAAAGTGACACTACTTCTTCGGTACAAGTTCAATGGAACCCGGTAACCAGTCCTGCCACAGGATCATTGACAGGTGTAGTCACTAATAGAAGTTCGGGCTGTTCTGCATCGGGAAAAATAAACATCGTTGTTTCAACAGGAGTGGCTCCCGGGCCTGAACAACTCATCAGAAAACTTCCTGCCGTAGCAGGTGAATTATTCCTGTTCTGTAAGAACTTCATTAATCAGAATTCAGTAAATTATAACTATACCTGGGGCTATGAGAACAGCACTGGCGAAATAACTTTAAATCCCGATTACCAGGATAAGTACTTCTGTTTATTCAAGGGATATGATCCGACGAAAGGATACAGGTATTTTGTGCAGATGAATGATAAAGCATCCGGCAAAGCCTGCTTTACAAGAACATATTACACTCCGTTGCCAACTGAGCTCGCCCCACAGAATGATTTCAGTATCTGCCCTAATCCGAATGCAGGATCATTCAAAATTGAAATTGATTACGAAACCCTGGGTTCGTTTGAATTATCCTTATTTGACATCCTTGGCCATGAATGTGCCAGATTACCTCTGACGAAATCTCTTAGAACCGAATCGTTCCAGATTTCAGTTTCTTCCTTAATGCGGGGAACCTACGTCGCAATGATCAAATTCCCCGACGGAAACCAGTTGATCAAAAAGATGGTAATCTATTAATCAGTTAACACATTAAAACAAAGGCCATGAAAAAAGTCACATATATCCTCAGCATCCTTGTCCTCTCAATGGTTTTCGGGACTGCTTCCTCACAAACATTCACATCAAAGGACACCAAGGTAATCAGCCAGAAGGTTGATTCTTTGTTGAACCTGTATACACTCTATTCTTCATTCTCAAAAGATGCTGTTTCTCTCAATGAGGAATATATCTCCGGATTCAAAGCACTGTTCAGGGATCCAACCACCATGATTTTCAACGACCTGGACCCCAAGGAAGAGACACCGCCGAACATTTCTGTAGATAAGTATATACAATATGTAAAAGAGTGGTACGCCACCGGTCTTGGGATTGATATCAAGGTCACCGACAAAGCCTTACCCGTGATGAAAGACGGCAAAGGCAACATGGAAATAAAGATAGAGAAGAGCCTTCTCGGATTATACAAGGAGCAGACTGAGTACAGAAAAAAAATCGACCTGATCCTTACCATTACCTTTGACCAGAAGCTGAGAACCTTTAAAATCGATGCTGTTGATAATCCGGAATTCCAGGCCAGCAGGAAGGAAGCCCAGAAACAGTACGGACTGGCAATCTCAAAAGGGGATAATCTCTACGGCAGTAAAAAATACTCCGACGCTAAAATCGCCTATGAACAGGCAGTCCAGCTGAAACCAGGAGAAGCTTATCCGAACAAACAGATTCAGTCATGTATTAAATTCATTGAACAGGCAAAACTTGCTAACCGCAAACCGGTGTATATCGATATCCACTTGCTTCCATCGTTCACAAGTGCAAAACTCACAGGGACATCCGGAGATACTAAACCTGGCAGCAGTTCAAAATTCGGATTCGGTTTTGGAGCCGGAGTAGAATTCGCCCTTACAAAAAGTGAAAAAGGAATGTTCTGCATCGGTGTGGCTCTTGACTATATGCCTTATAAATCAAGCCTGACGATGAGCGCCTACAAGGACACTGTTGCAACCAAGGATAAGGACGGCACCAGGGTAATTTTACAGAACTCAATAACAGGATTAAATGAAACCCTTAGCCTTACCATGTTTGAGATCCCGGTTTATGTGAAGTATAAACTGTTGTTCTCTGAGGCCTTCAATATGTACTTTAAGGCTGGTGTGAAAATCGGGTTCCTCCTGGGGAAGAAATACACTTCAACCGCCAACGGGGAATTCATGGGTCAATATCCGGATTACAACAACATTATCCTGTATGGTAATGAACTTGCTGCTTATGGATATGGCACGTATAATAATATCGCAAACAGCCAGAGTACCCTCAGCAATCTGAAGGGCATGGATATTTCAGGTTTCGGCGGAATCGGGGTAGGAGTTAACCTTAGCAAATCGGTAGGATTGCATTTTGGGGTCAACTACACTTACGGGTTCACTGGCATGTCGGGAAAAACAGATAACTACAAGGTGTCGCCCAACAATACCAACATTAACAGTCTGACCGGGCTCGGCAGTGTCAAGACCTCCGCCTTTACTATAGAGGCAGGCGTAGATTTCAAGCTGAATTAGTAAATAATGCATACCGCATTTAATAATGCAACATGAAAATGATGCCAGGTAAACGTGTTTTTTGGTTTTGGCTTTCCTGTTTTGGAATCCTTTTACAACTTGGTTCAACAGCACAGGTATCCAAACTTTCAAAGGAGGATCAGTCGGTTTTCAAGAAAGCGGTCAACGGGATGGAGAAAAATGTTGAACAGTCTTTAAGTGATCTTACATTGCTAAAAGGCACTTATGGTTCAAATGTTGATGTTTGTTACCAGCTTGCAGAATGTTATTACAAATTGAAATTTTACAAAAATGCTTTTAATGAGTACAGCTGGGTTCAAAATAATCTCAGGAATGCATTAAGTAACCCTGAATTTACCAAAGACCAGAAATTAAAGGACCATTTTACCGAACTTACTACCACTGTGAGAGCGAGGAAGGAATCCTGCAAGGTCTTTATTGACAACCTGCCCCCTTCCCCTGACATAATCCCTGAACCAGAACCAAAGCCTGATACCAGTTCCAAAATTATACATGTTGATCCTGTTCCAAAAGGAATTATTGAGTATGCAGATGAGGATTTTATTCCCTTCAGATCATCCACCCCTGAAGGCCAGCAGGCTGAATTACGCAAACATGTGGATTCACTGTACCGGGAAAAATTTGAAAATAAAATGAGCAGTTTTGATGTTTCAACAAAATCTTTGATGAACATTAACCAGGACTGGCTCAGAAATAATGCAACAATAAATTTGGAATGGTTTGACAAATTCAAGAGAAATGAGGATACTCTTACTTCTGTGATAAGAAGATACAATGATACCATCGCCGGCAGAAAAACTACGGAGACGAATCTATCAAACCGCAGGGGTAGTCTTGCTTCTAATCTCATGAGGTTGGAGAATGAAGAAAACCAGCTCAAATTTATTGAAAACCGTATTAATGTTGAGATCCGGGACAGATTATTGAAGAAGCTTGCAACCATCCCTCAGAGTATTGTTATGATCGGGAGGATAGAAACACCCCGGGATGAAACCGATGAGAAAAAATTGTCCATAAAACTTTCTGACCAGATCGATAGTTTACTAAAGATTAAAGCCATTGAAAGGATCAATGGTTTCACATTTCAGAAGACGAATCTTTTATATAACGATAAGCTGAGTTCAATTTTTGTGAAAACCCTCAAAGGAAAAGCGAGGACGACAGATACCTACTTTAAAAAGATCTCGAAAACTCTTCCAACGGGCGAGAAATTCCAATACAAGATCATCAGGATAGAGGTTAATCCATATGATACAATAACCTCAGCAGGAGCTACTACTACTTCAACTTTAGGAACCGGAGAAAATAATTCTACGGAAACAGGTTTAAGATTCGATGCATTTCGCTTGGATTCAATTTGCAACGTTATTCAAATAACGGATGGCACAGATAAAAAAGTTGATAACAGTGATGAAGAACTGCAATTTAAGACAGAAGAAATGGAATACATTAAATTTCTTTGTGAATTTTCTAATATGCTGAATGCCAGTTACCAGGAAAAAATTCAACAGGCAGCAGAACAGTTTGACCTGGATAATAGGACATTAGCGGTAAGAAGAGATACTATAATTAACCAGATCACTAAAACAAAAGAAAGAAGAGCTAAAATTTATTCTGACATCAAAAAGTATGAGGCTACTTTGGACAATACAAATACGATTACTGAACTAAAAGAAGCTGTAAATCAGGCAAAAATTAATTATGAGGCAACGTATAAGGAAAAAACCACAGTCACAAACCGCTTAAGCAATGAAAATGCAGAAAATTCTGACCTAAGTATATTACAGCTTTTTGGAATTTTAAGTGGTAAATGTTATAGTGCGATCGATGCTATCAAACGGAATGAAATTACGATATCGGTTGAGAAAGTCCAGGATGGAGGGAAAGATGTGATTAGAAGTACAAAGTCGAGTGTCAAATTTTCCGCTATTCCAAAAGAGTTTAGAGTCCTTTCAATTAACAGGGTAAAACCTAATACCAAAGATGCAGAGGTTACCTTGTTTTTGAATATCGCATTCAAAATTGGTTATAATACTACTGAAATGCCTGTTTTTTCGTCTATCTCGACTGAACAGGCCGCTCAAAATGTGAAAGAACCCGTTGCTGCTAAAACAAACACTACTTCCTATAATACCACAACAACTGCAAAAATTAAAGTTCAGGAGCCGGTTGAAGTTCCAAAACCAGTTCAACCTGCAACCCTTACGGCGGGCTCTTTTGTGGTGGATGAATCCCAGAAAACCATGACTGAGAATTCCACTCATACACGATGGAAAGTATACAGTGATAAACCAACATCATATACTGCATATATGGCATCGGGATCGGATGCCGGGTATTCACTTCCGAGTTTTAATGAGCTCAAAGAGTTTTTTGACAAAATTGCATACCAGGAATCAAATGGGAATTCGTTCTTCAGTAAATTATTCTCATTCAATGGAAAGGAAACTGCAGTGTTTGCAACCTCTGAAAGGTTGGCAGGTGAACAGATAAAATGCCTGAAAATCATTCTGCCATCCTACCAGATACAGGAGGAGATCATGGAAGAAGGGGAATCCATGTATATTATCAGTCTTACCAGGAGATATTAATATTAATGATGAAATCAGTTTGTTCGGGTCCTAATTTGTTTGTCTGTGTGTTTCTGGCATCGGTCTTTTCCCCTCTGTTACTGGAATCCAGCGGATGTTCATTCAGCAAATTTCAGAAACAACAGATGCAATTGGTATGGGAAATGGCAGAAAAAAGATCTGAAAATTTTCTAGGCCTCGGATTGAATAATGGAGCCGACAACTGGGAGAATGCATTAATAGATGCAAAACTGGAAGCCGAAGCGGCTCTCACAGAAAACATCCATGTTTATGTAAGAACCCTGAGCAAATTAATTACTGAAAGTGAAAGATCCAAAGAAAGCAAGGAGGTCAAACAGGACCTGAATGAATTTATCCTGTCTGTTTCAGAGGCTAACCTGAGGAAAGTTGAATATACCGAAACTGGCCGCATGAGCTGTGATTCTAAATATTACATAGCAATGATTGCCACAAAGAACAAGTCAGATTATTTTAAGGAATATCTGAAGTATCTTCCTACAACCACTGCACCTCTTTTAAATGAATTATTTAAAAACACAGACAAGGAATTTCTAAAGGAGATGGAATCGAAAACAGGAAAATGAAAAGGGAAAAATCGTGAATATAAGGAAGCTCCGGAATTGGATATTTATTCTTTGTTTCTTAGCTGCGATGACAATGGTGAATGCGCAGGAAGAAGCAAATTTAAGCTATAAGCTTCCGGTTAATGTTAACCTGTCGGCCTACCGCAGTCCTGGCTTTGTTTATGGAATCAAGGCCGTTTCTGGTGAAGTCAAGGAATTCAATTATGTCATGATGCGTACATACATTGTAAACGCAAAAGCAGAAGGAACTCCCTGCCAGATCAATCCTCCTGTTAAAATCATGGTGGGCTTTCTGGGATTTTCTCCCTCGGCTGTTAACTCTGCATCAGAGTTGTTTACAGCCCCCATTGATACCTCTGTTTTTCCCTGTGTTCATAACCTTTTAGCCGATCTGATGGTGAAAAAGAGAATGCAGTTTGATTTCAAGGATATCAAAAAGCTCAAGATCGCAATTTACAATCTGAATACCGAAAAGGCTCTTTATTCGACACTTCAGGATAAATTCCTGATCTCTCCGGAGTCAAGCAATCTTTTATTTTTGATATGGGACCAGTATAAAGAACCAGGACTTCCTGTCATTTTACAGTCTTGCAACCCATTGATCATCGATGTCTCCTCACCTTTGAAATTCAAAGGCACTCCTCAGCAAGCAATCGCACAAGCGGTGGCACCTGCTCCTCCCAAAGAAACGGCTAAACCCGCGCCCGTTCCTGCAGTTGTACCTGCTGCAACTGTTGTTGCAAAGGAGACACCAAGGGAAAAAACCGTTTCTCCACAACCCGCTCCCCCAACCCAGAAGCCAGAGTCCGGCAACCAGAACGCAGAACCCAAAGCCCAGAGCCCTGCTGCAGCTCCATCAGGCCTGATCCATGAGATCCAGGTTCTGGCCGACGAATTTATTCTGAAAAATAAAATTGACAAGGATAAGGTGCAGCTCACTTATTTTCTGAATAAAAGGATTGATAGTCTGAGGATAAAAGCGGTTTCAGACAAGGGTGAGAAAAATTTTATAATGCTGATCCCTCAATTTGCGCCAATGCCGGTAACCTTTACGCAACCCGAAGATTACCGTCGTAAAGGAGAAGATGATGTCGAGTTTCCGGATGTTATTAAATTGTTCTCAACTAAATTCAGGTTTAAGTTTTACAACCAGGAATTGTATTTTGACAGCCTTACTTCATCCGTTTTAATTCCTAAAGCGTTCACACCAGTTGAAAAGATAAGGATTGAAGGCTTGGAGTCAGCCGTTGCAAAAATAGTCCTGGACGATAAAAATCAGCCATCCGGTATTTCAGTTTCAGTTAAAATACCTAAAAGCCCGCTCAAACTGACTATTTTAGACAAACGCACCTCATTACCCATAAAAAATATTGACCTGAAGATCTATTATAAGAATAAGCGGGACTATGTGTATTATGGCTCATTCAACTCAGGCGATGAAATCAATAACAAACTGTTCAAATTACCTGGTATCGCTTATAAAATTCTTATACAGCATCCTGATTACAATCCACTTAAAAGTTTCTTTATTTCAGACAAAGATTTTGAGAAGGAAAACACTTATAGCATGGAATTTAAGAGGGCTTATAATATGATCTATCTGGATCTTGCTGCCGGAAACCGTATGGTGCTGAAAACCATGCTGCAGGAAAAAGTAGGTGCTTATCTCGAATTGAAGATCCCTTTTCTGTTGGTGGTTAGCAACGGGCAAAAACCTATGATCATTAAAGACCAGGCTGCTTTCACTGAGTTTATTTCCAAAATCGGTATTGCTATTACAACTCAGCCAAACGCAAAGGAAGACAGGGATGCCATTATAAATGCTCTTCCGTTGGATTCACTTGCCAAGGTCAACATCATTCAATTCCAGTATTTTCTTTCAACCGATACTTATGCATCATCGGCGGATGGCCTGATAAACGATTTAATAAAGGACTTAAAACTGTATTTCAAAACAAAACCAGATATATACATATATATTAATTATGATATCCCTGTTGACCGGAAGAATCCTGATTATCTCTACCATACAATCTCAAATTAAAGGAGGGTTGATTATGCATTGTATAACAAAAAAAATTGGAACTCTTACAGTATTTGTTTTATTCTCTTTAACTCTTATAGCTCAGGACGGTAAGAAAATCCTCATGGTTCCACCCCAGTATATTAAACCCCATGAAGGTGAGAAAATCGCTGAAATTCAGCAAAGCTCCGAGCTGCCGTGGATGGTATATTCTGATCGTTCCAACAATAAAACCTACTCAACTTCCAACGGGCTTACAATCTTCAAAACCATTGACTTTCTTCAAAGTTTTTATGTGATTGAGGAAAAAGACGGATGGATCCATATTTTCAAAGAGGCTGAAGGCACGGAAGGATCTTTTACGTTAAGCAAAAATGCTGTTGATTATGGATGGGTGAAAACAGAAAACATGCTGCTTTGGAGAAGATGCCTTTATACCAATAAGGATGTTTCGAAGAAAGCGATGCTTTTAAATACTATGCAATCTGTTCAAAGTTCTATAAAAAAAGGTGAAAGCCAGACAGTCAAGTTTTTTAAAGACCCCAAGTTGATTGACCCAACTGATAAACAGTCAAATATTTTTTCTATATTTTTTATTTTTAAACAATACCCTGAAACCGGTCCCCCGACATCAGTCTTGCTGGGCGAAAAGGAGGTTGCCAGCGGAGGAATAGTTACTGATGAGATCTGGGGATGGGTTGATTATAAAAGGATCACAGGTTGGGACCACAGAGTTTCAATACTGCCTAATGTTGATCAGAATGCCATTAATGACAGAAAAAAAACCAGCACGAAAGCCACAGTTCTTATGGATGTTGAGCGTGCAAAACTTTTCCAGGATAATAAAACTGTTACGGAACCACAGATTTACTGGAAAGAAAACCAATACCGTACTTCTTTCCTTGGAACTTACATGCGCTTCCCGGTTTTATGGGATTCGAAAAAGATTGAGGAGAACAACGGTATTATGAAAGTTGGGGTAATGGGGGAGATCCAGGGGGTTGAGACAACGGTGAACAGTTATGCCTACGCTGAAGTCCAGAGTAAAATCAATACCAGCAGGAAACAATTGAAGAACATTAACCTGGTATTTGTGGTGGATGGAACATCGAGCATGAGCGCATATTTTCCAAAAATTGCTGAGGCCATAGTTCAGGTAATGAAGCAGCTTGATCCTGGTGACAAAAAAGGTAAAAATTCATTCAGGTTCGGGGCAGTTGTATACAGGGATAAAGAGGAAGGTGAGGGTCGGCTTACCGAAGTATTTCCATTGACCTCTAATGTTAATGAGATTGCAGTCAAACTTCAGGGGGTTCAGGCAGGTGACATCAAAGATAAAGACCCTGAGGAAGCTATGTTCTATGGTATAAAAACAGCAATCAGGGCGCTTAGCGTTCCTGAAGACCAGACAAATTACATGATCCTCGTTGGTGATGCAGGTAGTCATAACCGCCAGGATGAAACCCAGGTCCCCATGCAGGAAATCGTTGACTTGCTTGCCAAATATAGTTTCAATTTTCTTGCATTCCAGGTGCATAATCCGGGAGGAAGCAATGCCTATAGCGAGTTTGTAAGACAAAACCGGGATATTGTTGAACAGGTTTCCCAGAAAGCTTACCAGAGAGCAAAAAACACTGCAACCGCTGCCGGAGGGAAAGTCCCTAATCCGCCCAAACAAAGGATGGACGCGAATTCCCATAAATATGTGATGGACAATGCGGCGAGTTACGGATCAGTTTATTTTGCCATCCCTGGTCAAAGGGTTGCTCCTGAGACCCTGAAGAAGGAAATAATCTATGCCGTCAATGCTGCCGCCGACACGACTAATGCTGTACTTGAGGCTGTAAGCAAAGCAGCCTTTGAGGGTAAATCAATTCAAACGGCAATCGACGATGCAAATAAAAAGGCAGGTGCGGGAAATACTGCCACACCCAGTAGCGAAAAAGTCGATTTTTTTGCGTCAGGGGTCTGGCTGGCTATTGAAAATGCTAAAATTTCACCTGAACAAATGAAGATACTTCTGGATGAACATTACCAGATGTATGTGACCGGATATACCACCTTGCGCAAATCAAATTCGACAACAAGTTTATGGCAGTATGATTTATTCTACACAAGTGATGAATTTTTTGATGTTAAAAAAGCATTTGAAAAACTAACTGAATCCATATCTGCTCCTCAACGCAGGAAATTGTTCTCAGAAGCATGGAGACAGCTCCTTACAAAATCCCTGGGGGAAAGAGGAACTGAAGAGATAGGTTCGAAAACAATAGAAGAAGCCGAAAGAATGGTATTCGGACTTCCCGGCACTTCCGAATTTTTAGGCCTGAAGCTTTCCGATCTTGACGATCCTGCAAAATTTTCGAATGAAAAGCTTTCAATCTGGCAGTCAAAAATTGACATGAAACTTAAAATACTTAACAGGATATGGAATAACGCAGGAGGTAATGATAAGGAATACTCTTTTGATTCAAATGATACACGTTACTTCTGGGTGCCTCAAACCATTCTTCCTTAAACTAAGTTGCATGAGAACGGGGCTAATACATTTATTGCTGTTTCTGCTTGTTGGGTCTTCGCTTCCTTGCATAGCCCAGAATGGGATGGGCAATGGTGTTAAAAATGCCTCCATCAATGGGGTTAAGAATGTAAATGGCGCCCCTGTTAAAATCATGGGACTTCCCCTGATCTTTATCATTCCTGAAACCAACTTTGACCAGGAGAATATCATGAGCATAATGCCGGGCACTACCTGGAACGTTTTTTCGGTAAAAGTAAACGCCCCGACGTATGCTTACTATGATAAAAAGACCATCAAAGGGAAACTTCCTTTCCTCGAAACCATGTATGTAACGAACCTGAACAGCGGCATGCTTCACGTGTATACCGATCCTGCTCCTGACATCTCGAAATGCAGCCTCAGCAAGCAGGCGGTCGACCTGGGCTGGGTCGATAAGAACGACTGCCTGCTGTGGAGACATTGCCTTATCAATTCTGAGAGCAAACGAAGCGTGCAGGCCATTCCTTTGAGCCAGACAAGCATACTGGGAATGGAATCAGATAAAGATGGAGAAGGCGATGGTGTAAATGTCTTCCTTGATCAGGACCTTACAAAAAAATCGGAACTGAAAACAAAAGTAAGGCAGCTGTATTACATATACAAACTCAACGACAAATCAGCTCTTATCGGGAACGATAAACGAATTGGGTCTGGTGAAAATGCAAAGGATATCTTACTGGGATGGATCCCCCTGAATTATTGTTACATCCCCGAAAATCGTATATGGATAGCGCCTAACGAAGAAGCTGATGCAAAGAAAGAGCAGCTTGATAAAAGCGTCTTTCCTACAGTTTTTATTGATGAGGCGAAGGTCAGGCAGTTCCAGTCAGGTCAAAAAATGAACAAGGCTTTTATCATCTGGGAAGATACGAGTAAAACACAGTATCCACCCAGTTGGTTCAGGTTTCCTTTAATTGGAATGAACCAGGGTGTTCTCAAATTGAAAGTTGTTGAGAAAGACTTTATTACTGCATACGCTCCCATGGAGGTTAACGGAATGTCAAAGCCTCTTTTCGAAGCCGTAACCCTGATCAGCAGTTCCGAACTGGCAGATGTTATTTCGAAAATGAACAAAGTTGTTGAAACTGCAGGAGCAGAAAATAGAAGAAAAGCCCTGCAGAATGCGATCCTGTATCAGATGGCCGATGAATACAGCGGACTGGATGAAGAACGTTTGTACAACCTTACCCTCCGGCATATTTTTGAAACTATGTTCTGGGTATGCAATTCCGATTCCCCCATTTTGAAAAACACATTCAAACAGATTGAGGATCCCCAGATTGTCACCAATGAAATGCTTATACAACTGAACGCTGATTTAAAGGAAAAAGTCAAAAACCTTTCACGCATCTCCAACTCGGGAACCAACTCCTATTCTTTTATTTCGAATAATGTCAGATATTACTGGATAGCAATGCGGGAATTCTACTAAACCTTTGTTTCAACACTGATGAATAAACCTCTTTTTGTCATAGAAAATTTATCCTGTTCCTATAAAAAGGGACCTGTTGTACTAAGGATACCATTCCTGGAGATCCCCAGAAACAGGATCATTGTGCTGCTCGGGAAGTCAGGGTTCGGAAAAAGTACTTTGCTCGAAACCCTCGGTTTGATGAATAACACCATAAGTGAAGGGGATATTCAATTCTTCCCGGGGGAGGATGATAAAATGATATCATACAAGGACCTTTGGTTTTCGGGTAAACTCAGTGAGATCGCAAAGATTCGCAGGGAGCATTTCAGTTTTATTTTCCAGAATACCAACCTCATGCCTAATTTTACAGCCTACGAAAATGCATGCCTTACCCAGATGATCTCCGGTGTGCCGTTTATTAAAGCTAAGGAAAAAGTTCGGGAGGTGATGGTCGAAATGGGGTTGGAGAAGGTAAAGGATTCTCAACGGGCAGTTGAGCTTTCGGGAGGACAAAAACAGAGGCTTGCATTCGTCAGGGCGATTACTCCCGATTTTCTTGTGCTTTTCGGGGATGAACCTACAGGCAACCTCGATAATTACAATTCGGAAGAACTGATGTGGAAGCTCGACCGCAATATCCGGCAGAATAGCGGGAGCGCGATCATAGTAAGCCATAATGTTGAACTTTCTATGAAGTTTGCCGATGTGCTTATGGTCCTGAGCAGAGATCAAAAAGAAGATCCTTTTTGCCAGATAAGGAATGAGAATACCTTCCATAAGGACTATCAGCATGGCAACTGGACCGATTACCAGGGCAAGCCGATTGATGATATTAAAAGCAGCATTGACGAACTTTTCAAATTGCAGCTATGTTAGAAAAACTCAGGACGAAAGCTGTGAAACTGATCTTCAAAGAAGATTTTGCTGAAATATTTTTCATCAAGGAGGGCAAGGAATTACTCGGCAGGAGCTATACCAATTTCTGGTTCCTGTTCAGCATCTTTTTCCTTACTTTCTTTGCAATCGGCTTTGCCAATGGCAGCCTGAAATACCTTGAAGAGAAAATGAGCAGCCCGTTTATCAAATGGGTATCAATTGATGTACCTCTGAACAAAACAGATCAAATACTCGGAATTCAGAAGAAGCTTAATGAGGACTCGCTCTCGAAGCATCTTTATTCATACAAAACAGTTACAGGATATAATCTTGCCCCTCTCAGGTTCTGGGATAAAAAGAAAAACGGGACAAGGCCATTTAACGGCCGGAGCATTGAGGTGGAAAACCGCCTGCTTGATGAAATATTTTCCACTGATAATCTTGTTTATGGAAGGATGCTGAAGTCAAATGATGAAATAGGACTTATTGTGACCGAAAAGCTGCTGAAAAAGATCGGCCTGCCTGTAAAATCAGGCTTCATTATGATGGCTTTTTCTGATGACATAAATAAAGATATCGACCGCGAGATCGCATTACCTGTCATTGCTGTGGTAAAGGAACTTCCAGATCTCTGCGATTTTGTCACCACCCAGTATTTTCAGAACCAGAGGCAGGTGGGCATTGATATCGGAAATCCGTTCAATCCCGGATTGCCATCCGGCGTCAGCCTTATAACTATGGAGAGCAGGAAAAAGGCTGAAAAACTGAAAACCCTATTACAGGATTACTTTAAAACCAAACCGGAATTCGCTCCCTTGCAGCCATGGATTGAAGTGCGCGAAATTACTACATCCTTTCTTCCTGCATACCAGCTCACGATTTCACTCATGAACGACAGTACTCTGGCTATACGCGACCGGGTTTTCAACTCAATCAATGCAATCCCCGAGATCCGCAAATCATGCTTCAGGTTTTATGATTACACTACGAAACTTAGTCAAAGCACTGAATCAGAATTGCAATACGACAGGCTCACCATCGAATTTGAGAACCTTGACAAAATAGGTGAATTCAAGGAGTTCCTGAGAACGAAATTTTCTATTGTGATGGATATGGCGCAGGTGGAGGCCCTTAAGAATTATAATTTTGTTTCAAAGCTCACAAAAATTATCTCCCTGATACTAATCGCATTCAGTATTCTCAGCATCTGTCTCTTTGTTTCAAATCTCCTGAGGAACCATCTGCAGAAAATAAAAATGAACATAGGAACTTTCAATGCTTTTGGAATAGATCCTAAGATCCTCGAAAGAGTTTACCTTTCAATCGTGCTTTCGGTTATTGCATGTGCTATGATTTCAGGGCTTGTCATCGCATGGCTGATAGGAGGCCTGGGAGGAATCAGGGGGATACTCTACCTGCTGAACAGTACGCTTGAGGAGGGTCAGGATTATTTTGAACTGATAAATTACTGGACCCTGGTATCGGTATTGTCGGTTCTTGTTATAGGTTATATTTCTTTGAAATACACAGCACACCGCATTTTCAGGCAAACACCCGGCGATCTCATATATGATCGCCTCTGATGTATATTATAAACCAATTATTAATGAAATGTTACATTTTTAAAAAAGGAGGCTAAAATGAAAAAAATTACCGTTGTTACAATGTTATTCGTTTTTATGTTTGCTCTCAGCTTTAACAGTCTTGCAGGTGGCGACAAACTCGAAAAGTGCCATAAGCAAATGATGGACAAGGCTGAGAAAATGAAGAAAAAGGGAGCTCTTGCAGTTGTTGGAGTTGCCACAGCCGATGCCAGCAGGATCGACCTTGGTAAACGCCAGTCAATTGAAAGAGCCAAACAGGAAATGGCCGAAAACCGCAAAGTTTACGTTGAAAGTTCGACCCATGATTTTATGGAAGAAGTTGGCAAAGGAAAAAATGCTGAAACAAACGACGTTTTCAGGCAGGTCATTGAATCCGTATCAACCACAATCCTGAATGGTGCCGAAGTTGCTGACTTCGCTTATTATGTTACAAAAGCCAACAAAAAGGAAGGTCTTGCAACTTATATTGTACTTTATGTGATCACTCCGGAAGCCATGCAGAAATCATTGGAAGCCGAGTTGACCAAGAAAGGCAGCAAGGACAACCTGTACCAGAGGTATGTTGATTCCAAGGCGAAGGAACAGCATGATGCACAGGTGAAGGCTTATAAGGATGAATTCGAAAAAGATACTAAATAGTCTTTTCATTTTTCATTAAACCCCCTTGGTATGCGCAGGCCGGATATCTGCCTGCGCTTACTTTCCTTACATCCGGGTTAACCCGGATAATACTTATAACCGAACGTTATAAGGTACGTCAAGCCAAAGTAAAACGGAGATAAACACAGTATTATGCGTCGTTTAATCCTGCTGCTTTTATTGAATTTTGTCATTGCCATAGATTTATTTGCTATTTCGTATCCCTCATGGTTTCTGTATCCGAAAAAATACCCGAAATACATTACAGGGTTTTCCTATCAGGGTAATCCGCCCTCTATGGATGCTGAAGTGATGTATTGCGTATTCAAGCATTGCGATGTGGACGGATACCTGGAATCATACTCCGACGGGCAATTTAATTTCCTTAGCAATGCAAAATATTATTATGTCTATCCCACAGAGGAGATAGAACGGATCAGCGGAAAACTGAATAAAATTGACCGGTTCGTCCTTTCAGTGAGATCAGGCGACTATGTTGAACTGTTCTCCCTTGAAAAGGACGAAGTATTTGTCAGTACCCTTACCGAAGAAGATTCAATACCCCGGCCTTCCTGGCTAAACAAAAACACATGGCAGGACGGTGAATATTATTACGGGGTTTCCATGACTACCAGTATCGGAAATCCAAGCGATTGCTGGAAAAATTCTGAAGAACAGGCGGTATTCTCAATCCTTACTTCGCTGTCAATGAAATTCTATTCATTGAATTTCTCAACAAGTAATAACCAGCACGAAAAGGAAGAGTTCAAGCAATACACGAGGACAGAACTTAAATTTGCTGTTTCCTCAATTCAGACTCTTGAACGTTATCCCGATTTACAAAAAAACCTTTTTTATACTCTTGTGAGAATTCCCAAGAGAAGTGTTCGTCCACTATCATTCGATCCCGAATCGAAATAATTTTTTTTGCAATTATTGAAGTAAAAACCAGCGGTTATGAAAAATATAATTCTACTCAGTGTTCTGACCATTTTTCTTTCTATTCCTGCATTCTCGCAAACGGATAAAGGGTTTGAGGAAGCCCAGAAGGCCATGAAAAAGGAAATGAATGATTACATTCAGAAAAGTCAGACAGATTTCAATAAGTATGTCGATAAAATGGACAAGGAATTCTCGGGATATTTGCGAAAGAACTGGACCGAATTCAAGCTTAACAAAGAGATCAAGCCCGACACAAGCCCCAGGCCTGCCGTGATCCCCAGGTTTGATCCGAAGATTTACAAGATCAATCCCAACCAGTCGCCGTTGGAAATCGAGATAAAGATCGATAAAGTGGAAACACCTCCTCCTGTGCAGGTTCCAAATATTCCGGTGATCCTGAAAGATGACCCGGAAGAAGCGCCTGTGGTACAACCGGTTGAAGAAGTTACGAAACCTGAAGAACAGGTAAAGCCAGACGAAACCGTCAAACCCGAAGAAACTGTCAAGCCTGTGGAAAATACACCACCACAGGAAACAGTAAAACCATCCGATACGGCAAGGCAACAGGAAGTTGCAAAACCTGATGAAACAGTGAAGCCTGAGGAAGCCCCGCTGCCTGTTCCAGTTGAAACGGTGAAACCCACCGAAGTTGCAGTACCGGCGGAGACAGTAAAACCTGCTGAAGTCATTGTACCGGTTGAAGAGGTAAAACCTGCAGAAACTGAGAAACCCATGGACACTCCTGCCCCGGTCTCCGACAAATCATCCTTCGACTTCTACGGAGTTCGGCTTTCACCCGATCCTGACGCTGCTCTTAACGGCAGTCTGCCAGCCGAGATCCATAACACCACTATTGCCGACTTCTGGGACCGCCTGAATAAAACGAATTATGTTCATCTTGTCAAATGGCTGGATACCAAAAAGACCGAGATGAACCTGAACGACTGGGGGTATTATATGATGGTCAAGAAGACCTCCGAATTCATCAACAGGGACTCTAATTACAGCCGCCTCCTTACCTGGTTCCTCATGACCAAGTCAGGATATAAGGTTAAGGTTGCATATACCGAAAATTCGATCTGCTTCCTTTTCCCTTCTGCCTCCACGATTTATGGCATCAAGTATTTCAGCCTCGACAATGTGAGGTTTTATGCCCCTGACTTTTATGGCAACCAGATCCTGACTTATGAGAAAGATTTTCCCGGCGCTTCAAGGGTGATCGATATGAATGTATACAATGCTCTGAATATAGGTAAGGATAATCCGAAGAAGTCGTTCAAATACAAATATAAAGACAAGGACTACGCTTTCACGATCAATTATAACCGGAATTCTGTTGAATTATACAAAGACTTCCCGCAATGCGACATCAAGGTTAATTTTGACGCAGCCGTAACGGCGGTGGCCAAAGAATCTATGCTTAACAATTTCAAACCTTATGTGGATAATATGAAACCAACTGATGCGGTGGATTTTCTTCTGTATTTTGTTCAGAATGGGTTCCCGTATAAGGATGACCTGGAACAGTTCAACGGGAAAGAAAAATTTTTCTTCCCCGAGGAAGACTTTTATTATCCATACTCCGACTGTGACGACCGCGCTGTGTTATTCTCATACCTTGTAAGAGAACTTATCGGACTCAAAATGCTGGGAGTGACTTATCCCGGGCATATTGCCACTGCGGTTCATTTCACAACCGATGAGTCAGGCGATTTTCTTGAGTACAAGGGTGACAAATACATGATAGCCGATCCCACGTTTATCAATGCACCTTTTGGAGTAACCATGCCTGATTTCAGGGGTGTGAAACCAGAGATCATCGACCTTGAAAATACAAAAAACCAGGATCAGCTGATAGCATCAATATGGGAAAAAGCAGAAGCTGGAGGAGGCAAGCCAGGCGACAACAGGCAGACCTATGTTGTTGATGAGGAAGGGAATATTTTTATTGCAGGATATTATAAGGGAGAAGCGGATTTCGGAGGGACGAAACTCGTTTCGGCTTCGAACTGCCGCGACGCCTTTATTGCCAAATTCAATAAGCACGGCAATTTCGAGTGGGCTGTCAAAGGTGACTGCGAAGGCAACGCCATGGCAAACAATATCAGTTTCGACAAGGATAACAACCTTTACGTGAGCGGGGTTTTTGAAAAGAACATATCCTTCGGGAGCATTATGATGATGGCTAATGAAAAGAATGATGTATTTATTGCGAAGCTGAGTCACGACGGCAAGGTCTTGTGGATGAACCAGCTTCCGCTTGATGCCACCAATAAAACAGATTACATCTATGTCTCTTCATACTCTGCTAAAGGCAGCGCCCTGAAAACCGAAAAGTTTCCTCCGAACCAGAATTATTCTTCATTCGGCCTGAGCTTTGACGGCTCGAACAATGTGTATTACACTGCTACCTACGCTAGCACTGCAGGGATGACCGATAAAATGCATCTTTCGGCCAAGTCTGATTATTCTGTAATCAATTACCTTAAAGATGAAACCGATAAGCAGCTGAAGGATAATTGTGAGAAGACGATTTCGGGACTGTTTGCTGCCATCACGCTTATCAAAGGAAATAATATAGTGCTGTCGGGCAAGATCATACAGGATGCCTTTGAAAAATACAATCCCGGCTTTAAGAAAGCTGCCCCGAAAGTTTACGAAACCCTCGGGAAGTTCAGCATGATGAAAAACGAGCAGGGGATCATCGTAGTGATGACTGAAGAAGCGAAGCCCGTGGTGATCGACCGGCTGAAGATCAGCAATGATACACGCATGAAAGTAAGTATGCTTCCGAACGGGGATGCCCGCATTGATGTCCTGAACGGAGTCAAGGTAGGAAAAGCAATAATCTGGTTCCCTGTGAACAATGTAACCCTGCTGAAACGTAACGGCAACGTGCTGTTCGACTACGACTCTGACCACAGCCAGAAGTTGGTGAATGTTAAAAAGGAGATGATCTTCTAACGAAGAGTTCCCTGGTTTCATTAATTTTGTGCTGAACAAAGGTTTTCCCTTGTTCAGCAGCATTATGCAGAAGAAGATATACAGCCTCGAACTGCTTGACGGGGGAGCCCCGGCCTCGTTTGTGCTCAGGACGATGGAGGAGATTGCCGACAGGCAGCAGGGGATTGCCGATGATCCCCATCGCCACAATTACTATTCGGTGATCTGGCCGTTCAGCGGCTCGGGCAGGCATATTATCGATTTCAATGAGTATCCGATACTTCCCCACCATATTTTCTTTGTTAGTCCGCACCAGGTGCACCAGATCATCAGCGGTCCGGAAACAACCGGACTGGTAATACTGTTCACTCCTGAATTCCTGATGAAGAACAGCATCAGGGAAGATTTTATCACGAATCTTAAACTTTTCCGCGACAGCAGCGAAACCCCGGCACTGCCTTTAGGTGAACCCATGCTTCAGAATCTGCTTCTGTTTGCAAAACAAATCAGGGAAGCGTATGCATCCCGGCATGAACTCAGGTTCGAAACCATAGGTGCCTACCTGAAACTGCTTCTCATCGAATGCAGCAGCCACTGCAGTCTTTATCCTCAGTCAAACTCCCAGAGCCTGGAAGTGGGCAAGTCGATCGTGCAGAGGTTCAGGAACCTTGTAGAAACCAGGTTCAGGCAGTGGCACCAGGTCAAGGATTTTGCAGGAGTGCTCAACGTAAGCCCGAATTACCTGAACGAGGTGATCAAATCCAATACAGGCGTTTCGGCCAAGGACTTCATTCGCAACCGGCTTTTGCTCGAAGCGAAACGAACCGCAGTCTTTACCGATAAAAACAGCAAGGAAGTCGCCTTCGAACTTGGGTTTGACGATCCTTCACATTTCAGTAAATTCTTCAGCGCCGGAACCGGACAATCACTGAAAGAATTCAAACAAACCCATTCGGCATAAACCTTACCTCATCCGCAGTCAATTCACAGTATTAATCTGGAATTAGTCCGGATAACCGTAATTTTTCCATCATATTCCATGATTTCTACCTTTCCGGTGAAGTCCGGCGGGGGTAATTTTGCATCATCAAACAGATACAACAGAAACAATCGAAAAACACATGCAGGTCAGAAATTGACCATTAAAAACAGAAAACACATGGAAGCAACAAGAACAAAATGGGCTATTGACCCATATCATACAGAGATTGGATTTAAAGTTAAACATCTTGTGATCTCAACAGTAACAGGTAAATTCGAGAAGTTCGACGGAAGCGTTCTCACCAGGGGTGACGACTGGAACGATGCAGTGGTAGAGTTTTCGGCCGAAACAGGAAGTATCAACACAGGTGTTGGAGACCGCGACAACCATTTGAAGTCGGCCGACTTTTTCGATGCTGCAAATCATCCCAAACTTACTTTCAAGTCAACATCATTCACTAAAACAGGAACAGATGAATTTCTGATGAAAGGGGATATGACGATTCGCGGGACCACACATCCGCTCGAGCTGAAGGTTGAATTTGGCGGAGTCACCACTGATCCTTATGGAAATATTAAAGCAGGCTTCGAGATCAGCGGAAAACTGAACCGCAAGGAATTCGGGCTGCATTGGAATGCGATTACAGAAGCCGGCGGAATGGTTGTTGCCGATGAAATCAAGCTGGCACTTAATGTTGAACTTGCAAAAGTTCAGTAAACAAGCAGAAAAGATGAAAACCATATTACACAGGGGGAGCGGCCGTGGTCATGCCAACTACGGCTGGCTCGACACCCGGTACAGCTTCAGCTTCGCCAATTACCAGGACCCTGAAAAGGTTCATTTTGGCGCTCTGAGGGTGTTTAACGATGATACGCTTGAAGGAGGCGGTGGCTTTGACCGTCATCCCCACGACAATATGGAGATCACCACCATAGTCCTGGAGGGAAGCCTCGAGCATAAGGACAGTATGGGGCACACCCAGCAGATTAGGGCCGGTGAGGTGCAGGTGATGACCGCTGGCACAGGCATTTTTCATTCGGAATACAATGCCGATGCAGAAAAGACTCTCAGGCTGTTCCAGATCTGGGTGTTTCCTGCAGTGAAGAACCTCACCCCCAGGTATGACCAGAAAGCCTTTGATCCCAAAGACCGGGACAACAAATGGCAGAGTCTGGTTTCTCCCGATGAAGCCGGCGCTCTCATGCTGCACCAGAAAACCTGGTTCTCACGCACTACATTATCAGCAGGCAAAAACATTGAATACACCCTGCATGATAAATCACATGGAGTATATGTCTTTATGATTGACGGGACTGCGGATGTTGCTTCTGCCAGACTTGAAACGCGCGATGCTCTTGGCGTTTACGACACAGATGTGGTGAGCCTCAGGGCTGAAAAGGACTCCGACATT
This sequence comes from Bacteroidota bacterium, assembly GCA_037134895.1. Taxonomy (GTDB): domain Bacteria; phylum Bacteroidota; class Bacteroidia; order Bacteroidales; family FEN-979; genus CAIRDP01. The sequence goes on from JBAXLI010000047.1 coordinate 31,050, forward strand.
CTCCTGATCGAGGTGCCGATGCTGTGGTAAGTTTTAGGAGACTTGATACCGTAAAACAAGCAAGGCGAGTCAGCTGAAAACTCAGGGATCGGAAGGATTTTCCTACTTTTACAAGGCAAAAGCCCCGATCTGAATGAATTTGCCGGATTATACAAACATATCATTCCCGGAATCCTTTGGAAACAGGATCTCCGGGTTTTTCCGTTCCGGTGCATTCCTGAGAGTTGTTTTTATCGTTTTTATCCTGGCTTTTACCTTCCATAATTCACCAGCCCAGGTCAGCACCTTCAACAAGATGTATGTCGACACCCTGAAACAGGGAAGGCCCACAGGTAACATGTACCTGGGATTTTATTTTCTCGAAGATGCAATGCAGTACCTGTATTTATCGGCAACTGCATCTGGACTTATTCTCGACTCACGAAATCTTTACGAACTCTCGGGAGTAATCTATTACCAGGGGCTGAAAGAGCGCTCGACCAGCAATAACGGCTATATTTATTTTCACACCAACCTGTTCAGGCATAAGTTTACCGAAGGCAAAGCCGTTTTGAACAAGTTCAGCCTTGAGCCTTTCGCGTTGTTCCAGTTCGATGAGGACCGCGGGATAAATGCCAGGTGGCAAACCGGCGTGTATATGACCCCGGTATTTCTCAACCATAAAAAGCTAAGGATACAGGCGGGATTTGGTTTTTTATACCAGTGGGACAGGTACGACCTTCTGCCTCCTGATTATGTTGGCTGGTGGACTGATGATCAATGGAAGGTTGTGCAAAAGGATATCAGCAGCCTCGACCCTGACAGCAACGGGTTTGTGAACCGCAACGGGCTGAGGGCAGCCATGTACCTGGGTTTGTCGGGCAGTTTCGGAAAGGTGTTCGACATGAATGTCATTCTTTTTTACCAGCAACCCTTTAAAAGCAATTTCAAAGGGACTGAATTATGGGATGTGTCGGCGGATTTTCGAACTCCATATCCCTGTCTTTCGGCCGAAATGATCATGAACTTCAAGATCCTCAGCTGGCTGGCGATGGACCTCAGATATTACATGCAGCACGACCGCAACCAGCTGACCTTCTACCTGCCGTACTATATGTACACGGTGACGATGGGAGTGTCTTTTACTATTTGAGAAACAGGGTGCATTTTTATGCGAATTACGACTTACGAATTACGAGTTACGAATTACGAATTACCTTCGGCGAAGCCGAAATGAGGACCATTAAAATTAACAATAATGCGAATAACCCCGATTTTATCCTGCATCCTGAATCCTGCTATCCAGTAACCCAGTAACCCCATTACCCCATCACCCCATTACCTCATTACCTTGTTACCTTGTTACCCTGTTACCTAACCAGTTATCAATCATCCTCTGCCCCATATGGGTAATGACAGATTCAGGGTGAAACTGCAATCCGCAAACATCATATTTCTTATGAGCAAGTCCCATAATGGTCCCATCGTTTGAGCGGGCTATTACCCTGAGGTCGGAGCTTTGGGACACTTCCGTCACAGCCCAGGAATGATACAATCCCACAGGCATAGCCGCAGGTATCCCTTGAAAAATATAATGTGCCGGCTCAGGGATTTCAAGGGTGCGTGGCTGTCCGTGAACGACCTTCGGCAAATTGAACAAATCGGCCCCGAAATGCAGGGCTATTGCCTGATGCCCGAGGCAGATTCCAAGGATGGGCTTCCTGTGGGCATATTCCCTGAGGATAATGAACATGGCAGGTTGCTCCTCGGGAAGTCCCGGCCCGGGCGAAAAAATGATCTTATCATACGAATCGAGGGCCCTCACATCCACCTCATCCGACTTAATCACATTAAAGCTAACTTTGCCGTTATTACGCAGAAGTTCAACCAGGTTGAAGGTGAAAGAATCATGGTTATCGAGCAGCAGTATCTTCATGAGCAGGGAGGATGCAGTTTGTAAAATTAACGAATATGCTGTTAGTGTGACGCCGTTCCTGCTGGTGAGCGATTTTGAGGGGAAACATTCAGCGGTTCTCACTATGGCCGAAGCAGAAATGCATGGGATCAGGTTCAGGATGCATCATCAGGGATTAGGGATTAGGGATTGGGGGTTGGGGATCCAAGATCCAGGATACGGGATGCGGGATGCAGGATCAGGGATTACAGCAAGGCCGTTCAGCTTTGAGGCAAGTCCGGTTGATTTTGAGACTTACCGCCATGCCTTTGAGAAAGTTAGTTGGCATTTGAAGCGGGGCGATACCTACCTCATCAACCTGACGTTCCCAACGGAGATCAGGACAGATCTTGGATTGCAGGAAATTTTCGAGCGAAGTTCAGCACCTTTTAAACTCCTGTTCAGCGATCATTTCGTGGTGTTTTCTCCAGAACCTTTTATCAGTATCGAGGGCGGATTTGTGAGTTCGTTTCCCATGAAAGGGACCATCGATGCTGCGATTCCCGATGCCGAAGCCAGGCTGCTGGCCGATGAAAAAGAATATTTCGAGCACAACACCATTGTTGACCTGATCCGCAACGATATTTCGATGATCGCGACAGAGGTGAAGGTTGAGCGGTTCAGGTATATTGAAAAGATCAGCACAAGCCGTAAGACCCTCCTCCAGATGAGTTCGGAGGTCAGGGGCAGGATGCCTGGTGGTTACCTTTCGCACCTGGGAGATGCTATTTTCAGGCTTCTCCCGGCCGGATCCGTAAGCGGGGCCCCGAAAGAGAAAACCGTTCAGATCATCCGTGAAACCGAGCCTGTGGACCGGGGATTTTATACAGGTATTTTCGGGTATTTCGACGGACGGGATTTCTCATCCGCAGTCATGATACGATTTATAGAGAATGCGGATGGCCGTTTACGGTACCGAAGCGGGGGGGGGATTACAGCATTGAGCGATTGCCGGAGCGAGTACCAGGAACTAATTGACAAGGTCTATGTGCCGCTTGTTTGAAACCATCAGGATTGAGGACGGAAGGCCGATGAATCTTGCGTGGCACGAAGAACGTATGATCAGGTCGGGGCTGATGATGGATGCAGGATGCAGGATGCAGGATGCGGGATGCGAGATGCAGGATGCGGGATGCGGGATTCAAGATGCAGGATGTGTGATGCAGGATGCGGGATGCGGGATGCAGGATGCGGGATGCAGGATGCGGGATGCAGGATGCGGGAT
>JBAXLI010000048.1:0-32158 GCA_037134895.1 Bacteroidota bacterium
ACTCTGTTACTCTGTTACTCTGTTACTCTGTTACTCTGTTACTCTGTTACTCTGTTACCCAGTCCCCCACTTACCCAACAGCCTGGTATCCCGCATCCTGCATCCTGGATCCTGCATCCCTGATCAATCGAGTTTCTCATACACCGAATTCTGGCTAAGGTATTCCGGCACTATTTCCTTCATCTTCTTAACAATGGCCATATCATCAGGGCTCATGGTAAGTTCCACGAGTGCGTCGGTATCGGCCCGGACCTGTTCGGGATCAGATTCCCTCACCCTGGCGATCATGATCAGGGGGTGGTGAGTGGGCATCGTATTTTCCTGGAAATTCAGGAGTTCTTCGTACAGTTTCTCTCCGGGTCTGAGTCCGGTATATTCTATCATGATATCCTTGCCTGGCTCAAAGCCCGAAAGTTGTATCATCCGTTTGGCCAGATCGACGATCCTGACAGGCTTACCCATATCGAAAATAAAGATCTCTCCTCCTTTTCCAATTGCACCGGCTTCAAGAACCAGCCTGCAGGCTTCGGGTATGGTCATGAAAAACCTTGTCACCTCGGGATGTGTTACCGTAAGCGGTCCGCCTTTCTCGATTTGCTGTCTGAAGAGCGGGATCACCGAGCCGTTTGAACCAAGCACATTCCCGAAACGGGTGGTTATGAACGAGGTTTTGTTGAGTTTGTTCATAGCCTGGCAATAGATCTCGGCAATGCGTTTGCTGGCACCCATCACACTGGTCGGGTTAACCGCCTTATCCGTCGAGATCATAATGAATTTACTCACTCCCGATTCCATCGCGAGATCAGCCATAACCCGGGTTCCCTGAACATTTGTGAACACAGCTTCTCCGGGATTGGCTTCCTGGACAGGGACATGCTTGTAGGCCGCCGCATGAAAGACAATCGAAGGCCGGTATTGCTCAAGGAGAGTCCTCATCCGCAGTACATTGCAAACATTTGCAAGAATGAAATCCATTGGAACACCTCTGATCGAGGCAGTACATTCGAGGTTCAGGCTATGCAATGGGGTCTCTGCACAATCGACCAGGATCAAGCGCGAGGGCGTAAACCTTGCAACCTGACGCACGATCTCCGAGCCTATGGAGCCTGCAGCACCTGTGATCATCACAGCCTTATCGTTCAGGTACCTGCGGATGTCATCCATATCGAGTTCGATCACGTCCCGTTCAAGCAGATCTTCAATATTCACCTGCCTGATCTGTGAGAAGCTGAGCTGACCGTTCACCCATTGGATTGCAGGAGGCACAGCCAGTACCCTGGTGTTGTATTTCAGGCAGAGATCGACCATGTCCTGTTTATGAGCAGGATCAACCGGATGATAAGCGAGGATAAGCTGGGCAACAGTTCCTTCTTTTAAAAGGGGTTCGAGTTTTGAAGGCGGAAGGATATCTATCCTTTCAAGTTTTTTATTCACTTTGGCAGGATCATCATCGATAAACGCGATCACCTTGTATTTTGTCGCTGCATCACGGTCCATTACATGCTTCGCGTTTATTCCTTCCTCCCCGGCCCCGTAAATGATCACATCCACCCTTTGCCGCACCGGGTTCTGGAACTCGAGCCAGGCTATCTTGACACTCATCCTGAACAAGACCATCCCCATGGTGGTGATCAGGAACTCCAGCATGATAATGGTGGTAGGTATCATGAACCAGTGCATGGTGAACCAGGTGACGATGTTGGTGAGGCCGAAAATCATGCTCCCGACAAGCAAGGTGAGCAACACCCTTTGTCCGTCGGCCGTGCTGGTATACCTTATCAGGCCGGCATGAGTGCGGGAAATGAGAAAACTTATTCCCCTCACAGCAAGCATCCAGGGTATTAAAACAGGGAAGGGCTTTGATTCGACTGCAGGGATATCGAAGTTGAACCTCAGCAGGTATGCCAGGAAGATGGACCCCAGAACGATCATCATGTCGATGATCCAGATAACTGCCCTGGGAGTATTTCTTCGAAGTGATAAAATATTCATAGCGGGGTCAAAATTAAGGATTCCTTGCAAATGCCGCTCAGAATTCGGCAAACGTGAAATTATTAACAATAAAATTTGTATCAGCCTTGATTTTACATTACATTTATAGTCTCATATAAAGTATAATCTTATAACCAGGAGGTTTTATGAAGAAATTTTCACTTTTTTTAGTACTCCTATTCTGGTTTCATGCAAATGCTTTCAGCCAGAACATTCATATGCAGAATTCGGTGCAAAACAAAATCAACCGTGAACGCATCGCTAAAAAGTTTAACCTTCCATGCATTCTGAATGAGCAGAAGGATGAACCCAGTCAGATTCCGAAAACTTATAATGCTGCAAAACTTTTTTATACCTGGGACACCATTGTCAAAAGCGATACGCTCGGATTGTCTCAACGTGAAACACAAACCACTGATGTGGCGGGTAAAACCCTTCTTAGAAAGACTGAATCGAGGAGTGGCGCCAATTGGGTGAATTCAAGTCTTGACAGTATTGTTTATGACGCAAATGGCAATATGACCTATGATTTTTTAATGTTGTGGAGTAGCGGCAATTGGGAAAAGTATAATAAGTTTTCATTTACATATGATGCTCTGGGTGACAATCTGTCGATCAAAGAAGAGCTATGGCAGGCAGGCGGCTGGGTTAATTCATTTCAATTGATAATGACGTATGATTCCGTGGGGAATTGCCTTTCAGAAATCGACCAGGTTTGGGCCGGCGGCGCCTGGGAGAATCAGACAAAATATACTTACACCTACAGTTCTCTCTCCAAGTTGATCTTGTCGGACTATGCGATATGGAAATCCGGCGCCTGGCTTGACAAAAGCAGGAACTCCTATACTTATGATGCAAACGGGTTAAGGCTAACCTCATTGAAGGAATTCTGGCAGGGGACACAATGGGTCAACAGTTTGCGGTACACGTATTCGTATGATGCAAACGAAAATATGATTCTTTCATTTGCAGAAACCTGGGCGCAGTCTCAATGGACTAACTCAATGCGGACAATCTATTCATATGGTTCACATCTCGAAAATCTTACTTCCGTATCACAGTGGTGGAGTTCTTTCCGACAGGCCTGGGTAAACAACTACTTTTCCCAGTTGTCTTATGATGCAGACCTGAATCCCACCCAGGAGCTGTTCCAGGTTTGTGATACCATGGCAAATGTATGGGTAAACTATTACAAGGCCCGTTATGCTTACAATGCCTATGGAAACTCCGTTGACGGGATCTACGAGGTATGGGACGGTGCAAACTGGAGTCCGGGTATGGGTTACCTTTATCTTATCAGTCAGCATAATTACCTTCAGCTCGAAGTGGATATCTACCAGTATCATGCAAGTTATGCATCTCATCCTGGAGGTATTGATGAATCCACATCCGCAATACAGCTTTCTGTATATCCAAACCCGGCGACTGACAGGCTAACGGTCGAATATGCCGGATACAGACCTGGTTCTGAAGGCCTGATCTCGGTATTCAGCTCATCAGGGACTCTGGTTCTTCAGCAGTCAATGCAGGAACAGAAACAAACAATCGTTGTCGGCACACTGCCATCAGGGGTTTACCTGCTTGAATTCCGGTCGGGACGCAACCATGCGGTTAAAACATTTGTCAGGAAGTAATACTTGATTATTCCGTCAGTACGGGAACAGAAAAATAATTATTGTCAAACCTAAACATAATGGGTATGAAAAATTTTCGGCTGTTATTCATCGCTTTATGCGGTTTTTTATGTGTATCCACTGCAATCTCTCAACTGCCTGCTCCAAAAATGAATCCCTCTGAAGATATCTGGAAGTGGGACACGATTGTAGCATATAATTTGCAGGGTGAACAGCAAAGGCTCATCGAGGCATTTAATGCCGGCGGAAACGTGTCGTTAAGGCTTAACCAGCACTGGTCAAACAATGCCTGGGCTGACTTCACAAAATCAACCTATTCGTATGACAGCATCAACCGTGTCACCACCGAACTGAAACAGGCCTGGCAAAACAATGCGTGGGTCGACCTCACCCTGACCAAACTGAAAGATACAGCCGAAGGCTTCACTCTAAAAGTCATAAAAATCGTGCAGACGAACCAATCGGGCGCCTGGGTTAACACACTGAGGAACACTCATGTGATTTCCACAACCGATTTTACCTTCACAGAAACCACAGAGGAATGGCATATCAACGACTGGATCAATGTTTCAAAGCTTACTTCATGGATCGATGCTATAAATCTCAAATACGGTCAGACCTGCGAGCTGTGGAATGTAAGCGAGTGGGTGAACTCCTGGAAGGACAGCTATACCGTGAATTTGTCACTCGAGCTGCAGTCGATGCTGCACCAGGTATGGGCAGGCGGCAGCTGGACCGACAGTTACAAGAACCTTTACGCAAACGATGCCTCCGGGAACGTTCTCCAGATCATCAGGCAGCAGCACCATTCGGGCAGCTGGGCCGACAGTTCGCGTACCACCTGGACATATGACAACAACGGCAATTCCCTCACCGGAAAGTATGAAATATGGCAGACTGCTTCATGGCAGCAGGGAATCGGTAAGATGAAGGTTTATTATTCGGGTTCTTCCTATGATTATTTCCAGCAGGAACAAATTGATGACGCTCACCGTTATGTTGCAAAATATATTGCCTTCCCCAGTGGTATTACAGATTTTGTCATGGGGAATCTGGCTGTTACCATATCTCCTAACCCTGCAACAGACAAACTTACAGTAAGCGTTAAAGATTTTAAGAATAGTATGCGGATGACAGTGTACGATATCCATGGCCGGCTCAGGCTTGTGATGCCCCTGCTGTATGAAAAAACGGAAGTGGACATCAGTAAACTGGAGAGTGGGATATATATAGCGAGACTTATTTCCGAAAAAGGCACATCAATCACAAGATTTATTAAAAAATAGGACCAATTTATGAGAACAATTTTATGCACAGCATTAGTTTTACTGGTCATTCTACCCCCGGCCGTAGCCCAGCATACAACGACTCCCGGGCTTGCCGATCCCATGCAAAAGGCCTTCAGTAAAAACGAACTGTTCAATCCTAAAACCTCAGTCTGGAACTGGGATACAATAACCTGGTTCGATTCACTTGACGCTAAGTATGTCAGGCATTTTCAGAATTTCGATTCCAATGGGAAGCTGCTTGCTTCCACTACGCAGTACGGAACCACCGGATCCTGGGTCAACAGTTCAAGATATTCGTACACCTATGATGCATCAGGCATGCCTCTTACTGTGCTTTATGAAAGCTGCCAGTCGGGAGCCTGGATCAATGTTTCAAGGAATTCCACCGTTTATAATGCATCGGGGAACCTTGTGGCAGGGCTTTTTGAATTGTGGCAGAACAATGCCTGGGTCAATTCCTACAGGTACAGCTGCACTTACGATGTTTCGGGGAAGATGCTCAGCGAACTCGATGAAGTTTGGCAGAACAATGCCTGGGTGAATTCTTCAAAATACATCAACGACTGGGACAACAGCGGGAATCTTCTCAACAGCCTCCTTCAGACCTGGAACAGTGGGGCCTGGGAGGATTACAGGCAATCTACATATCAGTACGACGCATCCGGGAACATGATTGAATTTATTGTCAGTCAGTGGGCAGTGGGGGCTTGGGTAAATGTGAACAAGGACACCTATACCTATGATGGGAATAGCCAGGTGCTGACAGTGATTCTGCAGTATTGGTCCGCGAATGCTTGGGTGAACAGTGTAAGGGTTCTTTATACCTGGTCGCTCAGTGGTAAAATCAACAGCCTTACACAGGAAAGCTGGAGCATCGGCACACAGTCCTGGGTCACTGCCTCACGCACGCTTTATAATTACGATTCATCAGGAAATCTTGTCCTCAATATGAATGAAACCTGGGACCAGGCGCAGTCAATCTGGCTTGCCTATTCCAGGAAAACATACACCTTTGATGCGAATGGTAATTCTTTAACGGGGAAATTTGAAATATGGGAGAACGGGGGATGGGTCCCCGGAAACGGTATGCTTGAAATATTTGAGCAGGGAAGCCCGATCTTCAGCTTTGGCTCAGTCTACCGATATTTTGCGAGTTTTATATTGAGGCCCGAAGGGATTGGAGAGAATGACTGTTATGCAGGGAAGCTGACTGTTTACCCGGTTCCGGCTGTGAAGGGTATCACTGTAGATTACAGGGATTACAAGGAAGGTGAAGATCTGCAGATGACTGTGTATGACAGCCAGGGCCAGCCCGTTCTTGAACAAACAATCCTCTGTGAAAAAAGCAATGTGGATATCAGCTCCCTCGGGAGCGGGGTCTATTTCATCAGGATTGTTTCCTCCAAAGGCACATCCACGGCAAGGTTCATCAAAAAGGGGATGTAGGCGCGGGTTCAATTTTGAAAATTGAATAAAACATATGAACACCCGGCCGAAAGGCCGGGTATTTTTTCTACATTTGCTTTTTCGGCTGAACATTCAAAAATCGCTATAATGAAAAATACAGCTTTTACAAAGTTCCATGAGGCCATGGGAGCCAAGATGGTTGAATTTGCAGGGTTTTATATGCCTGTGCAGTTTGAAGGAGTCAATGCCGAACACGAAACCGTGCGCAAAGGCATTGGAGTGTTCGATGTATCTCATATGGGAGAATTCTGGGTAAGGGGCCCCAAAGCACTCGAATTCGTGCAGTCAGTCACTTCGAACGATGCTTCGAAACTGGTCCCGGGCAAAGTACAGTATTCCTGTTTCCCTAACGGACAAGGCGGAATTGTTGATGACCTCCTGGTATACAAGGTCGATGACCTGACCTATCTCCTTGTGGTGAATGCCTCAAATATTGACAAAGACTGGGCATGGTGCAATAAGAACAATAAAGCAGGAGCCGAACTGTACAATGCTTCAGATGAAACCTCCCAGCTTGCGGTTCAGGGTCCTCTTGCCTTGCAGGCCATGCAGAAACTCACCGATACCAGGGTGACCGACATGGAATATTACACGTTTAAGACACTGACTTTTGCCGGGGTTAAAAATGTGATCTTTGCAACAACAGGATATACAGGCTCAGGCGGATGTGAGATCTACATGCAGAACGCTGATGCCGCTAAGATATTTGAAGCTGTTTTTGAGGCAGGTAAGGAATTCGGGATAAAACCTATCGGACTGGCAGCACGCGACACCCTCCGCCTCGAAATGGGTTATTGCCTGTACGGTAATGATATCAATGACACAACTTCTCCTATTGAAGCCGGACTGGGCTGGATCACCAAGTTCGCCGATTACAAGGATTTCATCGACAAGGCATTCCTCCTGAAGCAAAAGAACGAGGGAGTTAAACACCGCCTGGTAGGGTTTGTAATGGATGAAAAAGGAATCCCCCGTCATGGCTATGATATTACCGATGCCGCCGGGAACAAAATAGGAGAAGTCACCTCGGGAACTATGGGGCCATCGGTCAAAATTCCCGTTGGAATGGGCTATGTGCCTTCAGAACTATCAAAGGAAGGATCAACCATTTACGTCAAAGTACGCGAAAAAGTATTGAAAGCCCACGTGGTAAAGTTCCCGTTCTATAAAGGGTAAAGTATACTAAGGGAGATTTGGAAACGTTAATATTAATGGATGCAAGATACAAGATGCAAGATACAGGATGCAAGATGATAGAAAAAGTTTATCCTGCATCCTGCATCCCTCATCCAGCATCTTGTATCTGGTATCCTGCATCTTTAAAAGCAAATTCATATGAAAAGAACCATGAATAAATTGAAATCAATCGGGTGGACATCTGTCATAATGATCACCCTGGTAATTGCGATGGGTCTCGGAACCGAGAGCTGCAAGTCAACAGGCAAAATGTCCAAAAAAGAAAGGAAAGCACAGATAGAGGTTGCCAAAAAGGAGCTTGGAGCCATTATTGCCGGCACCTCGGGACTTTCACTGGCACAACAGGAAAAACAGGTCAACGATATCATCAATAAAAAACTGAACGACCCAACGGTAAACGGACTTGTTGTCGAGGCTCAGCAGGCTATTAAAAAAGCTTATGCCGAAAGAGATAAACTGCATCAGCAGAAGATCGACGCGGCCAAAGCCGAACTGAACGATATGTTGCAGAACAAAGACGGCAAATCGGCTGCAGATCTTCAGACGCAGCTTAACGCCATCAAGGCTCAGAATCTGAACGATCCGGAAATCACCGATCTTATAGCCAAAGTGCAGGTCATGATCGACGGAATGAACAACAAGCCATCGCTTCCGATGAAAACACAGCTCGAAAATGCCTTCCAGGGTATTGCTGATGCAGCCCAGAGCGGAAACCTTACCCAGGCTGACAACCTCATCAAGAATACCCTGCAGTATTTCACCGATCCTGATGCCCCGGTCCTGATCATCATATACCGCCAGGGTGCTACGGTCGATTACGACAAACCTACCACCATACAGCGATACCTGAACTTCTGCAAAGACCAGAAGAAGAGCATGAATGCAGTGGATGCAATTCAGCAGGAAGCGACCGGAAAAATTAAAGAACTTGACCTGATTAAAAAGTAAAGACATGAAGAAATTCTTAGCGTTGACCATATTTGCAACCCTGTTTGGAACAGGATTGCTGGCACAGAACCAGGCCCCTGTTGAAATCACTCCTGACCGTAAAAAGGCCATCGACAGCCTTGCCCTTGAAAAGGTAAAGGACCTTTCGAAGTATATCAGCATCATTGGTGATAAAGCCACCCAGTGGAGTGAAGCACAGCGGGTGATCGAACGTGCCTGCGAGCTGTTCATGGATGGAAGCGAGATGGGGGTAAGCTCTATCAGCCGCCCCGACCAGGTTACCAATTACAAGATTCGCGAATATTTTGACCGCCTGATGCAGCTTAACTATTCAAAGGTTGTGATCGACTGGTATAAAATTCAGTATGTAAGCGACCTTGAACGCCAGCCCGACGGCACTTTCGTTGGGGTGATCACTGTGTACCAGAAATTCCAGGGTTACGACAAGGAAAAAGGACTGGTTTACGAAGACACCACCAAGAAAGACATCACCATTTATGTCAAGCGCAAGGAAACACAGATCGGGGGCCGCCTGATCGGCTTCTGGGATGTAATGCTTGGCGACATCAGGGTAAAAGAAACCTCCAAAAAGTAAACCTCTGCGAACCCTGATCCTTCTTTTCGCGTTTCTGGCGCCGGTAATTGTCTTCGGACAAAACAAACTGGGCAACTTTGACGGGGATGAAACCGTATTTTATGCCCAGACCAAGCAGGTGAACCAGTTCTTCCGCCGTTTTAACGGGGAAGAAGATAACAAAGGTAACCGCCTCTACCCCGGGCAGAGCGGTTACCACGACCTTAAAGCAAGGCGTAAGTACCTCGCCATTCTTTTCGACCAGGAAAGCCCGCTGGTAAATCCTGGTTTGAAATCGGTCTTCATCGACGAGGTGCTGAATAAAAAAGCCCCTGTCCTGCTTGATTTTCATGCAAAGGACTGGTTCAGTGAAATATCCGCCACCTTTACCTGGAAAAAACAGACCGTCAATATAATCCTTTATCTCAGGATAGAACAGCAGAACGAAGGTTACAAATGGGTGATCTCTAATGTTTTCTGCGATAAATTCAATATGTACTTCACGCATGTTGGCGATACCACCAACCTCAAATTTTTTCTGCATCCCATGAGCCATGAGGTCGACTTCATGAATATCCACAAGGCGCTTGAGGATACCAAAAACATTGACTATTACCTCGACCGGAACTATGTGCCCGATTACCTTGCGCTTTTTGTTTCGGAACTGAAAGAGGGAAACCTTAAATTTGTTTCGGTCAACAATGTCAAGTTCCATGTGTTCCAGGTACCGAACTGGTATTTCGAAATCTCGTTTTTCAACCGTAACAGCTATAATTCAGGCTGGCTAATCTCGAATCTCGTGCATCTCTCGCCTGGAGACAAAAATGACTTACTGAAGCATTATACACATAGCAATTAGGAAGATGAGAACCTTTTTACAGAGTACCCTGGTCATTATTTTAATTCTGGCCTTCGGCGGATTTGTCAGTCCCGGGGCCATGGCCCAGTCGACCAGCAAGACCACGACAAAGAAAACGACGACCCAGGGCAAAACCACTTCGACCAAGTCGGGAAGCAAGACCACCGCCAAGACGGGGAGCAAGGGGACCAGCAGTCCGCAGTACTCAAAAACCGGGACAAAACAACAATCAGGGAAGGGCGGCAGCAAGGCCGGCGCCAAAGATGCGCCAAAACCCGGGGCATTACCATCCGATAAAATTGATCCTTTGCGCGAGCAGGCGACCGGACTGGTAAAATTCTTTGAGAGCACTCTTAATTTCCTGGCCGATAAATCGAATACGGTACAGGACAAGCAGGTGATCATCAACGAAAGCTATCTGAAGTTTTTCTGGGACAGTGAGGTTCAGATCGAGGACGATCTTGACAAACATCTTGTGCCTCTTTATAAGGACGTTCAGGCTTATCTTACCGATGTGGATTTCTTCTTCAAACAGGCTAAGTTTACTTACAATGTCCAGGACCTCAGCGTAATGACCAACGAGCTCGGGAACACTTTTTTTAAGGTGACCTGTAACCGCAACATCACCGGGATCAATCTCAACGGCGACAATGTGAATAACAACCAGGTGAGGTACATCGAGATCAATTATGATGAGAGCAAGCAGCAGCTGAAGATAGTCAGCATATATACCACAAAACTCAACGAAAAGGACGACCTCAGGCATTGGTGGAACGGTTTATCCCAGGGATGGCAGCAGAAACTGGGAAAGAGCTTCCAACTGGGTAATGGCCTCACACTTGGACAGGTGAGTTCATACAACGATACAACAGCCACGGTGGCAGGCCAGCCCGTGCTCATCGACCAGGATGCTTATTACAGGGGACTCACCCAGATCGTAGGCCTTAAAACACTTGATCTTTCAGGCGATGTGATGATATCCGATCTCAGTCCGCTGACAAAACTCAGCGCCCTGGAAGAAGTAAACCTGAAAGGAACTCCCATCAGCGATCTCATGCCCCTCAGGAACCTGAATAACCTGAAGTCGCTGAATATCTCGAATACCTCGGTAAGCAGCCTCGAACCGCTGCATTACTGCACTCATATTCAGCAGCTGTTTATCAGGGGAACCGGGGTCCCCGATCTTGGGGAACTGGTTAATTTCCCCGGACTTTCGGATCTCGATATCAGTAATACCAAAATTAAATCATTAAGCCCCATACAGGATCTGACGTTTATCGATGATCTCAGGCTCTCAGGAACTGCCGTTACTGATCTTTCACCAATCAAGGGCCTGGTCAAACTGGAGCTACTGAACATCTCATCGACTGGTGTCAGCGACCTTTCGCCACTCAAAGATTTTAATGACCTGAGAATACTGATGGCCGACAGCACAGAGATCAGCAGCCTCAAACCACTGGACGCCATGGCATCTCTTCAGAAGGTCTATTGCGATTATTCAAAACTGCCGAAAGCCGAAGCCATTGAGTTCATGATCACTCATCCGGCGACCAGCCTGGTGTTTGAATCGGCAGCCCTCACAAAATGGTGGAGCGGCATGACCCCCGATTGGCAGAGCCTGCTGAACAATTTTACCGAACTCAGTAATCCTCCCACAAAAGAACAACTGCACAGGCTGATCCTGGTCGACAGTCTGAATGTGACAGGGAGGATGAATATCAAAAGTCTGGAAGCCGCTTCCATGCTGAGCCTGCTCCGGGTGCTTTACGCCTCCTCGACAGGAGTGAGCGACATCACTCCCCTAAAGAACCTGATCAAGTTACAGGTCCTATTCCTGAACAATACTTCTGTAAGCAGCCTGGCGCCTCTGAGCGTACTGCAGAACATCAAAGTGATCAGTGTCGAAAATACCCCGGTGGCCGACCTTTCCCCACTTGACGGGATGGAGAACCTGCATTTCGTGTATGCCGACAACAGCCAGGTTGTGCTGAAGGAAGCCAACCGCTTCCTTGACAAAACTCATGCTTGTTTGCTGATCTTCCAGTCCTTCGAAAATAACAACTGGTGGAAAGGCCTGAGCAAAGCCTGGCAGGATGTGTTTACAGGCGCACTGAACGTGAAAGGTACTCCAAACAAGCTACAACTCCAGGAGATTGCCAACCTTGATGAGCTCAGTATAAGCGAGAATTTTTCGATTTTCGACCTTACCCCGCTTCAGAAACTTTCAAGGCTGACCAGCCTGACTTTTACAGGGACTACCGTAAACACACTTGAGCCTCTGCGCAGTATGATCACCCTCGAAACCTTGAATTGCGAGAAAAATCCCATCGTTGATCTTACACCTGTTGCAGGCCTTCCAAAACTTACAGATCTTGACTTCAGCAGCACCCAGGTCAAGGAGCTTGAGCCTATCCAGGCCATGACCCAGCTGACCAGCCTTAAATTCAGCGGTACGCCGGTGACAAGGACCAAGTACATTGCCGGGCTTGTAAATCTCAGCGTGCTTGAGTTTTACAACACAAAGGTTAGCAGTCTCGACGATCTTGATGCCCTAAGGAAGCTTACATCACTAAAGATTTTCAGGACAAACATCTCCCAA
This sequence comes from Bacteroidota bacterium, assembly GCA_037134895.1. Taxonomy (GTDB): domain Bacteria; phylum Bacteroidota; class Bacteroidia; order Bacteroidales; family FEN-979; genus CAIRDP01. Next base: position 12,560 of record JBAXLI010000048.1, read on the forward strand.
AAGAAAGTGGATAAGTTCAAGATGACTCATCCGAAGTGTGAAGTTGTATTTTATTAGATACATGATGCAAGATGCAGGATTCCTGCCATCCTGCATCTTGCATCCCGCATCCTGCATCCCATGAAAAAAACCATTGAGGTATGTTTCACCCCTAAGCTGTTTGCCGACATTATCACGAAGGATAACTACATCGTCGTGCTTGCCGATATCCTCAGGGCTACTACCAGTATTTGTGCGGCTTTTGAGAATGGTGTACAAGAGATCATCCCGGTAGCCAGCCTGGAGATTGCAAAGGAATATAAAGACAAAGGATTCCTTGTCGCCAGCGAACAGGATGGTAAAAAACTTGACTGGGCCGATTTCGGAAATTCTGCTTTTAACTTTTCAAGGGAAGCTGTGGCAGGAAGGACCCTGGTTTACTGCACCACCAACGGGACCCGGGCTATTGAGATCGCCAAACATGCGCAAAAGATTGCAATGGGGGCGTTTGTGAATATTTCTGCTTTATGCGGATGGCTGGTTGAAGAAAACAAAAACGTGGTGATCCTTTGTTCCGGATGGAAAAACAAGTTCTGCCTTGAGGATTCACTGTTTGCCGGAGCTCTTACCGAAAAGCTTCTGGCGATACCAGAGTTCACCACTTGCTGCGACAGTGCGCAGGCTTCGATGGATCTCTGGCGTTGCGCCCGCACTGATATCAAATCATATCTTGAAAAAGCCGCTCATCGTCACAGGCTGGAGAAGCTTGGCCTTGACGATGTGATACCTTACAGCTTCGAACCCGATTCAACAAGGGTTGTTCCTGTTTACCAGGGAGGAGTGATCCTCGATCAAAATGCATCTTTGATATGAGACATCACTGCTTAGTCCTGCTTCTCGGAATTATCCTGGCCCTGGGTGGGTGCGGAAAAAAAGAGGAGAGGATCACCAGCCTGAAAATGCTCCAGGGAGGGAAAACTTTTGCAGTGCCAACCGGGACTGCTGCCGACCAGATGGTGCTCAAGCGATTTCCGGATGCAAAACTGGAATATTACAACGGAGTACTCGACTGCTCCATTGCCGTAAGGGACGGAAAAGCCGATGCGGCAGCCTATGACAAGCCTATCCTGAAAAATATTGCGGCCAAAAACCCGGGGCTTGTGGTCCTTGATGAAGTCATCATGGACGACAGCTATGGTTTTGCCGTGAAGCAAGAGGATAAGGAACTCAAAGCCGCCATCGACCAGGTACTTGATGAAATAAAAAAGAATGGTACTTATGAAGCCATGAGCAGGCGATGGTTCCCAAGCCAGGGGGGGCCAGCTCCCATGCCGGTAATACAGAATGATGGAAGCAAGGGCGAACTCAGGTTTGGTACCGCAGCCGTGACAGAACCTATGTCGTTTTATGATGCCGGCAGGCAGATCGTGGGATTCGACATCGAGTTTGCTTCCTATATAGCGAAAAAACTTGGAAAGAAGCTGGTTGTCAGCGATATGGAATTCGGAGCAATGATCCCGGCCCTTATATCCGGCAAGGTCGATATGATAGGAGCAGGGCTTTCGATCACTGCAGAGCGGGCCAAGAAAGTGCTGTTTTCTCAGCCATATTACCTGGGAGGACTTGCCGTCATCGTTGCAGGGAACGTTTCCCCCGGCAAGGAAGCGATTTCCGCTAAAAAGAAAGGCCTGATGCAAGAAGTCGGCGATATAGCCGACAAACGCATTGGAGTGCTGCTGGGCAGTATTCACGATGCTTATGCCACAAAAACTTATCCGAAGGCAGAGATCCTGGAGTACCAGAACCTGAGCGATATGCTTTTTTCACTAAATTCCGGCAAGGTCGATGTGGCTTTTATTGACCAGTCTGCTTTAAAAGAAGTGTTTGCCAAAAATCCAGGGCTGGGTGTCCTCGAAGATGCTCTCTTCACCGTATCTATTGCGGCCGGCTTCAACAGGGAGAATGACCATTTGAGAAAGCAGTTCAATAGTTTTCTTGAAAAGATCCGGGCCGATGGAACGTATGCTGATATGCATGAACGCTGGATGGTCAAAGGAATTGAGGTGATGCCTGAGATTGAGAAGCCTTCCAGGGTTTCGGGAGTGCTGAGGGCAGGTGTCGTGAGTGACCTGGGGATGCCCATTTCGATGATCAAAAACGGGCAGTTAACAGGGTTTGATATTGAGCTGGGGAAACGTTTTGCTGCTTATATTGGCAGGGAATATGAGCCGGCCGACATGCCTTTCGGCAGCCTTCTTGCCTCGGTTTCTACCGATAAGATCGATATTATCACCAGCTCCCTGATGATCACCGAGGAAAGGAAAAAACAGATTGACTTCAGCGATCCCTATAATGAATCGGGAGTAAGTGTGATAGCCGCCAAAAAGAACCTGGCATCGTTTGCTGGTGATCTCTCATCCGCAGACAGCAGGACGTTTTTAAAAAAGATCAAAGACAGTTTCTACAGCAACATTATATATGAGAATCGTTATAAGCATATCCTTAACGGACTGTATGTGACTATTCTTATCTCTATTCTTTCAGCCCTGTTCGGGACCCTGATCGGGGCCCTGGTATGCTGGATGAGAATGTCGAAAAACAGATTTCTTTCGGGTACAGCCTCAGCCTATATTACTCTTCTCAGGGGCCTGCCGGTACTTGTTCTGCTCATGATCATCTACTATATAGTCTTCGCCTCGGTGAACATCAATCCCGTATTTGTCTCGGTAGTGGCATTCGGGCTCAACTTCGGGGCTTATGTTTCGGAGATGTTCAGAACTTCGATACAGGGTATAGACAAGGGGCAGAAGGAAGCTGCTATCGCTGGAGGCTTCACGGGTTTCCAGGCCTTCAGGTTCATTATCCTGCCGCAGGCTCTCAGGTCGATTCTCCCCGTTTACAAAGGTGAGTTCATTTCACTGGTCAAGATGACCTCTATTGTAGGTTACATAGCCGTGCAGGACCTGACAAAGGCCAGTGACATTATCCGAAGCCGGACCTTCGACGCCTTTTTTCCGCTGATCATGGTAGCTATAATGTATTTCGTGATTGCCTATAGTTTGACCAGGCTGCTCGACCTGGTCGAGGTTTCAGCAGATCCAAGGAAAAAGCGCAGGAACCGCAGGAAGGAGGGAATCTCATGATCCGCACCGTCAATCTCTCGAAACACTTTGGTGAGCTGGTCGTTTTAAAAGACATCAGCACCAGGATCAGTAAAGGGGAGGTGATTTCGATCATCGGCCCTTCAGGCACCGGAAAGAGCACTTTTCTACGATGCCTGAACCTCCTTGAAACACCCACAGGCGGAGAAATTTTTATTGACGAAATCCCCCTCCTCGATAAAAACACAGATGTACCTAAGCTGAGGCAGAGGATGGGCATGGTGTTCCAGGGTTTCAACCTCTACAATCATCTTTCGGTTCTCGAAAACCTGAGCATTGGCCCCGTTAAGCTGTTAAAGAAGAGCCGGGCTGAGGCAGAAGCCAGGGGAAGAGAGCTTCTGAAGCTGGTAGGGCTGGCCGAAAAAGCCGGGAGTTATCCTGATGAGTTGTCGGGCGGACAAAAACAGCGTGTTGCGATTGCCCGCTGCATGGCCATGGATCCGGAGATCCTGCTGTTCGACGAACCCACATCCGCCCTCGATCCAACAATGGTTAGCGAAGTTCTCGCTGTCATCCGCAGGCTTTCAAAAGAAGGAATGACGATGGTGATTGTGACCCATGAGATGGAATTTGCACGGAGTACATCAACAAGGGTGTTTTACATGGATGAGGGCATTATTTACGAAGAGGGCCCTCCAGCCCAGATCTTCGACAATCCTCAGAAAGAAAAGACCAGGACCTTCATTAACAGGATACGCAGCCTGGAGAGAAGGATAACCAGCCCCGGTTACGACCTTTATGCCATACAGGCCGAGATGGAAGCTTTTTGTGAGAAACACCAGGTCTCGAAAAAGGTCAGTGGTTATGTGACCCATATAACGGAGGAACTGCTTTTACTTCAGAAGGACTTCAGCGACATCAGCCTGGAACTGTATTATTCAGAGAAGGACAGCAGTCTGAACCTGGTCTGCGGAAGTGCTGGTGCGTCGTACAATCTTTTTGAAGATGAAAGCGAGGAGAGCCAGCTGGGGATCATGCTCATCAGGGGCCGTTGCAGCAGTGTGGAATACAGGTATGAAGGCAACAGGAACATTCTTACCCTGAAGCTGAAGGAATCCCTGCAGTAAGATCTTCTTCCCTCCATTGTTGCAGGTGTGACTGAATGTATTCCACAACCTGCTTCTGTTCGTTTTTTCCTTGTCCGCCAATGCTGAGAGGCGCCCCGAAAGCGATGCGTATCGGCCTCCTCCTCCGGATTTTTCCGAGGTATTTTGTGTATTTTCCGTTGGCCCAGAAATCGGTGGTGATAGCGACAGGGATCACCTGGACACCTGCACGCAAGGCAAGTTTGACCCCAATAGAGTTGAATTCGGCAGGGATGAATTCGGTTCGCCTGGTACTCTGGGGGAAAATGATCACCGAGATCCCGTGCGAGAGCCTGTCAAGACCCTGTTCCATCATGATCCCGAAGTCTTCCCTTGGATGGTTACGGCTGAGCACGATGGGGTTGCGCGAGCGCATTACGTCACTGAATGCAAAATGTCTCACCAGGGCATCTTTCACGACGAAAGTAGTGTCTTTAAGAGGCTGGATGATACCCGGGAAAATCATGGTTTCGAGGGTGCTCATGTGGTTACTAAGGAAGATCACAGGGCCCGGGCAGTTTTTTATATGATCCAGCCCGGTGATTTTAAAGCGCCCGCCGCAGTTCTCGATCAGGTCAAAGATCTCATGTGAGGATGAAACCCAGCGGGCTGTATCATACAGACCGCGGCGTGCCTCACCCCGGGTTGCAAAGACGATGCTGACAAAGCGTGTTTGGAAATAGATCCTGGTATTCAGCAATATACGGTCAAGAAGGTGCCGAGGTGTATCAGCCGGCGTGACATATTCATCGGAGCTGATTAAAATCCGGGTTAAACGATCATGTACTTCCATCCTTCGCCTTTCAAAACCTCGGCAAAAATACAAAATTCACTATGAATTTTTCTGAGCGAAAGCCTGTTTTCTTTCAGTCGCGTACACAGCGAACTGAAAACCCGAAGCCCTCAAGCCATGCTATGCTAAAGAACGTTGCATCGTCTTTATTCATCTGACAGAACCATGCCAGGTAGCTGCCTGATGTTGTCGACATCCACCATGCACCACCTTCATTGATTGCGGTAAAAACACCCTGGTCGTCACGACATCCTCCCGGAAGTGCCGTAAATCCTGTTTCATTGGTTGCTCCCATGTTTGGGCTTTGCCAATGAGCAGAGCCTGTTTCTTTAAGTTTGCCTCCTGCAACAGTCTTGCCCCCTATTAAATTGATCATAAGGTCCCATTCGGTATTGCCTGGTACATGCCAGCCGGCCGGGGCAATGTTGCGGGTATCTGCTATAGCATAAAAATTATACAAGCTGCCATAGATGGTATGAAGATTTCCGCTATTGTCATAATTGCAGTATGCCCCTGTTTTCGCCTGGTTCCACCCCGATGCAGTAGTGACGTTTGTGATATTCTCCCCGTTGCGATACTTGGTTGTTTTCAGGTTTTCGGCCATCCATACCTGCATTCCGATCTGGATGATACGGTAATGATTGTTTTCGATATCGGTTATCGTTGAATCCAGGGTAGCCATATTGAGGATGGAGCCATACCCTGTGCCGTTGCTGTTAATTGCGAACGCTCTTACATAATAGGTCGTTTGTCCTTTCAAACCCTTTATTGTACCTGAGTAAAATCCTGCTCCGTTACCTGATACGATGGTATCGTTCTGGATTGTGGGATTCTGAGTTGAACTGCTCCAGCAGAAACCACGTTTAGTGACAAAGGTTCCTCCGTCACTTGTTATATTCCCGCTGAGTTTGGCTGTGCTGAGAAGAACGTTGCTGAAAGCGGTGGTCGTAAGTACCGGAACAGGCCCGGCAACAGGGGCGTCCTCGGTTTTCTTCTTGCAGGCCTGGGAAAGAAGTAAACTGATAAAAAGAATAATAAAGAAAGCAGTGGTTAAATAGCGATTCATGAGTGGGATTTTATACAAAGTACGCATAAAATCAGATCACTTATGCAAAATCTGAAGAAAGTCCGGCGCTGGAAATATTCTTTAAGCCTGATCTGATATCCGAAAAAAATTGTAATTTTCGATGCTGCAGGACAAGGGAATATTGATAATATATCCAGGTTAACCTGGTGGCCTGCAAACAACCAGCCATGCAGAAACCAAATTTCACAACGATGAAGCTAAGCATACGATTCAGCCAGATCAGCAGGATCCTGGTATTGCTGTTTTCCGGACTTACAGTTTGCACACAATTGCAGGCGCAGGACATGCTAACAGTCAGTGGGCAGGCCTTACCTGAATACCAGGCTAAAGGCAGTTCAGTGGATACGGCCAAATCCTCAGACACAGCCAAAGCCAGGGTTAAGCCTCCGAAGAAGAAGATCAGTATGAAGGATACCCTTGACCACCAGCTCGACATGAGCGACTATCTTATCAATATGCATGGTTTCGTTCCATGGCCGGTGATCATAAGCGAACCTTCGTTGGGGAACTTCGGGTTGGCTCTCGCCATTGTATTCATCAGTCCGAAAAAATCTGCAAAAAAAGAGGAGCAGTTTCATTTTCCTGACATTACCGGGGTTGCCGGCATGTGGACGCTGAACAACACCTGGGGCGTGGGGGCAACCCGCCAGGGAACATTCCCCAAGATCGGGATGAGGTATACCGTGAGCGCAGCGTATGCCGACATTAACATTAATTTTTACAGGAACTTTCCCCGGATTGGGGAAAAGGATATCCTTTTCAAGCTTAAAACCATTCTGGGTGTTCTCGACATTAGCGAGAATCTTTACAAGAACAAATTCTTCGTAGGGGTAAATTACACGTTTGCAAATGTAAATGTGTCCACCAAGTTTCCTGACCTCCCCGATTCAATCTTCAATCAGAATCCCAGTACAACCAAGAATTCAGGTCTGCTTGGTCTTTACCTTGAATGGGATTCACGCAACACTATATTTACACCAGATAAAGGCATCCGTACCAAGGCTTCGTTCGGAATTGGCCGTCAGTGGACAGCCAGTGATTTCGACTATGAGAAAAGCGAGGTGTTCATCAACGGGTTCATACCCTTGACGAAGTGGTGGGTTTGCGGATTAAGGGCCGACTGGCAGTGGGCTGGGGGCAATACCCCGTTTTACCTTCTTCCCTATATCAAGATGAGGGGTATAGGCGCCATGGTATACCAGGGCGACCAGGTACTTCAGTTTGAGACCGAGCAGCGTTTTGATGTAACCCTCAGGTGGAGTGTCCTCGGATTTGCAGGTGTTGGTAAAACCTTCAGCAGTTCAAAATACCTCGAAGACCCCACCTGGCATGTAGCCGGGGGTGCAGGATTCCGTTACCTGCTTTCAAGGATCTTCAGGATGAGGATGGGCGTTGACCTTGCAGTAGGGCCAAATACCTTTGCATACTATATTGTGCTGGGGCATTATTGGAATTAGTTGTTGGTTGTTGGTTGTTGGCGATTGGTTGTTGGTTGTTGGTTGCTGGTTGTTGGTTGTTGGAGGATTTTTCCTGTTCGTGCTGACGAAAATCAGCTGAAATCCAAATCATCACGACTCTGATCTGATATAGTATCCGCAGATTTTCTAAGGTACTCACATGAAAAAATCCCCCAATCCCTAATCCCCAATCCCAAATCCCCAATTTTCCAATTCCCGAAACTTTATCCCTCCATCCCTCGTATAAGAGTCATTATTAGTAAATGGATAAAGAAGAACAAGATATAAACCTGATAGAGAAGTTCCTGAAAGGCGAGCTCACTCATAACGAGGCCGTGGATTTTGAAACCAGGGTGGATGAAGATCATGAATTTGCCAGGAAATTAAGGCTCAGGAAGACTTTCCCATCTCTTTTCAATGCCCAGGGACACGATGCCATTGTAATGGATGTAGATGCAAAACCCGAAGAGGCAGAGCCTGTCAGAAAAGTACGAAAACCCGTCAGCAGGCGCCTCCTTTGGCTCGTTGTGGCATTAGTGCTGCTTGCTGCAGGAGGGTTCGTTGCTTTTTATTTCATCCTCCCACTGACCTGGTCGTCGAAACACCCGGCAATCCAGGTGAAGCCATCCTCTCTGACATCCGCAAATAAAAAAAACCTGCAGCTTAAGCCAGCCCCTCCCTCATCCGCAGTAAATAAGCAAGCTGCAATACCGGTAACTGCCGCCCAGACGACAACGCCCATACAAACGCCGAAAACTGAGGTGAAACCTCAGCCGGCAGGCAGACCGCAAGCTGTTGAATTGATACTCCCCATCGATAATGAGGTCGTGAGCCGCGGACAGGATGTGGTTTTCAGGTGGAAGTTGCAGACCGATACGTTCACAAACTTTTACCTGATCTCATCAGCCAATAACAAACTTGCATGGTGGAGGGGTGTTAAGCCCGGCGTCAGGGAGCTCACTATTCCTGCCATTAACTTCAAGCCAGGGAACTTTTACTGGTATGTCGGCAGGAAAGAATTCAGGCGTACCCTCATTGTGGCGGATATTTAGCGGGTGAATAGATCCAGGATGCAGGATGCGGGATGCAGGATGCAGGATGCAGGATGCAGGATGCAGGATGCAGGATACAAGATGCAGGATGCAGGATGCAGGATGCAGGATGCAGGATCCAGGATGCAGGATGCAGGATGCAGGATGCAGGATAAGGTGCAGCGAAGCCATCCGGTTACCCAATTACCCAGCTAACCCTACTTCCCCGCCTGCTTCTTTAAAGCCTGCATCAGTGGGCCGTTCAGAGCTTCGATATAATTCCGGTTCACCGCATCCCAGTTGATGGCTTTCACAATTGCTGTAAGGTAATCGCCTCTTTTATTCTGGTACTTCAGGTAATAAGCGTGTTCCCATACATCTATCGCCAGGATGGGAACTCCTTTCTGAGAAGCCACATCCATGAGCGGATTATCCTGGTTCGCCGTTGAACAAACGGCAAGCTTCCCGTCGGTTGACACATAAAGCCAGGCCCAGCCTGAGCCAAAACGGCTTGCCCCGGCTTTGATCAGCAGCTTATTGAGACTGTCGGCCGACGCGAATGTCGCAATCACAGCCTTCCCGATTTCAGTTGATGGATTGAACGGATTGTTCAGGGAAAGGATATTCCAGTAAAGTGTGTGATTCCAGACTCCGCCCGCATTATTGCGGATGGCATCCCCGTATTTGCCGGCATTGAGAAGGAGTTCTTCCAGTGTGTTTTTTTCGGCGGGAGTACCTTTAACGGCTGCATTGAGATTCTTCACGTAAGCGGCATGGTGTTTTGAATAATGGATCTCCATGGTCATGGCGTCGATCACAGGTTCCAGCGCATTATATCCGTAAGGCAGGGGAGGTAGTTTGAACGGACCGTCCTGAGGAAGGGCTGCATTGCTCATACCGAAAAGCATCGGAAGCAGCAGCAATATTGATTTTATATGTAAGGCTTTCATGTTTATTTTAATTTAGTACAAATATAAATAAAATTTTTCGATTATGTGCTTTTTTTATTGCGGATGAGGGAAGGGGTAGTTGGGGAACCGGGTCAGCGGCTTCACCGCGATGCAGGATGCAAGATGCAAGATGCAGGATGCAGGATGCAGGATGCAGGATGCAAGATGCAGGATGCAGGATGCAAGATGCAGGATGCAAGATGCAAAAGATCCCGTATCTTGTATCTTGCATCCTTTAAACATCGTACATTTTTTTCCTACCTTCCTGCAATAATTTCCCGGACCTGCGTCTGCATAACCATGGAACAGAATTCTCAAAAGACCAGAGTCGATAGTTTTTTTCGCAGCGAGTATCAGAAGATGCTGAATTTCGTAAGAAAGAATCTCGATGAGCGGTTTTTCGGAGCGACACCCGAAGACATTGTGCAGGACGTTGCCCTATCTCTGTCGTCAAGGCTTAACCTTGATGATCAGATAGGCAACATCAGTGCATACATCTATCGCTCGATCAGGAACAGGATCACAGATTCGCTAAGGAAAAAGCAGAGAAAAGTGGCGATTGAGAGTTTGGAAGACCAGGAAAAAGGAAATTATTTACTAAATGCTATTGCAGATGAAACGACAGAAGAAACTGAATACGAAGGCATTGAATCCTCACAGCTGAGGGAAGCCATTGCGCAATTAAGGCCCGACGAACAGGCCGTGATCATCGCGACCGAATTCGAAGAGCGCACTTATGAAGAGCTGGCCGACGAATGGGAAGTTCCCCTGGGAACCCTTCTTTCGCGCAAGCACCGGGCCCTTTCGAAATTACACAAGATATTATTAAACAAAAACAACGAAAATCATGGAAACAACTGAAAATAAAACAATGAGACATCACTGCTGCGGAAACAGCAGGTTCCGCCCTCTCTGGATCGTACTGGGCATAATCGGCTTCACAGCCCTGCTTTTCCTTTTCGGGGCAGTCATCATGTGGCTCTGGAACGGGCTGATGCCCGCCATTTTCCACCTCGGACTTATAACATACTGGCAGGCTGTGGGCCTCGCAATATTGGCGCGGCTTCTGTTCGGCTTTGGACACCATGGTCCACATAAGGGCGGACGCAGGCATGGATTCGGTCCGTGGTGGCATAAGAATCACATGCATTCAGGTACGGGTAATCCAGGCATGCGCTGGAGTTACTATGAGCAGTACTGGAATGAAGAAGGCGAACGGCATTTCAACGAGTACGTGCAGAGAAAAACAGATAACGTGAACCGCGGTGCCGGAACCTGATTAAGGATAATAGAATGCGGATGTGAGTGATCCGTGACCCTTCAGCCTGTCGAAGCTGAAGGGTCACGGATCATTTTTTATATTAAAAGATGCTTATTTTTTTTGTTTCTCTGCCGGATTGACTTTCTATCTGAAGAAGATACATTCCTGTTGAGAGTCCGCCCAGATCAAGCTTTACAGGATTTTCTTTCCCGGGTTTCCATGTCCTTAATTGTGTTCCGTTCAGGTCCCTGATAATGATAATTATCGATAAGCTTTTTTGTTTAGCCTTATACGAAAAATAAGTAAATGAACTTGCGGGATTCGGGAAAACGGAGAACTCAGAGCCGCTTTCTTTCTCCGGAACTGCAAGCGGATCCTGGCATTCGTATGCGCCTATGTCGATCCTATGATCTATGATTCGCGGATTTCCAGCAAAATCAACAGGCAGCTGCATATCGGGAGGCAGGGAATCTCCTTTGTTAATACAGGGAGAATACCCGTTTATCGACCAGTCGAGCGAATCAAGCCCTGGTCCGGCCCCTGCAAAGGACGAAGGATTCCTGAACAAGGGGTCTGCCGAAATAGAATGTTCCCCCTGCTGTTGTGACTGGTTGATGCAATTGTAATCCATAGTGAGGTTCTGGATCGCAGAGGCAAAAGAAATAACATTGGTTGAATCGCTGATATTAACCATGATGTTGTCGAAGATCTGCAGCCGGCCCAGTGCAGGCGGGAAGTCGGCATAAAATTCCGATCCTGCAAGGCCAGTCCCGGCTTTATTGTTGCAAACAGTGTTGAGGCTCAGGACCGCTTTTTGAATATAGACATACTGGCTCCGAGGAAGACTGATGCCCCCTCCTTTATTTTCGGTAGCTGTATTGTTGTATACAAGGTTTTGGGTGATGTAGCATGAGTCAGGGCCCGCATTGACACGAATCCCTCCGGTATACGATGAGATATTGTTATAGATCTCATTCTCCTGAATCCATAGCTTCCCATACCTGTTATCCGCATAAATTCCACCCCTGTTGTTGAAGATCTTGTTTTTGCGGATTACGAGTCCGGCGGTGCCTGACCCAGATCCTTTCATGTTTGAGGATGCATTGATCCCTGCCGACGCATTATCATGTATAAGGTTTCGCTCAATGATTGCTTCGGAATGAATTCCATTGCCGGCAATTACAGATTCAGTACAATTAAGAATTTCATTATCTGCAAGATATGCTTGCTTGTATCCCGCCAGATCAATAGCCACACCGCATCCGTACATTACGCAATTCCTTATTCCGATGGTGGCGTGACTGTTGGCGTATAGAGCGGGCACCCCATAGAAGTTACAATGGTCAAGTGCGATGTTTCCCGACGTCATGGTCATCGCATAATAATCTGAAGGTCCCGTGAAAACGCAATACCTTAATATCGCTCTTGCTGAAGAATCTGACTCTGCGATGTGCAGGCCCCAAAATAATGTCTTCCCTGCATCCAGTGGTTCGAAGCTGATCCAGGCATCCGGTTCACCTACGGCCTGCAGGGATCCTTTGATTTCGAGCAGGTAATTCCCAAGGAAACGAACATGCGCTCCCTTACAAATGGTCAGGATGGCCGGGGATTGTACAGTCACATTACCGCCGATATTCACCGTGTCACCGCATAACGTTGTGTTTTGAATAATGTTTCCGCTGATCCAGCTGTATCCTGTTCCGCTAACTGACATAGAGGAGGGGAGAAGGCTGTCGGCTGAGCAAAGGAGGCTTCCTGAATACCGCCATGGTTGAGGAGGAGTGAAACATGAATACACTGCCGCTGATTTGAGCGAGGCAATGTGAATGGTCACAACAGTGTCAATGCTTCCCGCTGACCCTACCCTGAATACCGCAGATCCTTTGATCTTCAGGTCAATGCCGGTATTGCCTGTATTGGTGACTGTAAAGTTGATGAATTTGTTGGTGTTGACCCAGACAGAGTCAAATTTCAACACGTTCGTACTCATTACAATCCGGTATATGTTCTCCCTCTGAGTGCTTTGGGTGATATGCTTTCTCAGAATGAGGCCATTTGATCCGCAAACAAACAAATAGTCAGAAGGAGCATAGAACATATTGTTCAGGGACTGGCTGCCTGTGTAATCGGTAGCCCATGAAAAGCCTTCCGACCGTGTCACATAAATTCCATTCCTGTCGAGGATGTACCCGTCAATATTGTTGATGAATTTCATGGCAACGATATTGGGATAATTCACTGTGGTGAACAGAGGGAATGAACTGTGTCCCCCGTCTGCCGTTTTATAGATTGCCTTGTTCTCCGCTATGAAATACCCTGTGTCCTGCTGAAAGTAGGAATACTGAATACCCGGCCATTCATAGCCGCTTGTCCAGGTGTTCCCTTTATTGGTCGTTTTCTTCGTTGAATTGTCCCAGATGGGCTGACAATGATAGCTCGCCGCGGCGAACCTGCCTGAAATAAACCCGACGCTATCGTTAAGCTTCTGAAAATGGCAGTACCTGTCGACATCCCAGCCATTGATCCTCTGCCAACTGCTGCCGTAATCAGACGTCTGGTACATATGATATTCATCCCAGGTATTTGTAAACTGGCCGGAAGAACAATGATATTCATTTGGGATCACGGCAAATCCTTTTCCCGAGTTAAAAAACATCAGATCGCTGACAGCCATTGTGTCAGTACCTGCAGAACTGAACGAAGACAGATAATTCCAGGTATTCCCGGCATCTGTGCTCCGGAAAAGAGTTTTTCCTCCTGCGTAAACAGTGTCGGGACCGCAGTTGGTGATGATGGTAAATGTCCCGGGAAGAGTGGCAACCTGGTTCCAGGTAAGTCCGGTATCGGTTGTCTTAAGAACAGATCCATCAGTGCTGATGACAAAACCTGTCGTACCTGAGACGAAACATCCCCGGCTTAAAACCTTGGCAGTGCCTGAATTCATGACAGTCCACTGGGCGGGCGATTGAAGCGGAAGTAAAAAGATAATGTATAGCAGGCAATGAAGTTTCTTTCTCATCCCTGAAATATAAACATTAAAGATACGAAAAAACTCCTGAAACTATTCCTCCGGATTTATGTTTTCATCCTGCATCCCGCATCCCGCATCCTTCATCCCACATCCCGCATCCCGCATCCTGCATCCTGCATCCTGCATCCCGCATCCTGCATCCTGCATCCTGAATCAGAATTTATTATATTTGTACGGCCATTCCACTGACACGATGAGAGCTTTTCGTTTCCTGCTTATGGTGCTTCCGCTGATATTGCTGTATTCCTGCGGATACAAACCCAAAGGAGATAATTATATAGAACGCACCCCTGTACCTCCCACCGGGGTCGGGATCACGATAGCTGATCATACCGATACCCTGGTTGCAACCTGGAATGAATCATACCTCGTCAAAGTGGTCTGCGGATCACGGAAGGCGGTGTTTTGCAGGCTCTCGGTCAATGATGCTGAGAAGGTAACACAGAAAGTCAGCAGCAACAGTTTTTACATCACCCCGCTTTCATACATCGACCAGGACGGAATTTACAGGCTGTCGGTGGATGTAGGCATCAATTCAGCATCAGGGAGCATTGGCGACCAGATGGGCACCGAAGGGTACCTGTTCAGGAAGGATTTCATCCTTGCCGTTCTGAGAAATCAGAATCCCTTTTCACCATCTCCGAGTTTCAGGCGTGAAGACAATTCCCTCAAAGTCGTGCTGGATGTTCCTGCTTATGTAAATAATGTACGCAAAGTGAAGTTTTCGAGAGTGGTACCTGTGTCGGGTCAGATTGAAGAGATTGCAACTGTAACTGGAACCAGCCATTATGAGGTGAACGATCCTCTTTATGTTGGGAATATGGGCAATTATTACCTGGAGACATACATAGGAGACCCGTCTGGAAGCATCTTCATCCCCTATGTCAAAGGAGATGGGTTTGTGCAGGCTGATCTTCCTGAATTGATAAAAGGTACTTCGGCAAGAGGCTATCCCCTGATCAAGTGGAGGAAAAGCCATTACTCAGCAAATTGCGGGGGCTACCGTATTTATAAATGGACAGGTGCAAACACTTACGAGCAGGTCGGGAGCACTTCGAATGTGAACGATACCACATTTGAAGCATCAGGAAGCCCTTTCCCGGGTAGTTATACATACCATGTTGCGCCAGTGCCGACGTCGGTACCCTCATGGTTCACCCCTGAAATAGCCTGGCTATACTATTCGAATGAGGTGATGGGATTTACAGGATTGTCGTCTTTCGGCTGGGACAGGCTGCTCACTCCAACCGGGGATTTCCTTTATTACACCAACACCAGCAACCAGATCAACGAATACTCGGTCGAAACCGGCAGTATCGCCAGGGTGATCAGCGCCCCTTCGGGCTGGTTTTACACCTTCAGCGTTTCACCCAACAGGAAATACCTGCTTGCAGCAACGGGGAACCGGGATTTCTCATACCTGTTCTATGACTTAAGCAGCGGGCAGTCGACCCTTATACAAAGCAGCCTTGTCATAGGGGCAGGGGCAGAAACAGGGGTTGTGTCTGTCTCCGATAACGGCCTGGCTTCCATCGTCACAGGGAACAAGGTTATTGTGTATGACTTTCTGCATCAGAACCTGGTAAGCCAGCAGGTATATCCTGTCGATGCCGAGAGGTCGGTGATCTCAGCCGATGCTCAATATCTTTTTGTGTATGCGGATAAGCTGCACCTGTATAAACTTGAATCCGGAGCACTGCAGGAAAAATGGTCCACGTCCTCATCCGCCGTCAATTATTATAATTTCTACCCTTCACAGCCTCATAAAGCCGCCATGTTCATCAACCATGTTTTTACGAACATGAACTGTGAAACCCTGGCCGTTGAAGGAAGTTTCAGTCCGGAGATCGACAATGTATGCAATATCGATTTCGGCAACAACCACCTGATGGGTGTGACCAATGGTGATTTCAAGATCTATGATCCGCAAACCGGGGAGCTGCAGTTCAGGAATCCCATGCAATCAGCAACGCCTGATTATTTCCTGAGGGTCAAGAAAAATGCGGTGTATTATTACGGACAATGGAAACTAATCGTCTTCTGATGTTGAAACGTTTCATCACCGTTGTTTTGATTTTTTCGGCCCTTCTCACGGCAGAGGCACAACAGCTCGAACTCATGTTTGCCGCAGGATTTGCAAGCAGTTCGATGTATGACCTGAAAGATCTGAACAGCCAGGTAAAGAACAACCTTCCGTTTCAGACCGATGTGGTCAGTAATTTCCCTGTCACACCGCAGTACGGAGGCATCGTCGCCGTTCATTTCGGAAATGTTTATAAACTCGGGATGCTGTATGCTTTCAACTCGACAGGCAGCAGGCTGGCGGCGGCGGATTATTCAGGATCTTACCGTTTTGACGACATAGTCACTTCTCACAGCATCGGATTGATGAATGGATTTACGGTTTTTGACAAAAAAGGTTTTGGCCTTGACCTGGAGATCACCCTGGGGGAGGTTTTCACGACGGTGAAGATCTCCGAGGATTTTAACATGGGTGATATCTCGGAAAGCACATCTGAAAAGTTCACTTCCCGTGGGTTTTTCATTGAGCCCAGGATAGAAGCAAATTACCAGTGGAAGCTGCTGAAGGCCGGTGTGTACCTGGGGTGTTATTTCAATCCGGGTGCGAAACTGGCAAACTCCTCCGCACAAAAGGCAAGCACAACTACGAACTGGAGCGGCATACGTTTCGGGCTGCTGATCGGGATTCAAACAGGGAAAAAGAAAAAACCTACTTCATCGAAGCGCTTAGACGAAAGTACTGCCATGATGAATATACAGCCCTCACCGTAACCAGTGCATTGGTATCAACCACAAACTCACTTAGGCCAACAGGGTTTTCAGGAACAGCCCAGTCATAGGTATAACCCAGCCTGGTCCAGGGAAATGCCGAAGTTGTATTTGTATCGTATTTGTTTTTCATCTCATTGTAAAACCAGGCCTTGTAAGTCAGGCTGACACCTGATGGGAAGTATAGGTCGGCTTCATGATCGGTGATCTCAGGATCAGGTGCAGGGCGGAAGATCTTTTTCGGGTAAACCCAGTATTCCACGAAAAAATTGTTTTTGGTATCGGGGGGCATGCCAAGAACCTGGGCAATCCTGAGATGCAGGGCAGAGCTGTCGGTATACGATTTTTTCTTCAGAAAATACAGCATCTGGGGTCCGGCTGTGACCCACGAAAGGTAAGCCGGGTTCTTATTTGTTCTGAAGGTCTTCCCCACCGGCCAGTACTGGAGCGTCGACTGGCTCATCCATGAAATCACCAACACCCTCTCGTTGCCTACCGAATCTTTGGACCATATCAGGTTACCCTCACCTGCCGTGCTGTCACCATAGTAGGTTATAGCTATAAGGCTGCGGTAGATCTCCCATGGCTCAGCGGTTTTTGTGTCGATCACAGCCAGATTGTACTGATGTTTCAGCGATTTCATATCGGGCCCTGCAGGCGTGTATGAAACAGCCTCGTTCTTGGTGCAGGACTGGAGAAGGGCGAAACCCGCAAGCAGCGAGAAAAATATAATCCTGGTTTTCATATCGACAGTATTTTAATGCAATATAATAAATTTACGATTTACGATTTACGATTTACGATTTTCATTTACGAATTTCATTTACGATGTACGATGGACGATGCAGGATGCAGGATGCAGGATGCAGGATGCATGATGCGGGATGCGGGATGCAGGATGCAGGATGCAGGATGTACAATGTACGATGTATGATGTACGAATCACCAACAACCAACAACCAATTACCAACAGCCAACAACCAATTACCAACAGCCAACAACCAATCACCAGCCACGGTTTTCGTTTTTCAATGTATCTTTGCTACATGTGCATGGAGTCCATTAAAACGTCGATAGCTCGTGTCATTTCCCTGAACGAAAGTGATTGGAAAATATTTTCAAGTCATCTTAAGACCAGGATACTGGCAAAGCACGGGCACTTTCTGAGCGAAGGACAGGTATGTAGTTCTGTCGCTTTCGTTTGCAGCGGAACGCTGGTGTATTACAAGCTTCTGAAGTCGGGGGAGGAGGCCACCACCGATTTTGCCTTTCCCGGCGACTGGGTCACCAATAACAGCAGCCGCCTGAGCCAGACACCATCCCGCCTCAACATTAAAGCAATTGAAGACTGTGAATTGATTACCATAAGCCAGGCGGACCTCGAAAAATGTTACCTGAAAATACCCTCACTTGAAAGACTTGGAAGGATACTGATTGAACAGGCCTACGTCAGAATAGCTTTGCAAAGCATAGATCTTCAGACTTTATCCGCATCACAGAGATATCAGAAACTGCTGAAAGAGCATCCCGACATCATCCAGAGTATCCCACTTTACCATATTGCCAGCTATCTCGGCATCGCACCCAAATCGCTCAGCCGCATCCGCAGGGAAAAAATTCCGGTGGAGTGATTTGGTAACAAATGCGGAGAAGATCCTCCGTCAATCGGCTGAATTTTGCATCATCAATTTAAAATTCAACCGATATGAAAAAAATCATCTTGTCAATGGCAGCAGCACTTTTGTTCTGCCTCAGCTCATCCGCCAACAACGATACCATAAATAAAGGGACCTTTCTGAAGCCTGTGCCGCGGAATTACGAAGTCAAACAGGCAATAGAGGTCGAAAGCCTGTTTCCGATGTTTATTTACGGCGGATATCATATTGCCGTATGCTATCGTTACAAGCATTTCAGGTTCAGGGTCAGCGTGATCAACGGCGGGACCTATGATGCCGAAACTGCAGGGATCCCGAACTCTTCACCCGACTTCAGACGGTATTATAAAACTTCGCCGGGCTTCTTTGCCGGTTACAACATCTGGAAAAACCTCGAGGCTTACCTTTACCTGGAATTTCACACCTTCTGCATCGAGCAGGTCTCAACCGGCATGCGGCAAAATATCTTCAGCACCGATTTCGGGGGAGGGATAAGTTACCAGTTCTTTATCGGCAGGGTATTTTATATACAGCCCGGCTTGCATATCTACCTCCGCGGTGATCATAACCTGGATTTTGAAGGAACTGCATACAGTATTCCCAATGTTGATGTAGCTCCCGTTATCAGGATAGGAGCCAGGCTTTGGAAAAAGTGGTGAGCCGTGAGACAGGATGCGGGATGCAGGATACAGGATGCAGGATGCAGGATGCAGGATGCGAGATGCAGGATGCAGGATGCAGATTGTGTTTTACGGTTAAGTATCCAGCCTGTAACCGCTTCAAATGCACCTACGGCAAACATCAGGGGTTGCAGGAAGCTGATGAAGCCAATCATGTAAACCTGGATCACAATCCAAAGACATAAAACAACACCCAGGAAAAGCCCGGCCATTGCGGCCTGGCTTTTCCTTTTAAATGACAAAGCCGCCCCAGCTGCATTGCCCAGTCCGTTCACAACAAGCAAAAACAAACCCGGGATGAGAAACGAGGAAAACGGAGAGTGTGCCAGCATTGCCGGACTTGTTCCCATCAAAGCACCCGAGGTGTCGAGCAGGAATAAAAATCCTGCAGGTATTGCACCCAGGGCAATAAAGACCTGCCATCCACCTAAAAAGATAAAGTACTTTTTCATAATACAGTTAACTAAAGACACACGGCTCACGGTTCACAGTACCCAGCACCCAGTACCCAGCACCTGACCTCCCTTGACGAAACCTCCCCCTTCCGCCCCACATCGCCCTACGCTGTCGCAAAGCTATACGCGTACTGGGTCACGGTGAATTACCGGGAGGCGTACAATTTATTTGCCTGCAACGGCA
>JBAXLI010000049.1:0-32080 GCA_037134895.1 Bacteroidota bacterium
TTTCAGCGTTTCGGATTACTATTCAAACAGATCAAATGCGTTTGGGGTGAGGTGTGTTAGGGATTGACGACAATTTCCGATTTGAAATGGAATGATGAAAAATTCACTAACTTTGTTTTTTGGCTGAAGATATGATCTCCCCTCAACAGATCCAACGTATAACAAACCGTATTGTTGATGTTTATCAACCTGAAAAGATCATTCTTTTTGGTTCTTATGCACATGGTACGGCCAGCGAAAACAGCGATCTCGGTCTTTTAATCATAAAGGAAACAGAGGAAGCGTCTGTTGATAGAGCTGCTATGGTGCGAAAATCCATGCGGGATTTTTTACTGCCAATGGATATTCTGGTTTATACGCCACAGGAAATTGAGGAGAATCAGAAGAGTAAATTTTCTTTTATTTATCAAGTGATAAAAACAGGTAAACTTCTTTATGACAGAAGTTGATAACGTTTCACGTTACGCCGTGCAAATAAGATATCCGGATACCTTACTTAAGCTTTCAAAGGATCAAATTAAGGATGCTATTAATTTGGCAAATTTACTTTTTGAACTTGTTTCAAAAAAAATGATTTGAATTGTTTTTTGAAATGAAGTGCTTCTCGGCTGTAACTTCAAAGGTTTTGCCAGTATTTCCCGGACATCCACCCCCTCGGGCAGCTTCAAAGCCGTTTCATACAGCATGAACCTGATCAATTTCAGCGTTTCGGATTACTATTCTAACCGCTCGATCGCTATTCAAACGGCATCACCACCATTCAGTGCCTCTACGCCCCCGAATTCTCGGCTCACAGCGAAGGGATCAGGGTGGAAGTTAAATAGCGAGGTAGCGAAATAGTGTCCTCATTATTAGTCAGGAGACTTTTTGCCAGGGTCATTTTTATGCTAGCTATCTGCTCCAACGGTTTCAGAGGGAGATGTGATAGAGATAAAATTAAACAGGAATTTCTATACCTGTCCTGAGTATTTCTTCAATTACAGGATTCCTGGAGGTAAATTCCAATTCATCAAAAGGATGCGGTTCAACACGAGTATCAAAATTCCAGGTTAGTTGGAGTAAATTGACCTGTGTCTGAAAAGGATCTGTCAACTCTGGTAAAATGATAGCAAGGTCAATGTCACTGTCGGAATGAGAATTACCACGGGCGTAAGAACCGTACAAAAACATTCGTCTCACGGGATAATTTCGCTCGATCAATAGTTGCAAATATCTTCTGCCTACTTCAATAGCTGAGATTTGATCCATGTTCTTTCTTTACTGATATTTTCAACCCATAAGGAAGTATATTCACGGGTACATTTTTTATAAAATGATTGTTTGTAATCGCCGAAGCTATGGTGAAAGTAGCCTATAGCTTCCCCTGGTATAAATCTTCGATAGGGAAAATTAAATCATAATCATTCCAATTAATATTTCCATCAACAATATTGAAGACTTTAAATTTAGATTCCTCAAGATACTTCTGAATGGAAGGATGTAAAGAGGCCTCAAGAAAGGGCTTAAAATCAACCCGTTTGTTAACCCCATCACTAAAGAAAACCCGAATTGCAAAATCGCCGATATATTGAGCTGATTTAACCTCAATAAAATCTGTTTCATAATCAAGATACTCTTCTGTGATTTTCATTTGATCCGGGTTTTAATTCTTTTGAATTCGATATCCTTATGATATGCTCATTGGAATAGAAAAAGATCAAAACCCAAGATATTCAAAAATCTTTGGCATAGCTTCTTTTTACAAAATTAAGGAAAATTCGTTGTGAACACAAACCATATTATTGTTTTAAGGTTACCAACCGTTCGAATGCGTTTGGGGTGAGGTGTGTGAAGGATTGATTTTACAATATTTGTCGTATCTTTGAGTCTGAGATTACAGTGTATGACTACTGCAGAATCGTTGGGTGTGATCAAAACTACAATCAGCCGGCTGCTTCCCGGTTCTGAAGTCATTCTGTTTGGATCACGGGCTAAAGGTGAAGAAAAAGTCAACAGTGATTTCGACCTTTTGATTATTTCCGAAAAGGTTCTGGATCCTTCACATCGATTACATTACCAGTCTGTCATACGTCGGCAGCTTGCGGAACAGAATATTCTTGCAGATATTATCGTGCAGTCCAGATCTGATATTCCTGTTAAAAGGAAACTCCCGGGGCATATTGTTAAAACAGCCATTGATGAAGGCATGACATTATGAGTGAACCTGAAATTAATTATATCAGACAATGGCTTGATAAAGCTGAAGAGGATCTGCTTGTAGCGAGACAACTTTTATCAATGGACGTCATTGCTAAAGGAGCTGTGGGTTTTCATCTTCAGCAGGCCGCCGAGAAATTTTTGAAAGCATTTTTATTTTCGAGGAGTTTTGATCCTCCAAAAACTCATAACATTGAATATCTTATTGAACAATGTAAAACGTCGGAGCCGGACTTTTCAAAAGTCGTTACGGGTAACCTGACTGATTATGGAGTGGAAGTCAGGTATCCCGGTGATTTTCTTGAACCCTCTCTAAATGAACTTCAAATCCTAATTATAGTTGTTGAGGAAATCCGAGATATTTCACTTAGGAATATTCATCTTTCGGATTGATTAAATCCCTTTGAGCGACTGCTGCAGTCGCTTTTTAACTTTTGTCCAGGTCAGTTTAGGTTCTTTGATGATGACAGGCCAGTCGGCAAGTTCGACATCTTCAAACCAGGCCAGGCTTTTCAAAACTATCGTGTCATTTTGCAGGGTGTACTTTTTCCTGTAAAAGCCGAGCATCTGCCCGATGGAATATTTCTCAAGAAGAAAATAAATATCGATAAAGTCCTTGACTCGTTGGCCGTTGAGTGAAATGGCATTTAGCTTCATGGCGGCGATATCGGGCATAGACAACAGGGAAATGCCATCCGCAGTCCCTCCAACGAGGTAAAAATCCTTCATGTACGGCAATGACTGCAACTGCCTGATCAGTCCCAGAACTTTGGCATCGACTGCCTGCGTTTGTAACATTTGAACCTGGATTTAGGAATGCCGTATATTACCGAGATGAAATTCAGGGTTTTGGGGTCAAGATACGCCAGGGTGGTCAGCGTCCTAATGACTGTTTCCCGGCCGTAGAAATCAACCGTCAACTTAATCTCTTGCAGATTACCCAGAGAAAACACCCTTTCGATGATCAGCCGTTTGGATTGTACTTCATCTATTTTAGCAGGATCTACATCCCAGAAATAAACGGGGTTTAATTGCTGAACCAGTTTTCCCATATAACAAATTTAAGGAAAATCCATGGAGAACACAAGCCATATTATTGTTTTATGGGTACCAACCCCCAATCCCCAACCCCCAACCCCCAACCCCTAATCCCTAACCCCTAATCCCCAATCCCTATTTTCGTATCTTTGCAGCCCAATTTCAATACGCAAATTATGCTGCGAACACATACCTGCGGGGAGCTCCGCATCAATAACGTATCTCTCGAAGTAACCCTCTGCGGATGGGTTCAGAGGTCAAGGGAAATGGGCGGACTCACCTTTATTGACCTCCGCGACCGTTACGGGATCACACAGCTGGTGTTCAACCTCGAGAAAAACCCTGCGCTTTGCGAGGAAGCCCGCAAACTCGGACGTGAATTCGTGATCAGGGCCAAAGGGAAAGTTGCCGAAAGAAGCAATAAAAATCCCAAAATGCCTACAGGCGATATGGAGATCAATGTCGAAGAACTTACGGTTCTCAATACATCCAAGGTCCCGCCTTTCACCATCGAAGACAATACCGACGGAGGCGAAGAACTCCGCATGAAATACCGCTACCTCGACCTCCGCAGACAAACAAACAAAAAGAACCTCGAATTACGCCACAAGCTTTCGATAGAGACCAGGAACTACCTGAATTCACAGGATTTCATCGATATCGAAACGCCTTACCTGATCAAGTCCACCCCCGAAGGCGCCCGCGATTTCGTGGTGCCATCACGTATGAATCCCGGACAGTTCTACGCTTTACCCCAGTCTCCACAAACCTTTAAGCAGCTGCTGATGGTCGCCGGTTTTGACCGCTACTTCCAGATCGTACGCTGTTTCAGGGACGAGGACCTGCGGGCCGACCGCCAGCCTGAGTTCACACAGATCGACTGCGAAATGTCGTTCGTGACCCAGGAAGATATCCTGAATACCTTCGAAGGCCTTGCCAAACACCTGTTCCGCTCGGTCCTCAACATTGAGATTGGCGATTTTCCGCGGATGTCATACGACGAAGCCATGAGGCTTTACGGCTGCGACAAGCCTGATCTGCGTTTCGGGATGCGCTTTGTTGAACTCGGCTCACTGATGAAAGGCAGGGGCTTCAAAGTGGCTGATGATGCTGAACTGATCGTGGGTATCAAGGCGGATGGCTGCGCTGAATACAGCCGCAAGCAGATCGACGAACTGACCGATTATGTAAAGCGTCCGCAGGTCGGTGCAACCGGACTGATGTACATCCGTTACGCAGCTGATGGTTCAATGAAATCTTCGGTTGATAAATTTTATTCTGCGGATGACTTGTCTGCCATCCTTAAACATGCAGGCGCTGTTCCCGGCGACCTCCTGCTGATCATGGCCGGGGCTGAAGAAAAAACGCAGAAAGCTCTTTGCGAGCTGAGGCTGGAGATGGGACGCAGGCTGGGACTTATGAAAGCCGGGGATTTCAAGCCTCTCTGGGTGACCGATTTCCCGCTTCTCGAATGGGACGAGGAAACCAAACGTTTTTACGCAAAACACCACCCGTTCACCTCGCCAAAACCTGAGGATATTTCATTGCTCGAAACCGATCCGGGAAAAGTCAGGGCCAATGCTTATGACCTGGTGATCAACGGAACCGAAATCGGCGGAGGTTCGATCAGGATTCATAATAAAGACCTGCAAAGGCGGATGTTCCAGGTGCTTGGATTTACCGAAGAAGACGCTGTTGCCCAGTTCGGCTTCCTGATGAATGCCTTTGAATACGGAGCTCCCCCTCACGGAGGTATTGCATTCGGCTTCGACCGCTGGTCAACCATCTTCGGAGGCGGGGATTCAATCCGCGATTTCATTGCCTTCCCCAAAAACAATTCAGGAAGGGATGTGATGATAGATTCACCTTCGGGGATAAAGGAAGAGCAGTTGAAAGAACTTAGTATCAAGTTAAATGGCGAAATAGCGAAATAGCAAAATGGCGAAATAGCGAAATGTCCAAAACCAAGGTCAAAAAATCAAATACCATCAAGTTAAACCAATTTTTATGAAGCAATTATTGAGTATTATTCTCATCATTTCTGCAATCTTTATGGTTTCCTGCAAGGGAGGCAATGCCGGTCTTAAAAAAGATGCGAAAAACATCGCTGACGCCATGTGCAGGAATATCGAAACCATGAACAATCTGAAGGCCTGTAACCCCGGAGATTCTGCAAAAATTCAGAAATTGCGAGCCAAGGAAAAACAGGCCGAGATCGAAATGACCGTCCTTTACCAGGAATTCAAGGCCAAGTACAAAGATAAAGTTGCCGATAAGGATTTTGCCAAGGAATTCGCAGTAGAACTCCGCAAAGCCATGCTTGACTGCAAATACCTTTCGAAAGAAGACCGGGCGAATTTTGAGAAGGAGATAAACAAATAGTTTCAAGATGCGGGATGCAAGATACAAGATGTCGCAGCAAAATTGCATGTTATGCGCCTTGCGTCGGTGACTGGGTTACTGGGTAACTGGACATCCTGTATCCTGTATCCTGCATCCTGCATCTGTAAATCGAAAAAACCATGACACCCAAAATCGAAATAACCGCCCCTGTCGGGACCTGGGAATCGCTTCAGGCTGCGATACAGGCCGGGGCTGATTCGGTGTATTTCGGGGTTGGGACTCTCAATATGAGGGCTCGTTCTTCGATCAACTTCAGTTTGCGCGACCTGGTGAAGATCACAAGGATCTGCAGAAAGAATGCAGTGAAAACCTATCTCACCCTCAATACCGTCATCTTTGACAATGAAATGAAAGAGATGAAAAAGGTGGTGGATTCGGCGAAAAAGAACGGGATCGACAGCATCATTGCTTCGGACCAGGCTGTGATCCAGTATGCGAGGTCAGTGGGAATGGAAGTCCATATGTCAACCCAGACGAACATCACCAATCTTGAAGCGGTGAAATACTGGGCGCAGTTTTCAGGCACCATGGTAACCGCAAGGGAACTGAGCCTTGAACAGGTAGCATCAATCCACCGCTCCATCATCCGCCAGAAAATAAAAGGACCAAACGGAGATCCGGTCAAGCTGGAAGTCTTCGCACACGGAGCCCTCTGCATGGCCGTTTCAGGAAAATGCTATCTCAGCCTCGATCACTACAATGCATCGGCAAACCGGGGTTCCTGCTACCAGACCTGCCGCAGGCCCTACCGCGTGACCGATACCGATGGGGAAATAGAACTTGTGGTCGACAATGAATACATCATGTCGCCCAAAGACCTTTGCACCATAGGCCTTCTCGATAAGATTCTGAATGCGGGTGTGAGTGTGCTTAAGATAGAAGGTCGGGGACGGAGTCCGGAGTACGTGAAAACCGTGGTTTCCTGTTATCGCGAAGCCGTGGATGCGGTAATTGACGGGACTTACAGCGAAGAAAAAGTCGAAGCCTGGATGGCGCGTTTGAAAACCGTTTACAACCGCGGTTTCTGGGATGGATATTACCTGGGCCGGAAAATGGGCGAATGGGCCGAATCCCATGGTTCAGTTGCCACCAGCACCAAGGAGTATGTTGGAAAGGTCACCAATTACTTTAAAAAGCTGAAAGTAGCCGAGATCAAAATGGAATCGGGAAGCCTTTCAAAAGGTGAACGAATTTACATACAGGGACCTACGACCGGCGTGGTAGATTTCACGATTCCCGAGATCCGCGTCGACCTGAAGGAAGTGAAGAAAACCCTGAAAGGTGAGTTCTGTTCGATCCCGGTGGATGTCATACTGCGCAGGGCTGACAAGGTATACAAGATTATCAGCTGAGAAAAGTGTTTCAGGTACTGATTTGAAAATATAACAGTTTACCATATATTTGGGATTCAGATTTAATAACCATGTTATGATTTTCATTAATCTTGCTGCTTCCCGAAAATTCATGTACCTCCTGCTTTTTGCATTTCTTTTCATCCAGGTTTCATGTAAAAAGGCTTCCGATTCTTCGGTCCAGACAGGGAATAACCGCTTGGTTTCAATATCCTATTACCTATCGGACAGCAACATGTTCAAAAAGCAGAATTATTATTACACGGCCGATAAGATGGATAGTATGGTCTTTGCAGGAGCGGTTTCATCTGTAACAAAGAACACTTATTCGGATGGCCTCATTGCCCTCAGTTCTCAATACAACAAGAATGGGGATCCAAACACACTATCTCTGATAACCGTAAGCGCAGATAAATACACAAACGGCCTCCCGGTTGAACTCACGCAGAAACTATACGATTACTCGGGGAACCTGGCCAGTGAATTTAAATTCATTTACACTTATGATTTTTCTGTCCCGGTCAATCCCGTTTCCCCAAAGCTTGAAACCATGCTTCAGCTGCAATTGAATAACGGGAAATATGACACCGTCAACAAATACAGTTTCAGTTATTCATCAGGGTTAAAGTCAGAGTTGAATGTGATCTGTTTTAACGACCAGGGGTATCCACCCGAAAGATCAAAATATCAGTATTCATACATCAATGGCAGACTGGCTTTGGAGGTTTTTTATTTTTATTATAACAATACCTGGCAACAATCTATCAAGGATACCTTTGAATATTCGGGGAATCTCCTGAGCCGCAAACTTGAGTATTTTCCAAATGGCGATTCGACCTGGAGACAAGGGCATACCTGGATATATAAGTGGAACGGTGATGGGAATATTTCAGAAGTCTTCACCTGGAGGCTTGGCGCAGTTACTGACAGATATGTTTGTCAGTATACAGCAGGCAGTGATCTCAATCAGTCATTCAAAAAAGTCATAAACCCGAAATGGTTCCTCGAAGATCCGGACCTTCCATACAAAAAGAAATAAACCAATAAACATTACATCACATTTTGAACTATAATCTCCATACTCACACCCGCTGGTCCGACGGTTCCTCAGAGCCTGAACGCTATGTTGAAGAAGCCCTGAAACAAGGCTTTGAAGTGCTTGGTTTCAGCGACCATTCGCCTGTTCCTTTTGAGAATTCATTCGCCCTGAAGGAAAAAAACCTTCCGCTGTATTGCCGCGCAATACGAGACCTTCAGAAGAAATATGCCTCTCCCTCATCCGCAGACAAAAAAATTGAAATCCTGCTTGGGATAGAGGTCGATTTCATCCCGGGGTTGACTGTTCCTTTTAATGAACTGCGGAAAAAGCATCAGTTCGATTACACCATTGGTTCGGTGCACCTTGTACGCGACGGGAACAGTGATGATCTCTGGTTTATAGACGGACCGGATATTTCGATTTATGACGACGGGATTCAGAAGGTGTTTGGGGGGGACGGACGAAAAGCCGTGACGGCTTATTACAGGCAGATGCAGGAGATGGTGGCGAAGCATAAACCTGATGTGATTGGGCATCTCGACAAGGTAAAAATGTATAACCGCGGAAGATATTTTTCGGAAAACGACCGATGGTACCAGGTGCTTATTGACGAAACCCTCGACCTGGTTTCAGCTTCCGGGGCTGTTGTTGAAGTCAACACCCGCGGCATGTATAAGAAACGCTCCGATACCCTCTTCCCGGGGGATCAGGTCCTGAAAAAGGTCCTTTCGAAGAATATCCCGGTAATGATAAGTTCCGATGCACATAAACCCGAAGAACTGTCCTTCCTGTTTGATGAGGCCAGAACTGTGCTGAAAAACCTGGGATTCAGGTCGCAGGTGGTGCTTTCGAATGGGGATTGGAAGGAAATTCAGCTCTGAAAAAGTTTATTATGATGATCAGGACACTTTGCTTATTCACCTGTATTCTGACATTTGCATGTTTTAATATTGCCGTTGCACAAAATTCGAAATACCAATTCGGAGTTGAAGGTGGTCCGGGATTATGTTTCGCACTAAATGGCTCATTTAAAACAATAGGAAGTCCGACAATCGGCGGTTCCGCCGGTTTTTCATTTCAGTATCAGTTTTCACGCTTTCTTGCATTAAAGTCGAACCTGTTTTTCGAGAGGAAAGGCTATCAGGAATCTATTACTTCAACCACTTCACAAGGAATCGCATACAGCCACTTTGACTACCTGGTTCTTCCGGTATTGTTCAGGGTATATTTTGATCAGGGAAATCACTTTTTTTTCAATACCGGGCCCTACTTCGGATGTTTACTTTCGCAAACTTATACTTTCGAAACATTTAAAACTCATAGTTTTGAAAAGTCCTTTAAGCGTTTTGATTTGGGAATTGCACTGGGATTCGGAGGAAGTTTCAGATTATATCGTAACTTTTCCATGTCTGTCGAACTTCGTGAACTTTTTGGCCTTTTTAACATAAACAAAAACTCAGATTCCGGTAATTCTGATAATCTTTCATACAAAACGTTTAATAATTCATTGACTTGCCTGATCGGATTTCATTATCTGCTGAACTGACGCACATTCATATTGACTTTTTTATTACCCTGTATTTGTTTAACTTTGGCTTACCAAGCATTTGATCAACTTTTTTCGAAATATCATGACGAAATTTAAGCTTTATTCGATCTTCCTGGTTTTTCTCCTGCTTTCATGCAAAAAGAAAGATACCAGCACCGATACCGGCAGCAACCTGGGTTCTTTTAATTTTACTGCTGCCGAACTGGCCATTTTGCCTTATCCCACGACCGATACCGTGGTTTTTAAAAGTTCAACGGGCGATTCGATAATATTTAAATACCAGGGCCGGAAATCAATCATGGACACCGATTTTCAGTATCCGGGAAACCCTGAAGGAACAAAGGGAAACTACTACCTTACCGAAGAAAATTCTTCGGGTTTCAGTTCAGCGAATGCCGATTACCTGATCTTCAACCTTCATTTTTCGGATCCTTTCAAGGAAAAATCAGGGATCAAGTATTTTGATATGGGCGTGGTGGTCGAAAACAGCGGGAACTGCAGCTGGATCACCGAATTCCGCTTCAATGCCGACAGCATCATCAGTTACCTTCCCGGAACTGGTTTTACAGCAGGGGGTTATGTGAACGCAGTGTACACAAAAATGAAGCTCGGTCCGCATGAATTCCAGAATGTATACGAGCTTATCGGTCCGTCGTTTACACATTACTGCCCCGTCTATCTTTCGGCTGTGTATTATACCAAGGCTGAAGGCATCGTCGGGTTTACGAAAAACACAGGCAAATCCTGGTACCTGGTGGTTCCGGATTAAGATCATATTGACTTCGGTCACGCCCGCCAGGGATCAGAAATTTGCCGGAAATAATGATACAAATATAATTCCGGATTTATGAAAACTGTTTTACGGTTTCCTGCCCTCTTTCTTTGTATTATTTTTTTCCTGTTTGCGGATAGCATTTTCGCACAGTACAAACCCTTGAAAAAGTACCGCAGCTATAAGGCTCCTGATGTTACGGCCAGGCTTACCTGCCCGGTTGTCAATGTTCAGGCATCTCCGGTGGTTTCTCCGAAGCCGGCTAATCCCAATTCAGCCAGTACCCTGACGGTGATCCCGCTCGGGACTTCGGCAAACGGCTTGGGGTGGGGTTATGCAGGCGGACAGCGCACCCATATTTGGGCCGACGACAAGCTTAAAACCCTTGCCCTGATTCACAGGATGGGTCCGGGAGGGAGTCCGTCGAATTTATCAGGATATCTTGCCGTGGATAAGGCGGTGAATATGGGTCAGTCATATTCAGACTGGGTGATGAACTGGCAGGTTTATGCTTCGAATTTGTATTCGGGTGGAAATTATCTCGACATGGCCGGAAATCCCCAGCTTGGGATTGTAAACCCTGCAGGAAATACTGATCCCGAGAATTCATACATCCATTATTTTACCTCACTGCAGCCTGCTACACCTTCATCACCGGGCAACTATGCCCATGGAAGGGTGAAATGGAACAGCCAGCCTGATTCTACAAAACGATTCAACTGGTTCAACCCTCCTCCGTATCACGGGAATCCCGACGGGTTTTTCATCAGCCAGACCAATAAAGCCTATACGGTTGACGTGGACATCAATCCGGTTACAAATACCTACAACAACCAGCTGATCTTAGGTGTGGGGACACTGAATTCTGTCACCCATGATTTTGACTACGTTTACAGCGCTCTTCCTTTATTCGGAAACCTGGGAACAGTCCCATTGCGACCTAGAATAGCGGCAGATCCCACGGGACAGCATGTCTGGATTGCCTGTATAGGGAATAACGGGCAGGCAACCCCGGTTTTTGATTCTACATATTATCCTATCTTTTTTCATTCCACCGATGCAGGACAAACCTGGAGCAATCCGATTGCTGTTACGTTAGACAGTCCAAATGGAATACCTGCAGTTTTGAATTTTATATCAGATTATCGGCTTGATTCCATTTATTATCCTGATGATCCGCCTCCTCGAGATCAGATTTCTTTCACAACGGCATTTGATTGTGATCTCGTCGTGGATAAATGGGGCCGACCTCATATCGGAGTGGGAATTCATCTCGCAGGTGGTGGATTTAGCGTAACTGTAATAGACAGTGCATTCGCAATTTTTGATATTATTGGATGTGACATGGGCACTATCTGGTGTGGAAGAGTTGTAGGATGGCCAAAACAGTTCAGGGGGTATTTTCCTGCTTCGCCGGACATTTTCGAGGATAACAGGGTGAATGCTTCAGTTAATACCAGCGGAAATAAAGTTTTTTTTACCTGGCTTGATTCGCAAAGTTCGTTTGATACTGCAAATGACCATCCCGATGTGTTTGCAAGGGGTTTTGATATGATTCTGGATAAATTCACTAATTCTTATGGCAAAGACCAGGGAACAAATATTACTAACAGCTCTTCACTCGCAGGTTCTGCATGGTTTGCCGATGCTTCATATTATACTTTTTCAAAACCTGACGGTTCATTTCTCATTCCTATACTAACTGAATCAGTCAATGGCGGGAATATCTTAGCCAACCCTGTCAGTTTCAATTATATTTCAAACTTCACTTACGCGCAAAATCAGTATACCATAAATTCCCAGGGACCACCCTGGGGAGATATGTGCTATTGTTACTGGGGCATTGAAGATAAGTCAAATGAACATTCATCTTTATTAGTTGCGGTAAATCCCAATCCGGCAAAATCGAGCACTGAATTTCAGGTTCAAACAACCGAAAAGGGAAATATTTCTATTGTCCTGAGCTCAGTTTCGGGGCAATCGGTTGCTTATAAACAATGCCATTTCAATGAACCCGGTTCCCATACTGTAAGCCTGGATGTTTCACATCTTTCGCCGGGCATTTATTTCTATACCGTATCTTTGGGGGCTCAAACTGCCGGCGGAAAGCTGGTGGTTGAGTAAATCCCTGTCCTCATGAGCCTGAAAAAGCAATTTATCTCCGACGTCGGCGATGCCCTTAAAACTAAGGAAAATCCTGGTATTTTAAGCCCGAACGACATAGCTCATCTTCCTGCATTGATCCAGAAATACCTGAAATACTCGGGTTGCATAGGGAAGGAAAAAGTGTGGAATGTCCACCTGGTGTTTGAAGGTGAAATGAAGATGGATGAAAGGCATGACTGGTTTCCCATCCATTCTGAACAGTACAATTTTTTTAATGACCCTTCACGCTTCTTTTTCATCACCACCCATATGAAAGGAATGCCTGTAACCGGGCTTCATGTGTATAAATCGGCCAGCGCATCCATGGTCATCAAACTTGCAGGAATGATCACCGTTGCCGATGCCCGCGGACCGAAAATGGACCAGGGTGAGACAGTAACCGTTTTCAACGATATGTGTTTCATGGCGCCCGCTTCCCTGATCAGTGAGGCAATCAAATGGGAACCCATTGACGACCTGAATGTCAAAGCGATTTTCACCAACGCAGGGATTACAATATCGGCCAGGCTGGAGTTTAATGCAGGTGGACAGCTTATCAATTTCTTTTCGGATGACCGATTCCTTTCCAGTGACGGGAAGAGTTTCGAAAACCTTCCCTGGTCAACGCCCATCAGCGATTACAAGGAGATAGACGGACGAATGATCCCCACCTCAGGTACAGCCATCTGGCATTATCCCGATCACGAATATCCGTATGGGAGGTTTAAGGTGAAAGAGGTCAGGTACAATGTGGGAGAGATGAGCAGAGATTGATTTACGAATGACGAGTGACGAGTTACGAATTAAGTATTCGTTGTGTTTATAGGAAAGCCATTTTAAGATGAAATCCTAAATCGTAATTCGTAATTCGTAAATGAAATCGTAAATCGTCCTTCGTAAATCGTAAATGAAATCGTAATTCGTAATTCGTAATTCGTAAATAGAAACATGATCTCCCGTGAAACTGTCGAAGAAATTATCTCAGCCGTAAGGATTGAAGAGGTCGTGGGTGATTTTATAAGCCTTCGCCGCAGGGGCGTGAACCTGCTGGGATTATGTCCGTTCCACAACGAGAAAACTCCGTCATTTACCGTCTCCCCGGCCAAAGGCATCTTCAAATGTTTCGGCTGCGGGAAAGCAGGGAACGGCGTAGGGTTCATCATGGAGCACGAACACCTCACCTACCCCGAAGCCCTGAGGTACCTGGCCAAAAAGTACCAGATCGAAATCGAGGAGGAGGAGCAATCCCCTGAGCAGCTTCAGGAGATCAGCGAAAAGGAAACCCTCTTCAACCTCAATGAGTTTGCCCGCAAGTATTTCTCGAGGATCTTATTTGAATCGGAGGAAGGCAAGGCCGTGGGGCTGGCTTATTTCAGGGAAAGGGAGATCAGGGAGGATATCATACAGAAATTCCAACTTGGTTTTAGTCCGGACCGCTGGAATGCCTTTGCTGAACACGCCATCCAGGAGGGCTATAAAAAAGAAGTATTGCTCAAAACCGGTCTGGCTACCGAAAAAGACGGCAAGCTTTACGACCGCTTCCATTCGAGGGTGATTTTTCCCATTCATTCAGCTTCGGGCCGCACGATCGGCTTCGGAGGCCGCATCCTGACATCCGACAAGAACTGGGCGAAGTACGTGAATTCGCCGGAATCTGAAATCTATAATAAAAGCAAAACCCTTTACGGGATCTATTTTGCGCGTACGGCCATCACCCAGAAAGACAACTGCCTGCTGGTCGAGGGCTATACCGATGTGATCTCCCTTCACCAGGCCGGGATCGAAAATGTGGTGGCTTCTTCGGGAACCTCCCTCACCACCGACCAGGTGAAGATGATACAGCGTTATACTTCGAATATCACCATACTGTATGACGGTGACCCCGCCGGAATCAAGGCTTCGTTCCGCGGCATCGACATGGTGCTCGAACAGGGGATGAATGTGCGTATTGTGCTGTTCCCCGACAACGAGGACCCCGATTCTTACGCACGGAAACATCATCCGCAGGAAACTGAAAAATTCATCTCAACATCTGCCGTGAACTTCATCAGCTTTAAAACAAAGCTACTCCTCGACGAAACCAAACATGACCCGGTTAAAAAGGCAGGGCTGATCAAGGATATTGTTGCCTCCATCTCCCTTATACCCGATGCCATCACCCGCACTCTTTTTATCCGTGAATGCGCCGACATGATGGACGTTCCCGAGCAGGTGCTGGTGAATGAACTGAACAAGATCAGGCGGAACAGGCTCAACAAGGAATTCCAGGCACAGGGCAGGGAACAGGAGATCCCCGAACCGGAATTCACCGCGCCCCACCAGCCTAAGATCGAAGCCGATACCTCATCCGCCGAAAGCCAGGAAAAAGAGATCATGAGGCTGCTGCTGCTTTATGGTACTGAGATCGTGCATATTGAACAAACCGACGAAAACAAGGACACGGTGAAAGTACCGGTGATGGTGGCTGATTATATGGTGCACGACATCCGCAGGGATGAACTGGAATTCGAAAATAAGGTGTATGCGGCGATTTTTGAAGAGTACCGGGCAGGGCTTGATAATGACCAGGTTCCCGACCGATCGTCATTCCTGGGACATGAGGAGAAGGAAATTGCCTATGCCGCCGTTGACCTTGTATTCACACCTTACGAGCTAAGCCAGAACTGGCTTAAACATAATGTCATGATCGACCTTGAGGAGCAGCGGCTGATCGTGCGTCTCGATTATTCTCTGTTATCGTTCAAAGCCCGAAAGATTGACCTGATGATCGCCGAGCTGCAGAAAAAGCTTCACGGAAATGATTCAGCCGAGGATGTGAAAGTCATCCAGACACGGTTCAAAGAACTGAAAGCGAAGAGCATTCAGATCCACGGGAAACTGAATCGAATTGTCATAAGGTAAATCCGAAATTATTTTTCTGCTCGCATCTTTGCAACGCCGCTACGGTTGCTGCGTCGCTGTCGGGCGCAGCTTCACAACGCTGCTACGGTTGCTGCGTCGCTCACTTTTATATTCACCAGGTTCTTAATGCAGAGTTTGTTCGCTCCTTGAATCCTAATGCAGCTTATGTGAAGTGCGCCCTTCGCTCCTGGCAAGTGATAAAGCTTATGCAAAATGCCTCGCAACAATAATTTCACCAACTCACAATTTTATTATCACTTCCCTGAGCCTCGGATTATTCCAGTTATCCATCAGGGCTTTGAAATCGGCATAGTTCTCAGGAATGATCACGGTCTCGCCAAACCTGATCTTACGGCTGATTACAAGTTTTGTTCCTTCCTGTTTCAGTTCGAAAAGATAATGGCCTGCTTTGTTGCTGATCTCGATTTTAGCAGGATCCGTGTATAACTTCCAGCCATCGAGCAGGCTGAGGGTATATTCATAGTTTTCCTCGCCGGAACAGGGCAGCTCAAGGGGCTGGGTGCGCTTTGCCGAAAGGGTTTTCATTCCCCAGCTTTCAATGCCTGCGCTGCAGTAAGGAATGCTGAAATGCAGCCAGGATGAATCTTTCCTGAAGGGCTTATCATCCATCACGGTAAAAGTCTGGAAGGATGTCTCGGGTGAACTCTGGCTAACTTTGATGTCTTTCAGGTCTGGCTTCGAAAATTCCCCGCCAACCATGCCTTTTATCTTGTTTTTATCACGGATGAGTCCGAGGTAAGGATTCACAGCGCCTCCAAGAATCAGGCTCAGTTCTCCTGTAATTTTGGGGTCGGATGATGTGATGAAGTTCCCGCTCATATTAACCGAAAGCTTAGCTGCTGAAGACTTCTGGGTTTCAGGATTTTCGCCCTTTCCCAGTGCAGTGAACACCCTGCCTGACCAGGCTTTTGCCAGATCAACAGAGTTGGCCGACCAGAGTGAAAGATACTGCACCCCGGCATCCTTCAGCTCTATCCTAACAGCGAAATCTTCAATATCGGCAAGGGTTCCAAG
Organism: Bacteroidota bacterium; assembly: GCA_037134895.1. Classification (GTDB taxonomy): domain Bacteria; phylum Bacteroidota; class Bacteroidia; order Bacteroidales; family FEN-979; genus CAIRDP01. Next base: position 16,431 of record JBAXLI010000049.1, read on the forward strand.
CTTTTCATCATAGAATGCGCCACGGGTTACGGCGACCGGGTCGGCTTCCAGTCCGGCTGTTTCGAGAAGCGCGGCAAGTAATATGGCCTTTTCGGGCAGGCTTGCTCCCATGCTGTTCCAGGATTCTTCTGCTGTGCGCAACTTATACCCGGTGTACCTCATTGCAACCGGCCATAAATGGATGTCGTTGATCACCTTTTCCTGTATTTTCAGGGCCAGGCTAAGCTGATCGGGGTTTTCCTTCTGAAGTGCAAGGATCTCGGCATTCATCGCATCTGAACATTTAAGGTCGAATGCCGGCTGTTTGGTGAGATACCCGAACACTTCATTCCTGCTGCCTGAACTGCTGAAGAGCACACGCGGATAAGCTTCGTTGTTGCCTTTCTGAAAATCTTCCTGTGAAATGGCGGGGATATTCTGCAGATGCCAGGTAAAAACCTGGAAACCGTTTTCGACAGTTTTCACTGGTTCCATTGCCCCTCCGACGAGTTTATAATACAACTGGCTGCCTTCGGGAATTTTCACAGTGAGCGTCAGGTCTTTCACCGGCTCATTTTCGGCAAGGACCTCATTACCCATCAGCGCAGGGGCATTGTCTTTTGAGGTTGACAAGGTATAATCGAGGTTTTCGACGGCTCCTCTCTCAAGACCGGTATGGGTGATCACCATTTCACGCAGGGCATTGAAGGGTGGAGCATTTGCGGCAGATGCCGGAAGTACCTCGTTAAAGGAATTCGCCGGGGCAACCACCTTACTCCCATCCGCCATCACAGTAAAACAGGAATTCACCGCAAGCTTCTGAAAAGCGGGATTGTAAATGATGAAAGTTTCGCCGTAAAGATTATGGAACGCCCTGTAAGTGTTGAGTTTTTGCTCCTTTTTATAACGGTATTCCATGTTCCCGCCGGGTTTCAGTGTATATTCCTTAAGCAGGGAAATATATTCCGCATCGCTTGAAGGTGTCGCCGAAGTTGTTGCATTATCCTGGGAAAAGGCTGCAGTGCCGGGAAACAGCAAGCACAGGAAGATCAATGTCTGAAGTTTTTTCATATCCCTATATTTACAATTCTATGACGACTGCGTTTTCCGAAAATTTGTTCTGGGCTTCAACACTGGCTTTGAATTCGGGCCATTCGGCCGGCTCGTAGATTCGTTTCGTAAAGACGGCTTTCGAATTGAATTCAAGAGTGTTTCCCTGTAAGGTGTATGCTCCCTTGTAATTTGCAATGTTGCCTCCGAAGCTTAAAGGGCCGGGGATCCTGCCTGCTTTGGCACCTGTCGGAAGGGTCATGGTTTCATGTATGCTTACCTGCCTCGAACAGCGGTCCCTGAAAGGATATTTCCTGTCCTGGAGCTCAGTGTCGAAACTAAGTTGTCCCTGGAAATTTTTAAACAGTTCTGCGGATGAGAGAGGTATAAACATCATGCTTTTCCCGCTCAGTGCAGCAAATCCGGGTATTGTGAATTCTATGCTGATCTTCTCGGGACTTTCAACATATTTAATGGGATCGGTATAATCGACTTTGGTGATAACTGCCTGGGGCCAAAGTTTAAGGATCTCTTTCTCGATATTAGTAAACCAGAGCTGGGGGGGATAGTTTTTAAGCAGCCCCCTGATGGCGGCGTCGCTTTGCCCTTCGGCCTGAATTTTGAAACTTCCTTTCAGGCTTCCATCCGCCGAAAGTTCTGATTTACCTTCAATTTTAATATAATGGTTTGCCGGATCAGATACATCGGTGGTTCCAAGGTCGGCTCCTTCGGGTAAACCCATCAGGTACTGCTGCTGCTGCTCGGCGCTGGACCAAAGTTCCCTGATAAAGGGGACCCAGGTCGGATCGAGGAGCTTGTATTTCCCGTTTTTCAGTTTTACAACTGTAACGCAATGGTTGAACTGGTCGGCAGGGATGTAATCGATTCTTGATCCTGCCATGGTCATGGCGGGGTAGGATTTGAAACCGGCAGCCCTCAGCATGGTGATAAGCATCCCCGCTTTGTCTTTACAAACCCCGCAGCGGTCGGTGAAAGTCATAGCTCCCTTATGCAGGGTGAAGCCTTCGCCGCATCCCATCGAAATTCCGGAATACCTGATCTCGTCGGCACACCAGTGGGTGAGCCTGGCAATGGAATCCCTTTCGTTTTGGGCCCCTTTCAGGATTTCGCTTACTTTGGCTTTTATTTCGGGTGTGGATTCAAAACTTCCGAAATCCTCATTCACCTTGTAAAACCAGAGCGATTTTGTTTTCCAGTCGGGACTGGTCGAGAGAAGCAGCTTTGGTGCAATGTCAGACAAGGCGACCATCCGGGGCTCGCTTTTAAAAGGGATCATCTCCTTTTTGGAAAATGTATACACCATTTTTTCTTTCTCCATCCAGCATGAGGACTGGCATTCGCCGTTGTAGAACTGGAACTGCAGGGTCTTGGTTTTTGGAACCGCCACCTGGTAAACCTTTTCTTTAACAGGATTGACATCGAAAAATTCGACGATATCGTAAAAATGGCCCTTCATTGGCGGAATGTATTTATCGTCATCGTCCTGAAGCAAAGCATATGTAAACCCTTTTTTGAAAATCTCAACCTCGACTGCATCTCCGGGATCCAGCCTTCCCACGGCAATCATCTTTTCCCTTGCGCCCCAGTAGATGGCCCTGGCAGGAGCGGGGTAATCCAGAATGTTCTTCAGGTCAATGCTGATTACTCGTCCGTCTTTCTTGTAAACACTGACTTTTCTGAATTCTATGAAGGCTGAGAGCGGATCGTACCCGTACTTTATCACGCTCAGGTCCTGTGCCCCTTTCAGGTTCAGCACTTTTGCCAGGGTATGGATCCGAACATATGTCAGTCCGCTTTCCTGCATATCTGTCAGGGTGCTGTCAAACACAATCAACTGAGCGTCATTTGGGTATTTTGACGCATCGCCCGCCCTGGACACCAGGTCCTGTATGGGCCCTGCATGTAATGCAAGCCCCGGGACTGCAAACAATAAAATGATCAGGATTCTTCTCATCATAAATAGCTAAAGGTTCCTTTATAATTCACTTCCTTTCATTGCCTTCCAATAGGAGGTAATGTCAAAATAAATCTGGTGGAGAGCTGGCTGCCCCTTATAAACAATCTTCTCTGCATAAGATTCAAGGTATCGTTGTGTGCCGTCTTTTCGTATCACCCTGAAACGGCTGGAATTCGGGACATCTTTTCCCTCGAGAAGGGCCTTTCTCTTTTCAACTAAGGCTTGTTTGTCTTCAGGATGAATCAGCTCAAACAGATCATTCACCGAAAAACCGGAAAGCTCTTCAAGGCTTATGCCAAGAATTTCTGAAATATGCTTATTTACATAAACGATCTTTTCTTCCTGGGTGAGGCTCATTCCCATGAGTGAATTATCGACCATGGTCTGGTATTTGGCAGTGATCTCATCATTCTCACGCTTCCTTTCCTCAAGAAGAACTTCGAGTTTCTGCTGGTATACCAGGTTTTCAATTTCAAGATTTCGCTGGTAAGCCGCAATTTCAATAGTCATTTTAGTCTGCTCCATGTCGATCGGCTTCAGCAGGTAACCAAAGGGTTTGATCTTGAATGATCGTTCATAGATTTCCTTGGAGCTTTGTCCGGTTAGAAAGATGATTGCACAGTTGAACCTTTCGACGAGCCTTCGGGCTGTTTCTATCCCGTCAAGTTCACCCCTCAGGTGTATATCCATCAGGATGATCTGCGGCTCTTTTCCTTCTTTCGAAAGTCTTTCAATGTCCTCGATGCATTGTTCGCCTCTTGTACTGGATCCAAGGATCTGGTAACCAAAACTCTGCAACTGGGACTTCAGGCTGGCCGAGATAAGAAGCTCATCTTCTACAATAAAAATACTGATTGGATTCATTTGTTACCAGGGCATTAAATTCAGGAGCTGATCATTTTTAGCAAATTTATCTCGTGTTCATCTAAAAGCCGCCAGTGGCCCCGGGGAAGGTTTTTTTTGGTGAGTCCTGCATAATACACCCTGTCAAGCTTCACTACTTTGTATTCGAAGTGTTCAAAAATTCTCCTGACTACCCTGTTCTTGCCTGAATGGAGTTCAATGCCCAGTTCCTTCTTTGACTTGGAGTCTTCACTATATTCGATTTTGTCAACTTCAACCATACCATCTTCAAGCTCAAACCCTTTCCTGATGGTATCAAGGTCGGCTTTGCTCAGCGTCCTGTCAAGCTCTACATGATAAATCTTTTTAACCCCGTACCTGGGATGGGTCAGTTTTTTTGTAATGGCACCATCGTTCGTGAACAACAACAGGCCGGTTGTATTACGGTCAAGCCTGCCAACAGGGTAGACTCTTTCCTTGCAGGCACCCTCGATAAGACTCATCACGGTTTTTCGCTTTTCAGGATCGTCAACGGTGGTGATATAACCTTTTGGTTTGTTCAGAAGTACATACTTCGTTCTTTCTTTGCTGATTGTTTGTTCTTCGTATTGGATTTTATCGCCCGGCGACACTTTCGTTCCAAGCTCTGTCACAACCTTTCCGTTAACACGGACTACTCCGGCCTCAATCAGTTTGTCGGCTTCCCGCCTTGAACAGACCCCTGAATTAGCAATGTATTTGTTGAGCCTTATAAGTTCTTCTTTGACTGCGGATTTGCGATAAGATTTAGGCCTTTCGTCCTCCTGGTATTTCTCTCCCCGGGGTTTTCCTTCTATTCTTTTACGGCGTTTCCCTGACGTTTCCTCGCTTTCGCGCTGTTGTCTTTTTTCTTCCCAGGGTTTCTCAGCAGGCCTGCTCCTTCGTTCGGGTTTTTCATCTCCCGCTTTATGTGGCTTGCGTTCCTCCAATGGGTTGCCTTCCGGCCTGCTCTTTCTCTCAGGTTTTTCATCTCCTGCCCTGTGTGGCTTGCGTTCCTCCCAGGGCTTTCCTTCCGGCCTGGTCTTTCTCTCAGGTTTTTCATCTCCCGCCCTGTGCGGCTTTCGTTCCTCCCAGGGCTTTCCTTCCGGCCTGCTCTTTCTTTCAGGTTTTTCATCCCTATCGCGATGAGGTTTACGCTCCTCCCAGGGTTTGAAACCGGGTTTACCCCTTCTTTCAGGCCTTCCTGAATCACTTTTCGTCTTACGTTCTTCCCATGGCTTTCCCTCAGGTCTGCTCTTCCTGTCAGGCCTGTCGGTTCTCTTTTCGGGTTTTTCATCCCCTTCACGACGGGGTTTTCTTTCCCCCCAGGGTTTCCCGCCTGGCTTACCTCGTCTTTCGGGTTTTTCATCCCCGTCCCGACGCGGTTTACGCTCTTCCCATGGTTTTCCCTCAGGTTTTCCCCTGCCCTGAGGCCTTTCAGAACGATCAGACCTGCCTTTGTCACCGGTTTTTGTCCTGCGGCTTCCTTCTGGCTTTCCCCTGCCTCCCTGTCCTGCTCTTCTCTTTTCCATCGATATCATTTTTACTCCCGGCAACTTCGCCGGAACAAACTCCTATTCTGTCTTTTCAAACGGAGGTTTGATCTTTACTCCGTCAAACCTGGTTTCCACGCCGTCTTTGTAAGTGATGACAAGGAACAGAGTGCCATCGGAATTGTTGATGACCCAGTCTCCTTCTTTCTTTCCCATGATGAAATACCCTTCGTCGTGTACCTTGCCGTTATCCCAGAACCATATATGCTTACCGTCGGGAAGATCATCGATATAATTGCCCTGGTAAACCACCAGCGAATCGGTTTTATCCCCGTTCTTCACCAGCGAATAACTATACCACATGCCGGTGCGTAACCCATCCCTGTAGCTGCCTTTCACATAATCATCCCCGGTAAGATAAAACCAGTTACCATCTTCTTCTCCATTCACAAACTCACCTTCCTGTATAAGCTTCCCGTCTTCGTCATACTCGCTAAGCAATCCGTCTCTCAGTCCGCTCCTGTAATTCTCTTCCCTTAAAAGCTTCCCGTCCTCATAAAACCATTTCCATATACCGTCAGGCTTGCCCAGCTTATTGAATTTCCCGATTTGCTCTGTCTTTCCGTTCAGATGAAAATATTTCCAGTCACCAACAGGTTTCCCGTCGGCATAATTGCCTTCTGACCTGGTTGTCCCGTCAGTGAAAAATTCTTTCCAATGCCCGTCCTTATTCCCATCATCCAGCATATTGCCTTCACCTGTAATAATGCCGTTATGGTACATGACCGATTTCTCTATCGTCCCATCCGGCTTGTATTCCCTTCGCATGCCCTCCGGTATATCATTCCTGAACATCGCCGAAATTTTCAATCTGCCATCGGGATAATATTCATTTCTGACCTGTAATTTGGCTATTTCAGCAGCATCAGGCTGTAATTCACCCATCACATATTTGCTGATCCTGAGCAGATCACCGGTTTCAGTATACTCTTTAAAATACCCGTCTTTCTGATCATCCAGATAACTTCCTTCCTGCTTTATATTCCCGTTCTCATAGAACTGGAACCACTTGCCTTGTTTCAGGTTATTCTTGTCTTTCCTGTTAATCCTGAGCCTGTCAACAATAAAACCCTTTTTATATTCAGTAAGGGTGATGATCGTTCCATCACTGGCATATTCCTTGCCGAAACCCTGCTCAGTCCCTTTTACAAAAGGGACTTCCAGTTTAAGCTTTCCGTCAGTAAAATAATACCTGGTATACCCGTCTTTTATGTCATTCCTGTAATTCTCCCTGATCGTCTCCTTGTCAAGATAACTGGTCCTGATACCATTCTTCTTTCCTTTTTTGTAACTGATCTCGAGGATGAGTTTACCGTTTTCATTGTAAAACTTCCAAAGCGAATCCAGTTCAAAATCCTTACGGTTTCCTTCTGATTTAAGATTCCCGTTTTCGTAAAACGATTTCCAGTAACCATCGGGTTTACCATCACGGATAAACCCCTCACTTGAAAGTTTTCCGCTGGGATATGTGAATTTCTGGAATCCATTTTTAAAAGTTGTATCATTCTTCTGGGCTAAAGCCGGATAGCCCAGAACCATTAAAACGAAAATTAACCGGTATGACAAATTGTTAAAATATCGGGTCATCCTCTTGATTATGAAGAAAGTTCGAGCATCCGGAGGATAGGTAACCTGGCTGCCTCCATCAATTCCTGTGACAGACTTATCTCCGGTTTTTCATTCTTCATGCTAAGATACAGCTTTTCGAGTGTATTAAGCTTCATGTACTGACAATCGTTGCAGGAACATTTCTCATCAGTCGCAACAATGATGAATTCCTTATCGGGAGATGATTTCTTCATTTGGTGCAATATACCGGTTTCTGTCGCAACGATGAATTTTTTAGACGGATCTTTAACCGAATAATTCAGCAAAGCAGTCGTGGAACCAATAAAATCAGCAAGCTGAAGTATTGTATTTTTACATTCAGGGTGTGCAATAAGTTTTGCATCAGGATGTATTGATTTTAAGCGGATCACCTCTTCGGTTTTTATAATATCATGAACTTCACAACTTCCGTTCCATAACAGCATGTTGCGACCGGTGATTTGGTTTATATAACCACCCAGGTTTTTATCCGGGGCAAAAATGATCTTTTGTTCTTTTGAAAAGGATTCAACGATCTTAACAGCATTGCTTGAAGTACAAATGACATCCGACAATGCCTTGATCTCAGCTGAACAATTGATGTAAGAAATCACAATATGGCCCTGATTTTCTTCCTTGAATTTTCTGAAAGCATCCGGCGGACAGGAATCAGCCAATGAACATCCTGCTGAAAGATCGGGCAGCAACACTTTTTTTTGCGGACACAAAATTTTTGCAGTTTCGGCCATAAAATGAACGCCTGCAAACACAATTATATCAGCATCAGTGTTTTTAGCACTTTGAGACAATTGCAAGCTATCCCCTATAAAATCCGCAATATCTTGAATTTCAGCAACCTGATAATAATGGGCCAGGATAACTGCATTCTTTTCTTTTTTTAACTTTAAGATCTTATCAGCTATATTTTGATCTGAATAGGTTTTCATAATAATAATAAAGATTCTTTTTATTGTTATTTATAATAGCTGTTAGTATGGTTGATTAAAAAGTAAGGAAAAATTTGGATTCCTTGAAATCAGCATTGAATTAACAGTATTACTTAAACATTCTTAATTTTAGTTTATTGTATTACAGTTGGTTATTTTGGTTTTCAACAATTGTCAATAACTGCCTGTGTGCAAAAATAGTCGTTCATTTTTTCAATTCAGGCTGTTCACTTTATTTGAAAACAACCAGCTAACTTTCCGGAAATTGAATTTATTAACAGAAAAGCGGGATGAACCGGGTTTTTAATAAAAGTTTGCAACAAAATTAAGCAGATGTTAACAATGGTATGTGTAAATTTTAATTTTTTGATTTTAAGACAGATATTTATTCATAATTTTCGCTTTTACTTCATTTTGATCTCATTATGATTACTTTTGTAAAAAAACGATATTAACAATGCTTGACTCTTTAAAAAAGATTGCGATAGGAAGCGATCATGCAGGTTTCATACTTAAGGAGTATTTAAAGGAATATCTTCAGAAAGAACAATATTCAGTTACAGATTTTGGTACTTTTTCAGAGGAAAGCATGGATTATCCCGATCCTGTTCACCCTTTGGCCCTCGCTGTGAATAATATTGAATTTGAATGGGGTGTTATTATCTGCGGAAGCGGGAACGGGGTTGCCATGGTCGCGAATAAATATCCTAAGGTGAGAGCTGCTGTTTGCTGGAGCAGGGAAATTGTAAAGCTTGCCCGTCAGCATAACGATGCGAATATAATTTCATTACCGGCAAGATTCATCTCCCGGGAACAGGCAATAGAATTTTTACAATTGTTTCTTACTACTGATTTTGAAGGCGGAAGACATCAAAGGAGAGTTGAAAAAATATCCCAAATTTTATAGTTCCACGAATGAACCAGGCACATCATAAATTCAATGAGGATGCATCCAGGCGTGCTTTTGACAAGGAACAAAGGCGACGTCTGAATTATAACATAGGGAAGTACGACGCAGCAGTTACACGCGGCCTGGGGCAGTTTCAGAACCTGGAACTGGCAAAGCGCCGGGCAGCGAACATTAAACATAAGGTCATAAACAACCTCGACAAATACCTGGTTGAGTTTGAGAATAATTTTGAGAGAAGAGGTGGAAAGGTGATCTGGGCTACCGGTGAAAAGGAAGCACAGAAAGAAATTCTCAATATCATAAAGAAAGCCAAGGCCCAGGTGATTGTCAAGCAGAAGTCGATGATCTCTGAGGAGATAGAACTAAATGAGGCCCTCGAGAAACATAAAAAGGAAGTGTTTGAAACCGACCTTGGTGAATTCATCGTACAGATTGCCGGGGAGAAGCCTTACCATATTGTGACGCCGGCCATGCATAAATCGAAGGAAGATGTTGCAAAGCTTTTTCATGAGAAATTCGGCCTTCCCGAGAACAGCAAGCCTGAAGAGATCACTCTTTTTGTAAGGGACCAGCTGAGGAAAGAATACATCAGGGCTGATGTTGGTATTACGGGGGGGAATTTTCTGCTGGCCGACATGGGCGCGGTGGTGCTTACCGAAAACGAGGGGAACGGATTGCTTTCTATTGCTTTTCCCCGAATTCATATCGCTATCGTTGGTATCGAAAAGCTTATCCCGTCTTTTGATGATCTGGATCTTTTCCTGCCCTTGCTGGCTCATCATGGTACCGGGCAGCATATCACTGTATACAATAATATCGTGCTTGGACCAAAGACCGAATGGGAAGTTGACGGTCCGGAAGAAATGTATGTGATCCTTCTCGACAACCACCGTACCGATATTCTCATGCTGAAGGAGCAGAGAAGGGCGTTGTCTTGCATACGCTGCGGAGCCTGTCTTAATGGCTGTCCTATATATAAGAACGTAGGCGGATATACCTACGGAGCAGTTTATTCAGGGCCTATCGGAGCGGTTATCTCTCCTCATTTCAAAGGATTTAAAGACTATAACCACCTAAGCTTTGCGTCCAGCCTCTGCGGAAAATGTACAGAAGTCTGCCCTGTGAAAATCCCTTTGCATGAACTTCTGCTTTATAACCGTAATATGGCCGTCACAAAGAAGTATGTCTCATTCTTCTGGAGAAAAGTAAACAGCGGCTGGAAAATAGTCATGATGAGAAGGTGGATGCTTGATAAACCTGGAAGCAAGCTGAAAAACCGAATGATAAGCCGGTTCGGAAAAAAACTCTGGGGCCCGAGAAGGGCACTTCCGAAAGTTGCTCCGAAAAGTTTTAAGGAATTGTGGAAAGAGAGGTCAGAATCTGCCCAGAGTACTTAAAATAGATCCGAGGTAGCTCTGCCCGAACAGATTCAGATGGATCAACAGGGGGTACAGATTATATATTTCAAGCCTTTCTTCCCATCCTGGAATCAAAGGATATTCTTCGTGGTATGCCTGGTAAAAATCCTTATCAAATCCGCCGAATAATGTCGACATAGCGATATCAACTTCGCGGTTACCATAATAAGCTGCCGGATCTATCAGGCAGGCACGGCCTTTTTCTGATACTATGAAATTTCCGCTCCAGAGATCGCCATGAACCAGGCAAGGAGGTTCTTCGGGGAGTATCTCATATAAAGCCGGGTAAAGTCTCTCAAAGAGCTTTATTCCCTTTTCGTCAAGCAAGCCATTCTGTACTGCCTGCCTGACCTGTTTGTCGAGTCTTTCTTCAATAAAAAAATCGACCCAGGCGGCATGATAACAGTTATTCTGAGGCAGGGACCCCATATAATTATTGTAATCAAGGCCGAACAAATCGTTTTTATGATGGTGCAGACGGGCCAGGTTTATTCCAAAATCCTGGAAAAAACCTCTGATAGGAGAACCTGATCTGATATATTCAAGCAGAATAAATGAATAATCAGAAAGGTTTGAATGAAAGATCACATTAGGAACCCTTATATCTCCCGGCTTTGAAAGCAGTTTGAGTGCGAGTGCTTCCGTTTCGAACATTTTCGGAAAGGCCTCACTGCTATTGTATTTCAGACAGAAATCACCGACAGTGGTGCTTAGATGATATACTTCATTGATTGATCCTCCGCCAAGTGGCTTTGATGACAATATCCTGAAACTTTCACCCTTTTGGATGCCGAAATACTCCGACAGGGTTTCCTGGATCTGTGCGGGGACCATCGTTTTTGCAATTTCGATCATGCAGCAAATCTGCGGAAAAACAATTTATCGATAATGAACAGGAAGCCGGCAGAAACACCAATCAGAAATGAATACGTTATAAATTTTGAAGAGAACAAGGCTTTCATAGAGATCCAGAATGGCTGGAATATTTTAACAAATAATCCTGAAAAATATTCTTTGCCGGCAAGGAAATTCAGGTACGGAATGTCGGACGAATAAAGTATGAACAAAATGATCACACCAAGCAAAACATAGGGAACTGCTGAATTCAGCCACTGGAAATAGGGCCGTTTTTCAACTGCAGCATCGGGCTGCAGTTCAATTCCTCTCATCACGTTGTTGATAAAATCGTCGGAAGGGCTTTCCAATGGCGTCTTACGTATAAGACCAGCCAGGAAATCATCGTTTAACATCTCATCCTTTTCCATAATCCGTGTAAATAAAATTCAACTCAATCGTTCAGCCATCATCACATTCATGTCGTCGTACAGTTTCTTTCTGATCCGGTGCAGCCGTACTTTGACATTCGATGCCGACAATCCCGTGATACTGCTGATGTCTTCAATGGAATTGCCGGCGTGGTAAAACAAAGTGATCAGCAGATTATCCTCATCCGACAGGTTTTTCATTGCTTTGTTAAGCAATACCTGCTGTTCATTTTCATCAACCTCGTCGACCCCCGGCCTCATCGATTCTTCCGAATAATTGTAAATGACATAATTATCCATCGGGATCGTGTCGAGGATCCTCTTGCGGGTGCGTGAAACAGCAGCATTATAAACAATCCGGTACAGCCAGGTCGAGAACTTTGATTTTTTCTCAAATGACTTCAGGGAGTGAAACGCTTTTACAAATGCATCCTGGGCTATTTCTTCAGCATCCTCACGGTTATTCAGTACTTTAAGAGCGATCGAAAATACCAGGTTCTTATGTTTTGCAACGAGGACGGCATAAGCTGACGAATCACCATTTATTACTTTTTCAATGTAATAATTGTCGTCCTGGTATTTCATGTGAGATTTAGACGTTTAAGCCTTTGGGAGGTTACAAGGCAATTATAAAATTATCATTCTTTCATGTCCAATGAGAAAAAGATATCATTGTAAAGGTACAAAACTTGTTGGAAACCAGTAGTTTTTTAGTAATTTTGTATGAGGACGAAGTCCGTATAATAAATGTCACCTGAAGATTAAACTCGTTATATTAGCAATTGTTATCCTGTCCGTTTCTTTTCACGCGGCCTGCCAGAACAACAATTCTGCTTTCACTATACAGGCGCACGCCACTCCCGACACCATCTGCCAGGGGCAATACACACAGTTATCGGTAAGCATACAGGGTGGTCCGGGACCATTTACCTACCTGTGGTCACCGTCTTCTACATTATCCGATCCGGCTATCCCGAATCCCGTTGCAACGCCCCTGGTTAATACAATGTACCATCTGCAGGTCTGGGACCAGTGGATGAATGTTTCTGCCGACAGCATCATCGTGCATGTTGAAACCATCCCTCCTCCCCCATCGGCCGTTTCGGGAGCTGCCGGCGTTTGCGCCGATACACTTTGTTATTATTCTGTGATCCAGGTTCCCGGAGCAACTTCATATTCCTGGACCGTTCCTTCAGGTGCAGTGATCATGAGCGGACAGAATACCGAAAGCGTCCTTGTTAAATGGGGTAATAATTCAGGAACTGTTTCTGTTATTATTGGAAACAACTGCGGAACAAGTGTTCCCAGCGTTCTGCCTGTCAATGTCACGCCGATTCCATCCACAACCGACAGCATTGATGGTCCTTCCCATCTCTGCCAGTATGATACAGGCAATTACCAAACCGATACCATTCTTCATACAGCTTATTACAACTGGATTATTCCTCCTGATGCAATGATCATAAGCGGTGCAGGAACCCGCTCGGTCAGGATAAAATGGGGCATGCTTGCCGGGGCGATCAGTGTCAGGGGGGAGAATGCATGCGGTTCAGGATTGGCGTTTTCAAAAACAGTGAGCCTGGATTCACTTCCGGGAAGCTGCAGCCTTATATCCGGGCCCGATAGTGTGTGCGTTGGTAAAACCAGTTATAACTATTCGGTAGCACCTGTTCCATTCGCAAGTTCGTATGGATGGACTTTACCACAGGGGGCTGCAATAAGTTCGGGTCAGCATACGAACCGTATCACTGTCGATTTTGGCAGTAATGCAGTTTCGGGACCTGTGACAGCCTTTGGGATCAATGCCTGTGGAAACGGCCAGGCGTCTCTCAAGCAGATAATTGTGAGCAATTGCAGCGGTACAGGTGAAAGCCTTTTCGATCAGGCCATATCTGTTTCACCAAACCCGGTATCAGGAATCCTTAACCTGAAAACCGAAGGCCTGGTAAAAATTACTGAAATTGTTATTTATAACCAGCTAGGTGAGATTCTGTACAGGAACCATCCTTCAGCCGCCGATCAAAGCATTTATCATCAAATAGATGTCTCAGGTTTTCAACAAGGCCTGATGTTCCTTAAAGTGTGCAATGAAAGCGGTTCCCGTACGCTTAAATTCATTGTTCGCTGATCTTCAGCTGTAACCTATTTCTTTCCCTGGCGTCAAAAGGTTTGAATACACACAAAACCCTTTAATACACACGGATATGAACGCAGAAGTTATTGTACCGATTTCAGTCTTTGCCATGGTCTTTGGCATTGTATACCTGGGTGTCCGTCACAAAGAACGGATGGCCCTTATTAAAAACGGAGGCAACGCTTCCAGTCTTGAGACAAAAAGCAATATTCTCGAGTCACTCAAATGGGGAATGATCTTTATTGGGATTGGTCTTGGAATTATTATTGGAAAAATTATTGCAAGTAATACCTCCATGGAAGAAGAAGCTGCTTTCTTTTCCATGATCTGCCTTTTCGGAGGAGTTGCGCTGATGCTTTATTACATTTTCGCAAACCGAATGAAAGGCATTGAGAAAACTGACTCCAACCCTTGATTTTTGCTCATCAGGTTTTGAGGCCGGCCCCGCGATTGAGCCGGCCTTTTTTATTTTACGAAAGGGAATTTTTCAAGAATATTATACTCCGGCCCTTCCTTTCTCAGGATACTCTCAAATAAAATGCAGTCATTCACAATCATCGGTTCAGACCTGATGTTTTTGTTGATTTCCAAAACTTTTCTGAAAAGCTCCTTGTCTTTGAGAAATTTTATCCTTCCCAGTGTAAGATGGGGAATAAGGTTCTGACGGTCTGATTCAAACCCATGTTTTTCCATCTCCTTCTGTGTCCTTTTCATCAGGGATGAAAGCTGTTCATGCGGCACTATGCCCGACCAGAGAACCCTGGGCTGATAACTGCTTCCGAATATCCCTAAGCCAGACAGACAAAAGTTCAGCGGACCTGTGTTTTGAGAAATCCCTGAAAGACTGTCCGAAATTCCCGGGATCAGCCTTTCTTCTGTTTCTCCGAAAAATTTTATGGTGATATGGATATTGCGCTCTTCGACCCATTTAATAGCCTCGGATCTGAGGCCAGACCTCATGATTCTGAATGACTTAAGGTAATTTTCATCAGGGCTGATCCTGACTGCTGCAAATAAACGTTTCATGCCTTTAGTATTATAATGGGGCTGCAATGTAAAAATTTTTTAATTTTGCAGCCCCAAGGGGTATTAGCTCAGTTGGCTAGAGCGTTAGACTGGCAGTCTAAAGGTCAGGGGTTCGACTCCCCTATACTCCACCTGGTTAAGCAAACAAATATAGCCTCATATTCTATATCATGCGCGAAACCTAACGATTTATAGGCTTTTCTTAGAATTGCGTTCTTTAAATAAAAGCCTGGTTTCCCTCTGAGTTTGGCAAAATGTTTCACAATTGTTTCACATTTTAACATGATGCCAAATGAATCCTACTTATAAAATATTTCTTAGAACCGCCTATCCAAAAAAAGACGGCTCAATACCTGTTTACCTTCGTGTCATTATTAACCGGATCAAAAAAGATTATGCTTTGGGTGTATCCGTGTTTGAACCCGAGAAGTACTGGGACCCAAAGAACCGGCAAATAAAGCGTTGTTCCTGGGTGAACATGACATACATCAATGGTGTTATAACCGATGCTGAAGATCGGGCCGGTGAAACTTTCCGGAATATCCGCAAAGAAAACCGCCCTATGACATTAGCGGAATTCGATAAGCGATTTAAAAACCCAACTGAAATAAAGGATTGCTTCTACTCTTTTGCCACAAAGGAGGTTGAACATTTGCAGAAAATGAAGAAAGCCCCTGATACTATCCGCTCTTACAAATCCTATATTTCCAAGATGAAGAAATATAAGGAGAAGTTAAGCTTTGGCGAAATTACCAGGGAGTGGGTCGTTCAATACCATGAATACATGATCGGCCTGGGTAATGGTGTTAATACTTGTCATAAGGCTTTATCTTTTTGCAGAACTATAATTAAACGAGCAAAGCGGGATAAGGTAGTTATGATGGAAAACCCCTTTGAAGATTATCCTTTAACCAGGCAAGCCGGTGTAAGGGATTTTCTAAC
>JBAXLI010000050.1:0-31950 GCA_037134895.1 Bacteroidota bacterium
TACTGGGTCACGGTGAATTACCGGGAGGCGTACAATTTATTTGCCTGCAACGGCATTTTGTTCAATCACGAGTCGCCGAGGAGGGGGAGACGTTTGTGACCCGCAAGATCACGATAGGAGTGTCACGCATTATGGCCGGGAAGCAGGATACCTTATACCTGGGGAACATCCATGCGGCCCGTGACTGGGGATATACCCCCGAGTATGCCGAAGGCATGTGGAGGATTCTGCAGGCCGAGGCGCCCGACGATTATGTTCTGGCCACGGGTGAAACGCATACCGTTAAAGAGTTTGTGGATGAGGCCTTTGCGTATTTCGGCGAGACGCTGATCTGGGAAGGGGAGGGAGTAAATGAAACCGCAAAGCTATCCGCCAGCAATAAAATTGTTGTGGCTATGGATCCCAAATATTACCGCCCCACCGATGTGGAATTGCTGAGGGGAGACCCGTCAAAAGCATTCAGGGATCTGCAATGGGCTCCAAAAGTCACATTTAAAGAGTTGGTAAAAATAATGATGGATCACGATTCACGTGACACGTGACACGTGGGACTAGGTTACTGGGTGACTAGGTTACTGGGTGACTGGGTTACTGGGTTACTGGGTTGCTGGTGATTATCGCCGTTTTCTCTGATCATTGAACATAATACGCAAAATTTTACTATATTTGCGCTTAAACCAAATTATGCTGCATAGCGTAATGCTAATTGGCGTAATGCCGTGAGGCGTAACATTTAAGTGTATGAGCAACAATCCATTCAGCTACGGAAAGACGGTAGACACACCGTTTTTCTATGGAAGGGACAAGGAGATTGAGGAGATCAAATTATCCATGCGCAATGCCACCAACCTGGTCATGTATTCACCCCGTCGTTACGGTAAGTCGTCGCTGGTGATCAAGGCGCTGAAGGACCTGGAGGCCGAAGGACATCCCACGGTTTACCTGGATTTTTTCAAGGTTTCGTCGAGGGAAAAGCTTATCGAATTATATGCCCGTGAACTGATGAGACCGCTCTCAGGTTGGGAAAAAGGCCTGCGTTGGATACAGGGATTGATCAGGGGGATAGAACCTGTTATGGGGCTGGATCAGTCGGGTTCACCTGAATTAAAGCTTTCGATAGACCCGTTGCAGACTGCAAGAGCATTCGAAGATATCATCGACATACCGGCTAAAACAAAACAGAAGAAGTGCTGGATCATTGTGTTTGACGAATTCCAGGAGATTGAGAAGCTGAACGGTGAATCATTTGAGAAAGAACTCAGGGCCGGCCTTCAGCATCACCGCAATGCCAGTTATATTTTCCTGGGGAGCCAGCGTCATTTACTGCTGAATATGTTCTCGCGAAAAGACCGGGCATTTTACAATTTCGGAAAATTATACAAATTGGCGAAGCCCTCTGAAACAGATTCAGCCGAATTTCTCAGCGAGAGGTTCCGCGACGGAGGCTATATAGTAGAAGATCAGCTGATTAAACGAATTGTTGAGCAAACCCATAACATCCCGTATTATATTCAGTACCTGGGCGCCGAACTATGGGAAACGGCCCGTTTAAGCGGTAAAAACCCCGGGGCTGTATACCAGGAGGCGCTGGACCGTTTGCTGTTAAACCAGGCCGATTTTTTCCATGGCATCCGCAATCAGTTAACCGCATTCCAGTGCAGGATATTAAGTGCCGTTGCCACGCAGGGGTATGGCAATTATGAAACGGAATTTCTTCAGAAATACAGGCTTTTCCCGACATCGAGCGTACAAAAGGCCTATAAACGGATGATAGCTCTTGACATACTCGAAAAAGTGGAGAACCGTTTTTTGCTTACCGACCCGTTTTTCGAGCTTTGGGTGAAAAGGGAATCGTGAGGCGGGTTGCTGGGTGACTGGGTTACTGGGTTCTGGGTAACTGGGTTGAAGCAAAAAATGCTTTTTATCGTGGGGTTTTATGTCATTTTTTGTGAAATAATGGGTGGAATTTCACTTTTTGTGAAATAAGGAGGGTTATTTCACTTTTTTTGACATAAAAACCGCTAATGAATTATAATATAATGACATGTGGTTTTTGAAGGCGGATGGATTATTAAATATAACTCTAACAATGCACTGATTTTCGAAAAGTAAAATAAGAATTTTCTTATTTTACTTTAGCGGATTGTAAGGAACCAGTAACAAGAAACAAGAAACAAGAAACAAGAAACAAGCCGAAGGCGCTAAGACCAGTAACAAGCAACCAGTAACGCGCGAAGCGCAAACAAGCAACCAGCAACCAGTTAACGCGCTAAGACTTTAGTCGTAAAGTTCCTCGTAGGTGTGGTGACGGAGATGAGGCAGACTCCGGAGGTTAGCGGGGTTTCGATTGTGGTGATGCCGTGTATTGTTGTTTGCTGATGGCGGATGAGGCGCCCCAGGAGGTCGTAGACTGATATTTCGGCGCACTGGTCCTGCATGGAGGGGAGGTCGAGGAATATCCTTCCGCTGACAGCCCAGGCTTTGCCCTCTTTCGAAGACGGGGTTTCCGCAGTGCCATTGGGTCCGTTGAAATGAAGGATGAAACGGTCTGCGTCACTTCCGCTCTGGTAACTGAAGGTATACACCGGATCCTGCCTGAGGTTGACAATACGGGCAAGGGTTTTGTCTTCCAGACAGATGGTTGTGGCGGAATTGAAGGATTCCAGTCCGCCGGCGGTGAAGCTCACTTCCTTAGAGGCATCCAGCGAAAAATTAACAGGCACATCGACGGGACCTGACAATGACGGCAGACTGTTTATTGCCAGGTTAATGCCATCCGAAGTCACCGAATATAATTGAGGAGCATTCGCGCTGCCCATCATTTTATAGGCATCCCATTCACCGTCGAAGCCGGGAGTTGCGCCATCGGTGAACCTCACGGCCATCTCGTCGCTTACCAAAGCGGCGGTGGCACGGATCTTGAACAGATCGGGTATGATTACCGTATCCTTCAGAAATGCTGTGGAATAATGCAACCTCACCGAATTTGTCATCGAAAGGGCAGGGCTTACATCGTAAGCATGGACAAAGAAAGACTGTCCGGGGGCGATATACTGACTTCCGCCATTGAGTGAAACGCCGCTCACATAGGAAGCATAATTGCTTGTGCTGACTGCAGAATTCCAGATGTAAACCGCATTATCGATGCGGGTTTTTGTCCATCCGCTCGAAGCCAGCCAGTCGATGGCTGAGGGGTAGGGATTTGGGACCAGGTTAAAACCCTTGTTTGCGGATGGCGCAGCGGCGGTATATGAAACCGTTGCCTGAAAGTCGCCATTGTTCATGGGACCGGCGAAGCTGTAGGTCTGGCTTGAGCCGGGATAATAGATCATATATCCGCGGCTTACAGTGAGGGGATCTGTCGTGGATGACCCCATATTAACCCAGCCTTCGGCGGTGGGAGCAGTCTGGGTTTCGTCGAAATAGTAGAGATAAGAGCCAAGGAAAAGGCTACTCACAGGTGAGGCTGCCTTCGTGAGGGGCACCGAGACCATATGGTAGACCTTATCGGTGAGAGTAGCGCTTCCGGGAATATAGCGCTGTATCGTCGCGTTCACATTGTTGGTGTTATGAATCAGAGAACCCGTACCGGTGGCTGAAACCGAGGTTGACTGAATCACCAGTCCGCCGTTACCCGCATTGTTTGTAAGCGTTCCGTTCACAGTAAGCGCCTTTCCCGCGGCAATCGTGAGGACCGCGCCTGAGTTGATCGTGAGGTTGCGACAATACGCAGGAGTACCAATTGCCTGGTTCACCACAGGGGAGTTGGCAGCAGAAGCAATGGTGGTATTGAACGTCTGGTTGGGAGAGACCCCCAGATCCCAGTTGCCGGCCGTGTTCCAGTCGGTGCCTGAACTCCCGTTCCACACCAGTGAGCCCACTTCACGGTAGATACCGTAGATTCCTGAGCCCAGGTCCGGATAAAAAGTCGATGTGCTGTAATCGCTGTAGAAACGAGAATAACTGATACTGACGATCCCCGACAAGCCCGTGCTGCCTGAGATACTGCCCGTGTACAATTTAGCTCTCCCGCCGGAACCCATAGTAATTGAAGGCGTTCCAACGATGATTATATTTCCGCCTGTTGCATCCCCTGCAAGTTTGTTATAATCGGCATACAATGAAATCGCCGATGTGCTGGTGCTGCTCGTCGTGATTGAATTATTGACCGTAAGATTGGCCGATAGAGTTCTTGCGCTAAGCAAGCCGGAGATATTAATGGTTCCCAGGGCCAAGGCATCTACATTCGTTATGGTTACATCTGTTCCGCTGGAAATACTCAGATTTCCGGTAAAATCATTGTTGGAGTTTGTAAGATCGATTGAACTTGTTCCTGCTGAGAAAGAGGAAGTTCCAGTTACTGTGAGATTACCACTTGCAGCGCTTATACTTCCCGTTGAAGTGACAGATAAATTGCCATCACAGTTGACATAAGTAGCCGAAGCCATACTGAACATACCTGTGGAATTAATTGTAAGATTACCACCGCAGTTAAGATAAGCAGAAGACCCGCCGCGGGGTGAAAGATTAACTCCGTTATAACTATTATAAGAGCTGTGAGTGTTGACCCCTGTTAATGTCACTGTGCCAGAACCGCAGGTAATTGTACCTGTTGTCCCCGGGACAAAGGAATCCCCAAAAGCAAGTCCGTCAGATGAACTTATTGATTGACCTGTGATAGTAATGGTTCCTGACCCCATAGTGGAGACAGCGCCTCCAATACTAACCCCTCTTTCTGCTCCTGCACTTGGTGAAGCTTTTCCCCGGATCAGGATATTACCACCGCCTGCTGACAAGGTCCCGTTAACAACGGCTCCCCGATAATTGGCATTGTTTTCAGCTGCAGGAGTATAACCCACATCCCCCACGCAATATCCAACAGCGGGATCGGCTCCCCCTCCGATAGTTACATTTCCACCATTGGAAGTTACTATGGTACTGACCTGAAACCAAACACAGCCTGCGTCATCACCTGTATTAGTTCCTCCACTTCTGGACCAAAATACCAGATTTAGTGCATTATTTGTTGATCTGATGGAATAGCCCGAGTTTATTACAATGCTCTTAGTTGCTTTAAGAGTTAAAGTGGCAGAAGACCCTAAGCTTTTGAGAATACTGGCGCTTACTATGATGTTTCCCGTTGCGGTAACGGTATAATCGCTACCAGCATTCAGACTGGTTTGAATGGTTGATGCTAGGGGTGCATCAATGGTTACATCCTGTGCAAGGAGACGGATTGATGCGATGATCAGGAGGGAGAAAGACAGTAATGCTTTTTTCATAAATCATGGAGTTTATTTCAGAAATAACAATATATCTATAATCTGGTATATCGAAATTATGGCAGCTTTTGTGATTCTTCAGCATCATTTGCGTTCAGTCTTAATCTCTTTTTTCCTGATCTGAGGTTGAAAATTGACGCATAAATATATAAAGTTTTTAAAAAATTATTCTTAAAACCTGATTTTTTTTGCATAAATGAATGACGTTGACATATGGTGCTGTCATGTAGCAGACCCGCAGACCTACGGGCCTTTGATGGTAATGTTAAGTGCTTGAAAAACAGGTGAAAATGTCTGAGAAAGTCATGCTGGCAGTTTCTGGTTGCTGGTTTCTTGTTTCTGGTTTGGTTCACTACTCGCGACTCACAACTCACGAATCACGACTCACGACACACGGCTCACGGCTCACGACTCACGAATCACGGTTCACGATCTTACACCAAATACCCACGTTCTTTCCATGCCTCCATCCCCTTTTTCAACAGTACCGCGAGCTCCTTCTCATCGACCTGTTCCTCTTTTTTGAAATGGAAACAGGTCTTCCCTTTCAGGCATTTGCAAAGCGCAGGAGCAACTTCGTTCATGGCAGGGTTGTAGTACATTGGGAAAAAATAAAACACCACGCTGTCCTTGCGCTGGGCAACACTGCAGAAATACATCCCCGGGACGATCTTTTTGTCATGGCCGTATGGCACAGCCTTGTTTCCCGAAAGCTCATAAGTGAGTTCTGCTACATTCTCTTTCACTACCATCGGAGGCACGTGTATATCAAGGTGTTTCTTCAGCCTGCTGTAAATGGCAAGCCTTGTTTCATCATTTATTGGCATGGGGCATCAATTTATTTTGATAAACATTACAAATCTAAAAATTTACTTTCAATTGAGTGCGGATGACGGATGCAGGATGCGGGATGCGGAATGCAGGATGCAGGATGCAGGATTCAGGATGCGGGATGCAGGATTCAGGATGCGGGATGCGGGATGCGGAATGCAGGATGCAGGATGCAGGATGCAGGATGCGGGATGCAGGATGCAGGATGCAGGATGCAGGATGCGGGATGCAGGATGCGGGATGCGGGATGCAGGATGCAGGATGCGGGATGCAGGATGCAGGATGCAGGATGCACAATATACTAATCCCAAATCCCTAGTCCCTAACCCCTAATCCCTTACCTTTGCCGAACCAATCCCCATCAAATGATCCGGAGACTCAAACAGCTCGAGAAGGCCTCGCGTGGGCTTGAACCCACTGCAGGCGAGCGAAAGAAAACAAGGGCAAAAGTTATTTCTTATGGTGAAGATTTTCTGAACCAGATTGAAACCCTGAAAGCATACGAATACACTGAAGACAAAGGCATCGGGCTGCTTGACTCACCGATCTCGGATGAGCCGATGAGCATAGACCAGGCGCTGGAACTCTTAAAAATCAACGTTGATACCCCCGGACTCAACCCCGCATCGGGAGGCTACCTGGGATTCATTCCGGGCGGAGGAATTTATTATTCGGCCCTGGGCGATTACCTGGCCGATGTAACCAACAGGCTGGCAGCTTTGTTTTTCGGCTCACCAGGGGCCGTACGAATGGAAAATATGATGATCGCATGGCTCGCCGAAATTCTTGGTTTTCCGAAAACTTCAGCAGGCAACCTGACATCCGGAGGCAGCATCGCAAACCTCATCGCCATTGTGACCGCAAGGGATGCCAAAGCGATCAGGCCGAAGGATATTGAAAGATCGGTGATCTACCTTTCGCAGCAGACGCATCATTCGGTTCAGAAAGCCATCCGCATTGCCGGACTGAACGAATGTATTCTTAGGTATGTTGAAATGGATGCAGGATGCAGGATGCAGGTCGATGAACTGGAGAATGTCATCCGCAATGACAAAGAAAACGGGCTCAATCCCTTCCTTATCGTTGCTTCCGCAGGCACGACCGACGTGGGCGCTGTCGATCCCCTTGAAAGAATAGGGGATATCGCCTCAGCAAACAATCTCTGGCTTCATGTGGATGCCGCATACGGAGGCTTCTTCATCCTCACAGATGAAGGAAAACAAAAACTGGCCGGCATTGAAAAAGCCGATTCAGTCAGCATTGATCCGCACAAGGGATTATTCCTGCCTTACGGACTCGGCGCCGTTATTGTAAAAGACATGGAAAGCCTGAGAAATTCGCATTATTACCTGGCGACCTACCTCCAGGACGCCCAGGGACCGGCCGATGAAACCTCGCCCTCTGACCTTTCACCTGAACTCACAAAGCACTTCCGGGGACTGAGGTTCTGGCTGCCGCTGAAGCTGCTTGGCACAAAACCCTTTACAGCCGCCCTTGAGGAAAAACTGCTGCTGGCGAAATATTTCTACCGTGAGATCCGCAAGCTGGGTTTCGAAACGGAATGTGAACCCGAACTCTCGGTAGTGACCTACCGCTGGATCCCCAAAACAGGAGACGCCGATGAATTCAACAAACGACTCGCTGAAGAGGTGGTAAAAGACGGAAGGGTGTTCATTTCCTCCACCATCCTGAACGGGAAGTACACCCTTCGCCTCGCCATTCTTTCATTCCGCACCCACCTGAAAACAATTCAGCTCACTCTTGAGATTCTGAAGGAAAAAGTTAAGCTGCTGGATCCTTGATCCTACCCAAGAATCACGGCTAGGGCATCACGATTATTTTCTTTGTCTGCTTCGCGGATGAGGTAATGGCGGTTAAATAACAGACTCCCGCCGGGCGCCCCTCCAGCTTAACACTGATGAGCTGGCGACCCGCTTTACATGCACCTTTCCATATTACTCCAAGGTCCTGTCCCGATGCGGACGTCAGCCTGATTTCAAGCGGTCCGCCAACAGCGGTTTCAACCGGCAGGGTTATCATGTCCCTTGCTGGAATTGGGTAAGGATCCCGGATCATGAATCCTGGATCCCGGTCTGCTATCCCCGCCGAAGGCTTGTATGTCGCGCTGTACACCCCGTTCCCGTGGGTTGCCACGGCGACGAAGCCGTCGGTTGAGCGGGCGTCTATCATATCGACGATCACCGAACCTATTTTGTCGGGTGCTTCCTGCACCCATACTGTAGAGTCGCCTTTCAATGCTGTGGTTGAGAACAAGCCCACCGATGTCCCGACGAAAACAACTTTCTCACCCTGGTATGTCAGGACTTTGGCCCATCGCACCGAAGGGCCCGAACCTGAGCCGTCGGGATGCTCCTCGAGATTTCCTGAAACAGAGGTCCAGGTAGCTCCTCCATCCGCAGAATGAAACAAACTAAGCACCCCGTAGTTCGAGAACACGACCATAAGTCCGTCGGCATTCAAGGGATTGACATCGATACAGGCAACAAATGCGTTAGCCGGGAAATTGCTCCCGGTAACATCAACAGGCACAGGGTTTCCTGTATTCGCGTTATCAAGGCGATACACTTTGCCCAGGCTGGTGCCGTAAAATAGCCTGTTGGCAGGGATGCGTGAAACCGCGATTGCACTGATCACCGAAGCATTGCCAATATCCACGTTGTTTAGGTGGCTCCAGCCTGCATTCCTCAGGGAAGTGTCGTATGAAGCCGCTTTCAGGTTATCCTTTCGCCAGATGCTGTTAACAGTAGGCAGGTAGAAGGTCTGAGATGTAACGGGATCCAGGGCGAAATTCTGGTAGAAAGGAAACAGTGCGTTGGATCCCATCACCGGATCGTAATACTTCAATAAGGTATCGGGCAGCTGAGGGTAAATGTTTTTTGTGTGCATAGCAGCATCGAATTGTGAAGTCCAGATGTTCCCGCTATAGGCCGAAATCACAGCATACTCCCAGGCCGGAGCCACGGCAACATCAAATCCGTCGTAACAGATATCGATATTGAACCAGAATTCCGCTGGGTTGTTTGTCACTGTGTAATACCAGTTGTTGTCCTGCAGCCCGCCCAGGACCCAGTCCTCGGCCGAAGCCCCATGGTCGATGCCCACCGAATAGAACTGGGTGGTGGTAAGCTTGTTGTTCAGGCGGGTCCAGCGTACGTTCGCACTGTCGGCAAGGCAGTCGACCGTGAGGTAGATCCCGCCGTCATTTGCGGTCATCATGATATCCGGGTTGTTCCGGTCGAAAATAATAGCATGCATGTCGGGGTGAAGCTGGTGAATTGAATCCATGTCGTACGGACTCCCGCCCATCCAGTTCGTATGCAGGCTGTCGGCAAAGCCGTTATCGGAACGGTACAAACACATTCCGCCGAGGAACACCTTGTCAGCGTCATCAGGTTTCACACCCAGGGCGACGCAATATCCGCCGTAAACAACCATTGAAAACGGCCATGAATTGATGCTCCCGTTGCCGCCCCCGGGAATGCCTTTGGTTCGGTTTTCCCATATCGCTGAATCGCCGGCGCTGTTCCAGGTCATTTTCCAGAAAGTATTGATCGAATTCGTATACCCGTTAAAGGGGTTGAGGTCGGGCGATTGCGATTCGGTGAACACATACATCAGCGATTCATCCGAAGGCGCGATAGCGAGTTTCGTCGTACGGTTTTCGGCCGGGAAGCCCCTGGGCGTGATCTCGGTCCAGCTGATGCCGTTGGTCGAACGCCATACTCCTTTACGGCCCGGAGGTTCGATCGACCAGCCATAGCCTCCCAGCACCGCATACAGCGTTCCGTTCGAAGTCACCGCGATATCGGAGCAAAAGGATTTATTGACAAGGTCGCCCAGAACCACGCTCCATGTCTGTCCACCGTCCTCCGAACGCATAATAGCCCCGTAGCAGGCCGCATATACGATGTCCTTATTCGTGTTCACCGGGTCGGTGACGATACGCCAGACGCCCTGGAATACGTCCCGGAGCACCCCCTGGGCATTCCCCTGGGTTGACGGAAGCGCATTCCAGGTAGCCCCGTTATCGGTTGACTTGAAAATCCCGTTCCCCAAACCAACCGTTCGTACGCTGGTACTTACATTTCGGTCGGTGGTGCTCAGCAGTTCACCGCTGCCGTAGTACCAGGTGTTGCGTTTTCCCGGCCTGCTGTCCTGTACAATGCAGGTCGCGCTCTGTTCCGCATCCGGGGCCGTGACCTTATGCCATGCAAGTCCGCCGTTGGTCGTTTCCCACATCCCTCCCGATGCGCTGCCCGCCAGCCAGTGTTCGGGGTGGTCGATATCCGTTGCCATACATAACATCCTGCCTCCAATATTATCGGGGCCTCTCCAGTTCCAGAGTTGCCCATCATTATTTTTCGGAAGGCTTTTTGCAAATTCCAGCTCCTGCGACCTGATCCCCGATGGTATTTTTCCTGCTTGCGGATCACGGAGCATGTTAAACTGCCGCTCGGCCATCATGGGCAGCATTCGGTTTGGCGGTAGCTTTTCCCGTTCAGCTTTGGCTGTGATTTTTGTCGGCGGATGATGGTCGGCCTTATATGCAAGCCTGATGCCGATGGCTGCGAATATCACAACCATCCATGGAATAACGAATGAAAATTTACTCATATGACTGAATTTATTGCCGGTTTCTTTTGGATCTTATATTTACTCTTTAACCTTGCATGGGACAGTAAAGCAAAATGTCGTTCCTTTCCCTTCAACGCTGCTTACCGATATTTCGCCTCCGATCAAGTCAACATGTTCCTTACAAAGGATCAGCCCCAGTCCGGTCCCGGGTTCCTTCTCGGTGCCCTGGCGTTTGAATGAAGAGTCGATCCTGAACAGTTTTTCAATTTCTTTTTCAGGAATCCCAATGCCCGTATCCTCAACAAAGACCTTCATCATCCCGCCTTCAGGCACTGCATAAACCCTTATTTTCCCTGTGACCGGTGTAAATTTGATCCCGTTGTTCACCATATTGATCAGAACCGAACTCAGGAGATTAGGATCGGCATGCACAGCTATTTCCTTTGAAACATCATTGATCAGCTGCAGGGATTTCATTTCAGCCCTGGTTTGAAGTATTCCGAAAACCTCATCCACAATATCCGACAAACCTGCATTTTTTGCGTTGTTGACAAAATTTCCCTTTTGCGCATTGGCCCAGTCGAGCAGGTTAACAAGCAGGTTATAAGTGTTGAAACTGCTTTTTTTCAGATTGCTGATGATTTGCCTGCGCATTGGTTCATCGAACTCATCATAGCTTTCATCCAGTTCGGTGAGTAACCCCATCAGCGCATTGAACGGACTTTTCAGGTCATGTGCGATGATCGAGAAAAATTTGTCCTTGGTGTGGTTCAGATTGAGAAGTTCCTTGTTTTGTTCATCCAGCCTGGTGTTTAATTTTTTCAGCTTGACCCTGCTGCGGAAGATGATCAGCAGCAGAACCATAATGAGCAGAACAACGAAAATACTTCCACCAACAATAAGCCTTTGCCTTAAAATAACCTGCTCCTGCAATTCATTTTGCTTGACAAGCAGGCTGTTCTGTGTTTCCATTTTTTCCAGTTCATACCGGAACCCCGCATCGGCCACCTGATTCCTTATTTCCATACCCGAAATACTGTCGGTAAGATCAGCAGCTGACCTGAGATACTCATAGGCCTGTTTGAGCCGGCCCTGCTTTACAGCAAGCGCCGCCATTGATTCCCCCGCCTTTTGCTGAAACTCGAGGAATCCGTTTTTTCTAGCGATGGACATCCCTCGGCGCAGAAATTTCTCACTCTCCCCCAGGTTCCCAAGCCGCATATATACCGTTCCAAGGTTCACAAACACTGCTGTTTGCTCCAGCAGGCGGCCCTGCAAGCGAGGTGACGCAGCAGATTCAAGGAAATATTTCAAAGCCGTTGGATAATCCTTCTTATTGAAACAAATGTTACCCAGGTTAAGGGTTGTAGTTAAGATGATATCCACCGCCTTGATCTGATTTGCAAGATCATAGGCTTCAAGAAGGAATATTCTTGCCGAGTCCTGGTCTTTTTTTACATCAAGGTACAACAAGCCAAGATTGTGAAAAATATCGGCCTTGAAACGTGCTTCCTTCAGGCTGTCATTCAGGATTTTCGCCTGCATGTATTCGGCTTTTGATTTATTGAAATCCTTCGTGAAGCAATAGAAATTACCGAGCTGGATATGGCAGGATGTGAGTTCCCTTAATAACCCTAGTTTCTCCCATATTCTGAGAGCCTGCAGCAAATACTGCACCGATTGCACATAATGGCCCTGGATCCCCGATAATGTCCCAATTTCGTTCAGACATCTGCCTTCGAGTTTGCTGTCACCAAGTTTTACAGCCATTGCCAGTGCACGTTTCAGATACAATTGAGCGCTGTCGGTACTCCCCATCGACCTGTAAAGCATACCGATATTGCTCAGGACCTTTCCCTGGAATACCTGATCGTTTGCTGCAAGGGCATAAACATATGCCTGACGGTAAATGGCGAGCGCCTCTTGAAGCTGGTTTCCGCTCCATGCTTTAATTGCCCTAAGGTTGAGACACCTCATTAAACCATAGGCGTAATTCAGTTTATATGAAAGCTGGTAACCCAGCTCTCCATATTTGAAAGCTGAATCGGGAGTACCGGGGTAGCAACTCGCCGAATACTCGCATAACAGCCTTGCTCTCGCAGTGTCTTGAGAAGGATGCTTTATCAGTAAAGCAAAAATGCTGTCTGACTTCTGGTTTTGGGCCGCAGCCGTGGAAACCAGGGTAAACAGAAGGAGAACAGATAAGCATGGTCTGACAGGCATTCTCATAGGACCGGTTTTACACTCAAATATCCGGATAAAAAATCAAATCATAAAAAAAAATATTGACTGCGGATGAGAATACGGCGGTTTTCGAAAATAATCCCGTTTTGTGAACCTCCATGCTTCTGATTTGTTAAATTTGTAATACGGTTTAAGCCGTCTCACCCGCGTATCAGCCAAAAAGTTGGAATATGAAACATCCTGCATCCTGCATCCTGATCATCCTGCTGTCTTTTTTGTTTGTCAGGCTTTCTTATGCCCAGAGGTATAAAATAGAACTGGTGAAAGATATCAACACCACGGGGTCCTCACTTCCACATGATCTTGTCGTATATAAAAATAAACTGGTATTTGCGGCCGGGAACCCCAGCTGGGGAAATGAACCCTGGATCTCCGACGGCAGCCGGGAAGGCACTGTGATGCTGAAAAACATCAACCTGAGAAAGAACGCTGTGGGCGACGACAGCTCTGATCCCGAGGAATTCACCATTGCAGGCGATCAGCTTTATTTCCATGCCAATGACGATACCCATTCGTATGAGCCCTGGATAACCGACGGAACAAACGATGGAACAAAACTTGTTAAGGACCTTCGGCCCGGAGGGCTTTCGGCCAACCCCAGTGATTTTGCAGCTTATAACGGTCGGCTTATTTTCAGCGCCGACGGTGGGTATGGCGACGAGCCTTTCATTTCAGACGGCACACCCGACGGCACTTACATGATAAAAAACATCAATACCGCAAGTTCTTATCCGACCGGGTTTTTTCAATTCGACAGCATTTGTTACTTCTCGGCGCGGTCGAACAGCACGGGCGACGAATTCTGGCGCACCAACGGCACTGAACCGGGAACATATATGGTGAAGCAGCTGAATCCTATACCGGGTCAGAGTTCACACCCGATGAATTTCACGACCTTTGGCCAGCGTTTGTTCTTTTCGGCAAACAGCGGGACGTATGGCTGGGAGCTATTCAGTTCCGACGGCACTAGCGCCGGCACCAGCCTCTTCGTGAGGACCGATACGGTGACTCCCACGGGCTCTTATCCAATGAATCTTTTTGTGTATAACGACCGGCTGTATTTCAACGCCGACGACGGAATCCACGGAAGGGAGCTCTTTTCGGTAAGCTCTGATCCTAAAGACCTGAAACTAGTGAAAGACATCAACCCCGACGGAAACGCTGATCCTGCTGATTTTACAGTATACAACGGCCTGCTGTATTTCAGCGCCGACGATTCATATGGCACAGAACTCTGGGTTACCGACGGGAGCGAAGCAGGAACAAAGCGTGTGAGTGATATTAATCCATACGGGGATGCCAATCCCGAATGGCTTACTGTGTTTGACAATAAACTTTTCTTTTCGGCCGGCGGACTGCTTTATTACACCAACGGCACTGATACAGGCACAGTTCAGCTTGGCAATGATACTATAGGGCTCGACAATAATTACGTCTCAAACCTGACCGTTTACAACAACAGCCTCTTCTTCAGCGCCCAGTATGATAGCCTTGGGATAGAACTGTACAAAGTTCTGGTAAATCCATCCTCAACCGGCCCTAAGCCCCCCGAAAATGAGTTTGCACTCAGGGTTTATCCCAATCCCTGCTCCGACGTGCTGTATTTCAGCATCAGCAAAACCCCAAATGACGGGATACTCGAGATCATTAATCCGCAGGGAAACATCGTGTATACATCAAAGATTTCATGCTTGACAAATGGCGCTGTCAGCATACCCTTGTCAACCCTGCAACAGGGATTGTACTGCCTTAGGCTCACTTCGGGAAACCAGAGCTCAGTCGCGAAATTTATCAAATATTAGAAACCAATAACCAATAACCAATAACCAATAACCAGCTTACGAATTTCCCCTTCATTTGGTAAAACCTCTTACCTATGCCCGACATCCATCGTTTTTTGTTTGCATCCCTTATCGGGATCTTCATGTATGTTTCATCGGCAGGACAAACAATTCCTGCGGAAACCGTAAAGGATGAAAGCGTCCCTCCCAAAACTATTGAACTTTCAAGCGTCCCTGTACACTCCCTCGAGGTCATCTCCCAGGTCAAACAGGCCTTCAAGGATCTGATCCCTCCCCATGCTGTAAAGAAGCTCAAACTGCATAACGACCTGGTTATGGCAATGACCGATACCAGCTTGCTTTCCCAGGCCGATCCCGAAAGTCCGTCGGTCAACCTGAGGTACCTCGAAAACCGCCGCCTGATGCTTGAAGAAGAAAGGAAAAAAATCAAAAATGAAGAAAATTCCCTTAAGGAGCTGATCAACCCCCTCGACACACTCTCAACCTGGATGAGTAATGAAATTGCTGCATGGAATAATACCATAAGCCTGCATAAGGGCGAAAATATTTCGGCAACCCTGCTGGGTAAAATGAAAAGTACAGTCGTTTTTCTCGATTCTTCCCAGTCATACCTCAATATCAGGACCCAGACGCTGAACCGTTTGCTTGAAAGGACCAATACGATGAGTATAAGCATCGACCTTAGCCTGGAAAGGACCAAAGTCCTTCTCAAACGCAAGGAAAGAAATTCCCTGTACATCGATGCCCCGCCTTTTTTTCAGCTTGAATTTGCAAAGAATTACTTCAAAGAGATCTCCCAGTCCTTTTCAAATGTCAGGAACGTAAAGCTCAGGGAACTTGGTGATTATTTCTCTTACCATTTAGATTCCCTGTTCTTTCTTATCGTGATCATTATACTGTTGTACCTGTTCTTTAACCGTCTGCGGACCAGGATACAGGTAAACATGGAGGGGTACGGGAAGTTCTACAAACAGATGTTCCTCCTGATGCTGTCACAACCTTTGGCGGGAGCGATCATCGTGAGCCTCACGCTTTCGGTCGTCCTGTTCCCAGGCAGGCCCGTATCGTTCAGGGAACTCCAGACCTATGTTTTCGCAATTCCGCTCATCTTCCTGCTGAACAGGATACTGCAACGACTCTACAGGCTTTACTTTTACGTTTTCACGGTGACCCTGCTGCTGTGTATGATACAGATCCTGCTCTCACCCGACACCACCATTTACAGGGTCATGCTTTTTCTTATCGCCATCGTCGAAATCGGGCTGCTGTCGATGCTACTTCACAAGATCAGGAAGGAGCGAAGGGCTACCTTCAACCAGAAACGAATGCTTTATGTGTTCTTCGCCCTGAACGTCCTGCTGGCGGTCACCGGCTTGTTCGCAAACATTTTCGGCAGAGTCACACTTACCGAAATGGCCATGAACGCTATCTTTTCGAATATACTCACCAGTGTGACCCTGTTTATCACTTCCATCCTCATCAACGGCATGATCGCCGGAGGAATTGATTCCCAAACTGGCAGAAAGATCAATACATTTGTTACATACGGTGAACTCATCAAGATCAGGGCCATACGCATCATCAATATCGTATCGGTCTTTTTCTGGATAAACATCGTTCTTTCAGCATTCCATGTCGATGATTTTGTTCTTGGAGTGCTGTTTTCGGCCTTCACATATACCTTCAAAGTCGGAACAATAAGTTTCTCGATCAGCCTGCTAATCATATTTTTCAGCGTGATCTTCCTGGCATATTACCTTGCAAAATTCCTGCAGGTGATGCTTGAACAGGACATTCTGATCAGGATGCCCCTCGCAAAGGGACTGCCTCATACCATAGCTGTAGGTTTGAAATATTTGATCGTTATCGGCGGATTTTTTCTTGCCGTAAACGCCACCGGGATGCCGCTCGACAAGGTTACCATCATACTCGGGGCTTTCAGCGTTGGTATCGGGTTTGGTTTGCAGAATATTTTCAATAATATGGTCTCCGGATTGATTTTGTTGTTCGAACGCCCTATACAGCTGGGCGATACGGTACAGGTTGGTCAGCTTACCGGGCAGGTGAAATCCATTGACCTGCGATCAAGTAATATTCATACGTTTGACGGGGCGGAAGTGATTGTGCCTAACGGACAGCTGGTTTCGAACGAGGTGATCAACTGGACGCTCTCCGATAAGAAGCGCAGGCTCGAAGTCACAGTAGGAGTTGGTTACGATTCGGATCCTGTACTTGTGCATAAACTTTTATTGGAGATCATTCAAACCAATACCGGAGTGATTCAAGACCCTGAACCTTTTGTCCTGTTTTCAAACCTGGGACAGAGTTCTCTTGATTTTACCCTGGTATTCTGGATCGCCGACTACAACATGGGAAGAAAAGTGAAAAGCGATGTCCTGTTCGACATCTTCAGGGTGCTGGGCGGGAACGGGATCAAAATACCTTATCCCCAGCAGGATGTTCATATCATTCCGGGGAAGGTACGTGAAATGTGAAACGTACCGCGTACCCCGAGCTTACATTATCTTTGTAATATATCATGTCTCCTGAAACCTGAACGCGATGAAAAGGTCACTGATCACCTTTTTCCTTTGCCTGTCGATTTTAACGACCGGAATGGTTTCTTGCAAAAAAAGCGACAATACCGTTACTGATCCAAACCAGGCACTGATCACACAAATGAAGCTTGCTGCCGATTCAGTGGTGCAAACGACCAAAGTCCCTGGTGTCGTCGCATTGGTGGTCGACCGTAAAAAAGGCATAGACTGGCTGTATGCCACAGGTGTGAGTGACATTGCGAACAGAATCCCGGCAGATCCGAACCTGGTCTTCCGCATCGGGAGTTGTACTAAGACATTGACCCTCACAGTGCTGCTCCAGCTGGTAGGGGAGGGTAAACTCTCTCTAAATGACAAACTGTCAAGATTTTTTCCCGCATATCCCAAAGCCGACAGCGTAACCATCCTCATGCTCTGCAATATGACGAGCCGCATACATGATTACTTTCACATCAATCCCTCCTTTTTTGAGACCATGCGGGCTAATCCTACGAGAGTGTGGACACCCCAGCAGCTTATTGACCTGGGGTTCCAGGCAGGGTATGATTCTATTCCGGGAAAAGGATGGGGCTACTCCAATACCAACACTTTAATTATAGGCAGGATTATCGAGCAAATCACCGGGAACTCCCTGTCCGTTGAAATAGAAAACCGTATCATCAGGCCGCTTGACCTGGGCAGTACCGGGTTTATCACCTCCGGGACCAGCCTCCCCGGGGTTCACGGAAGAGGCTATTACTTCATCGATTACATCCCGGGCGAAGACTTCACCGAATATTTCGACGCTTCGGTATACTGGGCAGCAGGCTCGGCGTATTCCACTCCCCGCGATCTGCAGAAATTCGCCGAAGCTCTCGTCGGGGGAGGATTGCTCCCCGATTCCCTGCAATACAGGAGGCTTAACAAAGATTTTTACCAGATGCCCGACATTGCATACGGACTCGGCATTGCGAAACAAGGCACATTTTACGGCCATAGCGGCGAGATGCCTGGTTACATGACGAACATGTACCACAGCAATGACAGACAGTGCACCATCATCATCTATTACAATTCCCTGCTCATCGGAACCGAGAACGATCCCGGCAAACTGTTCACCCGCTTCGCACATATACTTTACGGAAACAATTTTTAACCACGCGTCACAGTTCCCACTTCCTTTCGTCGACTTATTGCAATGATTCATCGGGTTTAAACCCTCAACAGTCGAAATTCCCTGTTCCACCCCTCCCGGCTGCCGTATCTTTGCTTCATCAAACACAAACAACCAAGTAAAATGAAAGCAACAACAATTATCCTCGCAGCAATTCTGACCTTCACAGCAAACATACTTTTCGCTGGAAATGACAACGCTTCAGTATCTGTGTTAAATACAAGTAACACAGTAACCATGACAGCACTTGCTCCCGAAGTTCCCGCAGAAGCTGATTTTAACGATGCTTTTATTGATGATTATACAGCATTGGCCCCGGTATCACCAGCCGAAGCCCAGTTTGAAGAAATGACTTATGAAACGGTATCGGCTCTCAACCTTGCACCACTGACTCCTGCAACAGCTGATTTCGACGAAACAAATGATTATACTTCTTTAGCCCCGCTTACCCCAGCCGAAGCCGACTTTGAATAAACTCTCTATAACTACCCCAACTATACGAAGCTACCCCAAAAAGGTAGCTTCTTTTATTAGGCTATACCCCGACTTCCATTAATTTCCGGAGTTCATTCAGTTTTTTCACGGATGTATCTTCAGCCCGTCTCTGCACTTCGTCCATGAATAAGGCAAGAAGTTCTTTATGTTCATTCGCAGAGAGGGAAATTTTCAAGGCCATATACTTGATGAATTTTTCATCCTCCCCATGGATCTCAAAGATGTGATCCTGGAAAATAAGGGCTACTTTCGAATGTGAGTTGAGGAACTTTGTATTCAGCGTGGCACAAGGGTTGCCCATCAGGTTTTTTACGGTCTCCATGACCATTTCTTTTTCAAGCTTTACGCTTTCATTAGCACCTTTTTCTTTGCTCATATTAGTATAAGATATAGTTTTTTCAAGTCATAAACAGTTCCGCAAATATAAAAGAAAAAAGTAGTGTTATGGTTAAAACCTAATATATTTAATACCGTTCCAGATTAGGGATCACGACTGACTAACCCCCAATCCCCAATCCCTAACCCCCAATCCCTAATCCCTAATCCCCAATCCCCAGCCTACTCCGGAATGTTAAACAACTTGCATACCTCCTTATAAGACATGCTTCTCAGTTCTTGTTCACTTTTGTAACCCTTGTTGCCTGATTTCAATGCCGGGATGGTACCGGGAATGGCGACGAAGCGGAATTTATTTGTGCTTGTTGCAGGGGGAGCGTACATATCGGTGGTGAATTCGATGCTTCCGTACTGGTGTATCAGAAAACCCCAGTTTGCACCTACTGCGAAGGCGGGTAAGGGGCGCATTGTAGTGCTTTCGTAAAGGTCACCGGCCAGCCATGCATAAGCAAGTACCACACCGCCCTCGACAATATCCTGGGTCAGGTCAGGAGCGCTTGCTGCGAAATACCAGTCGCCCGAGGCCCCCGACCACACTGTGGGAGAGAACCATTCGGAATAATAAACCGTGGCATCTCTTCCATTGTTTCCGGCAGGCCCCTGGGTTCCCTCCTTTGAACATCCGGAAAAAACAAAAGCAGTTAAAGCTGTGAGCAGACAAATTGAAATCAATTTTGTTTTCATAGTATGTTATTTATTGGTTTGTAGTGGCAGGTTTAAAGAAAGTTTTTTCAGTAGGTTTCATGGTGTGGTCAATCCAGCAATAAATGTGCCAACTTGTTCGACTCACGATTTACCATTCACGATTCACGAAAAATGACCCATTTGTGCTATTGTGATTCATTTTTAATAACTTAAGTTTGTATTTTGAAGCATATTCGGTTATCAATTCTTGCTTATGGGATCAAAAGATCTTTCCTCGTACATAACCGCTTTTGCGTTTATTTTGTTATATTCGGTGGTCTTTTCGTGCAAATCATCAGAACCGGTGAGAGTTAAAGATGAGTTTGAGCAGATCAAAACTATGCTTGATAAAGCATTGTTAAGCAATGATCCCCAAAAGAGTTTCTCAGAGGCGCTTCCTAAGGTAAGGAAATTTTCAACGGTCGATTCTGCATGGATTGAAAGCAGGACCTTCCTGGTAAAATTCAAATCGGGAGGTATCGTCTCCTGGATCATAACAGATAATAACCTCAACAAAATCAGTAACTAAAACCGTAAAAATCCGTAGCCATGAAAACTATTCTTTTAAAACTTTCCCTGCTGCTGCTTTTATTGCTGGGGATTTTCATTTCATGCAAAAAGAGCAGTTCAGATTCAACGAACACCGTAACCCCGCTTACCGAAGCTCAGAAAACTGCAATATCCAGCAGTTACACCCAGATTGGTGCCACCCTGGATCCTTTGTTGCAGTCCCCTGACGCAATCCACCAGATGAGCCTTCACCTGGCTGAAATAAAAAGTATGGAAATGGTTGAGAATGCGTTTGTCCAGGACAGTGCACTGGTCGTAAAATTCACCAATGCAGGATCGGTGATCTGGTATGTGCCCACACCATACACTATTCCGCCCTATTCGAAGAACATGCCGCTGGGGCCTTCAGCCAACCGGATCCCGGTGGGTAATAAACAGGCCTTGCTGGTCAACGTACAATCAAATGATGAGAGTCGTCCGTATAACGGGCAGATCATCAATGACCTGGATCAGGAATTTACAGATAACGGGTATACGACAACAGTAGTTAATGCCCCCGGGGCGCCCATGTCATTCTTTGCAGGCTCGATGGGAGGGTATGGAGCTGTGTTCCTGATAACTCACGGCGGACTCATCGGGAGTCGTACCTTCCTGGCAACCGGGCAGAGCCCCCTTGACCCGTCTAATCCGCTGGCGCAATTGCTTAACGAACTCTACTCCAAATGGTCAACTGATTTAGTATTCCTGGCCTCTCTCAAGGAAAAACGAGCCGGAAGCTGGGTCAGTACCAAGTATTATTGCGTTTCAGAAAAATTCATCGCTGCTTCATATAGTGCTGGTTCATTTCCCAACACCTTGTTTTACACCGTTGCATGCGAAGCTTTGAAAGGGAGCAACCAGTTGGCAGATGCGTTTACCAATGCAGGGGTCGGTGTTTTTATCGGCTGGGATGAAACGAACTGTGCAGGACAGGGCACGGGTAAGTTATTGTTTGACCTGCTTCTTGGAGGCTTTACAGTTGGAGATGCCTTCGACGTGATGCCTGCCGATTCAAAGCTGGATCAGCATGGTAATGATCCTCTCAAACACAAGCCTGCAAACCTTAAATATTACCCTGCCGGCGGAAAGGATTACTGCCTTGTTGCTGAGCAGCATGCCTGGGTGGTCATTGAAAATCCCGTTGCCGGGCAGTCATATTCCGAAAGGGTACTTACACTATCGGGGTATGTCGACAGCGTTGAGACCCTTACCGGGGGGATCGTGGAAGTAAACGGCGTAGCAACGACCTTAAAAATCACCGACAGAAAAAATTTCAGCCAGAGCATCGTCATCAATAACGGGCCCAACTCTATCAAAGTGACCGCAAAAGGCAAGCGGGCCAACGGATTGAATGTTGCAGGGGTAAAAGAGATCGGCATTACCGGCACACTTGCAAACATCGATATCTTCACCGAATTACGATGGAACACCGACAATACCGACATCGACTTCCATATGCTTCCCCCGGGTTCATCCATCAGCGATCTGTGGACCAATGCCGATTGTTATTACAGCAATAAAAGCACATCCTGGGGAGGCTTCCTCGATGTGGACAATACTGCAGGTTACGGCCCCGAGCACATCTCAGTCCCCTCGGTTTCTACCCCGGGGATTTACAGGCTCTTCATTCATTTTTATCGGGATCATGGCGGCGGCGCCACCCAGGCTTTTGCCGACGTAAGCACCATGAACGGAACGAATCATAAATTCGGCCCCTACACACTCACAAAAGACGGAGGCGACAATGCAGGCGACGTTTGGGAAGTATGCACCATTACCTTCCCCGGAGGCATCATAACCCCCGTAAACAAGTACTACAACCTCGGCAAGAAGTATCAAAATATCAACCTGCCTGCAAAAGGAAAATAAGTTTCTGCAATGTGCAGTAAGCATAGAGGCGATCTCATTCACGGGACCGCCTCTTTTTTTATTGACTGCGGATGACAGTGCATTGTTTAGTGTTTAAACATACTCTTCTCTTATTAATTTATTATTTTAGCATACTATTTTCCTATCGTATGAAGAAGCTGTTTCTCACTTTATTTCTGGCTTTTGCCATCCTGGTCCATGTGTTTGGGAAAGCAGTTGATGAAAACACTGCAAGAACAGTTGCCGTAAGCAATCTTAGCGGGCATACAGTGCAGGCCCTTCTGGGCAAACCCCTCTCACTGAGTCTTAGCTATTCCTGTATTGCCCCGGGCAATGCAATGCAGAAAAGCGCTTCAGGCTCCTTGTATTATGTATTTAATATTGACCAATCATCTGGGTTTATCATTATCTCCGGAGACGATATAGTGCATCCGGTGCTGGGATATTCAGACGAAACCGGTTTCAATCCGAATAACATTCCACCCAATGTTGCAGCCTGGTTGAAAGGGTATGAAGATCAGATCAGTTTTGCCATCAGCACACAAATAAGCGCCACCCCTGAGATTGAGTCTGAATGGCAATCGCTTTCAAGCGGACTGGTGCCGGTACATCCGCAAAAAGGCATTCAGGCTGTAAACCCTCTGATTGCCACCCTCTGGGATCAGAGCCCGTTCTACAATGCACTTTGTCCGTACGATAATACATTCAACGATCGCACAGTTACCGGTTGTGTCGCTACAGCCATGGCCATGGTCATGAAGTTTTTCAACTTTCCCCCATCCGGAGCCGGCAACCATTCATACAACACAAACCGCTACGGCACATTGTCGGCGAATTTCGGAGGAACAACCTATAACTGGGCAGCTATGCCCAATACCGTTACTTCTGCAAACAGCGCCGTGGCCACGCTCATGTATCATTGCGGTGTGAGTGTTGATATGGATTATAATGTAGGTTCCCAGGGAGGCAGCTCAGCATATATCATTTCTTCGGCAAGCCCCGTAACGAATTGTACCGAATATGCCCTTAAAACCTACTTCGGATATGCAAGCAGCCTACAGGGATTAAAACGGGCAAACTACACTAATCCGGAATGGATCGGTTTGCTGAAAACCGAACTCAATGCCAGCCGGCCCATCATTTATGCAGGGTTTGGGACCGGGGGCGGACATTGTTTTGTGTGTGACGGTTATAACGACAGCGACTATTTCCACTTTAACTGGGGCTGGTCGGGAAATTACGACGGATACTTTCTGATCGATGCACTGAATCCCGGGGGAACGGGAACCGGAGGCGGCACAGGGGGGTATAACGACGGACAGCAGGCTGTGATCGGGATACATCCTCCCTCGGCCAGCGGCGGGGGAAGCAAATTCTTCAAACTGGCCATGAATGCGCCTATTACCTGTCCTTACGATACCTTGTACTATGAGGACACGCTTTCATTCCATACCGACATCATCAATAACGGTCAGGTTACCTTTAACGGGGACATCAGCGCAGGGGTCTTCGATACCAATGATGTATTTATTGACTTTGTGCAGATCAAAAAGGGGATCACCCTTGAACCCGGCGCTCATCTGCCCTCAGGGATCAGTTTTGCAAACAGCGGCATTTCAGCCATGCTTCCCGGGACTTATTATATCGGGATCATGTACAGCGCGGGGGACACAAACTGGAAAGACGTTGCAGACACAAATTCGTATTTAAGTTACAGGCAGGTCGAAGTCATCAATCCCAACGATATCGAGATGTATTCCGAAATGAATATAAGCTCAGGCACTTCCATCCTGCAGGGAGATCCGGTGAGCGTTCAGCTCGATATTATCAACTACGGAACAGCAAGCTTTAACGGCATCCTTGATCTTTCACTCTATGACATTGACGGGGAGTATGTAAATTCCATTGAGGAGAAAACGAATTTTACCCTGGGGGCGAATCAGCATACCAGCGGACTGACTTTCAGTACATCAAGCATCAACGCCCAGCCAGGGACTTATCTTCTGGCTCTATGGTACCAGCCGGCAGGAACAACAGACTGGCAGCTCATAGGATCAAGCGATTACACCAATCCGGTAACGGTCGAGGTTTGGGGGCTCCCTTTGCTGCCCGATCAGTATGAGCCAAACAATACCCTGGCCAGCTCTTTTCATTTCCCTGTGGGCTTCAGCACAAATCCGGTAACCGTAACTACAAGCGGCGCCAATTGTCATGTAGGGAATGACTACGATTTTTACACTATGACATTTCCCAAGGGGTATACTTATGTGATCACGGGCAAACTCATCGATTCGGAAAGCGATACCGCTCAACGGTATACCCTCGACGCAATCTGGTCTTACTCACTCGACGGAACCAACTGGTCAAGCACCTTTGATGATACCATTCCGCTCAACATCATCATGAATGACGGCGGAAACATACAATTTTATGTGTCGCCCAAATTTACAGGTGAAACGGGCACTTACCAGGCAGAAATCCGCATCAGCAGGAATCCACTTGGATTGAATGATGATCTGAAGGCGGATGAGATTCGTGTCTACCCCAATCCGGCCAGTGATTATATCCGCATAGAAGCGGCGGACCGGCAGCCGCAAATTTCGGGCTGTACAATGAACAGTATGGATGGACGGGAGGTAATCAATGTTGTCTTTCCCGAACTTCAGTCCGACTGTCAGCTGCAGACCGGCCGTTTCAGCGACGGGATCTACAGTTTACGCATACAAACACCATCAGGAATTATTCATCGCCAAATCGTCATCCGCAAACAACAAAAATAAGTATGAAAAAAGCATTATCGAATTACCTCCAGATCGGCTGCATCATGGGCCTGATCATGATTTCTTTCAGTTGTTCCAAGAAAGAGGATACAACTCCCGGCTTTACATCAACCAAGCCCGGCGCCAATGCGTTCGTCACTGCCTTTATCAGCGACATCAAAGCCGATACGCTGAGCGCTTACACATTATGGCTTGAGAACATGCAGCCCAGGTTTATGCTAAGCGCCAACCGCAGGAATATTGCTGTTTCGATAAAGAACAAGTTCATTCAGCTGGGCATAACCAACACTGTACTGGATTCGTTTTACGTCACCAATTATTACAAAGACACAACCTACAATACCTGGCAGTATAACGTCATCGCGACCGTTACGGGAAGCCTGTATCCCGACAGCCTTTACATCGTAGGCGCACATTATGACGCCATACTGAATCCTCCGGGCAATCCCTGGCTAGGGAGTCCGGGAGCCGACGATGACGGCAGCGGTGTGGCTTCGCTGCTGGAGATGGGCAGGGTGATCTCAAAACGGAGTTTCGTGCCTAAATCAAGTATAGTGCTCATCGCTTTCGGGGCCGAGGAGCTGAATATGGACGGGAGCCGTGACTATGCCAATAAGGCATTTCTCGGAAGCAGGAAGATCAGATGGATGCTGAATAACGATATGATCAGCTTTGAGAATCATCCCAACCAGGCCGACTGGAAAGTGAACCTCATGGATTATGCAAATTCAGGTGATCTGAGGGTTTCGGCCGAGAATTACGTTTCGATGTACACCGACCTCGGCAAGGCGCACGACAGCACAGCAAACAAAGAAGGCGACAGTTACAACTTTCATCT
Organism: Bacteroidota bacterium; assembly: GCA_037134895.1. Classification (GTDB taxonomy): domain Bacteria; phylum Bacteroidota; class Bacteroidia; order Bacteroidales; family FEN-979; genus CAIRDP01. The sequence continues at coordinate 26,078 of JBAXLI010000050.1, forward strand.
GAAAGGATATAAAGCCTTATTCTTCATCAGTTCGGCCAGCACACCTTATTATCATCAGACGACCGATGTGGTTGGGAACTGTAATTTCCCCTATTGCCGGGAGGTTACAAAGGTTACCTGTGCCATGCTGGTTGATCAGAACAGATAAACACGTGTCGCGTGTCACGTGCCACGTATCACGATCTAAGGTTTTCCACCGCATCTGGCGCAAACTGAAGCACAGGCTTGATGGTGTCGCAGGACAGCAGGCTGTTGCATGGTCCGCAGGTCTCGAAACCTTTTGATCCCGCACACTTCCTCATCCCGCATTCGCTCCAGTGACCAATCTTTGCACCTTCTGATCTGCAGCCTGTGCAGTTGATCATCTCAGGAGTGATCCCGGGTGCATTATACATCACCTTCCATTTTTCGGCCGTCTGCAGTCTCAGTTCATCATCATTGGCAAGTGTAGCGATCCTTGCATCACAGCTGGCACAATTCAATCCGCAGCAGGAGATCAGTTTTTCCATAATCAATAATTGTTGTAAGTGTTTAAATAAATCAGCATTCCTGGCTGTGATTAAAATTTAATCACAGACCCCGAAACCAATATAGTAAAAATCTTAATGTATCAATTTTTTTTTTTTGATTGCAGATGAGGGAGCATGGTATTATTTGCATTTTTCTTTTCTTGATCGTATATTTGTTTCTCAAATATTAAAACATATGACCAGGTTGTATGTTATCGACGATCATTACCTGATCATTGAGGGGCTGTATAATGCTTTTGATCTCGAGTCTGATGATTTCGAAGTCGTTGGCGGAAGTTTATCGGTTGAGGAAGCCCTGTGTAAAATTGATCTTGCAGCTGTGGATATCCTGTTGCTTGACCTCTTCATTGGCAATACAGATCCTATAATCAACCTAACCAAGTTGACTGTGGCGTTTCCTGCACTGCCGGTTGTGATTATCTCCCATGAAAGCTGTGCGCTGTGGCAGGTTGAGATGTTCCGGCATGGAATTAAGGCATATATTAACAAAGGTGAACCAAAATCTGAAATGTGCCGGAAATTGTATATTGTTGCATCCGGTGAAGTAGTTATGCCTGATGAAGTCGCAAAGATTCTCCTGACCCCGAAAGTCACTAAAAGCACCTCCGCCTATTTCTCCGATATAAAGGACATCATCACCGCATTATCCATTGGTTTGACAATCAAAGAAATTGCAAGCAAGTTTAATCAGTCAGAATCAGCCATCGAGAAAAAGCTGCACGGAATCCGCAAATGCTATGACGCCAAGAACAACTCCGAGCTGGTTTACAAAGCCATGAACAGGCAGTCATTCAATTAAGTACATCATTCTTTTTCCTGATATCCGTAAATTTTATTACGGATAAAATACCTTGCTCAACGAGGTGTTTTGAATTATCATTGTGTTAACTATTTACTATAAATAGTTTGAAATAGCCGTTGTAAATGCTTCCAGAGGTTCAGGAAGACCGGTAGTTGAATTTTTTCCATAAGTTATTGAAATAATAAAATGAAAAGGGAAAGCTTATTTTTTGCAATAATGACGTTAGTCATTGTGCAAACTGCAGTTCTTGGGCAAGAGCCAATAAATAAGGATTTGTATGTTCCTATGCCTTTGCCAACTTATACTCCACCAAGAGATACATCATATAAAGAGAATAAACTGCAAGTTTTCAACATGATTGAGAATAGATTTGACACCGTCGATCTTGGCATTCCTCAATATACTCCAAATAATTCACTTTTGCCTTCTGGCATAGGAGGCTTCGATGAACTAATAAATTCTGGAAATACAGCTTACGCCTTTACTAATATACAACCAGCTGACCAGCTGACCGGTTATCCAAATTATCCTATAACTACTATTGCGAAATTATTTTTAAAATTTCTTAATCCTTTAAACGGTTCATACAGCTACACGCTATGTTCAGGAGCAATAATCAATCCTCGTTTCGTCATCACAGCAGGGCATTGTGTCAAGAGTAATACCGATCAGAGTTATGCTGTAGCTTGCACTGTCATTCCTGAATACAACATGGGAAATTCACCATTTGGTCAAACAAACACTACAAACTGGTACTCCTTTTCACAATGGACAAATAATGGGAATTGGGATTATGACATGGCAATTCTTAAGCTTTCGACCCCAATTGGAAATTCAACTGGTTGGTTAGGCTGGGGATACAATTCAAATAACAGTTTTTTTACTTCGTCTTCAAATGTCTTTCATAGTTTTGGTTATCCCGCTCAGGATGACTATGGCAATCCGGTTTTTGAACAAGGCGAGCGCATGTATTATATGCGCGGGTATATGGACTATTGGGAATCTGCCAATACAATGTGTCACTACAATATTGGTTACCACGGACAAAGTGGAAGTGCTTTATATTATAATGATGTTTCGAATAACAGAGTTGTTTATGGTGTTTTAAGTCATGGAGACGGGAAAACACCACCATATCATACCTGTCATTGTCGCATGGATGCCAGCGTGTTTAATTATTTCAGTAGTATCATTCCAGCTTCTAATGGAACTGAAAACAATAATTCGTTAAAGCAAATTCTTATATATCCGAATCCATCATCCGGTACTTTCAAGATTGATTTTGGCGAAATTGCTTCTAAGAACTTAAATCTAAAAGTTTTTAACCAACTCGGAGAACCTGTACTCGATAAATCGCTAACACTGAATGAACCTGTTATAACTGTTGATTTGACATTACATCCCACGGGAGTTTATATCATCAGGGCCACAATTGACGGACAAATTGTAAGTGGAAAATTATTCAGGGTAGATTATTAACATTGAGTTATAGGCTTTTGGGATTTAGTTTCAGTCTTCCCGTGACCGCACTTCCCAAATAAAGTTTCTAAAAATCCTTAACTTTGATTCTTCATCAAACTCATGGTTCGTTGAGTCAAATCCGACGAAACATGAAAATTCAATTTCATATTTCCCCGGCATGAAATCAGTTGACGAATTAAGGGATCTGAAACGAATCGCAAAAGTAAGCTGTCGCTCCGCATTCGTCGTCACGGCCTTATTCAATATCTGTCTCAGATTGATACCGAAATTATCAAAGCACGATGGAAAATAAACCGGTACAGTTCACCCAGGTCAAAAGTTCATGGGAACATATCTACGGCAATCGGGGCCCTGAACAATATTATACAGAGCTTAAGGAAGTTGATTACGGACATTACCAGGATGAATTGCTCGATATATTGAAAGCACATAAACTTGACTCCTTTGGTTACAGACCAGGCAAGACAGTAAAGGTGGCAGATATCGGTTGTTCTTATGGGAATACCAGCCTGATGTTTACCTGCGGATTTACCTGGGCCGAAACGGTTGAAGCCTGGAAAGGGGAGAGGCCGCTGCCCGGTTCGAGGAAGAGATTTCAAGTTTACGGGATCGACCTTTCCGAAAACGCCTTGCAATACGGCCTGAATGCCGGGATTTATGACTCTGTGCTGCGCACCGATCTGAATGATCAGACTTCTGCACTGACTGGTAAAGCCATGGAAATCCTCAGGAATGCCGATGTGTTGCTGATGAGCATGTCAAGTTGTTATTTTGATATGGCAACCCTAAGGTTATTATTTACGGAGTTCCTCAGCCAGGAACCCTCAGGCAAACTGATCATTTACGATGTTCTCGACACCTTCGAAACCCGTGATCTTTCGCCAGATATCCTATTGCCGGAAGTCAAACCCAGCAGGGTCATCCGCCAGACTGCGAAACACCGAAACCTCACTGCCGAAGAACAGATGAAACTGAATCTCACCGAAGCCCGTACGAGCATGTATATCCTGGGGTTCTGATAGAAAGCAGGAAGCCCTGCCTGATCAAAAAGTCGCAGCCTTATAGGTTTAACCTTACTTTGATTTGACTGCGGATGACTGAGTCCTGTTCCGCTGACCCTCAGCATCTTGCGAAGGTCACTACTCACTGCCCAAGGCCAGGTTAATCTCCTGTTCGTAAATTTTCGCCAGTGATTCACCGAAACCGGAGGATGCATAGAACACCTTTCCTCCTGCGTCAAGGATGTAGATCGTAGGAAAAGCGGTCACCTGGTATTGCTTTGCAATATCCTTTTCGGCCAGCAGCACCGTATACGTCACACCGTCTTTATCCAGCATTGCCTTCAGCTCATCAGTCTTCTTGTCCACCGCATCAATGCCGATGACAACCACATCCAGTTCACTGTATTTTTTATGGAGTTTCTGCAGATGAGGGATAGCCAGACGGCAAGGATAGCATGATTTATAAAAGAAATCCAGCAGAACGACTTTGCCCCTCAGTTGCTTGAGCGAAACCGTATCGCCTTTAAGGGAAACGAGCTTCCAATCAGGGGCTAAGCTGCCTTTTGCCAGAAGGGGAATAGTTTTCTCAGGTTCATAGGTCTTTATTCTGAAATAAGAGGGGAGGCTGGTGAGCAGAACCTTCTTTTCCACATCCCGATCACCGGTCCGGACCTTTTTTACCGTATAACTGATGAACTGATCTGCAGTGTCGTGGTTGAGTATGCCCCTGAAGTAATAATTATATTTCACAGGCAGCAGGCTTTCCTTGCTGATCCAATACTCATAATCATTTTTCAGGGTCACAATGAAATTGTGGTCGAATGATTTAGGATCCTGGATCATCGAGATATGATAGCAGGGAACATTTTCTATATTCTCTTCAACTGACAGGTGGATGGTATATTCCTTTTTCAGAGATCCGTCCACGTTAAAACAGGGGAAACAGGCCTTGTCACGAAACGGCTGGTACATCCTGAATAAATGATTATGTGCTCTGCCCTTAACCTCATCCGGATACTGCTTAACAGGAATAAGCTGGGCCGAGCTGTCTTGCGGAAAGGTCGAAAGAAGTTCTTCACCTGTATAGATGCACACACCGTTTCCCTGGCCATTTAAACTGTATTGATAGTGGAAGAAACATCCGAAAAATGGATCATCTTTGACTTGTTTCAACCAGCATTTGCTGGTCGTAATCAGAGTATCCCGATCTGTCATCGGTTTGAATCTTTGTGTCATTTCATAATACACCTTGTTCATTTCAAGGCATTTAGTACGGGATTTTGTTAACAGATCAGCAGCATCCTGGGCCACGATCCTTCCCATGGCAAAAACAGCAAGAAAGAAAACAGCATATTTTTTCATACGAAAAGTCTTTTCAGAGCCTGTAAACTATATGATCTTTTTCAATGTAAAGATAATTAATTTCTGCAAATGACTGCGGATGAGGGACCCTACCTGATCCAACACACCCGAATCATGCGATACGATCCGGTATTGTTCAAAGGCTTGGGGTTGGTACAGAATTATTTCCCCAAATGTAGGATATATACGCTATGACTTCCCACTTTGAGAACACCCTGGCGTGCACACTGCCAGCCAGAAAATTTATTTAACAATATGAATATTAATCATCTATATGTTTTAGAGTTGTAAAAATTCCGATTTTCGGAATCTTATATTCCGATAATCGGAATTGATAATCAATGTATTAGTGCAATATTTCGTTGATTTTATAATAATATAATTTGTATTATTGTGTTCTATTATTCAGGGTATATTGTAAAAAAACGAAATTTTAGGAGATTACTCTTGGGGAAAAGAAAACCCCCTTTGCAATTTGATGCGAAAATGATTGCGACGTCATTAATCAACAACAAACAGAAAGGAGGTTAAAGCAAATGTAGATTTTTTTTCCATGCTCACCCAATGTTAGATTTTAAGTTAAAATATTTACAATCAAAGATAATTTAAAGAATATGAAAATATTGACAAAATACGTTTATCTGTAAGTATTAATTGAAAAGTATACCAGTCTTTCAGTTAAGAAAGAACACCACT
>JBAXLI010000051.1:0-29445 GCA_037134895.1 Bacteroidota bacterium
TTGTGAGATTCTCTTAACTCCTCAAGTTTCTTCAGAACTTCAGGATTGCACAGGCTTTTTCCCCTGCTGTCGTCCCCGTGTACGGGATGGAACGGGAGCATCAGCCTTACCGACTCATAAAGAAACTGGCTGAAGTCATACTTCCCGTCAGATTCTTTTATGATCTGTACATCTTCACTCTCTTCTTCATAATGGTCACTCAGCTTTACAAGCAGATTCTGAAAACCATTTATTTCTTCGGTTAGAGGATCCCCGCAACGGTCACACACAAGAACCAGGGTTCCTGAAATATCAATCCTGAAGATCAGCAATTTCTCTTCTTTTTCAAGATCAACATGAACGCCGATGCGACTGTCACTTACATCTTCAATTTTATAATGTTCAAAGAACGAATCGTCCAGCCCGAAATCAAAACTATACGTTCCCGGTTTCAACCCACTGAACTGGATCTGGTATTTTTCCATCGTATACGCTTCTTTCGAAAAAGCCTGCAAAATTAAAAATTAATTTGGTCACTACCAAAACTTCAATTAGTCATATATTTGTTCCTGCATACATTAAAATCAAATCTTCACCGATATGTTCAATAAAATTATCACCCTGATGCTACCCTTGATGCCTAAGAAACTGGTATGGGTATTTTCGAAAAAATACATTGCAGGCGAAACTATTGATGATGCTATCAGGATCAGCAGGGAACTCAATGAATCCGGGATAAAGATCACCATTGACCTGCTGGGTGAATTCATCAATGACCTGGGTGAGGCTGCCGAAAACAAGGAAGCCTACCTGAAGATCATCGAACGAGTTCAGAAGGAAAAGATCGACGGGAATTACTCCCTCAAACCAACCAGCTTCGGCCTCCTTCTTGATAAGGAAATTTGTTTTAAATACATCCGCGAGATCGTCGCAAAAGCCGCTTCTTTTGGAAATTTCGTAAGGGTTGACATGGAAGATTCACCATGTACCGACCTGGAGATCGAGCTTTTCAGAAAGCTGAAAAAGGAGTTTCCCGGGAACGTCGGACTGGTGCTGCAGGCTTACATGAAACGAACCCTGAAAGACCTGAAGGACCTGCGGGATATCCATTCGGCAGGAACTCCGCTGAACTTCAGGTTGTGCAAAGGTATTTACGTGGAGCCCGAGGCTATTGCCTATAAAAAATACGAGGAAATCAATCAGCATTTTCTCGAAGACCTGGAATATATCTTTGCCAATGGGTATTATCCGGGTATCGCCACACACGACAAGCCCCTGGTAGAAGGAGCTTACAGGCTGATTGAAAAGTATAAGGTTCCTAAAGACCGTTATGAATTCCAGATGTTATACGGAGTGACTCCCGATCTGCGGAAGAGTATCGTCGACAAAGGCCATACCATGAGGGTTTATGTTCCCTTCGGAAAAGAATGGTTCGGTTATTCAACCCGCCGACTCAAAGAGAACCCCAAAATGGCCAGCACCATTATCAAGGCGTTGTTTGTAAGAGGATAAGGGAATAATCGGATAAGGGAATACTCGAATTTTGAATTGTGAATGATTTTGGATTCCCATTAATTCAACATTCTTAATTCGATTAATCGAGTATTCGATTATTCAATCTTTCTACCGGTTAATGGTAAAGGTATCAAACACGGTATAGGCCCCTGTACCGCCACGATAACTATTGACAGTTACGGTGCCCCCCGAGATATCGATAACACTGAAATAGTAGGTCACAGTGTCATTGTGCACATTCCATAATACTCTGATGGCGGGATCAACAGGGGTTGTCTCCGGTTTGGTTCCTGAGGTGCCATTAAGAAGCTGAACAACATTGTTCTTCCATGCGGGAGTCGGCGGCGTGGTCTGCGGGTTCGGCAGAACGCTGCTGTCGATGGTCTTGCGGGAATAAAGATGCGAATGTCCGCAGGCATACATATCAAACTTATTGGCATCAAGGAAAGACCAGAGCTCAGTATAGGACTTGTTTGCTGCGGATGGCTCTTCAGGGTCATTGGTGACATAATAATAGGGTGAATGGATGAAAAAGAATTTGTGTGTTGCCTTTGTTTGGGCCACTTGTGCTTTTAACCATGACATCTGTGTAGAATCGATGTTCCCCCCTTCGGTAGAGTCTTTGAAGCTGTGGGTGATGTAGTAGGCATCCAATACAGCGAAAAAGGAGTTTCCTCCGGGGGAAGTGAAGGAATAAGTCAGGTATTGGTAACCTGGGGGTCCGTTGCCAGGGTTCTCCGAAAACACTTGCTGGAAAGCCAACTGATTTCCTAGATGAAAACCGGAATCTGAACTCGATAAATACAGCTCATGATTGCCAAGAACCGTAAACAAGGAAATTCCATTCCCGGTCAGGGGTAAGAACAGGTCCTTCCATGCCTGGAAGGTATAAGAGTTATTGATATAGCCACTGTATGACATATCACCGCCGAACATCACAAAGGACGGCTTGGGCGATAAGGTGCCAATCTGTGCAATGATGGCGTTCAGCGCCGGGTAGTTCACCTGATCCGTCGTTGATTTACCGCGGCAGTCGGCCATGAAGACGAAACGAAGCGTTTCACCTGTTCCTGCCTGTTGCTCGGACTTGCTTTTGCAGCTGCCGCTCAGGATCACGACAATAACAAGGAGTGCCGTCATCGCTTTGATATTGAGATGGCTTTTCACGATCCGGAATGTGATCTTTAATGAATGTGTCATAGCTTTTCTCCTTTTTCCTTTAGAAAATTACTTTATGTTTGAATTTCAAAGATATTTTTAACTAGTATTGTTAAATCTATCACAAAACAAATGTATGAAAAAGAACATTCATTTAATTTCATTATTCTTTTGCATTGCTTTGCTCTACAGCTGCAAAAAACAAGAATATCTTCCGGTTTCAGCTCCGGCGATTTCATTACCAGCCGATCAATATGCTCATTCAGGAGCAATTAAGGAATGGTGGTGGCACGTTGGCACACTGACAAGTGCTGATAACCGAAGATTTGGCTTTGAAATAAATGCAACAGGAATGTCGGCTTATGCTTTCACGCAGATCGAAATTACTGATGTGAACAATCAATGCAATTATCAAAAAGTGAATGCAGTAATTCCTTGTCCAAGCAATTGGGCCCAATACGATCAGTCCAAACCCTGGCAGGTTCAATTATCTGGTTCAGCTTCAAGTCCGAATGATGGCGCCATATTGATGCAGGCCATTGGCGGCAACCCCCTCAACATGAAAGTTAATGCAAGCTTTGTGGATGCAGCAAGCAACACCCCTTGTCAGTTACTGCTTAACTTTTATCAACTTGGTGTCCCCCTGCTTGCTTTTGGCACCGGTTGCCAATTATTGGTAGATTCGAGTGGCACGACTCCCTTAACAAAGAACAATTACTATTATTCGCTGACCCATTTGCAGGCGAGCGGTACCATCACGATAGGAAACGAAGTAATTGAAGTGACAGGGATTACCTGGATGGATCACGAATATGGTGCATTCCCAGGTGGGACACCCGGAAAACCTGTAATCTGGTTGTTTCAGGACATTCAATTGAGTAATGGCCTGAGCTTATCTAATTTTACCAACTTTGGAGTAATACCAGTCGAAAATGTGCCTATGAAATCGCATGCAAGTATATTGTTACAGAATGGTAAAAGTATTTATGTTGAAACCACTACCACTCCAATGGGACCTGTTTTTATCAGTAGTAAGGGGGTTGTATATTACTTAAAATTCATCGTTGATGTTAGCAGTCCTGAATTAACTGCCACCTTTGAAATAAATAGTTTATATCCCGATCAACTGTTTAAAGACGGACAAGGTGCCGATGTTTATGAAGGGGTTGGCTCATGTCTTGCCAATTTTGGTAAAAAAGAAAATATTGTTTCAGGAACTGCATGGATCGAACAGAATTTAGGAAATTAGTTCTTACGTTAAAACACGCTCGTGCAGCCCAATCCTCGCCGGAAGCCGGCGGAAGGTGGTCAGATGATCCGTTTTATCTACTATCAACGGCTATAATTTACAATTTTCGCATGTGCTTTTTCCCCGGTAGCAAAGACTATTGTAATCGTATAAATACCGGCTGGATGGCCCTTCAGGTCGACTGTTTGACTGCCTGTTGCCACGGAGGAAATTTTTTCTGAAAACACTGGTTGTCCGCAGGGATTGCTAACGAGGATCTCAGCAGCTTGTTTCCCGGTATTCTCCCAGCTTACTGTAAAACGGCCATCCGGCGAAGGATTCGGATATATAAGGATATTGTGGTCAAGAGTGTTCTCATTCACCGATAATAAATTCTTAACGGTCACGCTTCCAAACCCGATGTTGAACTCGGCGTCAATGACAGTAAGCAAGTATGTCCCCGGGCATAAGTGGTCGATGGACTTGTTTTTGTAATATTTTTCTTTATCGCTGCCTGCAAGTTGCAGGAAATAATGGAATGGCGGGTCTGCCTGGTCACGGTTAAGGACCTCAATTTCGATTTTTCCCTGGCAATTTCCTGTTGTATCCTCACTGATCACCTTCATCTTTACATCAAGTAGTAACTTATAATCAAGTCCGTTTGATCCGGCGCTTACAAGGGTATTGTAAAGTACATTGGTTTTGCTCTCCCCGTCATCGTAATTCACTATATTCCGGGTGTCATTATCTGAGTAGTATACATAGTTATCCAGCATATTATGGTAAAAGGCATACCCATTTCCTGGCTTGGAAAGACTGTAGGCTGCTAAATTTACTGTTGCCCATTGGAGTTCAAGGTTCGTTGCAGAATCAGAGGTAAACATCGGGGCATTTATGTAATACCCATAATAAAGAGAATCGCTCCATGGTTCATATAGCAGGTTATAATTAACCGGAGTGGTCGGGATCATCTGGATACCGTATACCATCATAGGGTCACCTGGTTCACCGAATGCTACCAGCGAATTAATGCTTGTAGCATAAAGATTTCCTACCACTTTATAAAGATCGGTGTACAAGGCAGGGTAATGGGAATTTGGTCCGATTTGCCAGTACTTTTTTGCCGACCGGATCTCCGTAGATGCATAGAGGCGACCGGTATTTTCGAGATTATTATCCCCCAGCGCCTGGCCAAGGAGCATCATCCCATACCATGCATTTACCGACTCACTGGTACTTTCCTGGTTGTTCCCAACACCCGAAGCATCCGAAAGGCCCTGAGCCCAGCAATGACCATCATACCAATCTTTGTTCCGTTCTTTGACAAAATATCTGTCTGTGCCGGATGGATTTGCAATATCCCTGGCTAAAAGCAGGATTTTTTGCCTGTAGGTCTGGGCCCAGATGGAATCTCCTTTGGCAAGGGCTGCAGCCGCATAAAGAAAGTACCCGTAATGGAAGTGGTGATCAGTGTATACTGAGTTGCCGAAATCAGCGCCAACATTAGTCTGATCAATTAAGTTTACCAATCCCCCATAAACGGTATCATACCTGAAGGCGTTTTGCAGCCAGCCGGGCATAATTACCAGTGGCATGCCGTCAAGCCATCGGTTCATTTCTGTTTTCAGTGTATCACGAATGCTTTTAGACACAGAGTCAGCCTCCGGAAACCAGGTTTGTAACTCATCTCCGATCACGGCAAGCCGGGCCTTTTTGGCCAGTTGCTTTCCTCCAAAATACGTTGAGGTATTGATCTGGTTGAGGTATGCTGGCTGGAAAGCGGTGGCACCGGCAATCGTGTCCCGGTCACCTTTGAGAGTGGCGAGAAGCTCATGCCTGTATTTATCAATGGTATTATTTGCAAGGTTATGTACCGGCGATATCCACCCCGTAGTGATCAAAGGTTCCTGCATATTCCAGGTTGTTCCATAGATAGCTGTAAGCTGGCCCTTGATACACTGGTATTGTGTCAGAACTGTGTCTTTAGGTGTCGATGCGCTCAGAATATCAACGTGATGCGGAAGCGCCAACATTAAAAGGGAGTCGTTTGACGGGTTGTTGCTGGTCCACTGGAATTGCATGTCGGCGATGTCAGCACTACTGTCGATACTCGCAGAAAAAGTGCCACCGGTAGGGTAGAACTTGCAATAACTGTCAAGTACCTGGAGCTTTTGGGCCATGTTTTCAGTGTCATCGTACTGCGGATTTGAACCTGCTTTTGCCCTGGCTGCAAGATAAGCAGCACGGAGGTAACCGGTAAAGGTGTTTTGAAAGATCAAAGCTCCCTGAAAAGGAGATCCCTGGCCCATGTAATCGAAATATATGTTAACGGTAACTGAATCAGAAGCGTACAATACGTAATAGATGTAATTATCACCTCCGCCATCAGCCGCCATTTTAAGGATGAACCTGTTACTTCTGGCTGTAAGAGGGCCGGGGTTGGGAAGGTTTATGTAATTTATCCCATCAATGGAATAGGCATTTACTGTGCGTCCCTGTGAAGCAAAGTAAGGGGTCAACCCTGAATATTTCATTGTGACATACGGCATACCTTTGACAATGGGAGCTTCCATATAACCAGGCTGATTGTCGACACGCCGGTATTTCAGTGTAACCGACAACTCATCATACTTTTTGATGAAAGGCCTGAATGCGATTATATCCGGGGTAAGATTAGAATCCACCGCGCCAAAATACCAGTCAAAACCAGAGGAAAAAGTCACAGAGTTGGCTCCGGGAAATCCACCTGAATAAATCGATACCGCATAAGGCTGATATCCCATTCCTAATCTGTCACAAGCTTTTGAGTATGAGACATAGCCTGGTACAGGCATGGTGCCCAAACCAACAGCATAGGGATAGGTAAATACCGGCGAACAGCCCACCATGCTGTCAGGATAAACATCATTAATCATCCTTGAAAGGAACAGGCATTTGAACCAGGACGTAGTGGGATAAGGGTATTTGAGTGAGTCCAGGAGGTATGTTCGCGGATAACTGCAGGCTACTTTGGAAAATACCGAAGGAGGCGCAGTGGTGTCAAAGGGAGCTCCATATTGCCATGTCTGGGAATAGATTCCCGAAACGGAGCATGCAAATAGCAGAAATAAGGAAAACCTGAGAGTAAAATTTTTCATGACCGTGCAATTTTGATATAAAACAGACAAGTCAAATTACTGAAAAGTTGTCAGACTGAGAAAAAAATTACTTAAACGCTTTCTCCGGCATCCCGTCACCGCTGAGCTTTAAGCGGTCGAAATAAGACGGAACCGGCTTGCTGAGCAGACTGTCGACGTAGAGTTTTGCAAGATACTGTCCGAGCATAAAGCCCTGTCCCCTGAGGCCAAGGAACAGCCCCAGGTCCGGATCGATGATCATTCGGGGTTCAACATAATAACCTGCCCAAACAGCCTGGAATCCAACCGAGGAGAGCTCGGGGATCCAGTTAGTGAAAACTTCGGAAGCGATCTCCAGGAAATCCTCGGTATTTACCTTGATGTTTTTATCTGCTTCCTGCGGATCGATTGCCGGGGAGGCACAGCCGATGATCTGCCCGGTTTCGCCAAGCTGCTGTCCGTAAACAGCCGTAAATCCCTTGTATCTCCTGCGGTCGATAAGCATGGGTAAGGGACTGCCGTCTTTACCGAGCATAGGCATTCGCCTGGTAATGAAGGCCTGGTGTTTCACAGGATATAGCCCGGTATCTATGCCGAGACATTTTGCAAACCTGCCTCCTTCCGGACCGAGAGCATTGATGAAAACTTCGGCTTCATATTCAACATACTCCCTTTCATGGTTCATTACCAATACCTTGTAATGGCCGTCTTCTTTGCATACATCGACCAGGCGACAATCCTCCTCAACCTTTCCCCCTCGTTCTATCCCAATCCTCCTGATCAGGTCAATCACCCTTCCCGGGGTAGCCTGCCAGCAGTTCTTCGTGATCAGGGCAGCTGAATAATTCGTCATGGAGGAATTTAACCTCGGTGATATTTCTCTCTGAAAATCCTTAGGCTCAACCATCCTGGCGTCAGACCATGACATGGATGCCTCAAGTGCCCGGTACATCTGCTCGTCATGAGCAAATGTCACATATAAAATCGGCCTGAAATCAATATTATGGATCTTCTGCAGGTCTTTAAAGATCTCAAGGTTGTTGTTAGCGATATCGCTTAATTCAGGTACTGAAAAGTTCGGACGCCCTCCTGCTATATTCCTCCAGGAAGCTCCCCTGCCGTAATTCAGCAATACAGGTTCCATGCCCGCTTCAGCAAGATAACGAAACAGCGCACTTCCCCCGATCCCTCCTCCGGCAATCAGGGAAGCAACCTTTACTTTTCGTGTTTTTTTCCCGTTTATTTCAGTGATGACCTGTTCGTGAACGTTCCTGGGATAAAGCTCACCCATGGAAACCTGGTTGGAAAGAGGGCCCCGGGGTGTTGGTTCTCCCACAATACTTATTCCGGTTCCCGCCAATCGGGTTTTCAATCGTTTAATGCATCGTTTCCCTCGGCAGGCTCCCATACCAAGGCGGGTAGTATGTTTTACCTCATCAACTGAAATGAATTTTCGCTCACCTATCACATCCATGATCTCGTCAAGTGTCACATCATCGCAATGGCAAACATATACAGGTTCGTCCGACTCATGCTTGTGAGGCTTAAAATCTATTGGTTCCGGATAATTCTCTTTTACAATAAATCCCCTTACCCTAACAAGGTCGTCACCGTGAAGATCGGTTGCCTTCACCCTTGCGATATTTGTTTTGTTAGGTTTTCTGAGGATTTTTTCGACTATCCCCTCCCCTAACTTCATGCCATTATTATCGACCAGGAAACATTCTGACTTTTCCTGTGCTTCATATTCTATTGGTAGGAACAGCCAGTCTTTCTTGAAATTATATCCGAAAATAGCCAGTCCGGGACACTGGAAAACGCAGTCCATACAGCCCGTACATTTATTAAAATCTATTTCCGGAACGGTACTTGTAGATGACTTGGTGATAGCCCCGTTCGGGCATGAAAAAGCACAGGGATTACAGGCAAATCCATACAGGCAGTCGATCAGGACAAATCCTTTTTCATTTCTCCTTTCTGCGGATGGCATTGCAGCTTCCTCGATCACCCTGAGTGGATGTTGCTGTGAATCAATATACTCCTTTGATATGGAAAGGAATTTATCATAGTCGAAGCGTTCTCCCATTTCCTGCAGGATATCGTAAGCAACCTGCTGCCCTCTCAATACGGCACTTGTCCCCTCACCGATCCTTATGGCGTCGCCTGCCCCGAAACATTTTCTGCCAAAGATCTCATTCCCCTTGATCAGCAGCTGGTCGTCACAAACCAGTCCTGTACAAATGTTTATAGCATCTATGCCGTCGATCACCTTCTCGGTGCCCGGTACTGCCTTGAAGTTTTTACATTCTGCTACAACGGCTCCAACGATACCGTCATGAGCTTCATTCGGGATTGCCTTGAGCAGGATATGTGATGTTAGGATGGGGATGCCCAGCCTTCTGACACGGTTTGCCTGGACCGGAAAACCGCCTTCACCCGGCATGGCCTCGACAATAGCTTTAACCCTGGCCCCGGCCTGCATCAGCTGGTATGATGTAAGATACCCGATATTGCCGGCTCCTACAGTAAGGACATTCTTACCCAGCAGTGTCAACTCGTTGTTCATCATCTTCTGGACCACGGCGGCAGTGAAAACACCCGGCAGATCGTCGTTTTCGAAAGTAGGCATGAAAGGAACCGCCCCGGTTGCAACAATGAGGTACTCACTGTCAACATAATAGATCTCGTCGGTAAGAATATTCTTAACCGCAATCCGCCCTCCTTCAAGTATGTCCCATACCGTTGAATTCAGAAAAATTCCTTCATGATCCTCACCGGCCAGTGTGCGCGCAATATCGAAACCTCTCATGCCCCCGAATTTCTTCTCCTTTTCAAAGAAGAAAAACTGGTGGGTTTGCATCAGGAACTGTCCGCCTATCTTGTCATTATTGTCGATTACAATGGAATCGACCCTGTGCCTGTTCAGCTCTTCACGGGCTGCCAGTCCGGCCGGACCGGCCCCGATGATGGCAACATTCGTTTTGTAAACTTTGATGGGAGTATCTTTCTTCACATCCACGGGATCGGGTTCGTAACCGGATGGGATCTCCTGAACTTCATTTACCCCATCGACCCTGGTTATGCATATCCGTTTGATCTGTCCGTCGACAAGCATCTCGCAGGCTCCGCATTTACCAATACCGCATTCAAGGCTGCGTTCACGGTTTCTAAGACTATGGCTGTGGACAGGGAATCCTGCCTGGTGAAGTGCGGCTGCGATGGTAAATCCTTTTTCCCCTGTGATGGTCTTTCCTTCGAAAGTAAAACTGACTTTTCCCGGTTCGGGAATATCAAGAATGGGGTGTTTTGATATCTTATACATAAGAGAGAGCAGGTTAGTAAAACGAGTGCACAAAATTACAATTTTTTACCAGCGGGAGAATCTCCTGTTAGAATTTTCACAGGTGAAAATCAAAACCGATTGAGAGCAGGTTTTCCATTTTAAGTTGCCTGCTTACATCCTCATCATAAAAAAGTTTTGTCTGAAGGCTGGTCTTCAAAAACCTGTTGATCCTGTATGCAAACAAATTCTTCAGGCTAACATCCGGAGATACGTTGGCGGCCTTTACGAGAAGCAGGTCGAGGTTCCAATGCAGCCTGCTTCCCAGGGCCCTGTCGATCAGGAGGTGAAGACTTAATCCGTAATCAAAACAACTTCTTTTCCCCCGGGCCACTCCGTAAAATTGTTCAAGTCCTGTTTTCTCGAATATGCCGCGGTCATAAACGTAGGTAAGTTTGGCTGAACTGACACCAATATCGAGTATACCGGTTTTAGGCAAAATGAATCCAAATCCGCAGGAAAAAGTACAAATAAGAGGCGTCAGGAAAGAAGAACTCAGGGTCCTTAGCTGTGAGCCATCCTGTGCGGTCGCAATATCCCAGGCATTGAATATCCTGGTTTTCAGAATTGAAGATGCCATGAACTGCAGGAAGCCTGAAGCGTCGTAAGAAAGTCTTGTTATCAGGGTATTCTCATCAGTCTGAAATTTGCTTATGCTGTCGATATAATAAAGCAGCCCCAGGTCATGAGTGAGGTCATGTGAAAGATGAAAGCGCCTGGATGAGAAAGTGAATTTATATTTTAGCGTCTGATAAAAAGCAAGTTGCAAGGCCGATCTGTCCTTAGTTTCATTGACAGAAGAATATCCTGTGACGGCGACGCTGTACGAAAGCTCATTATTCAGGCTGTACCGGCCACTGAGGCGCGGCAGATGCGGTTTGAAGACAAGGGAATGCAGGGCAGGATCCCAGCTTAAGTCCTGTGCAGCCAACCGGGTGAAGAGCATTATTGAAAGCAATAAAACCGGGAAGACCCGGTTCAACCCTTGTTTCATTAGATTTGATCTTAATCATGGCAACCCGAAGATCAGCGAATGCCCGTATTTGTTCGTATCATATCACCCGACACACCCCAGAAATTCATGATGTCCATACATACAAAGATGAAATTGACTTTACCGGTCCTGCCGGCGTTAGAACTCATTGCCGATGCTGCAATAGCAAAACTTGCTTCATTGATCCTGCCCATAAATTTTGCCCAGAAAATCACGCAGGTATAATCGTATAATGCCGGATCAAGCTTTACCTTTTCCCCTATGGGATATATGCTTTTCCTGAGCTTTTCAAAATGTGTCAGGGAATCGATCCTTAAGGCCAGTCCTGGCCTGAGATTGCCTGCAAATTCAGTTTCAACACCTGAACAAAATGCCGAGTCCTGGGTAATGATCCTGTACCCTGAAGAATTGAAAAACAATGAACGCCCCGGAAGGCCGGTGTTCCGGAACCAGTCGACAAGTGCCGAGGAATCCCTGAAGACGCAAAGGCAGGAATCATATCCGCGGGAATAACCGTTAATCGATTTTCTCACCGATTCCAGGCTTTCGATTTGCGGCTTGCTTACACCGTACTTTTTCATCAGGGCCTGTTTGCAGGAAGTGAGTACAATGAAGACTGCTGCAATTAATAAGGTTTGTTTGCTGATCATTGACTTGCTTTTTACAAGGTTCCCGCAGATCATGGGATCCGCGGGAACCCGGATATGAATTAAAATGTAAATTTTACAGTGTAGGTGCGTGCAGCGGCATCGAATTCCACCGGATATGAGCCGGGCTTTATGGTGATCTGGCGATCTGAGCCGAGTTGTTTTGTCACAGCATCCGAAAATGTGTGGGGGTCTTCGATCGTGAGGGTTTCGTTCTTAAAATACGGAAGTGCAAATCCGTTCTCGTACTTCAGCAGATCCTCCTGGGTGACTGATAACTCAAGTTGTCCGGCTGCATTGATCCTTGCCTGTACCGGGCATAAGCCGGCTCCGTATGGTTTTGATAATCCGGCTTCAAAATCCAGGCAGATGCCGAAGCCTGACTGGCACTGCATCTTGGGGCGGTGGAAGTTGATCGTAATCTTGATCCATACAGCATAAGCAGCTGCAGCTGCGGGGTTTGCGTTAAGAGTGTTTGATTTTCCGGACTGTACAGCTCCGGTCAGCATGATAATGCTTAAAAAACAGATGGTAATAATTTTTTTCATGGCTTTCAGGTTATATTTTGTTTTCCCTCTCTTTCTGCGGGGAGGAGTTCCGCCGGTCTGTATGTATGGGAAGGCCGGTTCCCGATCCAAATAATCCTGTTTGTATTTTCCAGCTCTATCTGTCAGCTTGTATCCACCCTGACCTCCTTTCTTTTCTTACACTTAATCCGCCAAGAAGCCAAAAGTGATATGCTTTTTAAAAAAAAATATTTAATACAATAAGAATCATTATTTTAGGCTAAACGCTTGGAAATTATCTAAAAAATTTTTAGTATCTTTGCAGCCGGTTTTGAATCAGGATAAAAAAATCAACTGAAAACATGGAAAAAACAAAAGTTCTTTTTGTTACACAGGAAATCACGCCATACCTCAAAGACAGCCATATGGGAATGATCGGGCGTTATCTTCCTCAGGGTATCCAGGAGAAGGGAAGAGAGATCCGCACATTCATGCCCCGCTACGGAAACATCAACGAACGACGCAACCAGCTACACGAAGTCATACGCTTATCAGGGATGAATCTCATTATCGACGATACTGATCATCCGCTGATTATTAAAGTCGCCTCTATTCAGCAGGCGAGGATGCAAATCTATTTTATTGATAATGAAGACTATTTTCAGAGAAAGTACACCTTCCACGATAAGAATAACAAATTCTTCAATGATAATGACGAAAGGGCGATTTTTTACTCAAGAGGAGTTATAGAAACGGTTAAAAAACTCGGCTGGGGGCCCGACATTATTCATTGTCACGGCTGGATGACCAGTCTGGTGCCGCTTTACATCAAAAAGGCCTATAGTGAAAACCCACTTTTCACTGACACCAAGATCATTATTTCCCTCTATGACGACGACTTTCCTGAAAGCATGAACAAGAATTTCGCCGAAAAAGTTAAACTTGACGGAATAAATGCGAAGGACCTTAAACACTATAAAGCGGCAAACTTCGTTAGTCTTATGAAGTCAGCAATAGATTTCTCCGACGGGGTTATAGCGGGATCACCCTCAGTTAACCCTGAAATTATGGAATATGTGAAAAGCACAGATAAGCCATTCCTGAGTTTTCAGCCGATGGACAAGTATATCGATGCATTTTCAGATTTCTATGATGAAGTGCTTGTTGCTGAGCCTGTTTCAGTTGATTAACCGCAAGATCTTTTACTGCCTTGAACTCAAAACAACACTTTCTTCTATTTACCCTGGTTTTCTCTCTGCTGGCCGTCCTGATTCTTTTTTCATGTAAAAAAGATCCTTACGAGATAGGTATTGACCTGCTTCCTCCAAGCGATACGATCAAGGTTAAAACAACAGATACATGCACAGTCATTGCTTATTCCGAACGCGTTGACTCTATTGCCACAAGCAACTGTTCAGCTCTTTCACTCGGCAGTTTAGCCGACCCTGTATTCGGGAATTCAACCATAAGTTTATATACACAGGTTCAACCATCTTCCTCATCTGTGGATTTCGGGGTCAATCCGGTTGCCGACTCACTTGTGCTGATGCTTTATTACTCAGGTTATTACGGTGATACGACCTATCAGCAGAAAGTACGTGTTTATGAGGTTTCACAGGACCTGCATATAGATTCAGGATATTTTTCGAATCAGAATCTCCAGGTCTTTCCTAACCTGTTATCGGAGACAACCTTCAAGCCCAAACCAAGAGACAGCGTGAAGGTAGGACAATTCAATTATGCAGCACATGTAAGGATCAACCTGACCAAATACACAAATTACCTGGCCAACAAACTGCTTTATGGTCCGCCTTCAGTATACGCAACCACCGCCATGTTCAATGCATTTATGAAAGGTCTGTATATTGAAACCCAGGAGATAAATAACGGGGGGGCACTGCTGAATTTTGACATCTCCGACAAAATCTCCAAGATGATCCTTTACTTCCACAACCAGACCACTGATTCTCTCAGCTATCCCTTCCTGATAAATACAGGTTGTGCCAGGTTTCTTCATATTAATCATAACAATTACATCAATGCTACTCAGGAACTCAGGCAGCAGGTTATAAACCGTGACACCCTTCTTGGCAAGAACATGCTTTATCTGCAAGGGCTCGGAGGTACACGCATCAAGTTCAGGATGCCATACATGATGAACTTTGCAAAAAACAGCAAAGTTGCCATCAATGATGCCCTGCTGTTTTTAGAGAACCCCCAGACTGACACTAGCCTTGGCCCTCCCTCCCGCCTCATCCTTCTCCGTGACAGCGCCGGATACGTGGGCTCAGTCATCGACGAAAGCGAAGGCTCAAGCTATTTTGGCGGCGGATACAATACATCAACCCGCTCATATTACTTCCGCCTCACAAGGCATATCCAGAAACTGATCTCAGGTTATTATCCTGTTAACCGGGAACTGTACATCCAGGTAAATAATCCTCTGAACAGCATTATTTACCCCAACCGCGTAATGATAAACGGCTATAAACCAATCATTCCCGGCGCTACCCCCTCCAGGTTCAGGCTTCAGATAACATACACCCTGCTGAATTAAGTTTTTTTATTCTTTTTTACTATCTTTGAACATAAAAAAATTATTATGTGCGGAATAGTTGCGTACCTCGGTCCGAAACAGGCTTATCCCATTTTGATGAAAGGCCTTCACAGGCTTGAATACAGGGGGTATGACAGTGCAGGCCTTTGCCTTGTTAACGATGGTCTGAATGTATGGAAGTGCAAGGGTAAGGTTTCCGACCTTGAGAAATTTGTCGAAGGACAGGATCTCACAGGAACCATAGGCATGGCCCACACACGATGGGCCACGCATGGCGAGCCAAACCAGGTGAATGCCCATCCGCATTTCTCCCAGAGCAAACACCTTTCCCTGATCCATAATGGGATCATTGAGAACTACCTGGTACTGCGGAAGGAACTTCAGAAACGCGGCTTCGAATTTTCAAGCGATACCGATACCGAAGTCCTCGTACACCTCATCGAAGATATTCAGCAAAATGAGAATGTGCCGGTGGAAGAGGCGGTACGTATCGCCCTCACCCAGGTTATTGGCGCATACGCCATCGTTGTCCTTTCACAGGACCACCCCGATAAACTCATAGCTGCGCGAAAAGGTAGTCCGATGGTTGTCGGTGTAGGCAAGGATGAGTTTTTCGTAGCATCCGACGCAACACCTATAATTGAATATACCAATAACGTGGTGTTTATGGATGATGAGGAGATCGTCATCATCGAACGCAACCAGGAACTCAAAATGAGGACTGTACGCAACCAGGCAAGAACACCTTATATCCAGAAACTCGAAATGAGCCTTTCAGCAATTGAGAAAGGAGGGTTCGCCCATTTTATGCTGAAGGAGATCTTTGAACAGCCGCATTCAATCATGGATTCCATGAGAGGGAGGCTGCACCTCGACCAGGATGCAGTGACCCTGGGCGGGATCAGTGACTACCTTCCAAAGATACTGAATGCTGATCGCATCATTATCACTGCCTGTGGTACATCCTGGCATGCCGGACTTGTAGGCGAGTATATCATTGAAGATCTTGCCCGCATCCCGGTTGAGGTTGAGTATTCTTCAGAATTCAGGTACAGGAATCCCGTGATCAATGAAAAAGACGTGATCATTGCCATTTCACAATCAGGTGAAACGGCCGATACTCTTGCAGCCATCGAATTAGCCAAATCAAAAGGAGCGACTGTTCTTGGAATTTGTAATGTTGTAGGGTCCTCTATAGCCCGTGCAACCCATGCAGGGGTATATACCCATGCCGGTCCGGAGATCGGGGTGGCCTCCACCAAAGCATTTACAGCCCAGGTCGTGGTTCTGACCCTGATGGGATTGCTGATTGCAGAAAAGAAGGGCACTGTTCCCGAGTCGATGCTGCATAAGCTCAGGCTTGAACTCGGACTGATCCCGTCAAAAGTGGAGAGGATACTGGAAAGAGCCGATGAAATAAAGAAGATCGCCAATGTATACAAAGCCCGTACCAACGCGCTATACCTCGGCCGAGGCTACAGTTTTCCGGTTGCCCTTGAAGGCGCACTTAAACTGAAAGAAATTTCATACATCCATGCCGAAGGTTACCCTGCGGCTGAAATGAAGCACGGACCTATCGCCCTCATCGACAAGGAGATGCCTGTTGTTTTCATTGCACCAAAACGCGGTATTTACGAAAAGGTCCTTTCGAATATCGAGGAAGTACGTGCCCGCAAAGGAAACATCATTGCCATCATCACCGAAGGGGATGAAAGTGTGAAAAAGCTGGCCTCACATTTTATCGAAATTCCTGATACAGAGGAGATGTTCATTCCCCTGCTCGCTACCATCCCATTGCAGCTGCTATCATATTACGTAGCCGTCATGCGTGACTGCAATGTTGACCAACCCCGTAACCTGGCCAAGTCAGTTACCGTGGAGTAACAAGGTAATAAGGTAACAAGGTAATAAGGTAACAAGGTAACAAGGTAACAGGGTAACAGGGTAACAGGGTAACAAGGTAACAGAGTAACAGGGTGACAGGGTTTAATGCCTGAAACCCATTACCCAAAACTCAATAACATCGAAGCCTACAGCCTTGAGGCTACTGCTGACCAGTCAATGAGTTTCCAGAAATCTGCAATGTAATCTGGGCGGGCGTTACGCTTGTCGATGTAATAGGCATGTTCCCATACATCGCAGGTCAGGATTGGGCTTGCGCCGCCTTTCAGGGGATTGCCGGCATTGCTTTCCTGCACTATCCCGAGTTCTCCGTTTTCCTTTTTTATAAGCCAGGCCCAGCCTGATCCGAACAGGGTTGCAGCTGCGGTTGAGAATTTCTCTTTGAAATCCCCGAAAGAACCGAAGCTTTTATTGATCGCCTCTGCAAGTGCTGCTGTTGGCTCGCCTCCGCCCTGGGGTTTCAGGCAGTTCCAGTAAAAGGTGTGGTTCCAAACCTGTGCCCCGTTATTGAAAATTCCGCCGGAAGCTTTGCGGATTATATCTTCAAGACTGGCATTCTCAAACTCGGTGCCGGGAACCAGCTTATTCAGATTGTTAACATAAGCCTGGTGGTGCTTGCCATAATGATACTCAATGGTGGTTTTTGAAATATAAGGTTCCAATGCATCCCATGCATATGGAAGTTTCGGAAGTTCGTGTACCATATTAAATATTTTTTAGGTTTAATGCTGCAAATATACGACAGATCAGATCAAAAAAGAAATTATTTAGATTGATTCTTGATGACGCCAACGGCTTTCAAAAATCCAGGATCAATTGAATTCAGGATAGGATAAAATCCTTCGTTATCAAGAACATTCCGCCCTATGTATGCTTTGATCAGGACCTTCGTCCTGGCATCACTTTCAGAAAGGTTTAGTCCTTCATGCTTCAGCCCCTTTTTAAGGGCATAGGCCAGGAATTCCGAATACATGCCCTCGCTCACTTTAAATCCGTTCTCAAAATCATCCACATTTTTAAAGCGGTTCAGGGAAGCCCTGTTTTTATCGGTATAATCAAAGGACCACTGGTATATCAGTCCCTTGTTCACGGCCAGGTTATAAAACTTAAGGGTAGAGTCCTTTTCAATGGGAGTAAAGATATCAGGCATGATGCCACCTCCCCCGTAAACAATTCTCCCCGATGAGGTTTTGAATTTAAGTGAATCAGGGAATTTGATGCTGTCGGGATGCTCCAGTTCCCCGTTAAGGAACCTGTGGTAATAATCGCTGTTATACTTATCCAGGCCTTCTTTATACGGTTTCTGGATGCAGCGGCCGCTCGGGGTGTAATAACGTGCCACAGTAAGCCTCAGGGCGCTTCCGTCTTTAAAGTTCAGTTGCTCCTGCACCAGGCCCTTGCCGAAGGACCTTCTTCCCAGGACAGTTCCGCGGTCGTTATCCTGGATAGCCCCTGTCACAATCTCTGCTGCTGAAGCAGAAAATTCATCTATCATCACAAGCAGAGGGCCGTTTTCAAACACTCCTTTTCCGTCGGAATAATAATCCTCCCTGCTATGATTTGCTCCTTTGGTATATACGATCATCCTTCCTTTAGGGAGGAACTCATCCGCCACATCAACAGCAGCGGTAAGGTAACCACCACCATTCGAGCGAAGGTCGAGGATTAGTTTTTTCATCCCGTTTGCCTTCAGTTGTTCAAGCGCAGAATGAAATTCATCATGGGTCGTGGCCGAGAAATTATTCAGCTTGATATACCCGATACCAGGTTCAACTATATAAGCAATATCCATGCTGTAGGTAGGGATCACATCCCTGGTGATGGTGTAATCGATAAGACCCTTCATGCCCCTGCGGAAGATACTCACTTTCACCTCTGTCCCCTTGGGGCCTTTAAGCTTCCGCATGACATCGTTATTCGAGATCTTGATCCCCGCCACGTTCTTGCCTTCGATTTTAACAATACGGTCGCCCGCTCTTATGCCAAGCTTATCCGATGGTCCGTTTGCGATTGGCAATATCACTGTCACGGTATCGTTCTCGATCCTGAACTGAACGCCTATCCCCTCAAAGCTGCCAAGCAGGGGATCTGTGGCATCATGAAATTCCTCAGTGCTGATATAGGTTGAATGCGGATCAAGTCCTTCGAGCAGCCCTGTGATCGCCTTCTCTTCAAGCCTGTTTTTGCCGATGGTGTCAACATAATTCTTCTGAACATACTGGAGAACCTGGTTCAGTTTCCCTGAACCCTGGCTCCTGAAAAGGCCAAAACCTGATGAATGTGTATTTAACCAGAATCCCAGAAGTATGCCGGCAATCATTACAAGAGCAAACCAGATGGGGAGGTAAGGATTTATTTTCTTTTTTTCCATGATATCGAATATTGCCTTCAAAGATACCGATTTCCCGTATTAGTCTTCCCTCACCACCGGGCAATCAAACGTCACTCCCACTTTTTCGCCATCTTTCCTGAGATCGTCAACGATGGGTTTGATCAGTGGAACACCGTGTTTTTCGTTGTATTTCGCATAATCGAATTCCTTTTCCCCGGCGACCAGGATCTCATCCCGGCCAACGGCGATAGGAGAATTCTTGATCATTTCGATCATGCTGTCCATTGAATCTTTGAAATCCAGGAGCGGACGGAAGGCTTCAATGTTGATGGCCATGAAAAAGTGCGAAACGCCGGTGGGATCAGGTTTTCCAGGACCTCCAACCTGGGTAAGAAAATTGCCTCCCGAAAGCATGGAACACAATACCTCGACCAGTAAGGCAAGGCCGAAACCTTTATATCCCGCAGTGACATCCATCCCTCCAAGCGGAAGCAAGGCTCCGTGCCCGCCGGGTTTGATCTTTGAAGGATCATTGGTAACCTGTCCGTCTTCATCGATCCCCCATCCTATCGGGATATGTTCATGTTTTTTTTCATAGATCTGGATCTTCCCGTACGAAACGGCCGAAGTGGCCATATCGAGCAGGTAAGGATAATGCTTTCCCGAAGGAGCCGCCAGGGCAATTGGGTTGGTTCCTAAAACAGCTGTCCTGCCATAAGTCGGAGCTACCAGTGGCTGGGAATTCGTCAGGCTGAGCCCGATCATTCCTTCTTTCAGAGCCATCATGGCATAAAACCCTGCGATGCCATAGTGGTTGCTGTTCTTTACAGTGATCGCACTGATGCCCGAGGCTTTTGCCTTGTTGATAGCCATGCGCATTGCCTTATGCGAAACAACCTGTCCGAGGCCGTTCCCCCCATCGATCAGAGCTGTCGATGGAGTTTCAGTCACAATTTTAAACGGGGTTTTGGGATCCATCCATCCCTTGCTGATCCTGCTGCCGTAATATGATCCCAGGCGCTGCATTCCATGGGATTCAACTCCCCTGATGTCGGCGCAGATAAGCACCCTGCCAACAATTTTTGCATCCTCCTGCGACACCCCTAAACGGGTCATGTAACGGATGACGAAATCCATCAGGTCATTCCGCTGAAATCTCAAAACCGGTTCCATGTTAAAGTATTTTCTATTGATTTTTTACCAGTGTTACACTGTCGACATAATACTCTGTATCTCCCCTCCAGAACAATTTTCCGTTCTTTTCCTTATAATGAACGGTCACGAATTGTCCTTCAAGATGTGAAAGCTGATCGGCAACAGATTTTTCAAGGACTGAGAAATTGAATTTTTCAGACGCCAGGGCCACATTCTGGCTACTCTTGACACTGCTCAGGATCATCTCCCCTTCCCAGGTTTTAAAGATAGTGCCGCGATATGAGAACTTCTGAAGAAGTCCTGCCCTGTTCCCTTCGCTGTAAGTGAAAAAATATTTCCAGTATATAAATACTGCAAAGACCACCAGAATTATGAGAATGGCCCATGTGTAGAATTTTTTAACTCCTGATTTCATAATATTTTATTTTGGCATGCAAACATAAAAATTAGAATTGACAAAACCATCGATTCCAGTAATTCCGGGAGAAATAAGTTGTCAAAGAAAAAACTGCATAATTTCACGCATCCTGCAAACCGCAGTATCGAAGCAATCAGAATTGGAATCAGCTTGAATAAAGGTACTTGTTCAAAGCTGAATAAAGATTGTCTTTTTTTATTGGTTTGGTAATATAATCGACACAACCAGCAAGCCTGGCTTTCTCTTTGTCTTTGGAAAAAGCATATGCAGTTTGGGCTACAACCTTAACTTCAGGTCTCTGAGATAAAATTCTCCTTGTCACCTCTTCCCCAGTAAGATCGGGAAGTTTAAAATCCATAAGGATAAGCGAGACTTCGGGATGATCCATCGCCATTTTAATCGCTTCATTTCCATCCCAGGCATGCAGTATATTCAAATTTGATTTTTTCAGGATGATCTCAAGGAATTTGAAATTATCTTCTTCATCTTCTACAATCAAAATGGTGTTTCCTGAATAGTCAGCAGGAAGAATACCTTTATTTATGACAGGCCTGTTCAAACTTTTAACAGGCTGATAAGGCATGGTGAAAATAAATTCAGATCCTTTTTCCGGGGCTGAAATTACATGGATATCTCCTCCGAAAGTATTAACAAAGGCTTTGGAGATTGCGAGTCCAAGACCGGTGCCACGATAAATCGAAAACATGTGCTTTTCAACTTTCATGAATCTTTCAAAAATAGATTCGTGGTATTCAGGCGGAATGCCGATCCCGGTATCTTTCACAAAAAATTCCAAATGATCATTTACAAGTTGATATCCAAAATCAATGCTCCCCTCTGAGGTGAACTTCCAGGCGTTGGTAAGCAGATTATCCATGACCTGCCTTAGCTTTCCAAGATCAGCTTTTACACAACTTTCGCTTTCATTAAGGCCTTTCGAGACAAACAGTACCAATCCTTTTTTTTCAGCTTTTACAGCATATGTATGAAACAGAGCATCCATCAGGGAATTAAGACAAACATCAGAATAATCAAGTGAGATCTCTCCTATTTCGATCTTTGAAATATCCACCAGATCATCAATAATGCTGAGCAGTTGCTGGCAATTGTCATTGATAATCTTAGTAAAATTTTCGCGGATTTCATTATCGGTATCAGCATCATTCAGCATTCCCGAAAAGCCGATAATGGCATTCATAGGAGTGCGGATCTCGTGGGAAATGTTTGCGAGAAAAGCCGATTTCATCCGGTCTGATTCCTGTGCCTTGACCAGAGCAGCCTGGAGATTCGTTTCAGATTTTTTTCGCTGAATGGCAAGACTCAGCTGATGCGAAATGAATTCAAGGATTTCAACATCCCTAAGCGAGTAGGCATTCGGGTTGTCGTAACTTTGAACAACAAATGCTCCTGTAACCCTCTCTCCTTCCCTTAACGGTACACCAAGCCAGCATTCGGCAGTTGTTCCTATCAACTCCAGTTCGCCTCTTTCATGCGATTCCAGAGTCAGATCCTTTTTGGTAAGCAAAGGCTTATTCTGACTTATTACCATCCCGGTGAGAGAACCTTTGGCTGGCCAGGTCGGAAGAAAATCATTTTTATCCTCTCCGTATGGTGAGCTTAAAAGTCCGGTATTTTCATCATAGAAGGCAATGTAAAAATTCGTAGTGTCGACCAGTGTACCAAGTTCCTGTCTGATAACAACCATCAGATCATGGAAACTTCCGTCACTAACAACCGCATTGGAAATATTATAAAGAACCTTTTGAATCTGCTCAGAAAGTTTATGATCCCTCCTGGTCTGTGCATCAGAAAGCTCTCTTTCAATTGCAGGAACAAGTCTTGTAAGGTTGTCCTTCATAATATAATCCTGGGCCCCGGCTTTCATCATTTGAACTGCTGTCTCTTCCCCAATAGTCCCGGAAGAGACAATAAAGGGAATGTCTTTCCCGCTGCTTTGCAGAATCTGCAGGGCTTTCATCGCATTAAACTGCGGAAGGCTGTAATCGGATAGCACAATGTCAAAGTTACTGACTGCAAGAGCAGACGACATCTCATCTGCAGTCTCAACCCGGATTACATGAATAGCATATTCTGATTTCTCCAACTGACGGATTACCAGCAATGCATCATTTTCATTGTCCTCGATGAGAAGAATATTCAGTCGCTTCGCCATACATTTCATTTTGTTGGTGGTGGTTCATTGATTACGAGCCAGTACAAACCCAGCTGTCTAACAGCCTCGGTAAATCTTAAAAAATCAACAGGTTTTCTGATGTAGCTGTTTACGCCCAGATCATAACTTGCCGCTATGTCCTGTTCTTCCTTCGAAGAAGTTAGAACGACAACCGGCAGTCTCCGTGTTAATTCATGAGAACGAATCTGTCGCAAAACTTCCAATCCGTCAATCAAGGGAAGATTGAGGTCAAGAAGCACAAAAGTGGGTTGTACGGAGGTGTCCCTTCCTGCATATTTACCTGTCCCGAAAAGATAATCCAGGGCCTCGCGACCATTCTCCGCTACGGTTAATTCATTTGAGATCCTTTCTTTTTCAAACGCACGTTTGGTCAAAGCAATATCGCTTGGATTGTCTTCAACCAGAAGGATTGTCTTTGTTTCCATGATATTTTATTGAATTGTAAAATAAAATGTAGTTCCCTGATCAGGTATTGATTCCACCCAGATCTGCCCATTATGCCTGTTAATGATTCGCTTCACTGTTGCCAGTCCAATACCGCTACCAGGAAACTCGGTTTGTTTGTGCATACGTTGAAAAGCTCCGAAAAGTTTTTTCGAATAAACCATATCAAAACCGACTCCATTATCCCGAATATAATATGTCATTTTGCCATCAAGCAAGGTTCCCCCAAATTCGATCCTTGCTTTTGGATTTTTCATAGAGAATTTAACTGCATTATCAAACAGGTTGGTTATAGCGATCTCCAGTAACTGCTGATCGCCTTTAACATCAATCCCGGGTTCGATAATGATCTCGGCATGATGCCCGGGGTAGGTTTCTGTCAAACGGTTTACGATAATTAAAGCCATGGCCGATAAATCAACCCTGCTGATTTTCAGTTCAAGTCTCGTGACTTTTGATAACTTAAGCAAGTCGTCGATCAACTGGCCCATACGCTGGGTTTCATTTCTAACCCTGTCAACATATTCCTTTCCGGTGTTTCCAAGTTGCTCATAGTAATCTTCGACCAGGGCAAGACTCCAGCCATCTATGCTTCTCAGAGGGGCTCTCAGATCATGAGAAACGGAATATGAAAATGATTCAAGTTCCCTGTTTGCATTTTCGAGCTGGGAGGTCCTTTGCTGCACTCTCTGTTCAAGTTCCTTATTCAACATGTCAATTTCTTCCTTTGAGCGCTTATGTTCCCTTATCTCGTGTTGCAGAGCTTCATTTGCAAGGGTAAGTTCCCTTGTTCGTTCAAGTACTTTCTTTTCAATATTTTCATAGGCTTTGCGTAATTCGCGCTGAGTATTTTCAAGGTTGGACTTTTCATTCTGCAACTGGGTATTCAGATTTTTTAGTTGTGCCGGACTTGGCAACGATAACAATTTAGGCAGAATAGGCCATACGACGATCGCTGTGCCGAGTGATACGATCGCACATATTGAATCGACTAAAGCCTGCCACCAGTTTACTTCCCACCAAAGTCCTATAATGTGCATAAAATGCGTAGTTCCGCAGGCCAGGATAAACGCCCCGAACAGAAAAATAGCCCAGGTAAATGGTAAGTCCTTTCTTTTTTTAATAAATGCGATCAGAAATACAGGAATGGAGGCATAGGAAATAGCAACCATTCCATTGGCAATGGCCATTACCATCATCAGCAGGGGCGTCATGTTCCCGGTCTTCGCCCCCTTGATCTGCATGTTTCCCGGCATCAGGAGGAGAGGGAGAATGATGAGTACAGCCAATGCGGCCGCAGGTACAATTATCCTCGGGAGTGTAAGCATAGTCTGGTTCCACAGGGATTTCCGTTGTGTCAATGTCTGGAATTTGTACGCAGATAAACGAAGGCTGTTTGAAACAACGAAAACAGAGCTGAATGCCATGGCCCCGGCAGCGAACATCGGGCTCAGTAATCCATATGCTGCAATGGGTATGAGGGCGATATTGTATACCAGGGCCCAGATCAGATTCTGAGTAATTGTATCGAGGGTCCCTCTGGAGAGGGAAATTGCCCGGCTCACATTACGCAGATCGCCGCTGATCAGGGTGATTCCGGCGGCAGCTATCGCGACGCTTGTTCCGGTTCCCAATGCAATACCAACATCTGCCTCTGCAAGGGCAGGTGCATCATTTATCCCATCTCCGACCATGGCGATAACCGGACGATGCATCCCGCTGATAATTTCTCCTTCCCGTAAGTTTATTATTGCCCTTGCCTTATCAACAGGTAAAACTTCAGCCATCACCCTTTCTATTCCAACCTGTTTTGCAACAGCTTCAGCTGTAACAGGATTGTCGCCAGTGATCATTACAACCTCCATCCCGAGCATTTTCAATTCTGCTATCGCTTCCTTCGAGCCTGGTTTTATCGTATCTGCCACTGCAAGAATTCCCAGGATCGCATTTTTTGCGTTGTCTACAGGATCAGAGACAGCAAGCATTACAACAGTTTTTCCCTCTTTCTGCAGTCGGGTGACATCCCCAATGACACTATTTGCATCTATATTACCATACCGCATCATAGCCTGGTTCCCAAGAAGGATGCGTTTCCCGTCTACAGATGAAACAACACCGTATCCGCTTACTGCATGGAAATCCCTCTGCTCCGACAGCGCCAGCCCCTTTTCCTGACTGGCTTTGACGATGGCTTTTCCAATCGGATGTTCAGAACCCGCCTCCACACTTGCCGACAGGCGTAAAATCTCAGCTTCGGTATACCCCCCGAAAGGTAGAACATCCGTTAGTACAGCTTCCCCCCGGGTTATGGTGCCTGTTTTATCCAGTGCAATAATATTGATACGCCCAGCGCGGTCAAGAGCTTCACCATTCCTGAAAAGGATTCCGCTTTCAGCACCCCTTGACGTGCCAACCATGATGGCTGTAGGCGTAGCCAGTCCGATGGCACAGGGGCAGGCGATTACCAGAACAGCAACTGCATTGATCATTGCATTGGCCCATCCTGTATCAGCAACGACAAGCCATCCGCAGAGAGTTAAAAGGGAAATAAAGATCACTGCAGGGATGAAATATCTTCCGATTTCATCGGTCAGCTTCTGAATGGCAGGCTTTCCTGACTGTGCTTCCCTGACCATCCTGACGATCTGGGCGAGGGTTGTATTCTTCCCTGTTCCCGTTGCCTCAAACCTGATCAGTCCTGAACGATTCAGGCTGGCTCCAATAATAGTATCCCCAGGCCCTTTGTTCACGGGCATTGACTCACCTGAGATCATCGATTCGTCGAAAGCCGAATGCCCTTCACTAATGATACCATCGACAGGGACTTTATCGCCTGGCCTTACTAGTAAAAGGTCTCCGACCCTGACATCATTTACCTCAACTTCTTTTTCAAGTCCATTCTCAAGAACAATTGCTTTTTTGGGGGCCAGTCCCATCAACTCCTTGATGGCTTTGGAAGTTTTTCCTTTGGCTCTGGATTCAAAATATTTCCCCAGGCGTATGAGAGTAATGATCGCTGCTCCAGTTTCAAAATAAACGTTTGGGCTGCTGATCACCCCAATAGTCACAAGAAGGCTTGAAAAGTAAGCCGCAGAAGAACCCAGGACGATCAGAACATCCATGTTTGCAGTGCCGAGCCTCAGGCTTTTAAACGCTCCGGTATAAAACTGCCAGCCCACGACAAACTGTACCACCGATGCGGCAATCAACATGAAATAATTGTCATACTCAAAACCACTCTTCGTAAAATCCCTTGCCATACTGTAAAGGACCAGAGGGACCGTGAACCAAATGCCCAGGATAAGCAGGCGTCGCTGCCTTGAAAGTTCCTTTTCCCTGAAAATAGTTTCAACATCTTCAGCCTCTTCTTCCACTGCCTGCATCGGCTCAAAGCCTGATTTGGCGAGGACCTTGACGATTTCAGAGACA
This sequence comes from Bacteroidota bacterium, assembly GCA_037134895.1. Lineage (GTDB taxonomy): Bacteria > Bacteroidota > Bacteroidia > Bacteroidales > FEN-979 > CAIRDP01. The sequence continues at coordinate 26,915 of JBAXLI010000051.1, forward strand.
CTTGTCGTGCCGGGAACATATTCGATAAATACATGTTCAGTCGTAAAATTCACTGCTGCTTTCAATATCCCGTAATGAGCCTTAAGGATTTTCTCGAGGTTCACAGCATCGCCATTATCATGCAGTCCGCCAATAGCCAGCTCGGTTTTCGCAGTAACTACATCAAAACCAATTTTCCGGATAAATGAAATAATGTGTTCAGGGTTGGTCACCGAGGCATCATAATTGATCAGAATTTTTTCATTAGACTGGTCAATCTCTGCGTTTTTCACGCCATGTAATTTCAACATCACTTTCTCAATAGAGGAAGAGCAACCGGAACAATACATCCCGGTCACTATAAAAGCGATATTTTTAATGTCACTCATCGATGTCCCTTTCAAATTTACGTATTTTTGTACTTATAATCAGCTACATGCGTCGATTTAATTTTTTTCTTTTTTTATTTGTAATTCTGATCTCATGTAATTCAAAGAAGGAACAACCCATGGCTCAGAGTTCCGAAGGGTACATCAGCGTCCCAGGCGGCAAAGTATGGTACCGGATCTCAGGCGCCAACAAACCGGGTATTCCCTTGCTTGCCATCCACGGCGGGCCGGGTGCTCCCCACGACTACCTCGACACACTTGCCTCGCTTGGCCTGAACCGGCCGGTGGTCTTTTATGATCAGCTGGGATGCGGGAATTCAGATAAACCTTCAGATACCAGCCTCTGGAATGTTGCCCGTTTTGTTGAAGAACTGGACCTTGTGCGAAAAGCCCTGAATCTTCAAAAAATTCACATCCTGGGACAATCCTGGGGCGCGATGCTTGCTGTTGAATATTTACTGCGGATGAATCCTCAGGGTATACAAAGCCTTACCCTTTCGGGCCCCCTGCTAAGCAGCCCGCGCTGGATCGCCGACCAGAAAGCCTGGCTGCTTCAATGTCCGCAGTCAATCCAGGATACAATCAGCAAATATGAGGCACTGGGAGTGTTCACCTCGCAATCCTACCAGGATGCCATGACCTATTACTACAACCTCCACCTTTGCCGCCTGAACCCCTGGCCTGCCTGCCTGAACAGGACGTTCGAGAAGATGGGTAAAGAAGTTTACAGTTATATGTGGGGCCCCAGTGAATTCACATGCACCGGAACACTGAAGAACGCTGACCTAACTTCCCGCCTAGGGCAACTGAATGTCCCCACCCTCTTTACCTGCGGACAATATGACGAAGCTCCTTACCAGACGATCAATTATTTTCACAGCCTGGTTCCGGGCTCAGAGATCTGCGTTTTCCCTGATGCTTCCCATTCCCATCATCTCGAAAAGCCGGTTTTGTTTATTTCGGTGCTCAGCGCTTTTCTTCAGAAGAATGAGTGATAGCCAGTCTTCTTACAGATCTCCAGGGATCGGTTTTTCCGCATGAATTCTTATCTTCGCCCGAAATTTAAACCCCTGAATTTACTATGATCAATGTTTTACTTACCGGAGGATGCGGTTTTCTCGGGAAATTCATGATAGTGGAATTGCTCTCGAATGACTCCCCTTTGCCCCTGAAACGGCTCAGGATATTTGATGCCGCCGATTATAAGGGGCCTGCTGATCCGCGGATTGAATTCGTGAAAGGCGATATCCTCGACCAGGAGGCCGTGAATAAAGCCTGCATCGGGATTGATGTCGTGATGCATTCCGCAGCTATTGTCGACTGGGGAACTCATCCACCCGAAGAAGTGTATTCGGTAAATACCAATGGTACTGCGAATATTATAAATGCCTGTAAGGCGGATGGCGTGAAAGCGCTTGTCTTTACCAGCTCCCTCGACGCGATCTTCGGCGGAAAGCCCCTGGTCATGGTTGACGAAAGCCTTCCCTATCCAACGGAATTTCCAAATATGTACTGCCAGAGCAAATGTGAGGCCGAAAAGCTTGTTTCTGCCGCCAACTGCGATAGTCTGAAAACGGTGAGCCTCAGGCCTGCCGATATCTGGGGCGAAGGTGATCCCTTCCATATAGGCTCCCTGGTCGACATGGCCAAAGGCGGATTTTATGTGAGGATAGGCGACGGAAGCGCAAAGTCCCAGCATATTTATGCAGGGAATATGGCTGTTGCCCATATACAGGCTGCAAAAGCCCTGCTCGACGGGAATAAAGAGGTTCAGGGGAAAGCTTATTTCATCACCGACTCCAAGCCCGCCAACTTTTTTCATTTCTACGACGCCATCGTTGAGGCAGCAGGTTTCAGGATATGGCCTAAGAACCTGTGGATCCCAAGGCCCGTTTCTTATGCATTAGGCGGAATGGCTGAGTTTTCGGCCCTGCTCATCCGCCCATTCAAAAAAGTAAATCCCAAATTCAGCCGGTTCGCAGTAACTTACACCTGCAGTGATTTTACCTTTACAGCGAATAAGGCGGTGAAGGATTTCGGCTTCAAACCCAAATACAGCAAGGAGGAAGCGTTCAAACGGACAGTGAAGTTTTACAGGGCGTGATGCGGGATGCGGGATGCGGGATGCAGGATGCAGGATGCAGGATGCAGGATGCGGGATGC
>JBAXLI010000052.1:0-28201 GCA_037134895.1 Bacteroidota bacterium
TTGCATATTCGTAATCGGTTCTGATATTTAAACGCTCAAACTCACTTTTCAGGTAATGTTCCAGAACATTGGCGTCAATAGTGCTGTTGACATCTACAACAAAGTAATTTGAGGATAATTGCCTTACAGGGTTGCCGTAAGGAGGAGCTGTCTGGTTAAGCCGGCAGATCTTTTCTGCAACGGTCTTCAATGCGATCACAAGGCTCTGGTTGAACTGTTTCTCTTTGATGTTCCAGGCTTTGACAAGAAAATACGCCTGCACCGAGATGATCCCCAGGATGGAGATGGCTCCAAGTAACACCACGAATCTTAATTTGTGTCGCCTCATTGATGGTTTATTCTCTCCCGCTAAATTTCCTGCCCCCCTGGGTCGAAACCGGGGTTCAGGTTTTGCCAGGGGGTTAATCCCGATTTAATCCCGCCGGCTGCTTTTCAAACCCAGGTAAAATTACTGATTTTGTTCAAGCATTTGAGGCATTTACATTTCATTTACAAAGTTTTACATTTCGTTTACGATGATTTACAAGCCCTTAACATGGAACTTCACTGAAGCAGTCCATCTTTGTGACCTGATAATTTTAAACCCAAAACCTATGAAAAAAATGCTATTTGTATTCGCTTCTGTGATCCTGAGCCTGAGCTTAAGTGCTTATTCGCAGGAAACACAAAAAGACAATTCCGAAAAAACCACCACTAAAACAAAAACAAACGGAGCTGTTGCAACATTCGACAAAACGGTTTGTGATCTGGGCGACCTGATCCAGAACTCTCCCGGTACTGCCGCTTTTGTTCTTACCAACGATGGGAATGAACCACTTCTGATCGCTTCAGCTACAGCTTCCTGCGGATGTACGAACCTGTCGTACTCGAAGGACCCTGTGCTCCCGGGAAAATCAGTCACCATCTCGGCAACATACAATGCTGCAGTCGTTGGAAGTTTCACTAAAACGATCACTGTGAAAACAAATGCAGGGGAGCAGCCTGTTATTCTGCAGATTAAGGGAAAAGTGACAGCAAAATCCTGATTACCTGAATTTCCCAAAGAGGACGTTCCATACTCTCAGGGTATCTCCTCCGAACACTTTTCGTTGTTTAACGATAAAGAAATCAACACTCCTGCGGCTTGCTGCAGGAGTGTTTGTTTTTACCGCACTCTGCAGATCCCGGCATGCAAGAAGGCTGATCTGCCCTGAATACAATGTATCGCTTACCCTGGCAAGCGGACTGACAACCCTTATGGAATCAAAGATAGTCCCCTTTGGAAAAAGAGGTAGGTCTTTCCCCCCGACAAACAGTGCCGCAGCCATTTTCCCGGCTTTCTCCCTGAATGCCTTTTCGTTATTGCTGTCATTCATTACCGACAGGTAATCTGACAGGTCTTTCAGCTTCAAACCTGCAGTGACTTCAAACGCCCTTAATGTAGCCTGGTCAGGCCGGGCCGTTTCAAACAGTGAAGAAATGCTGTCTCTGGCAACCACGGCTTGCCGCTTTTCCATTTCAAGGGTACGCTCCTCTTTCTCGTTGCAGCTCTTTGCACACGTGATGAAATAGATAATTACAAGAGGCAGTATCTTAAAAATCCTTCTCATTTTTCATCCCCGTTAACCCTGAATCGTAACACCATGATCTTTCCGTTCTGATATTTTGTATCGACAACTTCGATGTTTTTCAAACTGCCTGCCGGCATCGTCATCCTGTCGATAAACTCATCCCGGTTGAGTATCTCCATACCCGAAGCAGCCGACCTGTCAGTATTAACCTGGTATATTACTGCAGAGTTGTCGATCATACTCTCGAGTTTGCTTCTTCTTTTACCCCAGTCATCCACCTTCATCTTCGAAAAATAATGTATCATCAGGGCATAATCATTGGCATGCAGGCTTACAATTTCATTCCTGTTGAGTTTTTTTACAATCCTTGTGATGGTGTCAGTTTTATAATATGGTGCATTGACCACCATCCTGACCAGGCTTTTATCGGTCTTCAGGATAAAACTTCCGTCGGAAGAGCAAAAACCTGTAACCGGGGATTCGCCATCCAGAAGCAGTTTTACTTCGATTTTTGAATTTTTGATCGGTTCCATGGTGTCGGCATCATAGAAACAAAAGCTGTATTCCCTGGTGTTGAAAAGCTTGAACATGCCGAAAAAGATCAAAACGATGGTCACCGTGACAAGCGGGATGATGTAAAAATACCTGTTTGCCGTATCGGGAGCTTTCTTTCCAGCTTCTGAACCCTGAACTGCGGTATTCTGAGATTGCCCGATAAGATCCTGGTTCTTAAACACAAAATCATCCCAGTTGGCATACCCTGCATACTTGCTTAACAGATTCAGAACATCAATCCTCGGCAGGGATTTGCTGACCGACTTCATATGGGTATAAAACCACTTCTCGCTCAGGTGGGCGTTAACGCTTTTCAGCAATTCCTCCTGGAAGTCGGTTATCTCCTGTCCCTTCCATTCTGAAATCGATGGGTTTATCCCCGGATATGACTCCTGCATCTTTGCCACAATCTTTTTTTTCAGCTCAGAAAAATATCTGTGATCGTTCTGTGACAAAGTTGCGTTGTTTTATAAGTTATTGTATGTAAAACTCTTGTAAAACTTTTTACAATCAATTTACAAGAGTATTTCTAAAGTTTCCCTGCTAGCGGATGTACTTTCGCCACGGAAAATATCCGTTGGGATATTGCCAAACCAAAAATAGAAAAAAGAATAAAGGAAAGCAATTTTAACAAACACGAAAAATGGAGGAACAAACAATGAGAAAGTTAAAAAGCATCATTTTAATTGCAGCATCTGCCATGATGGTTTTATATTTTGTATTTAATACATCACCTGTAATGGCTCAGAAAAAGTCAGCGGTTATTAAGATCGGAACCTATGATTCACGCACAATTATATTTGCCTGGTCAAGGACCGACCTGCTTAAACAGCATCTGGTAAAATTGGGCCAGCAGACTGATTCGGCAAGAAAGGTAAATGACAGTGCAAGGATAAAGGAACTGTCGGTACAGGCCATGTCGTTCCAGCACCTTCTCCACCTTATGATATTCAGCACTGGCTCGGTTGCATCTGTTATGGTAATAATAAAAGACAAGCTTCCTGAGCTGGCAAAAAAGTCGGGTGTTAGTTTCATTGTAAGTAAATGGGAACTCAATTATTACGATCCTTCATTTGAAGTCATCGACCTTACCAGCCAGGTTGCAGCGCTTTTTCAGCCCAAAGAGAATATCGACAAGATGGCAGCGGAGATAACAGCTCAGCAACCTATCCCGATTCAGGACTTTGGCATTGAAACCGAAATGCTCGACGGGTATTGTAACAAGTTCGGAAAGAAATAAGTTTTAACTTTGAAAATCCCTCAAACTAATAACCAAAAACCAATCACCAAAAACCAATAGCCATGATAGAATATGTTCATAATCACATCACAAAGGAACTGGATCAGAACACCAGGACCGATACCATTTTTATTCTTACCTCAATCCTCCTGAACCTGATCACTCTTGCAGTGAACTCAGGAATGGTCGAAAAATCGAGGACTGAAAGTTCCACCCTGGCAGTTATGTTTTTATTTGTAGCCCTGATCATCGTGGTTAACATCGTTGTTGTAATAGGATTGCTCAAAGGCAGGCAAACCAGGGAGAAGCTAACCAACGGACTGATTGCAATGTACCGCGATCAGAATGTTTCGAAATATTACGATGAAAGCCTTCTTGGAAACTACAATGTAAGGTATAATCTTTTCCTGATGGTGGTGGTGTTCACGGGATTAATCGCCTGTGTTGTACCTTTTATCCTCAGGTAGGTCTTTTGCGGATGCTCCGGGGGCCTTGCTTTCCCCGGAGCATCCGCAGACTGAAATTAATCGGTCTTCACAATATAATAAGACATCAACGCCTTGCCATGCCTGATATAAAGAATGCCCTTGTATATCACAGGATGTGCAAAATGTTCCTTACTGCCTTTTGTAACTTTAAAGAAACTCTTGATGTCCATCCTTCCGTTATCAGGATCGATGAGATTTACATCCCCTTTCTGGGTATAATAAACCAGCATTTTCCCGTCTGAAATGATCGCTCCTGTTCCGCATTTAAGGGAATCAATAATAGCTCCCGTTTTTGAATCAAGGCAGAGCAGGGATTTCCTGCTGTCGGAACAGGTGTAGATCTTTTCACCTTTAATGATAAATCCTCCCATGTAGTTGTCGATACTGGGGTTCCTCCAAACCTGCTTCACTGACTTGCCTTTATTTTCAAGCATCAGTTTCACTGCTCCGTTACCATCTCCTGCAATATAATAGATGGCGCCATCCTCATACCAAACTGTATTACTGTGAGTGTCGCCATTGCCAAGTTTTCTCTGGTCGGGAGGGGTGTTTACCTGCTGATGGGTCCAGAGAAGTTCACCTGTTTTGGAATCTATGCCAAGCAGGGAGTAAGCTGAAAACACCACGAGCAATGATCGGTCTTCGTATTTAACCAGTAAAGGGGAGTTGTAGGCCGGTCTTTCACCTTTTCCTTTACAGATCCAGATGATCTTGCCTGTAAACCGGTTTAATGCCACTACGTTTGTGTCCTTTCCTCCAGGCATGAAAAATACCATATCCCCGTCAATAAGCGGTGATTCGGAATACCCGTGCATGGGAAATTCCCCGTGAAGTTCTTCCCGGGTAACCATCCACTTCAGTTTGCCTGTAGACAGTTCGACACAGGCTATGTTACCGTTCCCTGAACTGACATAGATAAGTCCTTCGTGGATCGTTGGTGTCATGCGGGAGCCGGGGAAAGTCTTCGTCCACTCAGTGCCAAACTGGGTTTTCCAGAGAATTTTACCTCCTGCATTCAGGGCAAACAGGTATGCGTTGCCCTCTGCCTCGCCACAGATAAAAAGCTTGTCCTCGTGAAAAGATGGAGAGCCGTATCCATTCCCGATTTCTTCACTGGCCCATACCATGGCAGGGCCCTCAGGCGGCCAGAAATTCATTAATGAGGCTTCACGGTAAACTCCCCTTCGCTCAGTTCCTCTCCATTCACTGACGGGCTGGGCAATGACTGAAAGTTGCAGAAAAAACAATACAGCAATAGCTGATAACAGTTTAGAGTAAATTGAAAGTCGCATGGGTTTTACTAATTTATCGGCTAAGATAATAATATAAACGGCATGTCTGAAACAACAGAAATCTGACCAGGAAGGTGGATCATGATCGAAATAATTTAACTTTGTTTATCGGCCTCAACCTAATATCTTATTTGTAAAAACAGTCTGCACCGGGCATTTCTTTCAATCCTTCTTATCCTGTTGTTCATCATAACGGGTTATTCCGAAGGGGTCAAACAGCTTATGCCAGATTCAACAGCCTCGGCTGCAGGGCTCTTTATCGACAACACCTCAGGCTCGATATATACGAAATTCGCAGTCATAAACTGCGCCCCTAACTATCGCCTGAACATCCATGTCGCCAATGCCGGTGAAGTGATTCTTTTCGGGTTCAGGTTACCCCTGTCGGGAATGGTTTATAATCTCCGAAAACCAAACGGCACCATCGCCCTTTCCGGGACTTGTCCGTATGCAGCATCCCAAACCGGTTACCTCAGGTATTTTAAACAGGCCATGGCAGGCCCATTTCCACAGAACAGCGGATACATTCCGTTGTCATATGCTGTAAGCAGCCCGGCTGATACAGGCGACTATTATTTCGAGATCGCCAATGCCCCTGCATATACCGACCTTACTCTCGATTACTGGGATTTCCAGGTTGTTTCGGGAGCACACAATCCGCCCCTCCCTTCTGATACGATCAATGGAAGGGTGTGGTCAAAGTCCTGGCAGCTGTATGCCGACCTCGGAAACTTTACATTTCAGCCATTCAACGGAAAATTCTTTGTGTATTCCGACGACAGAATAGTGACAAAACTGGCTTTCAGCAATGCACATGTCGGAGCCGTTACCATTTTCTGCAATCCCTACGGATGCCTGAATACCGGGAACTTTGCCAATGATCGCCGTTCGGTGAATTCCAATACCTTTATCGGCTTCCCGGGGATCGCACAGTACAAGGTTTTTCTGAATAACCCTGATTCACTCATCTACCCAAGCGGTTCCTATGGACAGATTACCGGCATCCCTTATATGATCTCTGATCCTGCATTTCCGCCCTGCAGCCCCGAAAAACAGATCGTGGTAAGTGTGAGCAAACCCGGCATCGTTGAGACTACCATTATTTTTCCTTATGGCAGCCCTGCAACAAATGTCGACTATTATACACCGGTCATCAGCGGTATCAATAACATTCCATGGAACGGGCTTGACGGACTTGGCAGCCCCGTTCCCCCGGGAACCCTGATCACGGTGATGCTGAGTTATGTGAACGGCCTCACCAATCTGCCGATCTGGGACCAGGAAAGGAATCCCGACGGCTATGCAATTTCACTGGTCAGGCCCACGGGGGCAGCAGTGATGGTACCCATGACTTACTGGGATGACTCCCAGCTGTCACCAGCAGGATATAATTGTCCGGTCGCCCCCCAGTCTTCCAATTTTTCCGGTTGCACCCCGGGATCCATCCCGGGTTACCCCGGTTGTCATCCCTGGGGAGTGAACCAGGCCGACTGCCACGACAAAATGATCAATACATGGTGGTACAGCAGTGCAAGTACAGCCATGTTCACCACGGTTTTTTCTTCCTCCCCCCTGAATGCGGTCGGGCATGATTCAACCCGTTGTGGTGTGGGAACGGTCATGCTTTCCGCTACAGTACAACCCCAGAATACGGTCTGGTGGTGGGACAGCCTTACCGGCGGCAACCTTCTTCTCGCGGGAGACACAATCTTCATAACCCCGCCCCTGAATGTCACGACGACCTTTTATGCCGAGGCAAGAAATGCCGCTGCCAGCTGCATCAGCGCCGTTCGTACCCCGGTTGTCGCAACCATCCTGCCATTGGTGCAACCGATACTTAACGGTCCCTCCAGGGTATGCGAGGCGACAGGCGGACATATTTATTCCACGCAACCCGGGATGCTGAATTACCTCTGGAATGTCACTGCCGGAGGGCAGATCACTTCCGGACAGGGAAGCAACGAAATTACGGTTACCTGGACCGGGCAGGGAGAACAATCGGTAAGAGTAAGTTTTACAGATCCCAACGGATGTCGTTCCCCGGAACCCGGCATCATCCATGTAACAGTAGCCAGGCCTCCCGGCCCCGCAGGCCCGGTGACAGGGCCGACTCCTTTATGCAAGGGGTCAGATACAGCAGTGTATTCGGTTGATCCTGTTCCTGAGGCTTCAGTCTATATGTGGACCCTGCTTCCCGGGATGATAGTTCTTTCGGGTGCAGGAACAAATTCCATTACAGTTCAGATCCCTCAGGGAACCGTATCGGGAAGCATCAGCGTTTATGCAGTTAATTTCTGCGGACAAGGCGCTGCCTCTCCTCCTCTGATTATAGAAATACAAGAAAGTCCGCAGGCATCGGCAGGCATTGGGGATACACTCTGCAGGGGAACTGTATTCATCGCCGCCGGGGCCTATGCTCAGAATTATTCAGGCCTGCATTGGTTCAGCAGCGGACAGGGGATGTTTTCCGATGCCGGGATACTGAACCCGGTGTACACACCTTCGGCAGGGGATACAGGAACAATCATCCTTTCCCTTGTCGCATATGCCTTTCCGCCCTGTGCCAACGACACGGCCTCAATATCCTTGCTGTATAACACTCAGGCCTTGTGCAGGGCAGGAGAGGATGCTACGGTATGCGAAGGAGCCGGCTATGTTCTTACTACCTCATCCGCAGACAAGTATACAAGCATTCAATGGACAGGCAGCGGGACCGGGGTTTTCAGCGATCCCGCGGTCCTTCATCCGCAGTATATCCCTTCCTTGCAGGATGTTCAAAACGGGCAGGTCATCCTCACCCTCACAACCAGTTCAAAAGAGCCCTGCAATCCGGTTTCTGATTCAATGCAGCTTCTGATACAAAAAGCCCCGTCGGCCTATGCAGGAACCGGAGGTGTGGTTTGCGGGGGAACTCCGTTCAGGGTAAGTAATGCAACCGCCTCAGATTACTCGGCTGTATTATGGACGCATAATGGTAAGGGAACTCTCAGCGGATCAGCAACACTAAAACCTGAATATACTCCCTCACCTGATGAAGCAGGGGAGGTGACTCTAACATTGAAGGTTACAGGGATAACTTCCTGCAAGGATTCTGTCCTGACCAGGACTCTGAAAATTATTGTTTATAAGGGAGTAACCGCCGATGCGGGCCCTTCGCAGCTGATCCCCGACAGCAGCTCAGCTGTATTGAATGGCTCGGCAGCTGGCGGTTCAGGGGCTTTTACTTATTCATGGGAGCCTGCTCCATTACTGGTAAATCCGTCTTCAGCTTCCACCGAAACACTGCCTCTCACATCCGGGACCACCTTCATGCTAAAGGTGCAGGACCTTAACTCGTCCTGCAGCAGCTCCGACACGGTGAGAATAGATGTTCTCGCGCCACCACCTCCGCCGCCGCCACCACCTCCGCCGCCGGTCGAAGACTGCATCGTGGTTCATAATGTGATAACACCTAACGGTGACGGCCTAAACGACAGGCTTGTCATCGACTGCATTGACCTCTATCCCGACAATACAATACAATTCTTTACCCGCTGGGGAGTGATGATAAAGTCATTTGAACACTACGACAACAAGAACGTGAGATGGGACGGCACAAACGAAAAAGGTGAGCCATTGCCCGACGGCACCTATTACTATGTTCTGACCATTAAACAACTGGGAACCCGCAGCGGATGGGTGTTTATCCGCGACGGATCGAGATAGGATGTAATTAAGATAAAAGGGAGAATAAACTTGAGAAACGCGATACTCATACTGCTTGTAAGCTTCCCGCTCATGCTCTTTGCCCAGCAGGATGCGCTGTTTACACAGTATATGTACACCAAACTCGAGTTCAACCCGGCCTACGCAGGCAGCCACGAAGCGCTTTCGCTCGACCTGCTTGGAAGGTTCCAGTGGGTGGGCATGCAGGGTGCCCCCAAAACTCTATGTCTCACTGCCCATACCTCACTCCCAAACCAGCACCTGGGTGTTGGAATGTATGTGTACATGGACCAGCTTGGCCCAAGCATCGATTACAATGTCATGGGCACGTTCGCTTATCGCATTTTATTCCCGAAATCCAAACTCTCGTTCGGGATCTCTGCAGGTATCAAATATTATGATGTGGACTGGTCGGCTCTCAACCCCAAAGATGCCGGGGATCCGGCACTTTCAGATCAAACTAAGAACAAAGTCGTCCCCGATGCCGATTTCGGGATCTATTATTATTCTAAAAACTATTATGCAGGTGCTTCGGTTAAACATCTTCTGCAAAACCAGATGCTTACTTCCAGTTCTCCTCCCGAATCGGGTAATTATTATACCCGCCTTCTCAGAACCTGGTATTTCATCGGAGGCGGGACCATACCGGTCTCCCGTGATTTTCAACTCATGCCCTCCCTGCTGCTGAAATATGTTCAAAATGCCCCTCTCCAGGCTGATGTGAGCCTGCGGATGAGGTTTGTCGATATTCTGACCATTGGGGCTTCCTACCGGACCGATGATGCGCTTTGCCTGCTCATGGAACTTGCAGTTTACAAAGGACTCTCACTTGGATACAGTTATGATATCTGGTTCAATGCGCTTAAAGGGAACAACCAGGGTTCCCATGAAATAAGGATTGGATACGATATTGACTTGTTTAAAACACGAATGCTCAGCCCAAGGTTTTTTTAATACCGGATATGAAACGAACGATCATCTCCATACTGTTGCTTCTTGTCAGCCTGTCATCACAGGCACAGCTTAGAACGGCACGACAGGAGATGCTTACGTATAATTATTCAGGGGCCATCGTATTGCTTGAAAAAGCCTTTAAGAAAGGAGACCAGCCTGTACGCTCAGAAGCCGCAGGTTTGCTTGCCGAATGCTACCGCCTCCAGAATAATGTTTTCAAAGCCAGGGAGTGGTACGGCCAGGCAATCAGCCTCGGGAATAATGATCCCATGAATTGGTACTTTCTTGCAGTTTGCACCCGCTCCTGCGGTGATTATCTCAGGGCAAAACAATTGTTCCTGAAATATGACTCGATGGTTCCGGGAGGTCCGAAGGCCAGGCCAAATGCTGCTTTTTGCGATTCAGCCCTGGAATGGCTTAAACACGAACCCCGGTTTGAAATAGAAAACGCAAAGGAACTGAACTCCCCCCAGTCGGATTTCTCCGCAGTGTTTTCTTCGGGCCAGCTGTTCTTTGCCAGCGACAGGTTGTATGGAAACTCAGGCCAGTCCTGGGGCTGGACGGGTTATAGCTACCTCAGGATATACCAATCTGAAATTAGTCGCCACGACACCGCCTGGCCTTCATTCTCTGCACCCGGAGCTACTCCTGGGGTGTTCAGCCAGGAATTTCACGACGGCCCGGTTTGTTTTAACAAGGATGCCACCGAAGCATTCATCAACCGTACAATTGAGAGGAACGATCCAGGTCGCAAGGATGTCGCCCTGGTCAGGACCCACCTTCTGAAAATCTATCATTCAAAAAAGCAAAACGGGAAATGGAACAAACCTGAACCTTTCTTTTTAAACAGCAGTGAATACTCTGTGGGCCATCCGGCTCTTTCACCCGATGGGAAAACACTGTATTTTGTTTCAGATATGGAGGGCGGATGTGGCGGTACAGATATCTGGTCTTGCAGCCGCCTTGAAGGACGCTGGAGTAAGCCTGTCAACCTGGGTAAAATCATCAACACAACAGGTAATGAAATGTTCCCCTTCGAGGCGGATAACGGAGACCTGTATTTCGCTAGCGACGGGCATCCGGGGTTTGGCTCACTGGATATTTTTGTTTCAGTGAAAACCGGTGATTCATGGAGTTTGCCCCGAAACATGGGACAGCCGGTGAATTCATCCTGGGATGATTTTTCCCTGGTGCTTATGAACGACAACCATAGCGGGACATTCAGTTCGAACCGCCCGGGAGGTGCCGGCAGTGACGATATATACTGCTTCAGGATGCTCCCGCCACATAAGCAGGCTGTTCCTCCTGTGCCTCCCGCTTTGGTTTCTTCCCCTCAAAAGCAGCTCCCACCCGGGCTTTCGGTGGGTAAGACCTACAGGATAGAGAATATTTACTATGATTTCGATAAATGGAATATCCGCAGGGATGCAGAAAAATCACTCGACAGCCTTGTAAAAATACTCAGGGAATATCCGGTTGCTGTCGAGATAGGGTCTCATACCGACTGCAGGGGATCTTCAGAATATAATGATCTTCTGTCGGGGAAAAGAGCCGAATCGGTGGTCATGTATCTCATTCAGCAGGGGATAAACCCCTCCAGGCTTTCATACAAAGGATATGGGAAAACCAGGCTCATCAACAGATGCAATTGTGAAACCGGGGTTCAGTGCACTGAGGAGGAACACCAGGCAAACCGCAGGACCGAATTCACAATTACCGGAATTTTGCCGGATCCGCAATAAGATATATTAATTGATTTATCTTTACTGGAATGAAGCCAGATGAAAAATCAAATATCCTGATCGTCGATGACATTGAACCGAATGTTATCCTTCTTGAGACTACTTTGAGGCATCTCAAGGCCAATATCATCAGGGCGTTTTCGGGGAAAGAAGCGCTGGAAAAGATCAGGGGAAAGGAACTTGCACTGGCCCTGATCGATGTGCATATGCCCGAAATGAGCGGGATCGACCTTGCTTCACATATTCTTAGAGACAAGGGACGGAACCTGATTCCCATCATTTTCATCACAGCGTATCCCTGTAACGACAATGAACTTGAGAAGATATACGAGACTGGTGTCATCGATTATATTTTCAAACCCGTGCATCCGAAACTCCTCATCAGTAAAGTAAAAATACTGCTCGAACTAAACCGCCAGAAACATAGAATCCTTGAATCTGAAAGACTTTACAGGACCCTGCTCAACGCTTCCCCCGAAGGGATTATCATCATGGACATCGCAGGAGCTATCAGGGAAATCTCAAATGTCGCCGCTGAGATCTTCGGTCTCAGAAGCAAGGACCTCTTTGTCGGGTACAGCATCAAAGCGCTCTTCCCTGCCGACGAACAATCAAAACTTCAGGAAACGATAAATAAAGCTATCGACCTGGGTCCTGCGTATAACGTCGAGTTCCAGGTGACACGCTCAGATCAGACCAGCTTAAGCTGCGAAATAAGTCTCAACCTGATCAGGGATATAAGCGGAAAACCTGCAGCTTTGATGGCGGTCATCAGGGACACCTCAAAGAGTAAAGCCATCCGCCAGCAAATGATTCATACCGAGAGAATGGCCAGCATTGGCGAGCTGGCAACCGGCATCGCACATGAAATAAACCAGCCTCTGAATATCATTTCACTCGGACTAGAGAACCTGCTGGTCGAGATCAGTAAAAGCAAATCAGTCGACCCTGAGTATTTTCATAATAAGGCAAAACTGATTTTCAATAATATTACAAGGATTACCTATATAATCGATCATGTCAAGACTTTTTCACGGGTGAATACCGATTTTACACAGCTTGAATTTGATGTTCACGACTCCATTAAAAATGCAGTCTCCCTTATCGAGAACCAGATGAGGAACTCGGGGATATCACTGTCTGTGCATTTTGACAAGACCATCCCGAAAATAACAGGAGATCCATATAAGTTCGAACAGGTGATCCTTAACCTCCTGCTTAATTCCCAGGATGCAATAGAAGAAAAAATGGGGATTGTAAAAACCGAATTCCAATGGCTGGTCAGCATTAAAACATATAAAAATAAATTAAATTTATCAGTCGAAGTCATGGATAATGGAATGGGTATACGTTCGGCCGACCTCGACAAGATCATGCTCCCTTTTCATACCACCAAAAAAGCCGGGAAAGGCACCGGGCTTGGACTCTCTATATCTTTCGGAATCATCCAGGAAATGAATGGGACCATAGATATTGAGAGTGAGTATTCACGGTGGACTAAAGTGATCATCACCCTTCCTCTCAAGGATCACGAAAAACCTGAACCAAATAAAATTTCTGGCCGACAGGAGAACCTTTGATACTATGAAAACCCCCGAAACTGATACTGCCAAAAAAACTGCAGACCCATCAGGGCTCAATGTCCTCATTATTGATGATGAGCAGCAGTTCTCAGAAGAACTGGGAGAGTTCTTCAGAAACTCCGGGTTTAATCCGTATATAGCCAATACAGGCCAGGACGGGCTCGAAGCTTTGCAGAAATATCCGATTGACCTCCTGATACTCGACGTAAGATTGCCTGGGATCAATGGACTGGATATTCTTAGGGAGGTTAAGATAAAATATCCGTCGATCGAAGTCATAGTTGTTTCGGCACATGGAGATATGGATACAGTGATAAAGGCCATGCGGCTTGGGGCAATCGATTACCTCCGTAAACCTTTCCGCCTGGCCGATATTCAGATTTCGATCGAGCGGACAAGAAAATTCCTTCACCTTCAGCACAGGCTGAAGATGATGGAAGAAAGGAATTCCCTGATCTCCGAGACCCTGGCCGGAAGAATCGACCGCCATCTGATCGGTGCAAGTCCGCAAATCCTTAAAGTTTTGGATCTCGCGATGACTGCCGCTGGCTTCCCCGATACCAACGTTCTTATTACAGGCGAAAGCGGAACCGGAAAAGAAAACATTGCCAGGATCATCCATTTTGCCAGCAACCGTAAAGACAACATTATGTTTACGGTAAACAGCAGTTCCATCAGTGATTCTCTGATGGAAAGCGAATTCTTTGGCCATAAAAAGGGTTCGTTCACCGGGGCACTCTCCGATAAGAAGGGCTTCTTTGAGATCTGTGATCATGGGACCCTCTTCTTCGACGAAATCGCAGATATGCCTCTCAATCTCCAGGCAAAAGTGCTTAGGGCCATAGAAGAGAAAAAAATTACAAGGGTGGGGGATACAGAGCAGATATCCACCGACTTCAGGATCATCTCAGCCACCAACCATGAACTGGATTCCCTGGTTGATGAAAAAAAATTCAGGCTTGACCTGCTGCACCGTCTGAATACCCTGCAGATTTATATCCCACCCCTTCGCGAAAGGCCTGAAGATATTGAACCATTGCTGAAATTTTTCGTGGAGGATTTTGCCGTGAAAACCAACATGCCCCTCCCTTCTCTTGATAAAAATATATTTGCAGAACTTAAAAAGTATATGTTCCCCGGAAATGTCCGTGAATTGAGAAACATGGCCGAAAGGGCAGTGATACTCTCAAAGGGGACTACTCTTGGGATCACTGACTTCCCCATGAAAAGCCCAACAAAGACAAGGGCTTCAGACGAACCCCGTCAAGTCAATCTCCTGGCACAAGAGGCAGATACAATAAAATTTGCGCTTGAAACTACAGGCTTCAACCAGAAAAAAGCTGCTGCCCTCCTTGGAATCTCAAGGGATACCCTCATCCGGAAGATGAAGAAATTCAATATTACGGTTGGCCGGCATTCAGAATCCAGCTGATAATTCGAAATCCTTAACTTCTTTTGCCTGCCCTTAACCACACAACTGTGCGGTTTTATGCAACACTTTCCTCGCCGGGATGCATTCCCGGGCAGCTCCGGTGATTTTATAGCTATGTTGTAATTGTCAGAATGTCTGCATGTTAAAATGAGAACATTCGGTCATTTGCTTTTGTTCAGCACCTTCGGTACGCTGTTTGCATTATCCCTGCCGAACCATCTAAGCCTCTGATGACAATCACTTTCCTGGTTCAATACTGATGGGTGCTGATGTTGAATTTTATGCTGAAAGGAAAATCCGGTCCTTTATAAGGATATCGTACAGATACATTATTGGCATTTTCATTATCAGCCTGCTTCTGTCCTCATTCAGCGATGGGGTTTCCCAGACCCTGATCGTAAAATGGGATTTTCCGAATAACCCTGATGATTCAGTTTCAGACGGTGGGATCCCTGCAAATGCAGGTAAATACATTGGGCCAAGGGGAGGTACATCTGCCCCTGCATTCGGCTACACCGGCTATACAACAAAATGTGCCGGAGCAACAAAATGGCATAACGGGGCCAACCTGAAATACTGGCAGGCTGAATTCTCCACCGAATCATACAGCCAGTTATTTATCAGGTCAAAGCATAAATCCTTTCAGCCCTCCGATTTCGGGCCCAGGGACTGGCTTGTGCAGTATCGTATAGGCCCATCGGGGACCTGGACAACCTTCGCAAGTTTTGACATCCGTGTTGGCAATTCATGGGATTCACTTGCAACCACCAGCCTCCCTTCAGCCTGCAACAATCAGCCTTCATTGTATATCCGCTGGATTATGCAAACAAATACACCTACCCAGGGCGGAGGCGTAGTTACGAGCGATGCCTATAATTATATAGATGATGTGGTTGTCACCAGCGGATGCATAGTCCCGACCGTAACCGCAAGTCCTGTTACACAAACCATCTGCCCGGGTAAAGCAATCACCCCGATCAGCATCACAAACCCGAATAATATTGTGGGCACTACATTCTCCTGGACCCGCGACAATACTGTAGTTTTAACAGGCATCCCCGCTTCGGGATCAGGAAATACTATAACCGGTATACTTAACAGCAGCACTCCCCAGGCTATCGTTACAACCACATTTACAATTACTGCAACTGCGGGCGGATGTACTTCCTCGACTACAGCCAGCGTGAGTGTGGGCGATAATACCCCCCCGCTTTTTCTCATGAGCCCGGAGACCGTCAACTTTTGTGTTCAGGATATTGTGCAGGCTTTCTGGGATTATGCCGGTGATATAACTCCCGTAAGGCCCGACTGGTATACTTTTTTCGCCGGACTAACAACGTTCGACCTTAACCCTTCGACATTTTCCGATAACTGCAGCCTGCCAGCCAGCCTCATTCTGCACTGGAGAATAACCCTTTTGGGCGGAGGAGTGATCACCGGGACCGGTCAGATATCCTCTTACCCTGTTAATATAATTTTTCCCCTGGGGACAAGTACAATAACATACTGGCTTGAAGACCAGGCAGGCAACCTTACGCCAATAGCCGGCAGGCCGGTGGTCCTGGTAATCGTCCATCCGCGACCCAATATCACAAGAAACTTTTAACCCATTTATTCACTAAATCTATGCCTATGCCCTAATCCCTAATCCCTAATCCCTAATCCCTAACCCCTAACCCCCAGCACCAAATCACAAATCACCAACAACTAATCACTAAAAACCAATTACTAAAACTAAAAGTATGAAAAAGCAATTTTTACTTCTCACTCTGCTTGTTATAAGCGGACTGTCGGCTGCCTATGGCCAGCCAAATTGTACCCAGGGCCCGTTAGCACCTGCTGCAGGTAATCCTTATACCTACACGGTCACTGTCAATAACCCTCCGTTTAACGGCACTACCGGGCAATATACCTGGTATGTCACAACAAATGTGGATCTTCTTAATGCCACCGGTATTGTTCCCAACAACGGCGGAGAGATTATCGCAACGGGAACATATAATGCACCGGCGGCCGGACAAAACACTATCACGATCACCTGGACGTCCCAGGCTATTGTAAACGGTTTAACCAATCCATACTATCTTGTTATTAAATTTGCCGGGAGCAATTCAGGGGTCTGCGATGCCATGAACATGAAAGTATGGGAAGTGAAGCCCATCAACAAGTTCCTGCTTGCAGTCAATGTGTTTAACGGTACCGACAAATACTGCGCCGCTCCTGTGAGCTCTGCAACCGTCACCCCGGGTGCAACACCAACAGTTAACTACCAGTATGGCGTAAATACTCTTTATGCAAGGGTGACTCCAAAGAACTATACAGGCAACTGGACCCCCTCTTTCAAAATCGACGGACTGGATGCTGTGCAGACTCTCTCGAGCGTTACCTGGAGTACCGACTCCCTGTTTACAACCTCACATACCACAACCATCTCGGGAACAACCGCCACCTCGACCGACCCGCATGTTTCGGCATTTGACGGAAGTGCTAAGCTCTACCTGAAGATCGATGTCGACAACCACCATTTTGAAACACTGGCCGATCTTTCAATAACGATTGGTGTGGATGGCGTGATAAACGTTGGAGCTACAACACTCAACGACGTTATTTCTGAGACCGACTGTAACAACGAAGTCCCGTTCGGAAAGTCACTGCCTGTCATAATCAAGGCTCGCCCGACTGTTACTCCGGATCCGGCTACCGGTCCGTTCATCACAAAGAATCCCTGATCCCAGGCGGATTGGAGAGAAGTATTTGCTTAGTCATATTGCTGTCGCCTGATTGCCGGCCGGGAATATTCCCGGCCGGCATATGGCGCATGACTTAACAGGTATGTGGATTACCCTGCAAAGGGACAGATTGTAATATTGACACCATTGATCTTAAGTATCGATGAGGTTTGTGACTATTGTAAGGATCTTATGGCTGCTCTGTTTTCTGGCTGTTCTGAAGGTTACTGACATTACAGCCCAATCGGGCATCCAGGCAAGCGTGGGAGAAAATTATACTCTCTCGGTGATCCCTGTGCCCGGTGAAACCTACGAATGGACTATCTATTCAGACTATACACTCTCGGTTCAGGCTTCGCCGGATGAGGTGCTGTGGCATTCGTCCCGGGCCGGGCCGTTTGTAACAATTGAATGGAAGAAAAGCGGCACATATTTCTTTACCGTTGCAGCAGTTGGTGTAAATGGGTGCATGAACATGAAGGTCGGGATGGTGCTCGTAAACCAGACAGCAGGAATGACCCCGGGGATAGCAATCGCTCCCGATAAAAACCCGGTTTGCGAAGGCACTATGGTCACGTTCACGGCGGCTGTAGCAAACCAGGGCCTGTATCCAATTTACCGCTGGCAGAAAAACGGGAAACTTGTCGGTATGAACAGCGCCAGGTTTTTCGACAATACGCTGAAAGCCGGCGACGTGATCACTTGCCAGCTGACTTCCAGCCTGAAGCTCGCAAATCCTGTAAATGTGCATTCCAACGAGGTCAGGATGACTGTTTATAAAACGGAGGCAGCCTTTGCAATTTCCGAAAATATATACCAGCGCAGCTGGCAGCTTCATTTTGTGAACCAATCAAAGGATGCAGATATCTGGAACTGGGACTTTGGTGACGGACAAACATCCGCCGAAGAAAACCCGGTTGTTAAGTATCAAACCGATGGGGCATTCCTGATCCGCCTTATCGCATCCAACCAGTACAATTGCTCCGATACTGCCTATTATCTCTATGAACTGCTCATAAAAGGACTCTATATCCCGAATGCATTTGCACCAACAACCAGTGTTTCCACCGCCAATGTGTTTAAACCGGCAGGAACCAACCTCAGGGAGTATAAAATCGAGGTTTTTGATTCATGGGGGCATCTGTTATGGGAGTCGGATAAGATCGATGAATCGGGAAAACCGGTTGAAGCCTGGGATGGCACCTGCAAAGGCAGCTTGATGCCACAGGGGACTTATATGTGGAAAGTGTACGCCGTGTTCAGGGACGGCACAATGTTTACAGGCTCCGATATCGGCCATGGCAAAGGTAAAACAATGGGTACTGTAACATTGATCAGATGATTTTTTATCAATAAAAACATGGAGTATGAAAAGATTTTTATCAGTTCTGATGATTTTTTCAGCCGGCATGATATGCCGGCACGAAGCATCCGGCCAGGACCCGAATTATTCGCAATGGCTGAATACTCCGGTCTACTACAACCCTGCATTCACAGGCCTGAATGCAGGCCTCAGGGCCAGGTTTTCGTTCCGGGACCAGTGGCCCAACCTTCCAGTCGATTACCGTACAATGTACTTTTCGACCGATCTTGGAGACCGCAGCCTGCCCGGGGCCGGAGGACTCGGGCTGATCATCAACTCAGACAACCAGTCATTCGGGTTCATTAAGAACCTTTCGGCATCTCTTACCATGTCGGCCAGGATTCCCATCAGCGCGAACATCACCAGCCAGGTTGGGATCAAAGCAGGTATAATGCAGAAATGTATGAACTGGGACGATTTTGTCTTCAGCGATCAGCTGAACGATAAATACGGTAATATTATCAGCACCAACCTTCCTGCCCCTGATCAGCAAAAACGCCTGTTTCCTGATTTCGGAGTGGGAGGCATCCTGCAATTCGCATTTCTTGACGGGGTAATCGTGGGCACTTCAGGTTTTGCAGTCGACCATGTGTTCGAACCGGATGAATCATTTTACAATGTTGAAAAATCTAAACTTCCCAGGAAATATGTTGGCCACTTCGATGTGATCCTCACCCTTGGCGAAGAAGCCCCCGGACACGCACCTGTAAAGGGTTTTAACGACCCCCTCAGACTCAACCCCGGCTTGCTTTACCAGAACCAGAATAACCTTGGTTCAATCCAGGTCGGCATGAATGCTCTTAAATATAACATTTACCTGGGATGCTACTACCAGTCAACGGCAATCAGTGACCATACTTCATCCCTGATGATCCTTGCAGGATACAGGTATATCATGAACGAAAATGCTACAATAAAATTCATGTACAGCTATGATCTGGAGATTGCCGGACATCTCGTTGGAACTGGTGGAGCTCATGAAATAGGCATCATCCTCGAATTCTCAAGACTGAGGTTGTTCGGGAAAAACCGTTACGAGGAATGCCCTGCTATAAGAACAAGGGAGATCAATTTCAAACGGCTTGAATGCAGCACATTCTGAGGGGCGTTGTAAATTCCAAAATATGGCTCCAGGCAAATCACCTTGTAAGTACGAGGATCATGTACTTTTTCTCAGAAACAAATGCGGCTGCATCAAGTTTTGAGAATTCCTTCGTGAGCTTCTTTAAAAGCTTATCCCTTATTTCATGGGTCAGATGATGCAGCCAGCCAAATTTCACCTGTAATTTTTTTTCAAGGTAAAACAGCAAAGGATTTACGATGCGGGTTACATACATATTGACAAATTTCAATGTGGGCATTACATTAAGCGTAATGTCTTCTTTGTGAATGATAGTCCACCCGTTCTGGGCTGCCTTTTTTTCAAAGTCCTCAAGCCTGTTCTGGTTATTTTTTTCGGTAAGCGGAAGGATCGAAAAATAATCGCAAATGATCCACCTCCCCCCGGGCAGCATCAGCTCTTCAGCCTTTTCAAACGATGTCTCCATGTCGATATACTGAAACGATTCAGCATTCAGCAGGGTGCCGTATTTATGCTGACTGCTGAATTCCTCGAACCTGACATTGAATGATGTCAACGCGGGATACGTTTTTTTTACATATTCTATCTGGCTGATGTTCGGGGAAAGGACCTCCACCGTACAACCATGTTTCGTCATGAGATTGGCAATGCCACCTATGCCGCAGCCTATATCCAGAACCGGCAGGGATTTATCCCTGATATGGCTGATGAGTCTCTCGGCATATCGGATCTGTGCATCCTCAACATTCCTGAACGAAAGATCCTCGGGCTTGACCTCCGGATCCTCAAAATAGCCGTAATGCAGCATGTCGTTCGAAAGCACTTCAGAATAGAGCTTCAGCTCCATATCATGACTTACCTTACAATATTTTTTTTGTTTGTGGTGGAAGTTTATGGCCCTGATTATCCTTAGTGGATTCAGGAGACTGAAAATGTAGGATACTGGTTTTTTGGATGATTTTCCATTGCTGGCTTGTGATCTCGGCATCGAAAGGTTTTTAATTCCTGGTCAGTTTTGAGTCTTTAAATCAATATTAGAAATCAAAAATAAGGAAATAAACTTAATTTTCCCCGAAAAGCAGGGCAATTATCTGAAATTCGCCCTCTTGAAAACAAGCCTGTCTACCAAATCTTTACCCTGAGACTATCGGGTCTCCACATTGCATCGCCCTGTTTTACATCAAAAGCAGTATAGAATTCAGGAATGTCAGAAAGCGGGCCTATCACCCTGAATTTTGCAGGTGAATGTTCGTCGCTTTTTACCTGGTTCGCAACTGCCTCAGGGCGCATATTAATCATCCATGCAAAAGCGTAAGCCAGGAAAAACCTCTGGTCGGGGCTGAGTCCGGCGATGACCTCTTTATTCTTGTACTGGGCTGTCTTTTTAAAAGCCTCATATCCCATAATCACGCCGGCAAGGTCGGCAATGTTCTCGCCCTGGGTGAGTTCACCGTTTATATGCAGACTGTCGACAGCAACATACTGGCTGAACTGTTCGACGATCAGTTTTGTCTTTGTAAAAAACCTCGCGCTGTCCTCTTTTGTCCACCAGTTTGAAAGGTTCCCAAATGCATCATACTTGCTTCCCTGGTCATCAAATCCATGTGTGATCTCATGCCCGAAAGTGGATCCTCCAATGATCGAATACAGGATAGCATCGTCGGCCATCACCCTCTCGTATCCGGGGACGATGATGTTACAGCCCGGGATCACGATCTCATTGTTCGAGGGATTGTAGTATGCATTGTAATTCTGGGGCTGCATTTCCCATTCAGTGCGGTCAACGGGCTTACCGAACTTCGAAACATTGTAATTTAAGTCCCACTGATTTGCGTTCATTCCGTTCTTAACATATGAAGAACGGCCAATTTCGAGAGAGGACATATCCTTCCATTTATCAGGATAACCTACTTTGAGAATCACAGCGTCAAGTTTTTTCAGCGCCTTCTCCTTCGTTTCATTGCTCATCCAGTCCAGGTTCCTGATCCTTGTGGCATACACCTCCTTGATGGCAGTACCTATTTCCAGCAGTTTTTCCTTTGTGCCTTTCGGGAGGTATTCGCTCACATAAACCTGCCCGATCAGTTCACCAAGCGAGCGGTCGGTTTGTTCGACAACCCTTTTCCATCTGGGTTTGGGCTCCTGTATCCCACGCAACACAGTGGAGTAAAAACTGAAATTCTCCAGGTAGGTTTTATCGTCGAGAAACCTGGCCAATCCATGTACCATATGATATTTAAGGTAGTTCTTCCAGCCCTGCAGGGGAAAAGATTTCAAACATCCGTTAGCGGCAACGAAAAACTCCGGCTGTGAAACAATTACCGTATCAATATTTCTCAGGCCGACCGACTGATTGAAGATACCCCAGTCAAAATCGGGCATCATGGCCTTCAGTTTAGTCAGGCTCATTTTATTGTAATTCTTCAGCGGATCGCGTGTATCTTCCCTCTTGCGTGAAGTTTTGGCTAAAGAAGTTTCAAGTTTCATCACCTGCTCGCCGGCCTGCTTTGCTTCTGCTTCTGAATATCCCATCAGCCCGAACATATTACACAGATGGCTGCTGAACTTTTCACGTATCATTATTGCCCTGGCATCATTGTCAAAATAAAAGTTGCGGTCGGGAAGACTTAATCCGCCTTGTGCAATGATTAATGCATGTTTGCTGCTGATACGGTCATCCTGCCCTACGTAAAAATTGAACAGGGGAGCACCTGACACAGCATGAATCAGCGCAACTTCCTTTGAAAGTCCTTTGGTATCTTTGATAGCATCAATCTGGTCGAGCTCAGGTTTCAGATCGGCAAGCCCTTTCTTGTTAAGGCTTACACTATCCATCCCGCTGAAGAAAAAATCACCGATCTTTTGCTTATTGCTCCCCTTGGGAGCATCCTTCAGTGCTGCAGAAGATTCACAAATATTGCGTATCTGTGCATTAATGGTATCCTGGATCAGCTGCCAGAGCCCGTTTGACTGCTCGCTTGCAGGAATGGGGTTTGCCTTGAACCATTTGCCGTTGGCGAATAAAAAGAAATCATTGCCGGGTTTTACTGTTGAGTCAATATGCGAGGCCATTGCATCAGGGCCCTGGTTCGTGACTTTACCGGGTTTACATAATGTAAATACCATTAGGATTGCCATAAGGGCCATCGTGAACATAATCTTTCTCATAAAAGCTATTTTGAACGTATCAAAGGTCGGAAAAATTTTCAAAGTTTAGTCACCACTTCTTCAAGCGGTTTACGCTGCCGGGGAGAGGTTTGCCTTTTAAGGAGATCAGATGGTAAGTCTTCTTCCTTTCCCGGGGCTCCCACAGCAAACATTACCACAGGTTCGGTATCGCTGCCAAGTTGGGCAGCCTTACGAGCCATCTCCCTGTCAAACCCTCCCATCGGATGGGTCTTCAGCCCGTCAGCAGCCGCCTGTATCATAAGCATGGAATTGGCGAGCCCGGTATCATGCCAGGCATGCGAATTTGTGAATACTTTTTCCTTGTAAACATAAGTCATTTGGGCTGCCGACAGTATCAGGACCCCGGCATCCCTGGCCCAGCGCTGGTTTCCTTCATCAAGGCAATCATACAGGGCTTTAAAACCTTCGGTTCCCCGGATTCCGTAAAAATATCTCCAGGGTTGGTTGTTCCCGCCAGAAGGAGCGAGGATGGCCGCTTTAAAAATGTTAGTGATCTGCTCCTGTGTTACAGGCTCACCCGAAAAGGAGAGATGAGCCCTGCGGCTTACAATGGATTCAAGTATCATATGGTTCGAATTAAAATCCCCCGCTGAATAATTTCAATGGTTTACTGCCACACAAAGATACAAAACGAATATCCGCACTGTCTGCCGGATTATGTTAAAAAAATTATTTCAATTATTTGGAAATAGTCTGAATAGGTTTAAATTTGCAGATCAAATTATAAAAAAAAACAACATGAAAGCTATATTTATAAAGGTTATCGCACTCTCTGCAGTAGTCGCAATAGGTCTGTCGGCCTGTTCCAAATCATCTGACAATCCAATTGAAACAATCACCCCTCCTACAGGAAACACCACTGGTACCACACCAGCATTTTCTGATGGTTACGGTGCCCTTGCTGCAGTTTCCACCGTCAGTTACCAGCTCATCGCAGGCACACTTGTTCCTATCACCCTGAACACAGGGGTTGCTGCATTTTACACTTCAGCCGGGTCGGGCAGCATGGCCGATGCAGGTGCCGTAACACTGAACGGAAAAACACTTACGAAACAAAGCAACAATTCCTACGTTTACTCGAATTTCACCGATCCCCTGCTTTTCAGCGGTACTTTTACCTGGACCGTTGCCGGTTCTTCATCGGTTCCGTCTATTTCCTATTCCGATGACAGACCCATGCCCTCTTATTCCGATTATGCCTCACTGCCTTCGGCTATCACCAGATCGGCCGGTTTTACCCTTGACCTGTCGGGGAAAATCACTGGTGCAGATTCGGTCTATGTCGTGATCATCAGTTCCTCAGGCCAGATCATTAAACACCTTTCAGGCTCGCCCTCTCAGTGTGTCTTTACCTCTGCCGAACTGGGAACCCTTGCCGCATCCTCAACCGGGATCATCGAAGTATGCCCATGGAACTATAAATCGGAAGACTTCAGCAGTAAAAAATTCTATTTCGTAAATGAAGGTGCTTTTGTAAAGTCAGGCATCGCAATAAACTAAAACCCCCTAAAACAAAAAAGGCTGCAATGGATCTTGCAGCCTTTTTTGTTTTAGGCAAATTCCCTAAATAGGTTCAACCCTCAACTGCACGTTCCCATTGAGATACATCCCGACTGTTGCCGCCGGTAAGGGCCCGTTCAGCACACCGTAGATCCTTATATAAAAACTCGGATTGCTCAGGTACGGCCTGATGTTCACATTATTCATCGTAACAACCACCGTTTTTGTCTGGGGGTTAGTATTCGTAACACTCCCCACCTCATTCTCAGGTGTGAAACCTGCATTGGTTGAAACTGTAGCCCGCATCGAGCTCAGCCAGTTGAATGTCGCATCGGGAGGTTGCTCAATAGTAACTGACAGGTAAGTGATATAAGTGTTTTGAATGACAGCGGAAGAAAAACCGTAAGAATTTATTAAGCTGTCAAGATTTATCCGGATTATCCCCGAATATAAAATCACCTCATTGGTTTTTAATCCTGTGCCGGTATAGGTGAAATGCTGGGTGGGGATCTTCATCGAAACATCCACCGCCGTAAGCTCCTTCAACTTATTACAGGAGGTGAAAAGGATCAATGGCACGGCAAATACCATCATCAGCGAAAAAATAAGGCGTGTTTTCATATGATTCATTTTAATAAGTTTCATTTAATTGCACCTCCAAATATAAGAAAATCCGGAGGCAAAAGCAAGTTATTTGATCGAATGATGACGCCTTCCGTCCTGGTAGGCAACAATAAACGCATCCCTTATGCCCAGTTTCTGCATTTTCTCTTTCAAATCTCTAGCACATTGAACGTCGGCACATCTCCCCACCATAAACCGCTCGACCTTCCCCTGCTTCTCAAGCCTCACTTCCTGAACAATATGGTACCGCTTTTTGATCGATGCAGCCGAATACCGGTGCCGGTCAAAAGCACAGACCTGAACCGAATAACAAAACCCGGAACTGCTTTTCTGTTTCACCACAGGATTTGGCTTTTCTGACGGGTAAACCATCACAGGCATGGCCTGTTCAGGCTGCCGGGCTTCAGGAGGCGGAGTGTACACCACGCTCTGCCGGGGAGTGTAAACAGGGTACGAGGCCTGGTAATCCTGCGTCTGTAGTTTCGAACTTTTCACCTTTTTGCTGCGAGGCCCGGCCAGACCGGTCCCCAGGTTGAATGAAATATTCACCGCAACATAATGAACAACATCATAAGGATATCCTCCCGGTGGAAAATTGTCAAGCTTGTCTGACAGATAAGTCTTATAGCTGTATTCCAACCCCAGGTTCAAACGGTTCCCGATCCGGTAATAAAACCCCAGTCCTGCAGGAATCACAAATGATGCATTGAAATTGCTAAGGGGATTGTCATACTTCAGCGAATCATAATCATACACCTTGTTGTTCAGCTTCGAATACCACCCCCCGTATCCCAGCCCTACCGTGCCATATACGAAAAACCTCCTCTTCTCGCTTGCCCCAAAAAACAGGTTTGAAAAATTGACGATCATATGCAGATCCCCCTCGAGAATGATCCCGGTAAAAGATTCCTGCAACTCTATATTGTTCTTAACATAGGTCTTGATACCCCCGTTCAGGATCCCGCTGTAAATAGAGAGCCTGAATCCGAAGACATTCGAGAAATAGTACTGTCCGTAAAGACTTGCCGCCAGCCCGGTCGACCTTTTGAGCGTGAAATTACCCACATTCAGGTCCCCCTTATAGATGGCAGGACCGAACATCAACCCAAACTGCCCGGTATTCCTGAGTACTGAATTGTAATTCGATGATGTAGCCTGAACCTGCGACGATGCTGTCCCCGCCCATAAGAATAACCATAAGACCAGGATCAGACCCGGACAGGATTTCATAAAGCCACTTATCAACTTCGTAAAAATACCCCCAAATCCCTGAAGCCCGATCCCAAGCTGCCCTTTTTTGTCAACAACCTGTTGTCAGTTAAGGTTCTTCCTCAAATGAATTAAAAATTTGTATCTTTATGACTGCGGATGTCTTATCCCGGTGCAGGTCATTCAACTGCTTTAATAACCTTGTCAGCCGCCCTGCATCCCGTTATAAACATATCATTATGGCGTATTTAACGTATAAAAAGAAGGAAATTCATTACAGCGACACAGGAAAAGGCGATACAATCGTTCTCCTTCACGGCTTCACCGAAGATCTCCGGATCTGGAAGCAGTTCTCGGCCCGGCTTTCAAAGAATTACAGGGTCCTGTGTATCGACCTTCCGGGCCACGGGAAAAGCGAGTGCGTCGCCCTCACACATACGATGGAGGTCATGGCCGATACGGTATCTTACATCCTCAAAAAACTGAAAATTAAAACATGCCTCCTCATTGGCCATTCCATGGGAGGCTACGTCACTCTTGCATTCGCCGCAAAGTATCCCCGGATGCTTAAGGGTTTCGGACTCTTCCATTCCCATTGCTTTGCCGATTCGGAAGAGGACAAACGAAACCGCAACCGCACCATCGAGCTTGTTAAGAAAGATCGTTTTGGCTTCCTGGGTATGTTCATCCCGGGCCTGTTCCCCGAAGAAAGCCGCGAAAAATTCAAAAAGGAGATCGATTTCCTGATGTGGTGTGCAAGGGAGATCCCGAAAGAAGGCATTATCGCGGCCCTGAAGGGAATGAAGGAACGCATTGATCAGACTGAACTGCTGAAATCGACAAAGCTGCCGGTCCTGTTCATTCTCGGACTAAAAGACTCAAAAGCACCGGTCTCTAAACTCTGGGATATGATCTCCCTGCCGGCCTTAAGCGAAAGCCTGATCCTTCGCGATTGCGGACATATGGGCTATATCGAGGCTCCGGAGATGACCTTGAGAACGGTAAAGAACTTTGCGAGAAGGGTGTTTTGAAAGAAAGGGCAGCAGAAAATCCGCAGTCAAATTTGAAAGAAAGGGCAGCAGAAAATCTGCAGCCTAATTTGAAAGAAAGGGCAGCAGAAAATTCGCAGTCTAAAAAGTAAATCCCAGCCTGAACAGGAAAACATGCTGGTAAGCTAACACATGCTCGGTGTATTCATTGACTACTTCGGTGATCTTCCCGGCTTCGAAAGAGGTATACTGGAATACCCAGTAATGGTTCTCTCCCGAAACCGACCAAATCGAATAACTCAGCGCGGCATAGATTCCAAAACGCTTGTAAATCCTTGCATTCACGCCAAGTTCGATGGCGGCGAAAAGTCCGCCCCTCAGGTAAGTATCGTAGGTGTAATAATAATTCCAGGCATAAGGCTGATAAACCCATTTCAGCCATTCATCGGCTTGTGAAGAAGGAGTGTTGATCAGCCATTTGTACCCTCCCTGCAATGCAACAACAGGCGTAACCCTCTTTTTTAGCATGGTGTACCTGATCTCGGCAAACACAGGCATTAGTGTGAAATTCGCGGTGTAATAACTGTAGGTGGGAAGGTCGGTGAAACGTTCAATGCCGATGCCGCCGCCAACGCCGAGATACGGGTTGAATTTATACCCGAATACAGTTTGCATACCGCTAAACCAGTTGCCCCTTTCGCTTACGATCGCAAAACTAGTGGCATTGTATAAGCCTTTTGGTTTGAGTCCGAGCCAGTTTTCAAACCCGCTTTCGTTTTTATTCCCGGGGTCTTTGTCTCTCTCAGCCTGCGCCAATACAGAACCGCAGAAAAAACTTCCACAAAAAACAAACAACCAGAAAAACATGTATTTGATCCTGCTCATACCTGTTTTCAAAGGACCGCAAAGGTAAGTATTTTAGGGATTGGGGATTGGGGATTGGGGATTAGGGATTAGGGATTGGGGATTGGGGATT
>JBAXLI010000053.1:0-27948 GCA_037134895.1 Bacteroidota bacterium
TCAGCAGGAAATTCAAATACAACTGGCAGATAGGAGTCAAATACAGGTATGCCGGGGGAGGGCCTTACACTCCCTGGGATTACAACAAATCGAGCCTGGTCTCTGCATGGAATGTACAGGGCCGGGGCTACCTGGATTACGACAAATACAATACCCTCAGGCTTGGCGGGTTCAATCAGCTGGATATTCGTGTCGATAAAGCTTTCTATTTTAAGAAGTGGTCGTTAATGTTCTATCTCGACATACAGAATGTACTGAATTTCAAGGCACAGCAACCCGACATTCTGGTAAACACGCAAGCCGATGGAAGTGTAAAGACCTTCGTGGATCCCGAAGGGAACCTGAGGTATGTACTCAGGACCATTCCGAATTCTTCAGGAACTGTACTTCCGGCAATAGGCATCATGGTTGATTGGTAATGTGTTTTTTTTATTATTCAAATTATTTTTTGTAGTTTGGCTGCTGAAAAATCAAGAAACCTATGAAAAATCTTTTAATAATTATAAGTGTGCTGATGGTTGTAACCGCAAACGGACAACCGGGCGCAAAAAGCAAGGACAAGAGCAAGGACAAGAGCAGTAAGACTGCTCCTGCACCTCAGCAGAAGCCCAGGGAGTCGGCAGCTATTGTTGAAAAATGCTGTAATTGGGTTGCAGCTGTAAAAGTTTTCAGGAGCTGGGGATATGTTGATACCAATGGCTCCTATGTTGTAAACCTGCAATTCGATAATGCTGAAGGATTTTCTAACGGACTGGCAAGGGTGCGAAAACTTGGTGACTGGGGATATATCGACATCAAGGGAACCTATGTGATCAATCCGCAGTTCGACCTTGTTGAAAATTTCAGTGAAGACTTTGCAAGGGTATATAAATTCAAAAAATGGGGATTCATCGACCCAAAAGGTATGATCGTTATTGATTACCAGTTCTCCGATGCCGATGACTTTCATAACGGGCTTGCAAGAGTGAGGCAGGGCACTGCCTGGGGCTTTATTGACACTAAAGGCAAGTATGTGATCAACCCTCAGTTTTCGGCCCTGGGCGAATTCTGTGAGGGACTTGCAAAGGCGCGTTCAGGAAAAGACTGGGGTTTTATTGACCCAACAGGTAAATGGGTGATCAACCCTCAGTTCAGCGACGTTGAAGACTTTCATGAAGGCCTGGCCCGTGTAAGGAAAGGGACACAGTGGGGATATGTTGATAAAAGCGGAGGTTTTGCAATCAACCTGCAATTTGAAGCTGCTGGTGATTTTGTAAACGGAATTGCCAGGGCAAAAAAACTGCACCAATGGGGTTTCATTGATGATAAAGGAACATGGAAAGTCAACCCTCAGTTCGACGATGCAGGTGATTTTGTTGAAGGCCTCGCCAAAGTAAGAAAAGGGAAAGCCTGGGGATATGTCGACCCTACAGGCGCCTACGCAATCAACATGCAGTTCGAAGATGCTGAAGACTTTTCTGAAGGTGCTGCCCGGGTTAAAAAAGTGACCAAATGGGGGTTCATCGACAAAACCGGACGTTATCTGACAAATCCACAGTTTGATGCCGCCAGTGAATTCTGCCATGGGTTTGCCCAGGTCAGGAAAGGCACCAAATGGGGGTTTATCAACCGTTCAGGGAACCTTGTCATGAATTACATCTTTGACGGCAGCGATTCGTTCGAAAAATAGCAGGCTGTTCAAACATACTAACTACAACGAATCAACGATTACTGATTTTTCTTCGCGGATGACCTTTCCCGGCTTGTTATAAACCTGGAGTGAAAAAGTTTTTGGGTCTGCGGATGTGATTTCGGATTCCGGGTTGAGTGTAAGCCTGATCTGGTCATCTTGCAAAATTTGATTGCTAACAGAATCTCAAAAATTTAATAAAAAAAAACCTGCATTGTTGACAGGGATATTTTTTGTTGTATATTTGTTATGTTGTTTTTAGGAAATGTAATTTTAAACCATTCCCGCACCTAACAAAATTACTATATGCAAGCCACGAATATCCCCAGACTGATCCTGAGCGAGCTTACCCTCGGGATGGTTCCAAGCCAACCGGCGATCTATGCAATCCTTTCCGACGGAGAAGCAGGCTCTGACCATAAGCGATGCAGGTATGTAGGTTTTGCCCAGAACCTGCAGGATTCAATATTAAGGCATTTTCAGACATCCGAACCGATCATTCCATTGAGGTATTTTATGCTCTCTTCAAAACTTAAATACCTGGTTTATGAACTCGTCCCTTCCACCGACGGAAATTCGATCCTCAGCCAAACTGAAGAATGGATGGAAAGGTTTAACATGGAAAGCCCGTCAAGGGAAAAGGAAGAAACTATCCGGCTGAGCCTGGCATAAATAGTAAGGGAAATTTTGCTATTCCGATTATTCTGCTTATATTTGCAGCGGATTTAAGGTTGATTTAGTTGACGAGGGGACGAGAGTCCCCTCGTTTGCTGAAATAACACCAGATCTGACTTGTTCTGAAAACGGGCGTTAACTAAGCACCTGCGCCTTATCCGCATACAACGAATTAGAATGACAACAGAGAAACAACTTACGGCATTGATTGAAGAATATTTCCTGGGTTCGGACAAATTCCCGACGGAAGTAATGATCAAATCAGGAAACCGTATTATGGTCTTTATTGACGGGGATCATGGTGTGACAATAGAGGATTGCCAGAAGCTCAGCCGGCACATTGAACAGACGCTTGACCGTGAAAAAGAGGATTTTGACCTGATGGTCTCTTCGGCCGGAGCCGACAGGTCAATCATTTTACCGAGACAATACCTGAGACATACAGGTAAAAGCCTGGATATTGTTACAAACTCCGGAGAGAAACTTGAAGGCGTTCTGCGGTATGCTGATGCGAATGAGATTAAACTTGAGCAGGAAATTAAAAAATCAAAAAAAGAAACTGAAAAAAAAGAAGTTGTACTGAAGTATAACGAGATAAAATCAGCTAAAATCGTTCTTAGTTTTAAAAAGATTTGATGAGTTTATAAACGAACTGTGAGTTCAACTTAATTCGTAACTCGTAATTCGTAATTCGTAATTTGTAATACAGAGCATTTAGTAAATACAATAACCCAGCACCCAATGGAAACATTAAATTTAGTCGAAACCTTCTCTGAATTCAAAGAATTCAAGAACATCGACCGCGAAACAATGATGCGTATCCTCGAGGAAGTTTTCAAGCATATGCTTACCAAAAGGTTCGGAACGGCCGACAACTTCGATATCATTGTCAATATTGATAAAGGAGACCTGGAAATATGGAGGAACCGTACAATTGTTGAGGACGGACAGGTCGAGGATGACAATACCAAGATCGCATATTCAGATGCGATAAAGATAGAGCCGGACTTCGAAGTTGGCGAAGAGCTTTCTGAAGAGATCAAACTGGTCGATTTCGGCAGGCGCGAGATCCTGGCAATCCGCCAGAACCTGATATCCAAGATACAGGAATACGAAAAGAACAATATTTACCTCAAATACAAGGATAAGATCGGTGAAATCATTGCCGGCGAAGTTTACCAGGTGTGGAAAAAGGAGATACTTGTCCTCGACGACGAAGGCATCGAACTGCTTCTTCCCAAATCGGAGCAGATCCCTACCGACTTCTACCGCAAGGGCGACACGATCAGGGCCGTTGTGTCCAAAGTTGAAATGAAATCGAACAATCCTGTCATCATTCTCTCCCGTACTTCCGAGGCCTTCCTTGAAAGGCTTTTCGAGGCTGAGGTACCCGAGGTTTTCGACGGCCTCATCCAGATCAAAAAGATCGTGCGCGTTCCCGGCGAAAGGGCAAAGATCGCAGTTGAATCCTATGATGACCGCATTGACCCGGTTGGAGCCTGTGTTGGGATGAAAGGTTCCCGTATTCACGGTATTGTAAGAGAACTCAAGAATGAGAACATCGACGTGATCAATTATACAACCAACCCCTCGCTGTACATCCAGAGGGCGCTGAGTCCGGCGAAGGTTTCTTCGATCATCATAAACGATGAGGAAAAGAAAGCCGATGTATATATGAAGCCCGATCAGGTCTCACTGGCCATCGGCAAGGGCGGTTTTAACATACGCCTGGCCGGAAGGCTTACAGGTTTTGAGATCGACGTTTACCGTGATACGGATGTAGACAATGAGGATGTGGATCTCATGGAATTTTCAGACGAAATCGATCAGTGGATCATCGACGAACTTAAAACCATTGGATGCGATACAGCTAAAAGTGTTCTCGATCTTGATGTTGAAGAACTTGTAAAACGTACCGACCTCGAAGAAGAAACGATAAATGAGGTCATCCGCATATTAAAAGCAGAGTTCGAATAAAATTCATAATTTTGCCGCATGAGTGAAGGCGCAACAACGGTCAGGTTAAGCAAAGCCGCGAGAGAGTTCAATATAGGTATCAGTACTGTCGTGGAATACCTTTCCAAGAAAGGGTTTACTGTTGACCGTGACCCCAATGGCAAGCTCAATGAGGAGATGTACACTCTTCTCAAAAAGGAGTTTGCCACAGAAAAACAGGTGAAAGAAGAAGCCAAGAAGATTGAACTTGCCTTCACTTCCCACCAGACTATTACTATTGAGGATAAGAAGTCCGCTACCAAGGAAAGGGAAAAGGAACGTGAAGATCTCTTCATTAAAAACGTCTCCCTGGAGTATGATAAAAGGCAGATGGAACCTCCCAGGAAGCCGAAAGAAGTTCCTGTGAAAGAACCTGTGAAGGAAGCTCCGAAACCTGAACCAAAGCCGGTGGAACCTCCGGTGGCAGTTGTTGAACCTCCGGTTCATGCAGAACCTGCTGAGAAAGAAGAGAAAAAGCCTTCAAAAAAAGCGACCGAACAGGAAGATGTACACGAAACAGTTGCTGAACCTGCAGTTGATGAAACCCTGACAAAGGAAATCCCCTCTGCAATAAGCAAGATTCCCGACGAAATTGTCGCAGAAGAAAAAGATGTGACAACTGAGAAAGGGATAGGTGAGCTTAAAATTCTTGGAAGGCTTGACCTTGAGCCTTTTGATAAAAAATCTTCAAAAAAGGGCAAAGCCAAGGCAAAAGAAGCTGCTCCGGTTCAGGTAACTGATGAAGTCGGGCCGGTTATAGCCGAACCCGAAGTCGTTGAAACTGAACACCAGGTCGCCCCGGTGGTGGCCGAAGCGCCGGTAGTATTACCCCCGGTGGAAGTAGTTGACGCAAATTTTCTTCCAACTGAAAAGATCAAGCTTGAAGGCCCAACAATCCTTGGATCCATGGTTCTTCCGGAACCCAAGAAATTCGAGAAGAAAAAACAGCTTGTGGCTTCTTCTTCTGACGATTCTGTTAAATCGAAAAAGAAAAAGCGGAAGCGTATTAAACGCACAGGCGGAGAAGAAGGGACCGAGGCCCCGAAGACGACAGAAAAGCCTCATTTCACCAAAGACAAGAAATTTACGAGAGAAATACAAAAACCTGAGGTAACCCAGGAAGATATAGAACGTCAGATCAAGGAAACCCTTGCAAGGCTAAGCCCTACAGGCAAATCCAAGGCTTCAAAATACCGCCGTCAGAAACGTGAAGAAGTAAGCCAGAAGCTTCAACAGGAACAGGAAAGGATCGAAGAAGGTAAAAAAGTCATCAAAGTAACCGAATTCGTTACTGCCAATGAGCTTGCAAACATGATGCACGTGCCAGTCACTGAGATTATTTCGACCTGTATGTCACTCGGGCTTTTCGTTTCAATCAATCAAAGGCTGGACGCTGAAACACTTACTCTTGTAGCAGATGAATTCGGATACAAACTTGAATTCGTAAGTGTTGAAGTGCAGGAAGCCATTGACGGACAGAACGTGAACGACAATCCTGAAGACCTTGCCGACCGTGCACCTATTGTTACAGTCATGGGTCACGTTGACCACGGGAAAACCAAACTGCTTGACTTTATCCGCTCGACCAACGTGGTTGCAGGTGAGGCCGGAGGTATCACCCAGCATATCGGTGCTTACGAAGTGGTGTTGGAGAACGGGAAAGCGATCACTTTCCTTGACACACCGGGTCATGAGGCATTTACCGCTATGCGTGCCCGGGGCGCCAAGATCACCGACGTTGCAATCATTGTAATTGCTGCCGATGAAACCGTAATGCCCCAGACCAAGGAAGCCATCAACCATGCAATGGCAGCTGGTGTTCCCATTGTGTTTGCCATCAATAAAGTTGATAAAGCAAATGCGAATCCCGAAAAGATAAGGGAAGAACTTTCAAAGATGAATATCCTGGTTGAGGAATGGGGAGGCAAATACCAGTCGCAGGAAATTTCCGCAAAGACGGGCATGAATGTAAACACCTTGCTTGACAAGGTCCTTCTTGAAGCTGAAATGCAGAACCTCAAAGCGAACCCTAAACGTCTTGCGATGGGAACGGTTATTGAATCCTCCCTGGACAAAGGGCGTGGATACGTTGCCAAACTCCTGGTCCAGAACGGATCCCTTAAAATCGGGGATATTGTTCTTGCAGGCGCCACTTACGGAAGGGTCAAGGCCATGTATAATGAGCGTAACACCCCGATCCGTGAAGCAGGCCCTTCGGCCCCGTTACTTATGCTCGGACTGAACGGAGCCCCGCAAGCGGGAGACGGCTTCAACGTGATGAC
Source organism: Bacteroidota bacterium (assembly GCA_037134895.1). GTDB lineage: Bacteria > Bacteroidota > Bacteroidia > Bacteroidales > FEN-979 > CAIRDP01. Next base: position 6,622 of record JBAXLI010000053.1, read on the forward strand.
CGATGAAAAGGAAACCAAGAACATTGCGACAAAGCGTCTGCAACTCCAGCGCGAGCAGGGCTTACGCACCCAGAAACATATCACTCTCGACGAGATCGGCCGACGTATCGCGATCGGGGAATTCAAGGAACTCAACATCATCGTCAAGGGCGACGTGGACGGTTCAGTGGAAGCCCTGTCCGACTCCCTGCTCAAACTGACGAACGAGGAAGTTGCGGTAAATGTCATCCACAAATCTGTAGGGCAGATCACCGAGTCAGACGTTCTTCTTGCATCAGCATCCAATGCCGTCATTGTCGGCTTCCAGGTGCGGCCATCGGTAAGCGCACGAAAACTGGCCGAAGCAGAACAAATCGACATCCGCCTTTATTCAATCATATACCAGGCGATAGAAGAGATCAAATCAGCTATCGAAGGCATGCTTGCCCCCGAGATCGAGGAAAAGATCACTTCCAATATCGAAATCAGGGAAGTATTCAGGATCACCAAGGTAGGGACTGTTGCAGGATGCATGGTCCTCGACGGGAAGATCACAAGGCAGACTACCATTAGGGTTATCCGTGACGGTATCGTGGTTTACACCGGGAAGCTGGGATCACTCAAGCGTTTCAAGGATGATGTACGCGAGGTTTCTTCAGGATTTGAATGCGGATTGAACATCGACAATTTCAACGACATCAAGGTCGGTGATATCATCGAGGGTTACGAACAGATCGAGATCAAGAGAAAACTCTAGGCTCAGACGTGCAAAGTCTGGGTCCTGTCGGGGCCGATTGAGAGTGTATCTACAGGCAACTGCACAAAATCTTCAATGTGTTTTACATAGTTCTTTAATGCACTAGGCATGTCCTCCATAGAGTTGCATTCGCTCAGGCTTGTATTCCAGCCTTCGAGTTCGGTATACTGGGGTTCCAGCGATTCGGAAGTCAGTTCAAACGGATAGGATTCAAGAAGCTTTCCCGATTCTTTATATGAGTTGCATACACTGAGTTTTGTAAAGGGATTAAGCACATCCGCCTTCATCATGATAAGGCTGTCGACCCCGTTAAGCATGATAGCATACTTCAGGGCAGGAAGGTCTAGCCATCCGCAACGCCTGGGCCTTCCGGTGGTGGATCCGAATTCTCTTCCACCTTCGCGCAGCCTGTTTCCAGTCTCATCAGAAAGTTCGGTGGGGAATGGCCCGCTTCCGACCCGGGTGCAATATGCTTTAAACACGCCGAAAACCTTACCTATGTTGTGGGGAGAAACCCCGAGTCCTGTACATACACCCGCCGCAACTGTACTGGAAGACGTCACAAACGGGTAAGAACCGAAGTCCACATCCAGCATGGTACCCTGGGCTCCTTCGGCAAGAACCGAACGGCCATCCGCAAGACATTTATTAATAAATACTTCGGCATCAACCACCTTCAGAGCTTTCATCCGTTCAATTGAATTGAACCACAGGGCCTCATATTCAGCAAATGGCAAACCGTCGAGAGTAAAGGATGTCGTATCAAAGCCGTAGGATGAGACGATCTTAAGATGTGCTTCTTTAAGGCAATCGTACATTTTTCTGAAGCCGGGATAGCAGATATTACCGACCCTGATCCCATTCCTCGCATATTTATCTGTATATGTCGGGCCAATGCCTTTCAGTGTTGAACCGATCTTCGCATCCTTTTTCGAGCTTTCATATGCGGCGTCAAGTAAACGATGAGTAGGCAGGATAAGATGGGCACGGTTCGCGATCAGGAGGTTCTCGTCGGGCTTCATCCCGGCTTCGCTGAGTTTATCGATTTCCCTGAACATGATAACAGGGTCGATGATGACGCCGTTTCCGATCACATTCATCGAATTCCTGTGAAATATACCCGACGGGATGGTGTGAAGAACGAACTTCTTCCCGTCAAATTCAATCGTATGCCCGGCATTTGGCCCGCCCTGGAACCTGGCAATCACATCATATCGCGGAGAAAAAACATCCACAATCTTTCCTTTACCTTCGTCACCCCACTGGAGCCCGAGGATTACATCAACCTTCATCTGAAAAAATTTTACTTTTTGGACCTGCCCTGACCGTAAAAGGTAAGGGAGTAACTCGAAATATCAACGTTGAAGAGTTTCTCAACATGATCCCTTATCTCTTCTACTCTGGGATCATAGAACTCAAGGACTTCTCCACTGTCACTAAAAATGAAATGGTCATGCTGCTTGAAGAGGTTCGACTTCTCAAACTGGGCATAGTTGGTGCCGAACTGATGCCTTGTCACCAGTCCGCAATCAAGCAGTAGCTCTATAGTATTATACAATGTTGCGCGGCTCACCCTGTATTTGTGATTTTTCATCCGGATATACAGGGTCTCAATGTCAAAATGCCCGTCGGTGGCATAGATCTCCTTTAGAATAGTATACCTTTCAGGCGTTTTGCGATGGCCGTGCTTTTCGAGGTATTCCGTAAAGAGCTTGCGCACATTTTCAAAGGTATCTTCGGAAGGCTTCTTCATTCGTAATGGAAATTTTGAGTAAAGATAAGTAATAAAAATTATTTAGAACAAATAAAAATTAAAAAATTAATCAAGCCTGCGCACCGAAGTTACTCCTTCAATGTCTTTCAGTTTCAGGATCACCTTTCCCAACGTATTAACATCTCTTACAAAAAGGCTGATCTGCCCTTCGGTGATCCCATTATCTGCCGAGATGTTGAACGCCTGAATATTCAGATTAAGCTCATTTGAGATGATCCTGGTGATCTCATTGATCAGGCCTTTTTTATCGATCCCGTTCACCCGGATGCAGGTAAGGAAAGAAATAAACTCATTATTTGACCAGTTCAGCTTGACAAAACGGCTGCCGTATTGCGAAATCAGCTCCATGGCTTTAGAACATTTGGTCCGATGGATCATCATGGGGCTGCTTTCAGAAGCGATGAGCCCAATAACTTCATCGCCCGGGATGGGATTGCAGCATGACGAGACCTGGTAACCATACTGTGTGACATCACCCTGGAGATCTTCCTCCCCGAAATCATGAACCTCGCTGTCTTCGCCAGGATTGCGGTGTTCGGCTGGCAGAATATCCTGTTTTTTCCTGCTGTTTCTTGAAACATAATTGATCCATCCGTTTCTGTAGTTCGAAGCAGCGAAAATTTTTACATCTTTCAGTCCTATCCTGTCGGTGGCAGCGGAGAAGTAAAGGTCGACAAGGGTAGGAAAATTATTGACTGTCTGAAATTGCTTAATCTGTTCTGGTTTGAAGGCCACATCAAACTGCCTGAACCATTTCTCAAGTTTCTCCCTGCCCGGTTTGCTGAAATTTTTCTTTTCCTCTTTGACCGCCTGTTTGATATTCGTTTTGGCCCTTGTGGTTACAACATAACCAAGCCATTCTTCCTTGGGCGTCTGTTTGCTGGAAGTGATCACTTCAACCTGCTGGCCGTTCTTGAGGGAGTGGTTGATAGGGACCAGCTTTTTATCGACCTTGGCGCCAATACAGTTATTCCCCACTTCTGAATGAATGGCATATGCAAAATCCAGCACTGTTGAACTTGCAGGAAGTATCCGCATTTCACCGGAGGGTGTGAATACCGAGATCTCATCCAGGAAGAAAAATCCTTTAACATCGTCGATGAACGAAATGGCATCCGCATTGGGTGATTCTATCATCTCCTTGATCCGGTCGAGCCAGTTATCAAGTTTGCTGCTCATGTTGAACGATTCCTTGTATTTCCAGTGAGCTGCATAACCCCGTTCGGCAACCTCATCCATTCGTTTCGACCTGATCTGTATCTCAACCCAGTGGCCTGTATGACCCATTACTGTCGTATGAAGGGCTTCATATCCGTTTGCCTTGGGAATGGATATCCAATCCCTCAGCCTGTCCATATTCGGCAGGTAATAATCCGTGACTATCGAATATACCTTCCAGCAATCAGACTTTTCACTTTCTATGGGAGTGTCGATCACAATGCGGATAGCGAAAATGTCGTAGATCTCTTCGAAAGGAACCTCTTTCTTTTTCATTTTCTGCCAGATAGCGGCAATTGATTTCTCCCTCGCTTTAATGCTGAACTTAAAGCCCTGATGGATAAGGTCTTTGCGGATCGGGTTTATGAATTTGCTTACGAAACGGCTTCGTTCCTTTGCCGATGACTTTAATTTGCTAACGAGTGTATCGTAAACCTCCGACTCGGTGTATTTCAGGGCAAGGTCTTCAAGCTCGCTTTTAATCGCGTGTAATCCGAGCCGATGGGCCAGTGGGGCGTAAAGAATCATCGTTTCAGACGAAATTTTAAGCTGTTTCTCAGCCGGAAGAGCATCGAGGGTCCTCATATTATGGAGCCTGTCGGCCAGCTTGATCAGTATCACCCTTACATCATCTGAAAGGGTCAGGAGCAGGTGTTTGAAATTTTCGGCATGTATGGCGGCAGTCCTCTGGTCAAAAATACCTTTGATCTTGGTAAGCCCGTCAATGATAGATGCGACCTTTTCTCCAAAGAGTCCCCTGATATCCTCTATCGTGAACTCCGTGTCTTCGACCACATCATGAAGAAGGGCGCCGACTATCGATGTTGCTCCAAGCCCGATCTCCTCGGCGCAGATGGTTGCAACTCCCAGGGGGTGAAAAACATAGGGTTCCCCACTTTTTCTCCGCATATCCTTGTGGGCTTCAAGCGCCAGCCTGAAGGCTTTCCTTACGATTTTACGGTCATCCGGATTCCTGGGCTTCCAAACCCTCAAGAGGTTCCTGTATCGTTTGAGTATTTCCTGGTTTTCTGATTCAGGAATAGAAGTAGGTGTCATAATTTCCTCGCAAAAGTCTTGCAAAAATACAGTAAAATTCAGATTGAATCGAAATAAGATTTGCCCTGAAAACTGAACGCCTTTCGAAAAATCAGTACTTTTGGGACTGTATTCAAAACAGCAATTTTGAGAAGCCTGTTTCATATCCTTCGTAGTATTTGCCTGCTTTTGATGCTGGGTTTGCCTGCTTTTGTGTTTGCAACTCACCAAAGGGCGATGGAAATTACATTCAGGCATCTGGGAGCGCTTACATACGAGATCACTCTCATTTCGTATACAAACACGAAAAGCCCCGTAAATGCGGCAAGGGACTTCCTTCAGATCGATTGGGGCGATGGCACTTCAGGGATGATCCCCAGGGTCCAGGTCGGTTACCTGCCCGACACCATCAGCTATAACAAATATATTGGCCAGCACACTTATCCGGGTCCTTCGGCAAGTCCGTATATAATTTCCTGCGAAGACCCGAACAGGAACCTGGGGATTATGAACATACCAAACTCGGTTAACATTCCCATGTTTGTTTATTCCGAGCTGACCATCAGCCCTTATATGTCGTACGACAACTCCCCCATCCTCCTGGTCCCGCCAGTGGACAATGCATGCATTGGTCAGCCGTTTTACCATAATCCCGGCGCCTATGATCCGGATGGCGACAGCCTTTCATACAGACTGGTTACCTGCCTTGGCATTAACGGTCAGCCTATTCCCGGCTACACTCTGCCCCCGCCTGCCAATTCCTGCCAGATCAATCCTGTCACAGGCGACTTCTCGTGGATAAGTCCGCCCGAACCAGGAGGTGAATACAATATTGCCATCCTGATCGAGGAGTGGAGAGACGGTATTAAAATAGGATCGGTTGAACGGGATATGCAGATCAATGTCATTTCCTGTAACAACCGCCCCCCTGTTGTTGATTCGGTGCACGATACCTGCGTTGAAGCAGGGCATCAGCTCAGGTTCCCTGTTTATGCCCATGATCCCGACACAAACGATATTGTAACCCTTACAGCTCTTGGCGGACCGTTCATCATCAGTTCCAGTCCCGCGTTCATGGACCCCGACACAGCCCAGGGAAAAGGTCATACTGTCAGTATTTTTCACTGGCCCACTGTTTGCCTTCATGTAAGGAAGAATCCATACCAGGTATTTTTCAAAGCACAGGATGACGGTTTCCCGGTACGCCTGGTCGACATCAAATCAAGTAAAATTCTTGTGATCGGGCCCAGGCCCCTGAACCTGGCCACCGCCCCGGCAGGGAATACGATCAACCTTAGCTGGAATCCCTATTCCTGCACAAATGCCAGGGGGTTTATCATTTACCGAAAACCCGATTCAACAGGGTATATTCCGGATTATTGCCAGACCGGGGTTCCTGCTTACCTGGGGTATTCCAGGATAGCTGTGATCAACGACAGTTCAGCAACCGGTTTTCTCGACGACAATAAAGGATCCGGACTGAATCGCGGAATAAAATACTGTTACATGATCACGGCTTATTTTAAGGACGGGGCCGAAAGTTATGCATCCAACGAAGCCTGTGCCGAACTGAAAAAAGATGTTCCTGTCATAACCAATGTGAGCATCAATACGACCGATGTGAACCTGGGATCATTGTACCTGGCATGGTCCAAGCCTACCGAACTGGATACCCTTCAGGCACCCGGCCCGTATAAATATATCGTTAACCGGGCGAGATCAGATAATCCCCAGCTGTTTACAGCTATCGATTCACTTTTCAGCCTTAATGACACCATCAGGCCCGACACACTGATCAATACTTCGGCATTCGCATTCCGTTACAAGATAGATCTTTATAATCTCACACCTGGCAACAAATTCTTCATAGGATCTTCCCAGCCTGCTTCTTCAATGTTTTTAATCCTCTCCCCTACCGATAAAAAAATGAGGCTTTCATGGACGAACGATGTGCCATGGAATAATCATGTTTTCTCTATTTTCAGAAGTAATACCTTTAATGGAACATATGATTCCGTAGGATTTTCGTTAAGACCCAGCTATACCGACAGAGGCCTGGTGAACGGGACAATGTATTATTACAAGATCAGAAGCAAAGGCTGGTATTCGTCGGCCGGTTTTATTGATCCAATCCTTAATTTTTCACAGAAAACAGGTGCAGTTCCGGTCGACAACGACCCTCCCTGTCCGCAGGTTCTTGCTGATTCAGTCATCTGCGAGAAATTCATCAATTACCTTCACTGGCACAACCCGGGCGATACCTGCGGAAGGGATATCGCAAAGTATTACATTTATTTCAGCCCCACCTCCGGTACAAAGCCTGTACTGGTTGATTCGATACTTGATCCACTGGATACTGTGTACGTTTTCAAACAGGCTAATTCAGTCGTTGGCTGCTATAGCTTAATCGCTGTCGATTCAGCCGGGAACCGAAGCGATCTGAGCAATACCATCTGCGTTGACTACACCGCATGTCCACTTTACAGCCTTCCCAATTTTTTCTCTCCGAACGGAGATGGGATAAACGATTTCTTCGTCCCCATTACAAATTCATCAGTTGACCACATAGACCTAAAAGTTTTTAACCGATGGGGGCGGATTGTATTTAAGACATCCGATCCGGCTATCAACTGGGACGGGAATGACATCAATGGAGGGAGCGCCTGTTCCGACGGCACATACCTTTATATTTGCGATGTTTACCAGATCACGCTTACAGGAATACAGCAGATGACCTTGCAGGGGAGCATTACGCTATTGCGATAAGCATGAATCATGACTCACGATGCAGGATGCAGGATAGGTGGAGGGCTGTCATCCTGATACAGATCACGAATCACTCATTACGAATCACGAAAAATTTCTACCTTTGCAGCCGTGAAAAACATCCGTAACTTCTGCATCATTGCCCATATTGATCATGGGAAATCGACCCTGGCCGACCGTCTTCTTGAGACCACCGGGGCTATATCAGAACGCGATTACCAGAACCAGGTCCTCGACGACATGGATCTTGAACGTGAACGCGGGATTACAATAAAAAGCCATGCCATCCAGATGGATTATGAGCAAGAGGGACAGAAGTATGTTCTGAACCTCATTGACACACCCGGGCATGTCGACTTCTCCTATGAAGTTTCCCGGGCAATAGCAGCCTGCGATGGAGCTTTGCTTGTTGTTGATGCCACCCAGGGCATCCAGGCCCAGACAATTTCCAACCTATACCTGGCAATCGATCACAACCTCACTATCATTCCAGTATTGAACAAAATAGATATGGAAGCAGCCATGGTGGAGGAAGTGAAGGACCAGATCATTGACCTGCTCGGATGCGACCGTGAAGAAATAATTGAAGCAAGTGCCAAAGTCGGGATCGGAATTGAACTTATCCTCAAAGAGATAGTGAGCAAGATACCTGCACCGAAAGGCAGTCCCGATGCCCCGCTCCAGGCACTTATTTTTGACTCCCTCTATAACCCTTTCAGAGGCGTGATTGCCTACTTCAGGATTTTTAACGGGAGTATCCGCAAAGGAGACCATGTAAAATTCGTTGCGACCGGCCAGGAATACGACGCCGACGAAGTAGGCATCCTTCGCCTGAAACAGGAACCAAGGGAAGAAGTTTTTGCAGGTGATGTCGGCTATATCATTTCAGGTATCAAGTCGAGCAAGGAAGTGCAGGTTGGTGATACCATAACCCATGTTGGAGAACCCTGCGAAAAGGCAGTTGAAGGTTTCAGGCCTGTCAAGCCAATGGTTTTCGCCGGCATCTATCCTACCGACGCCGACGATTATGAAGAATTACGCGACGCCCTTGAAAGGCTCAAACTAAATGATGCCTCTCTCACATTTGAACCTGAAGCTTCAGCTGCTCTCGGTTTTGGTTTTCGCTGCGGGTTTCTCGGACTTCTTCATATGGAAATAGTGCAGGAACGCCTCGACCGTGAACACGACATGAATGTGATCAATACTGTTCCAAACGTATCATACAAGGTGTTTACAAACAAAGGTGAGGTGCTTGACGTGTACAATCCTTCGGGCCTTCCTGAGCCTAACTACATCGAACATATGGAAGAGCCCTATATCACTGCCAATATCATTACAAAAGCAGAATATATAGGCCCTGTTATAAAGCTCTGTATGGATAAGCGGGGAATTCTCAAAAACCAGGTCTATCTTACAACCGACCGTATTGAGCTTACAGCCGACATCCCCCTTGGTGAAATAGTCTTCGATTTCTACGACAAGCTTAAAAGCATTTCAAAAGGATATGCATCATTTGATTACCACCCCATCGGTTATCAGAATGCCGACCTGGTAAAACTTGATATCCTCCTGAACGGTGAAATAGTGGATGCCTTATCCGCCCTTATCACCCGTAATAATGCTTACGAATTCGGAAGGAAATTCTGTGAAAAGCTCAAGGAATTCATCCCCCGCCAGCAGTACGATGTTGCTATACAGGCTGCCATCGGTGCAAAAATTATTGCCCGTGAGACTGTCAAAGCCTTGAGAAAAGATGTGACGGCAAAATGTTACGGCGGAGATATCACCCGAAAGCGAAAACTTCTCGAGAAACAGAAAAAAGGGAAGAAACGCATGAGGCAGATCGGCAACGTGGAAGTGCCGCAGAAAGCCTTTCTCGCTGTTCTCAAACTTGATTCCTGAAAAGGCAAAAAAGTAACAAGGTAACATAGTAACATGGTAACATAGTATTAATACAGCACCTTGTTACCTTGTCACCTTGTTACCTTGTTACCTTGTCACCTTGTTACCTTGTCACCTTGTTACCTTGTTACCTTCTTTAAAACCCCAGGAGCGTAATCCCCACCGCCCACGGATATAACTTTGGTCCCTGGTTATCCTGGAACATCGGTGTGAGTGAATACGTGGCGAACAAATTCAGAAATGACCAGCCGATCCTGAAGGAAGCATCTAGTTTGAAAGGGCTGAGATGATAGGCTCCGTGCGAACGAACAACATTGTCGCCAACATAATACGATGCAACCCTGGCTCCCTTATCGTCAACAAGATAATAAGTCTGATCAATACTGTTATACTTCTGTTTTGTATAGGAACAAATGCGGACCCCTCCGATCACCCCAACTGAAACATGGAAGCTCTTCAGGTTCCTTTTCGGGTTGGTCTGAAATTCGAACAGCAGCGGAATGTTCAGGTAACTGACAAACAATTTATCCTGTTTCAGCCCGACATAATTACCGTTCCCGTCCTTTATTTTATAAGCAACGAGCTGGGAACTGTCGGGGATCATGACATAACTTCCAGTAAAGTAATAATTGCTTAACTGAAAGCCGAGTCCCGAAGTAAACCCAAACTTGTTTTTGGCAATATTCACATTGAACTCAAACGGATTCAGATTGACAACCATCGACCTTGCTGTATTCATATTCATATAAGCATACTCCGGATCGAAATTCATATTGAATTTATCATTCACATAACCGTTAATTCCAAGTTCAACTCCGGCCCAGTGACCATTGTATTTTCCTTTTTTACTGAAAAGGCGGGGAGGCCATTCATGCCAGTTTGTGATCTCTTTTTTTGAAACGTAAACAACCATAGAGTCTTTTCCGATCTTCCTGATCGTGACACCCTGCATTCCAAAAGAAGTCGAATCACTACAAGAATGATGCTTATGCTTATCCTGAGAATAAGCCGGAAAAGAAATCATACCTGCAAGCAGCAGAACAAAGAAAATAATACCTGATTGTTTCATAGTATAATTGTTTAGAAGGATTTTATCTGAATTATTGAATAATAGACGTAAGAGGAATTGAATTGTTACAGAAACCCCGGAGAAAAGATGCGGGATATAAGATACAAGATGCAGGATGCGGGATGCAGGATGCAGGATGGCTGGGTTCTTGGTTATTGGTGATTCTATATTCAATATTCAATATTCGTACATCGTACATCGTCCATGAATTCGTACCTCGTAAATCGTAAATCGTAAATTCTTATTTATAAAACCTCTCCTCAAAATTCACGAGGTAAAGTTTCTTCGTAGCCCGGGTCACTGCGGTGTACAGCCAGCGGAGGAATTCGGTATTCAGCATTTTATCACTGAGGTAGCCTTGGTCGATGAACACCGTATCCCACTGCCCACCCTGGGTTTTATGGCAGGTCAGGGCATAGGCGAATTTAACCTGCAGTGCATTGAAATAAGGATTCAGCTTGACCTTTTCAACTTTTTCCTTTCTCGAAGGCAAATCGGCATAATCCTCCATCACCGTCTGAAAAAGCCTGTTGTTTTCGGGTTGTGACAAAGCCGGACTTTCAGCCATCAGGGTATCCAGAATGATCTTCACATCCAGCTCTTTTTCTTCGGGGTAGTCGAGGAACCGAACTGTCACATCCGCAAACCTGAAACCATATAATTCTTCAATTTTCCTGATCCTTATCAGCTCCACAATATCTCCGTTGGCAATGAAGCCTGCAGCCGATTCCGGCGCCAGCCAGAAATAATTATTCTTCACCACCATCAGGTAATCTCCGGTAGAGATCTCACCCTCGAGGAAGAGTATCCTGCTGCGGATCTCCCGGTTAAAAATATTAGCTCTTTTGTTCGACCGGCAGATCACCACATTATTGTCCTTTCCAACGCCTGAGTAAGCCCGGTTCAGCATTTCTTCAAGTTCGGAGCCATTGATGCGGAATACATCAGTATGGCGGTCGAGGCTGAACAGTGGAAAATCCACTTCCTTACCAGGGATCTTTCCCCTGATCCCTGTTGCAATTTCAAGTATGCCCGATTCCTTGCCCTGCCGTACCACCTCGAGTAATTCATCTTCATCTATCTCAAGATTGTAGGCATGTTTGAGAAAACCGGTATCCAGGGCAGGGCTTTCATCCATCCCCACCGGGGGCAGCTGGGCGGTATCCCCGATAAAAAGTATCCGGCAGTTCTCCCCCGACTGAACATAGGCAAACAGATCATCAAGCAGGTTCCTGGCCGAGAAAAGCTGTCCGGATGCACTGGTAAAATGGGGGATCATCGAAGCCTCATCAACAACGAACAGGGTATGTTTATGAAGGTTTTTCTGAAGCCGCATCACAATATTCCCCTCCTTCGAGGTGTATGCGAAGTATATTTTTCGGTGGATGGTGTGGGCAGGAAGGCCGGTATAACCCGAAAGAACTTTGGCTGCCCTCCCCGTTGGTGCCATCAGTACAGTTCGCTTGCCGAGCCCCGGCAAGACGCTCACCAGGGCCTTTACAACAGTGGTCTTGCCTGTGCCGGCATAGCCCTTCAGTACAAAGATTGCATTGGATTTTTTCCAGCCCAGGGTAAGAAAAACCGCCAGGTTGCCCATCAGCCTTCTCTGGCAGTTGGTTGGTTCATAAGGGAATTCCTCGACCAGGGTGGAGATGACTGTCTTGACGTCCATGTTTCAGGACTTATTCATATCTCAATGATTCAATCGGATCGAGGTTTGCGGCTTTCCTGGCAGGGATGATACCCGAGAGCAGAGCCACCGCGAAACACAGCACAACACCTGTAAAGATCCAGACCCAGGGGATTATAAATGCGCTGCCGATAATCAGTGACATAATATTGCCTATAAGGATACCGAGGATAATTCCTATCAATCCGCCAAGTTGTCCTATGACTACTGCCTCTACAAGGAACTGATTGCGGATTACGGTGCGGGTTGCTCCTATCGCTTTACGGATACCGATCTCCCGGGTCCGTTCAGTGACCGACACCAGCATGATGTTCATAAGTCCGATGGCGGCTCCCATGAGGGTGATAATGCCGATCAGGGTTGCTGCATAGGTTACGTACTTGATATTTTCGATGAGCATCTTCGCGATATTGTCGCTTTTGGTGATCTCAAAGGTATTTTCAATACCCACCGGGACTTTGCGGATGCTTCTGAATATCCCGCTCGCCTCGCCCACAGCCGGATCGACAAGTTCTGTTTTTTTGGCCATGACATTGATGTTGAAGGAAAGATTCGGCCTTGGGAATTCCTTCCGGCAGTTATTAAGAGGGATCAACACATTACGATCGCCGCTGAATCCCATACTGGAGCCCTTCGACTTAAGTACTCCTATTACCCTGTATTTGCCGGGCCCGATAGAGATCACCTTGTCGAGGGGACCCTCGTTGTTTTTGAACAGGTTCTTTACAACTTCTGAGCCGAGGATACATACCGAGAGTCCCTGGTCAATCTCATTCTGGGAAAAATTCCTCCCTTTCTCGACTTCGTCTCCTGAGGTGATTACGTAATCCTGGTCGGTCCCCATCACCCTGGTGTTGGGGTTGGTTTTGTTGTTTCCGTATTTCAGGGTGACCCCGAATGAAGCGAACATCCATACCGCAGTATTTGCAGGGACGTCAAAACGCTTTTTAAACTCCATCGCCTGGGCATAGGTAATAGGGTCGTAGCGTTTCTGAACCTGGTTGTCGCCGCCCATATGAACGTTCATACTCCGGTTCCTTATGGTAAACGTGTTGGCCCCCATCATCGAGAAATTCTGGGTCAGGTAGTACTTGATGGAATCGGTGGCGGTAAGGATTCCAACCAGGGCCATGATCCCGAAAGCAATAATGAGTATTGTGAGAATGGTCCTTAAAAGATGGCTTTTTATGGACTCAAGCGAAATCTTTACATTCTCGAGAGCAAGTGAGTTTTTCATCAGATTATTTCTTTTTTCCCGTAAGCAAGGTCACCGGCATCACCAAGGCCTGGCACGATCAACGACTGGGCTGTAAGCTCTTCGTCAATCACGCCGACCCAGATATCGCGTTCCAGCTGGGGCGTGTGTTTTCTTACATAATCTATACCCTCTTCGCTCGCAAGCACCGAAACAAGGTGTATATGCCTTGGGGTGCCTTTAAGCATCAGGTCACGGTAGGCGTTTACCATCGAGGTGCCGGAGGCAAGCATTGCATCGCAGATGATAAGTACCTTTCCGTTTATGTCGGGCACCTGCGAATATTCGACATTGATCGTGAATGTTCCGTCTTTATGTCTTTTCCGGTAAGCCGAAACAAACGCGCTGTCGGAACGGTCAAAAACATTCAGCATGCCCTGGTGAAACGGGAGTCCGGCCCTGAGGATCACCGCAATCACAGGATATTCCTTAAGCACCGGCACCGTAGCAAAACCCAGGGGTGTCGACACTTCCCGATCGGTATATTCCAGCTGCCTGCTGATCTCATAGGCAAAGATCTCACCCAGGCGTTCGAGGTTGTACCTGAACCTCATGCTGTCTTTCTGAACCTCTGCATCTCTTATCTCCGAAATGAAAACATTCAGTATCGAAGGGCTGTTTGACAAAATATGTACCATATGCTGCTGTTTCGTGTGGTTATACAAATGTACCTATTTTACGTTTCTCCTCAGCGACCTGGCCAGCTTTAATCCTGCCTTTAACAATACAGGCAGCCTGTTCCATGAAATCCGGTGATAAGGAACTTCGTGTGAACCGAAACTTTTATAAAACCTTCCCAGGCTGGGATCATTACCTCCTTCAAAATCAAGGATGGACTGAGTTCCGGAATGTTCCCTGATAAAGCTGTCGATGAGCATGAACATGGCTCCGTTTTCCCTCGCGGCCGGTGCCGAAGCAGCAAACAGGAAATAGTACCGGTTCCCGTCCCTGAGAAAGAAAGCCGAAGCTGATAATCCTCCTTTGCTGTCGAAAGCCCCATAAACAGAGGATTCCCTTTGCTTAAGCCCGGATTTTATCAGGTTCTCCATCCTGCTGTAATGATCGCGGTTCAGCTTACCTTCCTTTTCCCCGAAATTCTCCCTGAACAGTTTAACCAGTTCCCCGGGACTGACATCCTCAGAAGACTTCACTTCCTGGCCGGCAGCTTTACGGATATTCCTAACGGTGTTCTTTGAGTATCCTGCTGCAACTTCCTCATATGTCTTATCAAGGAGGAGTTCATGGTTGACCCTCCTGCTTAAAACAAGGCCTTCGGCTTCGGGCCGAAAATCAGGGGTCACCTGAATGTCGATATACCTGAATGATTCAGGTATCCGGCTGATGAACTCTGTTGCGATATCCTTATCGGGGCTGGAAACGGAGAAAAGACCCAGCTGCTGGGCAAAGAAGGGCTGGTAAACATAGCTGATCCCGGCTTTCTCTCCCCTGGTGAGCGGAAAAACAGCAGAATAATCGTCGTTGGCCAGGGCCTCCCAGCCGGGCGATACTATATCCAGATACCAGGTAAAGGCATAGATCCTGCGGTTACAGGAACGGCTGATACAATCATCCCACCTGAGCCTGTCAATTTCATCATGCCTTAAAAAAATTATCATTCCCTTACTGCACTGCAAACCTCAGCAGCTCCTCATACATGTTACGCCAACCCACCCAACGGCCATATTCCGAAAACGTCTCGTTATGGCAAAGGCTTATAAATTCACCTCCCACCGATCTGACCATGGAGATCATGCGGTGCATGGTTTCAATACTTTGTTCTGGCGTTAGACGTAAGTAATCCTTCATTGTTACATCCATAAGGGTGACCGGATGTATTTTTAAAGGAGCTGTTTCATTCCTCGTAAGGTCAAAAAACCAGTAGGGTCTTGCCATGCCGCTCCTGAAACCCGGATGAGATGCGTAACCCATCGAAAAATCATCGGTTATACCAAGGTTGATCAGGTTCCTGTAGGTTCTCGGAAATGAAATTTTCAGAAAATGCTGCCTGCTTACAGTGACATCACGGTCGAGCACCTGGCTAAGTCCGGAATGCTCCCTGTTTAGTTTTTTAAGATGCTTGTTCGACGACAGGGACGGGTGTATCCCGACCTTTTTCCCAAGATCCAGACTCAGCAGCAGTTTGTGAAACGTTTTATTGGAAACAGGTATGTTATTATCATCCCCTCCGTAATCAGCAAACAATACAAAATAATAGGGATTAAGTAAGTAACGGGAGTGGACAGTCCGCATATAATCATAGGTATCATAAGGGTCCTGGGCAGCTCCCGAGAGCACTTTGAACCTGAGGTAAACTTCATGAAACCTGAAATTCGCCAGGGAGCGGACAGCCCCCCCTCCTGTTCTTGAAAGGCTGCGGCATCTGAAAGCATAGGCATGATCGATGTCAATCGTCGGTATAAACGAATAGGATGGCCTGCTGATCCTGATCCCGGGGTATTTCCTCACAATGACCTCAGCAAGCAGGTCGGCCCAGAAATGAACCACCGGAACCTCCAGGAATTTTCCCTGGGTTGCAATTGAGGCTGTGGCAGGGAAACGCCCGAATTTATCATGCTTATAGCGTTCGTATTCCTCGTACCTGCTTACCATGTAGAAGGCGGCGGCAAAGGGATCGAAAGACAGGGCCGACCTCTGGCCTTCAATCGGGAAGATCACAGGTACGATATCATCTCGGTTCAGCCCGGGTTCAAGGAGAGAAACCGTTTCTTCAAATAAAAGGTTTTTCGACTCAATAAACAGGTCACCCCCAAGAGGTGCCGGCGCATAGACCAGTTTAGGCCCCTGGAAAGACGCAAACTCATCTCTGAAAGTCGTGAACGCACACTCAATCCCAAGCAGGTCACCCAGCATCAGGCTGCAGATGTACCGTAAACGGTTAGAAACCGAAGGGGTGTAGATGAGTATCACCGATATGTTTGTTTGATGAAGCCAAATTAAGTAAAAAACGAAAACTTTCGTAAATTTGAAACATAAAAACATTGGTGAAAACCCGGACAGTCTCCCTTAACCGGCACATGAACTGCAAACAAAGGTTTATCCGGGATTTTCACAGAACGATCTGAAGGAAGTTTATGGATAATTTTATTGTTTCGGCAAGGAAATACAGGCCCCAGACTTTTAACACTGTGGTGGGCCAGTCATCAATCACCAACACTCTTAAAAACGCTATCCTCCATAACCAGCTGGCTCAGGCGTTTTTATTCTGCGGACCACGTGGTGTTGGTAAGACCACCTGCGCCCGCATCCTGGCCAAAACGATCAACTGTGAACACCTCTCTCCTTCAGGCGAAGCCTGCGATCACTGCCAGTCGTGCATCTCTTTTAACGACAATGCTTCCTTCAATATTTATGAACTCGACGGGGCATCGAACAATTCGGTTGACGACATCCGCACCCTGGTCGACCAGGTGAGGATACCACCGCAGATGGGGAAATACAAGGTCTATATCATCGATGAAGTTCACATGCTTTCGGCTTCGGCTTTCA
This sequence comes from Bacteroidota bacterium, assembly GCA_037134895.1. Taxonomy (GTDB): domain Bacteria; phylum Bacteroidota; class Bacteroidia; order Bacteroidales; family FEN-979; genus CAIRDP01. The sequence continues at coordinate 23,574 of JBAXLI010000053.1, forward strand.
ATGCTTTCCTGAAGACCCTGGAAGAGCCTCCCCCATTTGCCAAGTTCATCCTTGCAACAACTGAAAAACATAAGATCATCCCAACCATCCTTTCACGCTGCCAGATCTTCGATTTCAGGAGGATCACGGTGGATGACATGGTCGAACACCTTAAGTTTGTAGCCGCAAGCGAGCATATCAGTGTGGAAGAGAACGCCCTGCATATTATTGCACAAAAAGCCGACGGCGCCATGCGCGATGCACTGTCAATCTTTGACCAACTGGTCAGCTTTGCCGGGAACGACCTGAAGTACTCGACGGTTATCGAGAACCTGAATGTTCTTGACTATGAATACTTCTTCAGGATCAGCGAACAGATCATGAATTCCGACATCCCCGGCACCCTCCTGACTATCGATGACATCATCGCCAAAGGGTTCGATGGTCAGCATTTCCTTATAGGATTTGGCGAACATCTCAGGAACCTGCTGGTATGCAAAGATACCGCAACAGTCAGGCTGATGGAGACCGCCCCTTCAGTTCGTGAACGGTATGCCTCAGAATCATCCCGTCTTCCTGCATCCCGCATCCTGGATCTTCTCGATCTTAACAACCGATGTGACCTTTCTTATAAAATCAGCAACAACAAACGAATACATCTTGAGCTGACCCTTATGCAAATGTGTTCAGTTTTTGGCGTACCTGCATCCCAGCCAAAGCAGGCAGCACAGGCTTCAGCCCCTGTTCCAAAACCTCAGCACCAGCCGGGGCCCGCTGCAGCCGCTCCCTCCCCGATGAAACCAAGGGTACAGGAAAATCCGCAGTCAACAGAAAAAAAAACTCCTGATACAGAGACACACCGACCCTCTGCGGCCGCGGCTTCAGTGACTCCTGTAAAGCTCAAAGACCTGAAAGAAAAAGTCAGCGGGACTATTTCGATAAAGCAGTCGGTCAGCCATTCTGAAAATGCTCCTGAAATCACCGTCGACGCGGCATTGCAAGACAGAGCCTCAGCATTCACCCAGGATGACCTGAATAAAGTCTGGAAAGAGTATGTGGGGACGCTTAAAACCAGCATGCCTCATCTCTATAACAGCCTTGCCGATTGTCATCCTGCCCTGAAAGAGGATTTCAACATTGAGATCAGCCTTGAGAACAAGCTTCTTGAAACTGATCTGTTCCAGATAAAAGGAGAGCTGCTTGGGTTTCTTCGTTCGAACCTCGACAATTACAAACTCAGCCTGACATCGTGGGTCGAGGAAAATGCAAGGGAAGCAAAACCTTATACCGATAAGGACAAGTTTGGGAAGATGGCCTCGAAGAACCCGGCCCTGCTCAAACTCAGGGAAGATCTTGATCTTGAAATAGAATATTGAAATGAGCCCCACAATTTTCTGCATTGGCGAGACGGTCCTCGACATCATTTTCAAAGAGAGACAGCCTGTTTCTGCTACACCCGGAGGTTCCATGCTCAATTCTGCAGTTTCGCTGGGAAGGGCCGGACTTAATGTAGAGTTTATAAGCGAATTCGGTAATGACGAGGAAGGAGTGATCATCGGCGCATTCCTCTGGGACAACAATGTTGGAACCACCTTCGTTCAACGGTTTGACGATGGCAAGACAGCACTGGCCCTGGCTTTTCTTGACAAAAAGCAGAATGCTTCCTATTCTTTTCATACTGCATATCCCCAGAAAAGGATGAAAAAGCCACTTCCTGTAGTGAAGAAAGGGGATGTGATCCTTTTTGGTTCTATTTATGCCATCACCCCGGGCATCCACCAGAAAATTCTTCCATGGGTTAAGAAATCACGGAAAGCCGGAGCCCTCATAGTTTACGATCCGAATTTCAGGAAATCGCATCTTGGGATGCTTGAAATGGTGAGGCCCTGGATTGAGAAAAACATAGCTTCCGCAGATATAGTAAGAGGTTCCGATGAGGATTTCGGCACTGTATTTTCCTTGTATAAACCTGGGGATGTGAGAAAAAAAATGGGGGAATTATCCTGCAGGAACCTCATCATTACCAGGAACAGTAAAAGTGTCATTGCATGGTTCGGCGACCATAAAACAGAGGTAGACATTCCTCCTGTAAAGCCATTGGTAAGTACCGTGGGTGCAGGTGACAATTTCAATGCAGGTATTATTTTTGCCTTGGTCAATTCAGGGTTAAACCGAAATGGAGCCAGGGATGTTTCCCCTGAAGATGCAGGGAAAATCCTCAGTACCGGCATCAGTTTTTCGGCCGATGTTTGTAAAAGCCTCGATAATTACATTTCGCATGGCTTTAGTAAAATATTGAAGAAATGAATCATTGGTTCTGGAGGTTTGTATTAAAAACCATGGGCTGGAACACCGATGGAAGGGTACCGGCAGGGATCAAAAAAGCAGTCATCATCTCAGCCCCCCATACCAGTTACTGGGATTTTGTGATCGGCTGGATGACATTTCGCGTTGCAGACGTTAACATCCGCTTCCTGATCAAAGCAGAAGCCTTTAAAGGATTCATGGGCTGGTTTCTTACAAAACTTGGCGGAATTCCCGTATCCAGAGGTAAGAAAAACAATATGGTTGAACAGTTAAAAATCATGTTTGATTCAAGTGAGTCATTCTATGTGGTAATAACCCCCGAAGGGACCAGGAAACTGGTCACCCAGTGGAAAAAAGGATTTTACCTGATCGCCATGGATGCCGGGGTACCTGTGGTTTGTTCATTTATAAATTACAGGGATAAAACCGGCGGAATAGGTCCGGTTATCACTCCCTCCGGGGATTTTGAAAAAGACATGCTTGTGATCCAGAATTTTTACCGGGATAAACAGGCAAAGTATCCCGAACGTTTTAATTTATCAGGAACCTGAAACAAACAACAATATGAAAACTTCCAGGAAAGCAATTGAAAACTTTCTCTCATCAAAAAAACTGGCAATCGCCGGTGTTTCACGAGACCCCAAAAAATTCGGACATTCGGTTTTTACTGATCTTAAGAAGAAAGGATATGAGGTCTTTCCAATCAACCCTGCGGCAGAGCAGATCGATGGGTTTGATTGTTTTCGATCTGTAAACGAACTTCCTTCAGATGTACGCAACCTTCTCATCTTCACTGCTAAGGATAAGACATTGGGAATTCTCAAAGAAGCCGTTGGCAAAGGCATTAATAATATCTGGATACAGCAGATGAGTGACACCCCGGAAGCTCTGGAATATGCAAAAGACAAACCAATCAACCTGGTGGCAAAACAATGCATCTTCATGTGGACAGAACCGGTAAGCGGGGTTCATAAATTTCACAGGAATCTTAAACAATTTTTCGGAGCTCTTCCCAAATAGCTGGTATTCTCAATCCTTCTTGCCCATGCCGTCAATCCTGGTTACTTACACAAACACATTATGAATGCTATCGCCATCAGCGTTGTCACACCCGTTTACAACGGTGAGAAATATCTGAAGGAAACCATCGAAAGCGTTTTATCTCAGTCGTTCGGTGATTTTGAGTTTATTATCGTGGATGACGGATCAACCGACCGGTCAGCAGACATCGTAGCATCGTTCAGAGACCCGCGCATCGTTTATATCCACCAGCAGAATACCGGCAATCCTGGAGCCCTGAATCGCGGATTGTTCGCCTCCAGGGGAAAATACGTGGCCAGGCTTGATGCCGATGATTTGTGCATGCCAGGGAGGTTCCAGGTCCAGTATGATTTTCTTGAAAATAATCCTGATTATTCTGTCTGCGGAAGTTGCGCTGAAATGATTGACAAGGACGGGGAAACTGTATTCGTTTCGAAGCTTCCCGCAACTGATGAAGAGATCAGGAAGGTGTTCGACAGGGAAAACTGCATGGTACATTCCTCGATTTTCTTCCGCAGAGAGACAGCTTTTAATTTCGGAGGATATAACGAGGACATCAGATTGTATTTCACCGACTGGTTGTTCATGTTCACCCTCACAAAACACGGGAAGGTATACAACTTCCCCAGGCCCCTGGTAAGATACAGGATGGTTCCCAATTCAATCCATGTCAAGATAAGAAATACCCGGATGCGGGATATCGGGAAGAGCATCATTAAAAGGGGCAGGCCTGAGCAGGCCGAGCTGGATTACCTGGATCAGCTTGAAAAATCGGTCAACCTCTCGGCAACGGATAAGACCTATAATTACTATATCATGCTGGCCAAGTTGTACCGTATCGAAGCGGGAAACCTGGGCCGATGCTTCCACTATCTGGGCCTTGCAATCAGGACCAAACCCCTGGCTTTCCGGTACATGTCATCCGCCCTCATACAAATATTTTCACCACAATCCTTAATAAAATATATCAGGAAGAATTTTTATTAAAATATACGTTACTAATCAGTGGGTAAAAAATAACGTTATTAACAGTTTTCTGCCGTAATGA
>JBAXLI010000054.1:0-27010 GCA_037134895.1 Bacteroidota bacterium
CAGGCGCCGATGCCGGTGGGGTCCAGGCGATGCTGGCCGAAGTCTGGCAGATGGCTGTTGCTGTGATAGCAGTCGGCGGATAACATGAATAGCTCAGGCTGACTTGAATGTCATCGAGGGTGATGTAATACGGGGGTGGGGGGCCGGTGGTCACCCCGTGGATGCCGATGTAATAGTCCCCGCTGGTTGCGGGGGAGAAGGATCCGGAGATTTGTGTGTAGCTGGTGGTAAGTCCGGTGGCGGACTGGATAGCGCCGGTCATACCGGCAGGTGTATTCACACTACCGTATTTCAGTTCAACAGTAGCAGCCGAAGGGGTTGAGCCATCCTGCTTTGCCCAGCAGGAAACGGTGTAATACATTCCGGCGGTTAAGGTAAATTTCCTGAACAACCAGGCATTGCCGTACATCCCCAGGGTTGCATCCCAGCTTCCGGTACGTGGTGTGCGGTTGAACGTAGTCTGGGAGCTGTTGGCCAGCCAGTAAGTTTCGTAGACTCCTCCATCCTGGGTCCAGCAACCGCTCACGGGAATCTGATCGGCATAACCCGACTCGAAGCCTTCGTTGAACGGAAGCACGCTCACTGCATTGCAGAGCGTCGTAAAAGAATAAACATTCGTCCAGGAACTGCTGGTTCCGCCGCAGTTCGAACGTACCCAGGCATAGTAAACCGTGTATGCACTGAGAGAAACCATGTTATACGAGGTGATTCCCGCGCCCACCGTAGCCGTGGGGACGGTGGATGGAGTCGGGGGCGTGGATGAAGTGCTGTAATAAATCTCATAGCCGTTGGAGGGGGGCGAAGAGGGAGCTGTCCAGCCAAGAGTAGCCGAACTGTTCGTGATCCCTGTTGCGTTCACAGCGGTAGGCGCAGGACATAAGTTCGTGACTTCCATATGTACATTGTCGACGTACCAGCCATCCGCAAAAGATCCTTCATATTCCCAGGCAACATATACTGTTGTTCCTGAATAGCCCGTCAGCGTATAGGTAGGAGAGACCGCCCAGTTCCAGTCACCGGCTCCAAGGTCGGCGTTGATGGCGGTCCATGCCGCCAGATTCTGAGCCCCGGTAGTTGAGTAATATAGTCCGTGTCTCACATAATACGTTGGAAACGCATCCTTCTGATAGAAACTGATGTCGACCGATCCCCCGGCCGGAACAGTTATTGCTTTGGAAATCAGCCAGATTGTGCCGTTATACCAGCTGAAGGCGCAGCCGGTAGTCATCCCGAAATCCGCAGCCCAGAAATCTCCGCTCCCGGCCGATTGCCAGGAGACCCAACCTGCAGGCAGGGAAGAAGTCGATTCGAAGGTTTCGGTAAACGGCAGGGTGTATTGCGCCTGTGAGCTATGGGCCCATGCCAGCAATACAAATAACAAGAGTACAAACTTCTTCATATAGCAGGTTTTTTAGGTGGCTTGTGATCGGTGGTTGGTGGTTCTCCGGCATCTGGTTTCTCATAGTTGTTTTTAGTCGCTGGTTCTCTGGTTTAAGGCAGTGTTTTCAAGGTAGAATCCTCAAGGAATAAGCAAATATAATGAAATAGCAAGACTCCACACACCCTTAATGGAGTTCAACAAGAAATGACACACTATAAAAAATACCCAAAGCACACATTACAAATTTTTGAGAACATTTATACCTGATTACACCTCTTTACCCGGAGACTAGCCCGTATTATTCAGAGAAGCTAAAAATCATCATCGCTTTATGAAATCGTAAAATTGCAGCTTAATGACCATGTTTTTTGAAGGAACCAGGATCTTCGCCTTAGACATATAATTCAAATCTGGCAGCAGGTAGTAGGTGGCTGAAAATTCCGCACTTATACCTTTAAAAGTTGTTAAAATAGTCACATAGGCTATGGTATAGGATCGGGTATCAATCCACCATTTCAGTTTGTCTCCCTTCGTGAGAACATTGGAACCCGAAACCAATAATTGTCCACTTGCATCAGGAGTACTGATGCTTGCCTTTGAAAAAAAAGAATGTCTCGTACTGTCATCTTCAAGAGCATATTTTTCAAGGAAAATCCGGAGGTCACTCATAAAAGCAACGATTTTAGACTTCTGATCTTCGGCTATCTGGCGGATAATGATGGTCGAGGGAAGCGGAGCTTCCTGATTGCTGATTACTTTTCGGATCTGCAGTCCATTTGATGTGTGGGAAACTTCCTCGATGAGCACCTGCATTACTTTGTCATCTCTTGTGACTTCTGTCTTGGCCTTCCAGGAATATTGTTTCCTGGACGCTTCACTGGTTTTCCATACCTTGGAGAATGTCTGATCTATCTCACTGGTATTAAGCAGGAATTTTTGTTGCTGAACGATCAGTGGAAAAAAGAGCAACAGAAGCAGGCTTAAAGAATATGCAACTGCTTTTCTGTTCATGTCATTCCAAATTAGCTTTATCCCTTTTCGTCAATAAAAATAACCAATTTTTATGAAATCTGTTTAACAAACTCCAGGATCAATTTTGCCCCGATAATATTCACGAGCTTTAGCCAATGATTGTTGATCTGCCAGTCTGTCCAGTGAGGCTCCCCTTAACGCACAAAGTTGCAAACAGGGCATTTAATGCTTGACAAACCTCCCTGTGGCTACCATCCTTTCACCCATTATCTGAATAAAATAGATCCCCGATGGAAAGTTGGAAATATCAATGGTAGTGGTTGATTTTCTGACCTGGTAAGAGAGAAGTCGCTGATTGCTAAAATTGAAGATAGTGAGAGTGCCTTTCATACTGGTTTCAATGGTTAATTTGTCCCTTACCGGGTTGGGGTGGATGGTCATGAGACTGCCGTTTTTCGGTTGCTCCTTAATCCCGACTGGATACCCCCCTCCGTTTGTTGTTTTAAGAATCATGCCATGATTGCCTGCCACATAACCCGTATCTGCATGTGTAAAGAAAACGGAATTTAGGGACAGCTGCGTTTCCACAAGATTTCCACTCCATGAAAATCCCCCGTTCACGGTTTTAACGACTGTCCCATACCCGTTTATTGAACTTTCACCGGAAATATAACCAGTATCTGCAGAAGTGAAAAAAACGGAAGATGTATATACAGGAATAAATTGCCAGGACCAGTAATTTCCTCCATCAAAGGTACTATATACACCACCTCCTCCTAATGGCATTCCAAATGCACCAGCCACAAAGCCATTAAGGGAATCGGTGAAATAAACTGAAGTCAAATATCCTGAACCGTACGAAAGGGTGTCATTTGTCCATGTTGTTCCTCCATCCATTGTTTTTCGCACCACCTCGTGAGATCCAGGGTAGTAAAAATGCCCACCAATTACAAATCCAATGTCTGCATCAGTAAAATAAACGGACCGCAGACTCCAGATATCAGAATTGATTATATTCCAGGTTGTTCCAGAGTCCGTCGTTTTTAGAGTAATACCTCCTTCCCATGAACCCATTCCGACAATATAACCTGTTTGATGATCCGGGAAATAAACAGATGTTAAGGAAAATGATGTACCCGAGGCCTGTGAAGACCAGGTTGCGCCACCATCAGTGGTTTTTATGATTGTACCGTTCTGCCCAACAGCATATCCTGAATCAGGAGAGACAAAAAACACGGAGTACAAAGGAAAAAGAGTCAAAGAATTTTGTGTTAACCAGTTCAAGCCTCCGTCAAGGGTTTTAAGAATAGTACCGCTGTCGCCGACGATATAACCAGTATTGGCATCTGCGAAAAATACGGAACTGAGATTTTTTGTTGTTCCCGAATTCTGTTGGAACCATTGTGCTGCCGACTCTTTGATCAGAAACAGCATTAATAACAAGATGCATTTTATTTTCATAAGCCAGGTTTTAAGAGAAAACATTACTTATTGCATATATGTAAATTAGTGTTAGAATTTCTTAGAAACAGCTTGCTTTTGAGAAAAGGAAGCAGAAGAACAGGAGATCTTCGAGTGGATAAAAATCAGCTTCGGTTATTCCATTCTAAATATAATGAAAAAAATGCAAAATCAATACCTGATGTCAACCTGACCATTAAGCAAATCAGGTCTCACACTACAGAATTCCTAACATTTGATTACAGATATTCAGGATAATGTTGATTTTTCAGATTCCTTAACTCATCTCCATTTTCCACCCCTTCACCTTACCTCGATTGTATCCACCATCTCTTGAAATAAGGAAAAAGCACCGCCCTTCTGAATTTTGCCATTGTAAAATGTTCAACAGTATTGAAGGCAATGTATTTTTATTAATTTTACTGTCACATTGACAATAAAAATAACTAAATCAAAAAAAACTATGAGAAAATTCAATTGGCGCGTAGAATCTCTTGGCTCATTACTGTTTTTTGGAATTGTTGCGATTTCCTGTTCAGGACCAGGGGCTGATTCAAAAACAAATAAATCAGAGGTACAATCATCGGATAGTCTTGGCCAAAATGCGATTCAAACAATCAATGAAACAACAAAACTTGCATTTGAAGGGGCCACAGAACCACTGACAACCACTTCGATTGTTGGTACACCTGACAAGAAATACCGCGCCACTTTTGTCCCCGGTACCGAAGAATTAGATCCCGATGAAATCAGGGTGACTGTACTTGGCAGCGGGGATCCATTTGTAAAAGCGAGCCAGGCATCGGCATCGTTACTTATTGAGGTGGGAAATAAAGAGCATGATATCTTTTTCTTTGATCTTGGTTCGGGTGCATTGGCAAATTTTACTGGTTTAAGACTACCTGTGAACTCAGCATGCAAAGTATTTCTGACCCATTTACATGCTGATCATGTTGGAGACATGCCTGCACTGGTCTGGAGTTTTGCCAAGAGCGGCAGGGTGGTCCCTGTTGAAGTATGGGGCCCGGCAGGTAAAACAAAAGAATTAGGGACAAAAGCATATGCTCAGCACTTGTTTTTGGCACATGCATGGGATTCGGAATCATTAAAACACCATCCCAATAAATCGGGGGCACAACTTATTGCGACGGAATTTCCCTATAATAAACCGGCTAAAATTTATGAACGCAATGGCGTCGTGATCTCCTCGTTCCCTGTGAATCACATCATAGACGGAGCCGTCGGATTCCGTCTCGACTACAACGGCAGGTCGGTCGTTTATTCAGGCGACACACGCCCCTGCGACAGCCTGCTGCAGGCTTGTAAAGGCGGGGTGGATCTTCTGATCCACGAATCCTTCCCAACCGTCGCCACCTTTGCAAAAAAAGCAAAAGTTCCGGTGGAACACGCAAAGATAGTAGTAACCCAAACACATACAAGTCCTGAGATGGCTGGGAAAATCTTTAAGTCTGCAGGAGCCCGAATGTCAGTAATGTTCCACCTTGCGGTTGATCATGAAACAGTCGGACCAGCTTATCTGGAAATGAGGGAACAATATGACGGTCCTGTCACCATTGCACAGGATTTGACAGTTTTCAACATTACCAAGAATGCGATTGTGGTGCGTCAGGCTATAATTGATCAGGTTGCCTGGCCGGTAATTGTGAAAACCGGGAATGCGTATTAATAATCGGGCTATTCACAAAACCGACGGGTAAAATTGATAGTGGAATTCCTTTTTCTGAATGGCCTTTTATGAAGTAGACCATATCAGAACCGAGAAAAGTTGCTACCATCGTATCCCTAGGTAATAAAAGAAAAAGCCGGCATTTCTGCCGGCTTGTCTGGTGATGCTGCCCTTACTGCTCAAAGTTGCAACTCAGTTGGTTCCTTTTAATGGTTTGACATGTTTACATGTCGAGCGTAGATTAATTATCCGACACGAAAGAAATTATGTGTCGGACAGAGGCCTTCGCTTGACTTTTATGTCGGATTTATTATCTTTGCACGACATCAAGTTTGTAACATGTCATTTGCATCGACATAAACGATCCTTGATGTCGGAAATAATTCAAAATACCCACGCATATGGCGTTCGATCCTAAAACTCCTTTTAATGATCTTCCTGCTCTGCCACCAGCATTGGATAGTGAGACCAGGGAATCATTGTTAAACCATGTAATTAGGGCATCGCGCAGTCTTGCAGAACTGAAAGGCCTTTGTGAAACTATGACAGAGGAAGCCCTGCTGAACCTGTTGTTCAATACGGTTGTTATGCAGGAAAGTCGTGACAGTTCAGCCATCGAGAATATTGTAACGACCCAGGATGAACTTTATCAGGCTGCGTTAAATGTTGAAAATTCAAATCCTGCGACTAAGGAAGTATTATCGTACCGGGAAGCTTTGCAATCAGGTATTCGAATGATGAGGGAAAATCAGAACCTGATCACAACGAATGTCCTGGTTGGTATAGTTCAGAAAGTAAAACAGAATCTGGCCGGGATCAGGGCTCTGCCGGGAACTGTTCTTAAAAATTCTGTAACGGGAGAAGTCCTTTATACACCACCGTGCTGTGAGGAGGAAATACGAACAAAAATGGCCCTCCTGGAGAAATTTATTAATATTCCAGAGCTAAGTTCACTTGATCCGATCATCAAACTTTCATTGATCCATTACCAGTTCGAAAGTATTCATCCATTCAACGACGGCAATGGCAGGACAGGCCGGATCCTTAACCTGCTTTACCTGATCCGGGAGCAATTACTGCCACAGCCGGTATTGTATCTCAGCGCCTATATCATTGACCATAAGCAGGATTATTACAGGCTTCTGAATGAAGTTACCAGTAAGGGGAACTGGAACGACTGGATCATGTTCATGACTACTGCTGTAAATGAAACTGCTCAACTCACTATTAAAAAGATCCGGGGAATCCTGGAACTGAAAAAACAAGCTGAGCCAATTGTGTATAAGACGCTCGAAAAGTTCGGCAAGCGTAAAGAGCTGTTTGAACTCATGTTCAATATGCCGTATTTAAAAATAGACCTCTTAGTTAAAAATGGAATTGCCCATCGTGAAACTGCCTCGATTTACCTTAAACAACTTGAAAAAGAAGGCTTGCTTAAACCGCAGAAGATGGGTAAAAGCACTTATTACATCAACCACCGTTTAATGGAATTACTGGCAAAAAGAAATTAGAGGGCAGTTGCAACTACAAAACCCCTTGCCAGTAAAAGGACAAGCCGGCAGAAAAGCCGGCTTGTCCTGTGATGCTCCCCTTACTATCAAAAGTTGCAACTTGATGACTTTTACTCTGCAGTGTTAAAGTGTTCGTTTTGTAGGCTTTCCGTTATTTAGAAAGATCTTTCCACGGTCATTTTGGACAAAATGTCCAACCAATAAGGGGTTAAGGCTTGTAGTTGGACATACCCGGCCCGGTCTTGTCATAAACATTAAAGAACTCGTCCGGCATGATGGTGGCGATACCGTTTTCCGGTGTCTCGATAAGATCCTTATCCAGTGTCTTAATTCGGAATTTCCAGCCCGAAGGTAGTTTCTTGAAATTGCTTGCACCTGCGGCTACAAATTCCTCGTATGTATAATTTGGTTTTAGCCCCAACTCGAACCCTTTCATGATCCAGGTGTTGCCTTCGGTATCGTCAAGAAGCAACACTGTGGCGCCCTTATTCCAGCCGAGTCCGCTCTTTCGCGCGATGGTCATGGGCGTGTATGGCTTGCTTTCTCCCACACTGGTGTTGTTGCCCATGTTCAGTTGGGCTACCCATGCGGCTTTTATACCGTTAAAGTCCCTCTCCACTCCCATTTCGATTTCTGACCAATCGGGCAACCAGAGTTTCGGCCCGTTCAACGACGCGCCAAGGAGGCCATAATCCTTCTTCATCCTGGCGAAGTCGAGACCTTCGACCTGTTCCTGCGGGGCCGTGTTTTTCGATGCGGGGATTCCCCTGGATGTGAACATAGAATTGTAACAGGCGGCGACCATATTCCCTGTCTTCGCCTCGCGACTCGCGAGAAAGATCTCAATGAATCTCACTTGATGCATATTATCGACACGCTTCTGCTTGGCGTCTTTGCCATCGGCAAGCACCTTCGATTCCACAGAGGATGTTTTCTGCGCGAAAGATCCCGTTACAAATGCCGTCATAAGGACAGACAGCACTAAAACTAATTTAATTGTGTTCATTGATTTTCTTCTTTTTCTCATGATTTTCATTTTAAATATAGTCAGTATGATTGATTATTTAACGATTAAGGGATCCGGAAATTTCCACGAGCCATCAATGACCTCAATCCTGGCCCTGTATAACCGTACAATATAATTCCACCCTTCGGTAATAGGTAAATAATTTGATTGTTTGGGGTCTCCACCAAAATGAATCATTATGCTGCCATCTTTTTCTTTTTCTCCGGTTACGCTATTTAAAACATATGCATTGTATTGGTTTTTTTCAAAAAATCCATCTTTATTGTAAACACTTACCGACCAGAAGCCATCCGCCGGAACATCTTTTACAATTAACTGATAAGGTGTTTTACCATCATTTTTTTCGGGTACTACATTGATGTACATGGCAGCGTTTGACGGATTTCCTCCCCAACCGTATGCAGCCCCCAACAAATGAGCGATCGGGTCAACTTCATTTACATCTCCAAAACACAATTTTGTATCCGGTAATGTTGATGCCAATACATTGATTGCATCCCTAAGCCTGTCCTGTGACTTTTGATCCCATTCTGGTATTTCAAATGTCCCGATAGATGATTGACTGACCGCAATACGATTCTGAAGGTCTGTAACAACCTGATTGTCTTTTTCATCTTCGCCATTTACAAGGATACGAATGATGAGACATACATACCGTGTTCCGATACTTTCCCGTGTCAACGAATAATCACCAGGATTGTATTTTACAGATTTGGTATATTCATCTTCATTGATGACTTGCATTGAAATGAACCTTCCTTTGGTATCGGGAAAGGTTATTGTAAGAGGGTTGGTTAAATCAAATACTCCTATGGAATAACGGGTGTCTCTGTTCAAACGAGCTACATCCTGTTTATCAATTGGAGTAATTGCCCGGAAATGGAAAAACTTACCGAACCCACCCAACCCAACATAGTTTTTAAATGTTTTATCCGACTCGGCCCGTACAAAGTTCTCCCAGGTTACGGAAACCGGATCGGCCTGTTTCACATCAGATGGAGTATTTCCTTTTATGGATTGCTGTCCAAGCGTATTTGTCACTATTAAAAGTAAAAGACAACAAAGAACAATTGGTAAGAATTTCCCTGGATTGTTCATTCGATACTTTTTTGGTTAGAGGTTGTTTCCCAATGGCAAAGATAGCGTCTTTATTAATCAAAATAGGCCTTTGCAAGCATTAGAATATCCATTACACCTGATTATTCCTTCGGCTAATTTGAAGTGACCCCCTTGATTGAGTTGCAATCTCGAAACATCCATATTGATAGTGGAATTCCTTTTCCTGTATGGCCTTTTATGAAGTAGACCATATCAGAACCGAGAAAAGTTGCTACCACCGTATCCCTAGGTAATAAAAGAAAAAGCCGGCATTTCTGCCGGCTTGTCTGGTGATGCTCCCCTTACTGTTAAAAGTTGCAGCACCTTAACTTCCTTCCATTAGAAATAAAGTGTTGGATTAGTGAGGTTTAAAGTAATACAATTAAACCATCAAGGATACCAAGTGAGTTAAAATTATACAAATCACCTAAACATCGGTGGTAATTTTCACCGACCTTATCGCATTTACTTGACTGAGATGATAGGTTTGACCACCCTTCGGCCGATTTTTCAAGACCCGACTCCATTGTCCGGTTGAATCGGGTTTTGCATCCAAAACATCATATTTTCCCGCAACTGTAGGGCGTTTTATAGAATTACTCTCGATATTAGCCATAATGTAACCTAGCAACGCTACTGATCTTAAAGAATTAATAACTCAAGGGTATTGAAAAAATAAATCTGCTTCCTTTTCCAAGGTCACTCTCGACCCATATTTTGCCCCCCTGTTTGGTAATAAATTCCTTACATAATATCAAACCCAGACCTGTTCCCTGTTCGTTTTTTGTTCCCCTGGTCGAGAAAGATACACCCACATTGAATAATTTGTTTATGTTTTCTGTTGAAATCCCAATGCCGTTATCCCTTACTGAGACAAGCAATTCATCCGTACTTTTCTCAACTGTAATTTCGATCTTTCCGCCAGCATGGGTGTATTTGATTGCATTCGATACTAGATTTCGCAATACCAGTTTAATCATTGATTTGTCAGTGTATACAAATAAATGCTTTGGGAGATCGCTTATAATGGTAATTGATTTTTGCCCGGCTATATCATTTGCTTGTTTTATAACCTCCTCTACTATAGTTCTAAATTCTAAATGTTCAGGAACAAACTCGAGCCGGTTAGTTTGTGAGCGTGACCATTCCAGCAGGTTTGTCAGCAGTTGAAAGGTATTGTTAGCTGAATTATTAACCTTTACTGCGATTTGCTCAAGGTCATTATTGTTTTGTTCACGGATACATTCCACAAGATGCTCACTTAAGCCAAGTATGCTGTTAAATGGACTTCTAAGGTCATGTGAGATGATAGAAAAAAACTTGTCTTTTGTGGCAATTGCCTCTTTCAATGAGGTTTCGCTTTTCTTTAGAGCCTCTGTGGTCAATTTTTGCTCAGTAATGTCCACGCCAATACCAGCAATGCCTGCGATCACCCCCTGAGCGTTCCGTATAACAGAATTGCTCCAGTCGATAAGCCGGCGTTTGCCGTTTCGTGTCAGGATCTCATTTTGATAACTCAGCGGTAACATACCTTTTTCCAATTTACTGTAAAGAACCTGCCGTAATTCGACCTCAGGCGGAATAAAGAGTTCGAACCAATTACGACCAAGTACTTCTTCCCGTTTCCAGCCAGTAAGCTTTAGAAAGTAATCGTTTGCGAAGGTGATGTTGCCATTTGTGTCAAGGTTTGCGCTAATAAGGTTGACATTTTCCATAATGGCACGGAACCTTTGCTCGCTTTCCTCAAGCGCTTTTTCTGCTTTTTTTCGGTTGGAGATGTTTTGAAAAAGGGCGACCATATAATCCACAGAACGATCTGGTTTCCGTACACAACCTATCGACAAATTTGTCCAGATAATCTCTCCGTTTTTACGGATAAATCGTTTTTCTAGAAAGTAGGTGTCCTGTTTATCCTCCAGAACCCGGTTAAATTGTTCAACATCAGCTTCAAGATCATCCGAATGAGTCAATTCCGACCAACTGAGGTTGGCTAATTCCTCCATCGAATAGCCCAGCATGTTTTTAACTCCTTCGTTTGCTTCAATCCAGCCTTTTTCAGGCGATGTGATGGCGATTCCGATAAGCGGCAATTCAAAATAGCTGCGAAACCGTGCTTCACTTTCGCGTAGCGCTTGTTCAGTTTTTTTCCATGCTGTTATATCCTGAACATGAGATATAAAAAATAAAATATTGTTATTTTCGTCAACAACTGAAGAACTTGACACAGTGCATGTTACCGTGTGACCATTCTTGTGAATATATTTTTTTTCAAATACAGAATGTGAAAGATTACCATCGGATGCATTCTTAATAAATTGTGGACTTACATTTATAAAATCAGGATGAGTGATATCATTTACACTCATCTTTTCAAGTTCCTGTGTGGAAAAACCAAAAATGTTCGACATTTCTGCATTAACCTTGAATATATTACCTGTTAAATCAACCAGGCACATTCCAATATTTGCATTTTCAAATGCAAGGTGAAACAATTCTTTGTTTTTTAGAAAATCAGGCAATTGTGTGCTCTGCAAAACATTTTCCAGATGCTTTACTTTTTGTTCTAATTCTTCATATGTCGGTTTATTCGTCATTCAATGATTTTTAGATTTAATTACTTCCCATTTGCCGCCAAATGGAAGCAAACGATCCAAATATACTCAGTATAAAGGTAATGAAATTTCCTCTATTAAAAACGCATCCATGCTTTTAAATTTGCCCAAACGGAATTGGAACTTGCTGGCACGACTTTGCTACAACCGGAATAACACCCTCTCAAACTTCGCGTGCTGCAAGCTGGATATTTATCATAATACTAATGTATGTCAATTAAATTTAATTTATCTTTGGTTCTGGTGGGCCCACTGGTTAAAACAATAAAAATGAATCACTTACAAAAGTCACCTATAAGTGGTTTTTTAGTTTTCAGCCAGGTTTTAAGGAAAAATCATCCGATTTCAATAGTTGAACCTCACCTGAAATGGGTTCAGGTTAACAGACAGAAAAACATATCAAAGTGACCACCCCTCGGCCGATTTTAAGACCAGGACCAACAGGTAAGGACCAGTTAGGGATGGAAGCCAGCGTGGATGCATACTTTGATAAGTTAATGCCGATTTTCAAGGAAGATTATCGGGTATTGGCGGATGATGGTAGCTTGTGGGTGAACATCAACGATTGTGCTGATAACGGCCAGTACAATGCCGTTCCGCAGAAGTTCTTACTCAGGATGTTGGAAATGGGATGGATATTCAACGATGAAATCATTTGGATTAAGAATAACCCAACCTACACAAGGGGTAAACGGAGCGTACGCTCGCACGAGCCAATCTTCCATTTTGTTAAAACTGATAAATTCTTTTATACGGATGATTGGTTAAAAGGATTAACGGACCCTGATAACCTGATATCCTACGGCACCAACAATGTCAATCCAAAGATTATATCTGGTTTGGATTTTCGTGATGGTGTGTTAAGGACCAATGTTGCGAATACTTCAGCACTCAAGAAAGAATGCTTTGAAAAAAAAGGATTCTATATGACACATAATGCGACATTTCCGCTTGATGTGCCTACGGTTTGTGGTTTGCTGACCACAGAGCCGGGAGATACGATTCTCGATTGTTGCTCTGGAACTTCATCCGTCGGTGAATTCGCCATTTTGACCAATAGAAACTTCATCGGATACGAGGTCAAGTCGGAGTTCGTGATGGCTTCAGAGGTTCAAATGAGTAGACACCCTTATCCCACGACCATTGAATATAATGTCAAGAACGGTGTCAATGTTAAAGCTAAAGCCCTGCTGCTGGTAATCATTTTTGCAAATAACAAGTTTCACCAAATATTTTACCTTTCTGCTTGAATAATATTGTTAGAGCAGCCATTATGTTGAAGTAAGGAATAAGGTTAGGTAAAATGGGGGATTTTAGGGTTGAGGTAAGAAATGATTCAAAATGAAGCCTGTGTAATAAATTGTTATTCAGTGTGTTAGAAATGTATATTTTAATTTGGATCGGGCTCATAACCCAAAGGTCTCCAAATGTATCTGAAAGAGATAACAAAAGTCTAAACCTCATTCTATTCTGGCATATTTCTGGCGTGGACACAAAAAAACCACTTACAAAACGATGTAAGTGGCTGATTGTCTTGGCTCCCCCTGCTAGACTTGAACTAGCGACCCTCTGATTAACAGTCAGATGCTCTAACCAACTGAGCTAAGGAGGAATTTGAGGGTGCAAAATTACAAAGAATCCTTTAATTTCCAATACCTGCCTAAAAAATTTCACAAACACTCACCGAATAATCTGCCCGTTTCACCGATAATCATTTACACCTCATATAAATCAGAAGATTTTTTATATCAACTTTTGTAACTCTGCCGTTAAAATAGAGTCTTATGTCATGTTCCTTCAAAAGGGCTCTAATTGCTTATCAATGATCAATATCAACAATATTCATAAAACATACGTTACCGGGAGTAACAAGCTGCACGTTCTCAAAGGGATCAACCTTAAAGTTGAGGCCGGCGAGATGATCTCTGTAATGGGCGCTTCGGGATCGGGGAAATCGACACTGCTTAACATCCTTGGAATCCTTGATAACCATGACCACGGAGAATACATTTTAAGCGGTATCCCGATCGAGCGTCTCAACGAAAAGAAAGCTGCCAAACTCAGGAACAAGTACCTGGGATTCGTATTCCAGTCGTTCAATCTTGTTTCTTTTAAAAATGCCATGGAAAATGTGGCCTTGCCACTCTATTACCAGAATGTCAAGAGAAAAAAGAGAAACTCCATGGCGATGGAATACCTCGACCGGATGGGGCTTAGAGAATGGGCACACCATCTGCCGAATGAGCTTTCGGGTGGACAAAAACAGCGTGTTGCCATTGCAAGGGCGCTGATAGCAAAGCCAAAAGTGATCCTTGCCGACGAACCTACAGGCGCCCTGGATTCAGTTACTTCACAGGAAGTTATGGATATCCTTACCGACATTAATAAAAATGAAAACATCACCATGCTGATCGTAACACATGAGCATGATATTGCACGGAGGACCCAGAAAACGATAAGGATCACCGACGGACTGATCACCGAAATAGTGAAAAATGAACAGATATTAACGAGTGTAAGAGCGTGATGGGGATTGGGGGTTAGGGGTTGGGGATTAGGTAAGAGAACCTAAAACCCGAAACCTAAATCCAATCACCAATCACCAATCACTAAAAACTAATCCCTAATCCCTAGTCCCCAACCCCTAACCCCTAACCCCCAAATGTTCTCCATTGACCGCTGGCAGGAAATATACAGTACCATCAGGAAAAACAAACTCCGGACTTTTCTGACAGGTTTTGCTGTTGCTTGGGGTATTTTCATGCTGATCATTTTGCTTGGAAGCGGGAACGGACTTGAAAACGGGGTGAAGGAAGAATTCAAAGGCGGAGCATTAAACGGTATCTGGATCAGCAGCGGGGTGACCAGTGTTCAGTATAAAGGCCTTAAGACCGGCAGGGAAATCAAATTCAGCGACCAGGACTATAAACTGATTAAAAATTCAATCAAGGGTTACGACAGGATATCAGCCCGGCTTTTTCTTGGCAATGTATTGGTTTCCAATAAAAATGAATATGGTAATTTCTTCGTTTCACCCAGTCATCCCGATTACGGGTATATAAAGGAAGTAAAGATCCTTAAAGGCCGCTTCCTGAACCAGATCGATATCAGGGAATGCCGCAAGGTTGCAGCCATTGGAGAGAAAGTCCAGGCACAGCTTTTCAAAGGCAAAGACAGCCTGGCGCTTGAAAAGTATATCAATATCAAGGGAGTACCCTTCAAGGTCATAGGGATTTTCCGCGATTTCGGGAGAGGAGACGACGAGCAGAAACGCATCTATATTCCGATCACCACTGCACAGAAAGTATTCTATACCAGCAATGTAATCAACCAGATCTCATTCACAACCGGTGATGCAACGCCCGAGGAAGCCGATGCCATGCTCAGAAAGGCAAAACAAACCCTTGCCCGTTCACATACTTTTTCACCCGATGACCCCAGGGCAATCGATATCATGAATAAAAGTGAAGATGTTCGCAGGTTCAATGCCTTGTTTGCAGGAATCAGGATGTTCATCTGGATCATCGGCATCGGTACCATTATTGCGGGAATCGTGGGTGTGAGCAACATCATGATGATCTCAGTAAAGGAAAGGACCAAAGAGATCGGCATCCGTAAAGCCCTTGGAGCAACACCGGGTTCTGTTATTGGCCTTATAATGCAGGAAGCTATTGTAATAACGGGATTTGCAGGATATATCGGACTGGTGCTTGGTGTGGGGCTGCTTGAACTGATCGCGAAGACCGTTCCCCCTTCCGATTTTTTCAGGAACCCTGAAGCTAACATTGCGATCGCTTTGGGAGCCACGATTTTACTGATCATTGCCGGGGCATTCGCCGGGTTTTTCCCAGCCATTAAGGCAGCCGCGATACGACCGATAGAAGCACTGAGGGAGGAATAAGCAATGAAGGAAATTAAAACAAGTGACGAGTTACGAATGACGAGTGACGAATACTTTTCACTCGTAATTCGTAATTCGTAATTCGTAACTTATTCGATCATGTTCGATTTAGACAGGTGGCAGGAGATTTATCACGTTCTTCGCAAGAACAAGCTGAGGACTTTCCTCACTGCTTTTGGAGTGTTTTGGGGGATCTTCATGCTGGTGATCATGATGGGTTCGGGCGACGGGCTCAGGAACGGTGTATCCCAGAACTTCGGGGATATGGCCACCAACAGCGTATTCATCTGGGCTCAACAGACTACTGTTCCATACAAAGGGTTTACGAGGGGAAGGAGATTTAATTATGAGAATGCGGATGTGAAAGCCCTGAGTGAAGGAATCCCCGAAATAAAATACCTTGCTCCACGAAGTAACGTGGGAGGGTATAACGGGCAGAGCAACGTAATGCGCGGACTTAAATCAGGTTCCTTCCAGATTTTCGGTGATTACCCGGTTTTCGACAGCATTGACCCTGTAAACCTCCTGAAAGGCAGGTTTATCAATGAGCTGGATATCAAGGAAAAGCGAAAGATCGTCGTGATCGGCGACAGGGTTAGGGAGCTTCTGTTCAACAAGGATGAAAACCCCATTAACCAGTATATCCAGATCAACGGGGTGTATTTCAAAGTTGTAGGTCTCTTTAAATCCAAACGTACCGGAGAAGCTGCCGGTTACGACAACCAAAGACTGCATATGCCGTTCACCACCTGCCAGAAAACGTTCAATATGGGTGATGCCATCGGCTTTTTCAATATCACTTCCAAAGATGGCATTCCCGTAGCTGTTGTTGAGGATAAGGCAATCACAATTCTCAAAAAAAGACATGCTGTAGCTCCATCCGACGATGCTGCCATCGGGCATTTCAACCTGGAAGTCGAATACAAGAAAATGGTGGGTCTCTTCCTCGGCATCAGGATCCTGGTATGGATCGTTGGAATAGGAACCCTGATGGCTGGTGTTATCGGCGTGAGCAATATCATGCTGGTCGTTGTCAAGGAAAGGACAAAAGAGATCGGGATACAGAGAGCGCTTGGGGCAACACCCAGTGTGATCATCAGCCAGATCATGACCGAATCGGTTGTACTGACGACCTTTTCGGGGTACTTCGGACTAACGATGGGTGTGATCCTGCTCGAAGGGATCAATTACCTGCTCGAAACTTCGGGTGCAAATACTGATATGTTCCTGCATCCAGGGATTAATTTTAATGTTGCAATAACCTCGCTTGCCATATTGGTTTTTGCCGGAGCAATTGCCGGACTTGTACCTGCAAGAAAGGCCGTGAGTGTGAAACCGATAGACGCACTAAGATATGAATAGAACGGGATACGAGATGCAAGATACAAGATACAGGATGATGCTTATCCTGCATCCTGCATCCTGCATCTTGCATCCTGCATCCTGCATCTTGCATCTTGCATCCTGCATCCAAAATATAAAAACTACTAATCATTCTGAATTATGAAAAAAATCCTCCGAATCTCACTGCTGGTCATTATCCTGGGATTATTCCTGGCCACTATATTTTACCTCTACAACAAGTCGAAGGAAAAGCCTGTAGTGTTCAAGACCGACAAGCCCTTCATGACGAATATCGTGAAAAAGACCGTTGCCACGGGCTCGGTCATCCCCCGTAAGGAAATAGAGATCAAGCCCCAGGTCTCTGGCATTGTCGAAGAAGTATATGTTGAAGCCGGTAAAAAGATCAATGCTGGCGATATTATAGCCAAGGTCAGGATCATTCCCGACCTGGTGAACCTGAACAATGCAGAAGGCAGGCTTGACAGGGCTAAAATTGCCCTTGACGATGCCAAGATGAATTACGACAGGAAACAGAAGCTCTTTAATCAGGGTGTTATAGCCGAAGCTGAACGCCAGCAAACCGATATAGCCTATAAAAACGCCACCCAGGAAGTTTCCGCAGCTGAAGCCAACCTCGAGCTGATCCGTGAAGGGGTGAACAAGAAATCAGGTAAAACAACGAATACCCTTATCAAATCGACTATTAGTGGCATGGTGCTGGATGTGCCTGTGAAAGTTGGTTCTTCGGTGATCGAGACCAATAATTTCAATGCAGGAACCACCATTGCTTCGGTGGCTGACGTGGGCGACATGATTTTCCAGGGAAAACTTGACGAAACCGAAGTTGGTAAAATCAAACCCGGCATGAACCTTTCACTGACCGTCGGGGCTATTGAGAACGACACCTTTTCGGCTGTCCTGAAGTATATTTCCCCCAAAGGAGTACTTGAAAATGGCGCAGTCCAGTTTGAGATCAAGGCCGATGTGGTGCTGAAGAACAACCAGTTCATCCGTTCAGGCTATAGTGCAAATGCGGATATCGTGCTGCAGAAGGCCGAAAATGTCATGGCTATCAAGGAAAACCTCCTGCAGTTTGAAGGTGATTCAGCATATGTTGAAATCGAAACCGGTCCGCAGAAATTTGAAAAGAAATTCGTGAAGACCGGTCTTTCCGATGGCATCAATATACAGATCGTGACTGGGCTTGGCATGAAAGACAAGATCAAGATCCCGCAGCTGGCGGGTGCAAATAAATAAGTTCGTGACGAATATCGTGAGGAAAAACGTGAGGGTCAAACGTGATGAATATCGTGAGGAAAAACGTGAGGGTCAAACGTGACGAATATCGTGAGGAAAAACGTGAAGGTCAAACGTGACGAATATCGTGAGGAAAAACGTGAGGATAGTTCGTGAAGATAAAACGTGATGATCACGATCTACTTTCACGACTTACCCTCACGCTCTACTCTCACGACTTACCCTTACGACCTATCTTACGATTTACCCTCACGATCCACCCTCACGACCCTTAGAATCTCTGAACGTATCCGTGGCAGTAAGGCGAACTGCCTTTATGATTGTAATAATCCTGATGGTAAGCCTCGGCTTTCCAGAAAGTCTTTGCTGGTTTGACTTCGGTCACTACAGCATAACCCTTTGATTTTAAAGCAGAGATAAGTTTCTCGGTAGTCTTCTTCTGGTCCAGGCTCCTGTAAAACACTGCAGATCGGTATTGTTCTCCGAAATCGGGGCCCTGGTGGTTCATCTGGGTAGGGTCATGTATCTCGAAGAAGAGTTTTGCTACTTCTTCAAAACTGGTTTTGGAGGGATCGAAAACCACTTCAATGGCTTCGTAATGTCCGGTTTGACCTGAACATACCTGCTCATAGGTTGGATGATCTTTATGGCCGCCGGTATACCCGACACTTGTACTGATCACGCCCTTTGCCTTTTTCATGAAGTATTCCACACCCCAGAAACAGCCCCCGGCAAAAATCGCGGTGTCAGACGAAGCCTGGGCTTTGGCTGGGATAAAATCCATGGATATTGAATTCACACAATGCCTTGTGTTTTTAGAGGTGAGTCCTTCCCCCTTGAATACATGCCCCAGGTGAGCCCCGCAACGTGCACACAGGATCTCAGTACGCATCCCGTCGGCATCGGTTTGTTTTTTTACCGCACCAGGGATCTCATCGTCAAAACTGGGCCAGCCACAACCTGCGTCAAACTTGTCATCGGAGCGGTAAAGAGGCGCACCACATCGCTTACATACGTATGTGCCTTTTTCCCAAAACGTTTCATACTTCCCGCTGTAAGGCCGCTCGGTTCCTTTTTTAACGATCACATTTTCCTCCTCGGTAGTCAGTTTTTTGAATTCCATTTTGTTTTTTGTTTGCGGATCAGCGGTTTTACTCCCCTGGCTGCACCCACCCAGGCAGAAAACCGACAATCCTATGAATGTTAATATAATACGTAACATATCCAGTAATTTAGCAGTAATCCCTTTCAGTTCAATCAATGATTTTATTTTAGAATCAGTCTAATTAAGACGTAGAATTATGAAAATTATTACAGTCCGCAGTAATTTTTTCTTTGGAATCGGCGGATTGGGGAAAGGGTAAGAAATAAAAAACCGGATTCTTTGTCCGGGCCAGGGAATTGGGGAAAGACCCTGGAATAAAATCCGGTTTCTTCTTTTGGGCCGGGGAACTGGGGAAAGGGTAAGAAATAAAAAAACCGGGCATTCAGACCCGGTTCCGGAGGCGTATGTATAGATTGGTTAGCTACAGTACAAATATCTTTTCAACCTGCCTAACTGTTCCGGCGGTGAGCCTCACATAGGCTATTCCGCGTTTCACTTTGCCTTCAAGGTTGAAGGTGCGGACGTTGGTACCACTTTCCCAGTACTCATTCATCAGGGTGGTGATGAGTTTGCCTTCACAGGTGAAGAGTTCTATTTTTACATTCCCTGAATATTCAATGAACGACACCACGTTCAGTTCTTTCTGAACAGGATTCGGCATGAACTTGAGCTGGTAATTCACTACCTGCTGCATTCCTGCCCTGCGGCATCCTAAATCTTCGGGAGGTACGACCAATGAATCAAACAAGGTAAAGCGTTTTACCGGGGCTTTCCATACAATGACTTTTTTCTCTACCTTCTTCACAACCTTACGGCGGCAGGGGCAATCATCGATCAATGCGAAACTTTGCACTGAAAATGAAGTAAACAGAAGGGCTATCGTCAGAAATCTCAGTGTTTTCATGGCTGATGTTTCTTGGTTATACGGGAGTCCTTGATTTTGGTTGCATTTGAAGCAATATGGATTCGTATCTGTTGAGATTTGAGTGGAAATTGTATACTTTTGCGGGAAGAAATGTATTTACGAATTACGAGTTACGAATTACGAGTTACGAATGACGAGTTATCAAGCATATTTATTTACTATTATCAACCTTAGTCGGTTTTTAGCTTTGCAAATGCATTCGTAAATCCTTAATGTATTCGTCACTCGTAATTCATCACTTAAAAAAAATCGTATGAACAAAATATTAGGAATCGGCAACGCCCTGGTGGATATCATGGTGAAAACAGATAATGACATTATACTTAGCGAACTGGAACTTCCGAAGGGGAGTATGCAGCTGGTCGATAAGAACCGGTCGAACCAGGTGCTCGACAGGGTTAAATCATATGAAAAGTCCTGGTCGGCCGGAGGTTCAACTGCCAACACGATCCACGGTCTCGGAATGCTTGGCGCGAAAGCCGGGTTCATAGGGGTTGTCGGGGAAGACGAGATCGGAGGCTCATTTGTTCGCGACATGGTTAATGCAGGGGTTGATCTGCATATGGTTCACAGTAATAATGAAACCGGGAGGGTCGTTGCTATTGTAACACCGGATTTCGAAAGGACCTTTGCGACCCACCTTGGAGCTTCGGCAGAGTTTAACCTGGATTTTGTAAGCAATTTCAGGTATGCCGACTACAAGTATCTCCTGATCGAAGGTTTTTTGGTGCAGGACCACAATCTTGTGAGGATTGCAGCTCAGAAAGCAAAAGAAGCCGGACTCACCACAGCCATTGACCTTTGCAGTTACAATGTTGTTGAAGCCAACAGGGAATTCCTGAAGGAGATCATCACGAAATATATCGACATCGTGTTTGCCAATGAGGAAGAAGCAAAAGCTCTCACCGGTCTGGAACCACGGCAGGCCCTCGATGAGATCTCATCCGCAGTCAAAATTGCAGTGGTAAAGATCGGAAGCAAGGGTTCCATGATCAAAAGCGGAGAAGCAAGCTGGGACATCGGGGTGATAGAGGTTAAGCCGGTCGATACTACCGGTGCCGGCGACCTTTATGCCAGCGGGTTCCTCTATGGCTTGTCAAACGGCAAGTCCCTGAAAACCTGCGGGGAATATGGTGCCCTTCTTTCGGGCAATGTCATCGAGTTCATAGGATCAAAGATGAGCCCCGAGCGCTGGAACGCGATCAGAGCGGAAGTGAGATAGGGAGAGGAGTGTCTTTGTCGGGATGCAGGATCCAGACTGTTTTCACCAACTCACCATTTCGCCATTTCACTATTTCGCCATTTCACTATTTCACCATTTCGCCATTTCACTATTTCACCATTTCACCATTTCGCCATTTCACCATTTCACTATTTCACCATTTCGCCATTTATATATCCCTGTCCCTTTGATTATTCCAACCTTATTTATACATTTGCAAGCCTTTTCAGGAAATTAATAGTTTCATCATAAAAACAGAATAACACTACTCGACATGAAGGTTTACCAGACCAATGAAATCCGTAACATCGTGCTCATAGGAGGTACGAAAACAGGAAAGACCACTTTAGCTGAAGCGATGGTATTTGAAGGTGGATTGATCAGCCGCCGCGGAACCGTTGATGATAAGAACACCATTTCGGACTACCGCCCGATAGAGCTGGAGCGCCAGGCTTCGGTGAGTTCATCGTTACTTTACAGCCTTTGCGACAACAAGAAGATCAACATACTAGATGCACCGGGTTTTGACGATTTCATCGGAGAAGTGATCGGGGGCCTTCGTGTTGCGGATACGGCGGTTATGGTAGTCAATGCCCAGAACGGGGTGGAAGTAGGTACTGAAATTACATGGCGCTGGGCTGCCAAGGCAGACAAGCCGGTGATTTTTGCGATGAATCATCTTGACCTTGAACATGCAAATTATGACGAAACACTGCGCAATCTGAAATCCCGTTTCGGGAGTAATGTTACTGCGATTCAGTACCCTGTAAATGCAGGTTTAGGTTTCAATTCCTTCATCGACCTTTTAAAGATGAAGATGTATAAATATCCTGCCGGCGGTGGTAAACCGGAAATCAGCGAAATTCCCGCTTCGGAGAAAGACAAGGCCGAAGAGATGCAGGCAACGCTTATCGAAGAACTTGCCTCGAAAGATGAAAAGCTGATGGAAGAATTTTTTGAAAAGGGGACTCTCAGCGAAGAACAGATTAACAAGGCAATGAAGATCGGACTTGTGTCGCGCAGCATGTTCCCTGTTCTTTGCGTTTGTGCTAAACAGAATATGGGCGTTGGCCGGTTGCTTGAGTTCATAGCCGGAGCGGTACCTGCTCCTGATGAAATGCCAGGCGCAAAGACCACCGATGGGAAGCAGCTTAAATTCAAAGCATCAGATCCTACAGCTCTTTTTGTGTTCAAAACATCCATCGAGGCTCATATCGGCGAGATTTCTTTCTTTAAAGTTTATTCCGGTGAGATCGTTGAAGCACAGGACATGATCAATCCCAGCCGTAACCATACCAAGGAGAGGATCTCCCAGTTGTTCGTCGTGAACGGCAAAAATCGTGATAAAGTTGAAAAATTCATGCCCGGTGACCTTGGTGCCACCATCAAGCTGAAGAATGTTCATACGGGAAATACCCTGAATTCGATAAAGAATCCTGATGATATCATTGAACCGACGGTATATCCTGAACCCAAGTTCCGCGTTGCTGTGAAGGCTAAAAGCGCCAACGATGATGAAAAACTCGGGGCTGCCATCAACGAACTTGCAAGGATGGACCCCACTCTTGTGTTCGAATATTCCAGGGAGCTCAAGCAGCTCATCCTCCAGGGACAGGGCGAACTCCAGCTGAATTTCACAAAGTGGATCATCGAAAACCTTGAAAAAATTCCTATTGAATATCTTGCACCCCGCATTCCCTACCGTGAAACCATAACCAAGTCGGCCAAGTCAATGTACCGTCATAAGAAGCAGTCGGGAGGCTCAGGCCAGTTTGGCGAGGTGCATATGATGATACAGCCTTACAAAGAGGGAATGGCTGACCAGACCGAGTTCCCTATACGCGGAAGAGATCCTATCGAACTGGAGTGGGGTGGAAAACTCGTCATGCACAATTGCATTGTGGGTGGCGCTATCGATGCCCGTTTCATGCCTGCAATCCTGAAAGGCGTAATGGCCAAGATGGAAGAAGGGCCTCTTACAGGATCTTATGCCCGTGATATCGTCTTTAACGTGTATGACGGCAAAATGCACCCGGTAGATTCCAATGAAATCTCTTTCAAGCTCGCCGGCCGCAACGCCTTCAGGGAAGCTTTCAAGAATGCCGGTCCGAAGATCCTCGAGCCAATCTATGATGTGGAAGTACTGGTACCCGAAGATAAAATGGGTGAAGTCATGACCGATCTACAGGGCCGCAGGGCTGTTATCATGGGCATGGACAGTGAAGCCGGATTCCAGAAGATCATAGCGAGAGTGCCCCTGGCCGAACTGAACAGGTATTCAACCTCTCTCAGTTCCATCACCAGCGGCCGTGCCACATATAGCATGAAATTTGCCGAGTATGCCCAGGTTCCTTCGGATGTGCAGGATAAACTGCTTAAGGCATACGAAGACCAGGAGAGCGACGAAGAATAGTCCATTGGAGAACCAGCACGAAAAACACGATGCCTACGCAGTTTTGCGTGTAAGGGACTTCCGTCTTTTTCTCAGTTTCAGATTTTTTGCGACCATCGCCTTCCAGATGCAGAGCATCATCGTGGGATGGCAGGTTTACCAGATCACAAGAGATCCCTTGTCGCTTGGCCTTATAGGCTTGGCCGAGGCTTTGCCCAATATCGCATCGGCCTTGTTTGCAGGGAATGCAGCAGATAAATACAACCGCAAAAAGATCATCGTGATGTTCATGCTGTTCTTTACCTGCGGAACACTTCTTCTTTTCTTGTTCAGCTTTCCTTCACTCGGGATACTTGCGAGCGTCGGGGTTTTCCCGATTTACCTGGTTGTGATGATCAGCGGAATTTCAAGGTCATTTCTTTATCCTTCGATCATCGCGCTTATGGCGCAGCTGGTTCCTCGCCGTCTGTATACGAACTCATCGACCTGGAACTCGATGATCTGGCATATAGGAGCGATCACTGGTCCGGCGATAGGGGGACTGGTGTACGGATTTTTCGGCGTCATTGCAGCGTATATAAGCGTGCTTTTATTCCTGTTCATTTCATTTATCCTCCTGGTTTTTGTAAAGAACCGCCCGACACCTGAAATTCTCAAAGTTGAAACTCTAATACAAAGATTAGCTGGCGGATTACGTTTCGTGTTTAACAACCAGATCCTGCTTGGTGCGATGTCGCTCGACATGTTCGGAGTATTATTCGGAGGAGCCGTAGCCATGCTTCCTGTGTTTGCTGCGGAAGTGCTGATGGTTGGTCCGCAGGGACTTGGATTTCTCAGGGCTGCGCCTATGGCCGGGGCTGTGATCATGGGTATCATACTTACCTACAAGCCCCCTATGGTGAAAGCCGGGAGGTACCTCTTTATCAGCGTTGCCGGGTTCGGTTTGTCGATCATTCTGTTTGCCCTTTCGAAGAATTTTTATCTCTCTTTAGGCCTGCTGATGATGAGCGGAATGTTCGACAATATCAGCGTGGTTATCAGGGCCACAGCCATGCAGCTGCTTACTCCGGATGCAATGCGTGGCAGGGTGGCTGCAGTAAATGCAATTTTCATAGGTTCCTCCAACGAGATAGGCTCATTTGAATCAGGACTGGCGGCAAAGCTCATGGGGCTGATCCCATCGGTGATCTTCGGAGGAGGGATGACCCTGCTTGTGGTGATGTTCACCTCGGTGTTCTCCCCCAAACTCAGGTCGTTAAACCTGAGGGTTATCCGATGAGTTTTTTTCCTAATTTTGCTGCCTCTAATCATACCTATTCCCACTACTATGTACGGTAAATTTCAGCAACATCTGCAGAATCAGATCGACGGCATCCGCAACGACGGATTATACAAGACCGAAAGGATCATCACCACACCCCAGGGAGTGGAGATCATGACCAATGGTCGGAAGGTCCTGAACATGTGCGCCAACAATTACCTTGGCTTGTCGAATGACCCCAGGACAATGGCCGGGGCCAATATGACCTTCTTCAGGTACGGTTACGGCATGTCTTCGGTTCGCTTCATTTGCGGAACCCAGAAGATCCATAAAGACCTGGAAGCCAAGCTGAGCGAATTCCTGGGAATGGAAGACACAATCCTGTACTCCTCAGCTTTTGATGCCAACGGAGGAGTATTTGAACCCCTTCTGGGCGAGCAGGATGCGATCATCAGTGACGAGCTCAACCATGCTTCAATCATTGACGGAGTGAGGCTTTGCAAAGCACAGAGGTTCAGGTATAAGAACAACGACATGGAAGACCTCGAGGAGGTATTGCAGGATGCAAGCGAGGCCAGGTTCAAACTGATCGTCACCGATGGTGTGTTTTCCATGGACGGTATCATTGCCAAAGTAGACAAAATCTGTGACCTCGCCGAAAAGTACAATGCCCTTGTGATGGTCGATGATTCGCATGCAACCGGGTTTGTCGGAAAAACTGGTAGAGGCACCGTGGAGCACTGCAATGCCCAGGGCCGTGTCGACATCATTTCAACCACTTTCGGAAAAGCACTGGGAGGAGCATCCGGCGGATGCATTTCAGGAAAAAAAGAGATCGTTGAATTGCTCAGGCAGAGGTCAAGGCCCTACCTTTTTTCAAATACCCTGGCTCCGGCAATTACCGGGGCAACGCTTGAAGTCCTCAAAATGCTTTGCGAAACTACCGCGCTGCGCGACAAGCTCTTCGAGAATACCCAGTTGTTCAGGAAAGGGATGCAGGATGCGGGATTCAGGATAGTGGATGGAATTCATCCAATTGTACCCGTTTTGTTCGGACACCTGCCCAATGACGCCAAACTTTCGCAGGAGTTTGCCAATGCACTTCTCGAAGAAGGCATTTATGTTATAGGTTTTTATTACCCTGTCGTTCCAAAAGGCAAGTCGAGGATCAGGGTGCAGATCAGCGCAGCCCATTCCCTGGAGCAGATAGGGTTTGCCCTGGATAAATTCAGGAAGGTCGGCAAGCAGCTCGGGGCAATTTAAATCTCTCATTATGATTTATGGAACCGGGGTTGATATCATCGAATGCGCGCGCATCCAGAAAGTGATGGAGCGGGACCTGGGCTTTAAAGACAAGATCTTCACTCCAGGGGAGATCGAATACTGCGAATCAAAAAACCGCAACAAATTCCAGCATTATGCTGCCCGGTTTTCGGCCAAGGAAGCCTTTATGAAGGCTATTGGGACCGGCTGGAGGTTCGGCATCCGTTTCGCCGATATAGAGATTATCCATGATGAACTCGGGCAACCCCATATCAGCATGTATGGGAAAGCTAAAGAATTAGCCGAAAAAGAGGGATTTTCAAAAATTCATGTATCTTTATCGCATGTTAAGGAATTAACAACTGCAGTGGTGATAATTGAACGTGAATAAAAATCAAAAAGCGAGATAGCAAAAAGCGAAAAGCGAAATTTTTTTATTTCGCTATTTCACGATTTCGCCATTTCGCTTTTAATATTTCGCTTTTATACTCAAGTATTAACCCAAAAACCCTCTTACACCTATGTCAAACATCGGATCCTACGACGAAAGGATTAAAAATTTCGATTGGAGCATTGCTGAAAAAGAGCTTG
>JBAXLI010000055.1:0-26646 GCA_037134895.1 Bacteroidota bacterium
ATGTTCTGTATCGACTCAGCATTCACGTTCTGCATGAAATCCATGTCCCTTGGATACATTGCGCAGGCAAACATGAAATCCTGCCATACCATGAGGCCGAGTTCATCGCAAAGGTCATAAAAGACATCTTTCTCATAGATTCCACCGCCCCAGACCCTGACCATGTTCATATTCAGTCCTTTCATGTCGGTAAGAAGATTACGGTATGCAGAATCACTGACCCTGGTTGGAAAATTGTCCTGGGGAATGTAATTCGCTCCCTTGATAAATACAGGGACATTATTGACCAGAAAAAGAAAAGTACGGCCAACGGTATCTCTTTGTTGAATCAGCTCTATAGTTCTCAGGCCTATTTTCTGCTGACCCTTATCCGCAAGCTCTTTCACCAGATAAACATAATAGTTGAGAGGATAGAGGTACGCAGTTCCCAACCCGTTTGGCCACCAGAACTTGGGATCCTTTATAACAAAATCAAAGCGGATCACATTAATCCCTTTTTTTATAGTAGTCGGATAGTTCACGAACCTCACCGAGTCGATATCGATCCTGATACTTGCCGTATCGGTAACGGTTGATGTGATAGTGAAAATTCCCGACATGGTTGCGGCAGTATCGGTTAATTTTTTCTGGATAAACTGAACTCCCAGGAGGTTCACTTTTTTGTAAAGCTTCAGGTAAACAGGCTTCCATATCCCGCTGGTGATCATCTTCGGGCCCCAGTCCCAGCCGAAGTTATACGCAGCTTTACGGCAAACTACCTTTTCATCCCCCGGAAGCTTGTTGTCAAGTTTACCGTAAAGCTCTTTATTCGTTTTCACGATAGAAGGGAACTGTATCCTGAGCTCATTTTTACCGATGATAAGTTTATATTTGGCATTTTCATAATACCATTCCCTGAACATATTATTGGCCGTTACAATGAGGGAATCGTTCAGGTATACATTTGCGTAGGTATCCAGTCCTTCAAGCACGAGATCTATATGCTGGGAAGCAAATACAGACTCATCCATATAAAAAATCCTGCGGTATTCCCATCCGCTTTCACCTATCCACTGAAGACTGTCTTCATTCAGCCTGTAATACGGATCCTTAATAATCCTGTTTCTCATAAGGTCAAGCTGAATACATCCGGGAACTTTCGCCGGGAACCATTTGGTTGTACCGGCTTTTCTGAATTCCCACTGACCGCCAAGGTCGAATTTCAGGGGTAACTGTGCGATTGCAGGGCCAAGCAATCCACAGTAAAAAAGAAGCAGGAGCAGTTTCTTCATCATCATTAATAAATTTATGGAACAAAATTATCAATTTCTCCCGAAAGTTTGGTATTTTCGGTGACTTCAAACACTCATATATCATGCGTCCCGACGAACTCTTCAAACATTTTTATGAATTATACGGAAACCCGGCTGACTTGCCGGGATTCTATTTTGCTCCGGGCAGGGTCAACCTAATAGGTGAGCATACCGATTATAACGGGGGGTTTGTACTGCCCTGCGCACTTCAGTACGGCACTTATCTGATGATCAGACCAAGGACCGATAAGCTGATCAAGCTGGCATCGACCAACTTTGAATTTAAAGCAGAATATGATTCCTCTTCCGGTTTCATAAAACAGGATGGCCACTGGATCAGCTACCCGCTTGGGATTTTTGATCAGTTCCGGAAGCGGAACTATGACTTTCCTGGTTTTGATCTCCTGTATTCGGGTGACATACCTAACAGTGCAGGCTTGTCTTCCTCTGCATCCATTGAGATGGTGACGGCTTATGCCCTTGCTTCTGTTTTAAAAATTACTGATCTTGAAATGATTGACCTTATCAGGCTATCCAAACAGTCTGAGAATGAATTCATAGGTGTGAACTGCGGCATTATGGACATGTTTGCAGTGGGAATGGGGGCTGCCGACCATGCCATCTTCCTGAACTGCCAGACCCTTGAATTTAAACGCATACCGTTTATCCTGAATTCCTTCAAACTCATCATTGCCAACACAAACAAACAAAGAGGGCTGGCCGATTCGAAGTATAATGAAAGAGTAAGGGAATGTAAGGAAGCGGTTGAGATCTTCAACCGGTATATGCCATTGAAGAGTCTTGGGGAAATCGGGTTCATGCAGTTTTTCAAGATCCAGGATGTGATCGCTGATGAAAGGATAAGAAAAAGGGCCAGGCACGTTATCTCTGAAAACCAGAGGGTTCTGAATGCTGTTTCAGCGCTGAATAAATCAGATATCCTTCAGTTCGGAGCACTCATGAATGCATCACATGAATCTTTACGTGACAATTATGAGGTTACCGGACCAGAGCTGGATGCCCTGGTTGAAGAAGCCTGGAAGATCAATGGGGTTGCAGGTTCCAGGATGACTGGAGCCGGATTCGGAGGATGTACCGTCAGCATTGTCAGTGACTATGCAGTTGAAAAGTTCATAATAGAAGTTGGTGAAAAGTATAACCAGAGGACCGGGCTTACCGCTACATTTTATATTGCAGAAGTATCAGACGGACCAAAGGAACTTAAGATCTAACCATCGTTTTGGAAATAGGAACGGCATACTTAAATCTTAACATTATGGGAAAGAAAAAAGAAAAAGCGCCCGAAAAGGAAGCAAGACCACATGAAAAGAAGTCGCCGAAGTATAAGAGCGAAAAAGTTGAAAACCTGAACATCCTGAAGAAGGAAGAGGAGATCGACAGTAAGCTGAAAAAGAAATTCTACGAAGAAGAACTTTCCAAACTGCAACTTGAACTGGTTAAACTGCAGGAATGGATAAAATACAAAGGACTCAGGGCAGTTGTAATCTTTGAAGGCAGGGATGCCGCAGGCAAAGGCGGCACGATCAAACGCATAACAGAGACCCTGAATCCCCGTGTTGTAAGAGTCGTCGCACTGGGTGTTCCCACCGAGAAAGAAAAAAGCCAGTGGTACTTCCAGAGGTATGTCGCCCATCTTCCGGCAGCTGGTGAAATGGTGCTGTTAGACCGGAGCTGGTACAATCGGGCTGGTGTTGAAAAGGTGATGGGGTTCTGTTCTGAAACCGAATACTGGGATTTCCTCCGATCATGTCCGAATTTTGAGAGCATGCTGATACGATCAGGGATTATCCTTATCAAATATTGGTTTTCGGTGAGCGACAAGGAACAGGAGAAGAGATTCCTTCAGAGAATTAATGACCCCACAAGGCGCTGGAAGATAAGTCCAATGGACGTTGAATCACGCTCCAAATGGGTCGATTATTCAAAGGCCAAGGATGATATGTTCGCATATACCGATACCAAGCTGGCTCCCTGGTTCGTGGTCGAAGCCGACGATAAGCGAAAGGCCCGCCTGAACTGTATCGCACACCTGCTTGACCAGATCAAGTACAAGGACGTACCAAGGGAAAAGATCGT
This sequence comes from Bacteroidota bacterium, assembly GCA_037134895.1. Taxonomy (GTDB): domain Bacteria; phylum Bacteroidota; class Bacteroidia; order Bacteroidales; family FEN-979; genus CAIRDP01. Next base: position 3,390 of record JBAXLI010000055.1, read on the forward strand.
TCTTCCTCCTCTTGAAAAAGAAAAATCTTACGTTCGCCCGCCAATGTCGGAGCAGACCTTTGTCCCGAATAAATTCTGAATATGAAGCCGCCCTGGAGGGAAGAGTGACAGGGAAATAATTTTATTCGACAACCGAGAATTTAAAGGTGGTCCTTTCAGAAAAGGGTGTGTTCGGCTTTAAAATGGCTGAAGGAAACCCGGGCTGATTGGGAGAATCGGGAAAATGCTGGGTTTCAAGGCAGAGTCCGTAATGCTGCTTGTATATTTTCCCTCCGATTCCGGTGATGCTCCCGTCAAGAAAATTCCCGCTGTAAAACTGTATTCCCGGCTGGGTGGTTACTATGCTGACTTTGCGTCCCGATTCGGGATCAAATAACACTGCTGCCTCCGTCACTTCACCTTCTTTCTTCCTGAGTACATAATTATGATCATATCCTCCCTTAACCTGCACTATCCTTTTACCTATAGCTGTTGAAGAATTAAAATCCATCGGGGTTCCTTTCACAGGTAACAGCCGGCCGGTTGGGATAAGTTGATCATTTATTTCGGTATACTCATTTGCATTGATGGTCAGTTCATGACCGAGAATATCCGCCTCAGCACCATTCAGGTTGAAATAGGTGTGATTGCAGATGTTGACAGGTGTGGGTTTATCGGCGCTGCCTTCTATGATAATCTGAAGCTCATCACGGTTATTCAGCAAATAGGTAACACCTGTTTTCAGGTTCCCGGGATACCCTTCTTCCCCGTCGGGGCTCATATACCTGAGCGAAAGGCTGGAAACATTGGTATCACAGAACTCCTGAGACTCCCAGATCACCTTGTCGAAACCCTTGATACCGCCATGCAATGCATTATTCCCGTTATTCTTTGCCAGCTTGTATTTCACCCCGTCGAGTGTGAATTCCCCGTTTGCAATACGGTTGGCAAATCGGCCGACAATTGCCCCGAAATACGGATTGTTTGCAACATAGGACTGAAGGTTGTCGTAGCCAAGTACAATGTTGCCCATATTCCCTTTCTTGTCAGGCATCAGTATCTCGGTGATAATTCCCCCGTAATTGGTGATCTTCACAGTTATGCCGTGTTTATTCGTAAGAGTGTAAAGAAATACTTCCCTGTCTCCGATCTTTCCGAAGCTGCTTTTCATAACCGATAATTTTGATACATTCTTTAAGGCTTGTTCTTTTCCGCTGCTCCCCGGTTTGCAGGAACTTATAAAAACAACTGCAGTAAGAAGCAAAATACAAGAGATAATTTGTCGCATAGTTTTTCTACTTTTGAAATCCCGGACAAACGTACTCAATTTTTCTTTTCCCGAAATGGAAATCTTATATCAAAACATGCAATGAGATGAGAAGTGCTATCCCTTTAAAACAAAGACCTGTCGATTACATTTACATCGGTTTTTTCATGATCAATCTGTTTTTTATAACCTATATTGTTGACCTTGAACAGCTGGTAATAGCCGATCCTTCCAACTTCGATTACCCTCTCTGGCCACTTCCTTTCCTCGTGGATATGACACATTGGTGGGGATTGAATTTTGATCCGCTTCAGTGGCTGAGGCCGACCTGGTGGAAAGCAACTATCTGGCTCGATGTGATCCTGTTCGGACCGTTTTATCTTGCCGCCATATACGCGTTCATAAAAGGTAAAGAATGGATCCGCATCCCCACATTCATCATCATGTCGGTATTATTTACGAATGTTTTCATCATTTGCAGCGAGGAAATTTTCGGCCCCACTCCCGCAAAAAACCTTCCACTTGTATTATTTGCCAATGCACCATGGTTTCTCTTCCCCGTATTCCTGATCTGGAAGATGTGGAAGAATGAACATCCATTCACCAAAGAATGAACATGACTATGAACGAATCAAAAAAGTATCGGTACCTGTTTTCAGGAATTATGCTTAAAAACCTGAAGGTAAAGAACCGGATAGTCTTTCCCCCGATGGTTTGTTTCGGCTTTACCGACGACAATGGATTTGTGGGGCTTCAGAATATTGAGCATTATCGTTTAAGGGCCGAAAGCGGGGCCGGCGTTATCATTACCGAGGCCACAGCCGTATTGAAAGAAGGCCGTACAACCAATGTACAGCTTGGTATATGGTCTGATGAACACATTGCAGGGCATATCGAAATCAGCAGCATTGTAAGGGGACATGGAGGCGTTTCGATCCTGCAGCTGCATCATGCCGGTCTTATCACACCCATTGATGTCTCCAAAGTAGCTGCAGGGCCTTCGATGGAAGCAGACAAACCGAATACCCGGGAGTTCAGCAAGGAAGAAGCAGGGGAGGTTGCAGCGGCATTCATCAGGGGAGCGGCGAGGGCAAGAGAAGCCGGCTATGATGGCATTGAACTTCACGGAGCACACGGCTACCTTCTGAACCAGTTCGCCAGCACGCTTTGGAACCACAGGGACGATGAATTCGGAGGAAGTCTTGAAAACAGGATGAGGCTTGCATCAAATATTATTAAAGGTATAAGGACTGTGTGCGGACAGGATTTTATCATAGGTTACAGGATGGGAGCGAATACTCCGACCCTTGAAGACGGGATAGAAGCTGCAGGACTTCTTGAATCACAAGGAGTCGATTACATCCATGTATCGCATGGGGGCAACCTGAAAAACCTCCCCAGGCCTCCGAAGGAATTTGAATACAACTGGATCGTGTATTCGGCTTCTCAGGTAAAAAAAGCCGTAAATATACCAGTCATTGCAGTTAATGAAATTAAAACTGCCGGGAGGGCGGATGAGATTGTTGCCCAAGGCTATGCCGATTTCGTTGCTATCGGCCGGCCCCAGCTTGCCGATCCTTTCTGGGTAAGGAACACCGAATATGGCCAGGAGGTGAATGCATGCCTCAACTGCAAACCCAGGTGCAGATGGTACGAAAGCAGGGAACTATGCCCTGCATACAGGAGATTAAATAAAAAGCTTACTGATTGATCTTATCAAGCTGTGGTTTCCATCGGGATACGACTGCTTTGAACATCGGAAGTGATGATGCCGGGACCGGATCGGCCGGAGGAGATTCCAGGTGAAGGGGATCAACCGGCGCTCCGTTCTTATAAACCCTGAAATCAAGGTGAGCCCCGGTTGACAACCCACTGCTTCCGACAAACCCTATAACCTGTCCCTGGTTCACATGTGCCCCGGGTTTGATGTTCTTTGCATACCCCGACAAATGTGCATAAGAAGTAGAGTACATCGAATTATGCCTTATTGCGATAAACCTGCCGTATCCGCCTTTCCATCCTGCTTCGGTCACTTTCCCCTCTCCAAGGGCCTCAACCGGCGTTCCGTGGGGCGCCGCATAGTCCACGCCGAAATGCGGCCTGGCGATCCTCAGGATCGGATGCATCCTCGATTTTGTAAAACGGGAGCTGATCCTCGAAAACCTGAGAGGTGCTTTAAGAAACGAACGCTGAAGGCTCTGCCCGTTCTCATCAAAATACGATTTCTTTCCCTTGTCTTCCCATAAGAATGCATAATACTCCCTGTCACTGGCGTTAAAGTATGCCGAAAGGATCTTGTCGATACCAATCATCCGGCCATCCACATACATTTCCTCATAAATTACCTTGAAGCGGTCACCCTTCTGCAATCCGTAAAAATCAACAGTCCAGGCGAAAATTTCTGAAAGATCCAGGGCCAGCCTGATATCGAGCTTCTGCTTTTCAAAAGTTGCCCATAAGGATGAGGATATGCTGCCGCTGGCAGTTTTCACGACGACATTCACCTTCTTTTTATCCCTGTAAACCCTTAGTGAGTCCCTGAAATCATACACCACAAACTCTATGCTGCTGATCTCATATATGAAAAACAGGGTGCGGTGCAACGAATCTCTGGAGGTGATCCTCGCAATCGGGTTGCCCGAATGCATTCTCCTCACATCAAACACATCAGATGTATTCCTGGCAATCCTGTCTATAAGTTCAGCATTGATATACGGCGAAAGGATATCAGAAAGGTTCTCGTTATTGCCGACTTTGCCATATACAATCTCAAGACTGTCAAGTTTTATATTATAAGCCCGGCTTATCGCAGCAGGCTTCTCAACGGCCTGCTTGTCCTGCATCCTGAAACGGTAAATGGCTACCCCCAATATAGCCAGTATTGCCAGCATTGCTAAAATAGCAGGCAGGATGATCCACATCTGTGGTTTAAGGTGCAGCCTATTTTTCATTAAAAAGCAGATGAATGATCAGTACTTCCGGCCTGTTTCCCAGCCTGACCGGTGGGCCCCAGGTACCGAAACCACTGGATACATATACATGCGTATTGACTATCTTTTTATATCCCCAGCTAATCTCGTAAATTGCTCTGGTAATATAATTGAACGGCCAGATCTGTCCGTGGTGGGTATGACCCGAGAGCTGCAGATCTACTCCAAGGCCTGCCGCAACTGAAAGTCCGAATGGCTGATGGTCCATCAGGATGACAGGGTAGGAGAGGTCAACATCCTTCATGATATCCGCCAGCTCTTTCCTTGGTTTTCCTGTGAACCTGGGTTTGTCGCGGTCATCCCTTCCAACAAGGTAAAACTGCCCGTTAACAAGAAGGGCAGTATCCCTGAGCATCTTGATGCAATGCTTCTCAAGATAATCCACTGCCGGGCCAGCTCCACCGATGTATTCATGGTTCCCTGTGATCGCGTAAACTCCCATACCTGCACTGAGCTCGCACAAAGCCTCGCCTATATTGTCTTTAATCACTGGCGCGAGGTCTTCGTCAACGACATCCCCGGCTAGCAGGATCAGGTCGGGTTTCGGGGCATTCAGTAATCTAACCAGTTCCTTTGCCTTGGCTTTGCGGATGATAGTACCGAGATGGATGTCGGATGCCATGGATATCGTAAGACTTTTTAGTCCGCGGCCTGATTTTCCTACTTCAAGCGTAATCTCCTTAACCCTGGGATTCCTTGCATTGATGTAGCCGATGGTCACCATAATGGTAGTATATGCCACTGAAACCAACAGTACGATCAGCTTTGTCCTCATGTAATCCGTAAACAGGAAAGATGGAAGAAAATGAAAAAAATGGTTTAACAGCCTCGTCAGGTCCAGCAACATGGCGATCAGGAAAAAGAACAGCATGAACGCGAGCCAGAAGTTGCCGGTCCAGGTGAAGCATTCAGTAATATGCCCGGGATAGGTTCTTTCAAGAAACCTGGCTGCCACAAAAGTCGCAGCGATAAACCAGAACACGAAAATAAACCAAATCCTGAATGACCCGGCAGGTATCGCCTGCATTGCCCTGGTATAGATGTAGAAGTTCACCAGGGTGTAAATTGCAACTACAATAGTTACAAATAAAATCATTGCCGTTGTTTTCAAGGAATTTTTAACTTTGAGATGGCTTTCAGGGGCAAAGATATTCGAAATTTCCCGGCCCCCAAAGGTTGTTATGGTAAACGGAAAATTTTCAAGCCTTAGTATTTACCCGCTTTAACATTAAACGATGAGTTCAGGATTTACATTGTCATGGATTGACTACTCGGTCATGATCATTTATTTTGCCTTTGTCCTTGGCATCGGATGGGCGCTGAAACGTTACATGAAAGATGCAAGCGCATTTCTCGAGGCAGGACGGTCCATGCCGGCATGGGTTGCCGGACTGGCGTTTATTTCAACCAACCTCGGGGCTCTGGAGGTGATGGGGATGACTGGTTCGGGGGTGAAATACGGCATGCTCACAACACATTTTTACTGGATTGGTGCGATCCCGGCCATGGTTTTCCTGGCCATGTTCATGATGCCTTTTTATTATGGATCCAAAGCCAGGTCGGTGCCCGAATATCTCAAACTCAGGTATGATGAGAAGACCAGGGGGCTTAATGCCATCCTCTTTGCTGTGATGACCATACTCGCATCGGGAATCTCCATGTACGCACTGGCTATTTTAATGGAGAAAGTCCTGGGATGGAATTTTCACCTCAGCCTGATACTTTCCGCCGCCATCGTGCTTGCATATACCTACCTGGGCGGACTTTCATCGGCGATCTACAATGAGGTCCTTCAGTTTTTCATCATCGTGGTCGGACTGCTGCCGGTTGTGTTATTAAGTTTAAAGGATGTTGGCGGATGGCATGGTCTTCAGCAAAGCCTTGCCCCGATTGTGAGTTCAAAAGGCTTTGCCCCTGACACCTGGACGACCACCTGGAAATACACCTCCCAGGCGAATATGAATCCAATGGGTGTTCAGTGGTATGGTATTTTTGCGGGGCTTGGCTTCGTGCTATCATTCGGCTACTGGTGTACCAACTTCCTGATCGTGCAAAGGGCTATGTCGGCCAAATCCACTACGGCAGCAAGGAATACTCCCCTTATAGGTGCAATCCCGAAAATGTTCATCCCTTTCCTTATTATCGTTCCGGGTATAGTTGCTCTCGTACTGATGAATACACCTGGCAAGAACTTCGCCCTTCCCCTGAATGCCGCAGGACAACCAATTTATGATTATACCATAATCATGCTTCTCAAGCAATATCTGCCCGCCGGTGTGCTCGGCCTCGGCATTACCGCCCTGCTCGCCTCGTTTATGTCGGGGATGGCAGGTAACGTATCAGCTTTCAACACCGTCTGGACCTACGACATTTATCAGAGTTATATCAGGCCAGTGACCAGTGACAAGAAATCCGACGACCGGCATTACCTTTTTGTCGGCCGTATGGCAACGATCTTTGGGGTCATCGTGAGTATTGCAGCAGCATACCTTGCAAGCCTGTTCGGTAATATCATGGATTTTCTTCAGACTATCTTTTCAATGATCAATGCCCCGCTTTTTGCGGTAATCTTCCTTGGTATGTTCTGGAAGCGAACCACAGGACATGCGGCTTTCACCGGCCTCCTTGCCGGGTTCTTCATTGCCCTGCTGCATCATGGATTAACCTACCCTGCAGGAGCCGACACCCTTGTAAAAGGGGGTTGGATCGCACATCTCCATGCCTACCCGGTTGAAATGGCCCAGAACTTCTGGACCGCCATTTACGCTTTCTCGACCAGCGCGATCCTGACTGTTTTCCTTTCGCTGGTGACAAAACGCAAAAAATCAGACGAAGATCTCAAAGGCCTTGTGTATTCTCTTACACCTAAACTCAGTGAAGAAGCTGTTCCCTGGTATCAGCGCTCTTCGACACTTGCGATCATCGTACTTGTTCTGGCTTCTGTACTTACAATTTTATTCTGGTAAATTCATTGTATATGGGAATAGATATTAAAATCCCTATCGGGCTCATGTTCACAATCCTCGGACTGCTGCTTACTGTTTATGGCTTCATCACCCGGCTCGATGCATCTTTATACACACCCTCCCTCGGGATCAATATTAATCTTTGGTCAGGAGCAGGAATGCTAGTATTTGGAATTTTCATGCTTGCACTGGGACTTAAATCAAGAAAATTTAAATCCTAAAAAAATGAAATCACTTCCCCGGGCATTTCTCAAATCGCCCATTGGTTTTATTGAGATCACAGGTTCTGAAAAAGGACTGAGAAGCCTCTATTTCCTTGACTTCAAGGTCAGGATTCCCCGGGTGCCGCATGAACTGAAAAACGTGGCTGACCAGCTCGGGGAATATTTCACAGGTGACCGAAAGGAATTTTCGGTTGAGCTTGACCTGCAGGGAAGCGCTTTCCAACTGAAAGTCTGGGATGAACTTACCAGGATCCCATACGGAAAAACTATAACCTACCATGAACTTGCCCGAAGGACAGGAAATCCCATTGCCTTCAGAGCGGTCGGAGGAGCCAATGCAACCAACCCTGTTTCAATTGTAATTCCCTGCCACCGGGTGATTGGGACTAGCGGGAGGCTGGTTGGTTATGCCGGCGGACTGAAACGAAAAAAATGGCTGCTTGAGCATGAGCATGCCTTTGCACAGAGAGATCTCTTCTACCGCTGATCAGATCACTTCTTCCTTCAACCTGTGGCCTAATTCCTTAACCGAGGAATAACTTTCCATTAATCCTGGAAGGTACTCTGCAGAACTTATAAACGTCCACAAATAGGCTACAATAGAATAAATGTTACCGGTTGAAAAATTATCCACATCAACGCAAATAAACAGGACCACGATAAAAATACCCATCAGGAAGATCTTCAGTACGCCGTAATTGAATGAATTCCATCTTGCGATCCTGAACTGAGGGCCAACCATGCTGCGGTAGAACTCGTGAATATACTGTGTGTTTTTATTCTCCACCACTTTGTACATATCCTCCTGGGTATCGCGAATTTCCCTCTGGAGAGCCTGTACGTTTTTTCTGTAAAACCTCGAAAAAACAAAGATGGGTCCCACAACGATGAGACAAACTGCAGCAATACGCCAGTCATAAAAAAACATTGCGATGATTGCACCGAATGTGGCGCAAAACTGCCATGATACTTCAGGCAGCCTTTCCTTGAAAAAGATTACGTATTCTTTTGTAAGCTCGGCGCGGATAAGTGTTTTGGAGACAGGGTCACAATTTTTTCTCGAAAGTATGATCACCTTTTCAGCTACATCCGCGAACATCTTTGAATAAATCTTGCCGCTGAGGTAACGGCTAACAGTGCCACCTATCACATTCAGTACGTAAATGAAGATCCAGACAAACAAGGGATACAGGTAATTGACCTTCTCATGATCATAAAAATAATCGATAAGAACGTCGAGAAGCTTTCCGAAATAGCCGGGTTCAATAATCCATGCGACGTTCTCAAGGAGCACAAAAATAAGCACAAGGCCTATCTTGTAACGATATTCAAATGCAAGGTTCTGAATAGTCATGATTAGTAAGGGAAGTGAACACAAAAATACAAAAACGTTTGCTGGAATTACTACTTTTGGAAATCATAAATTTGATAACCATGAAATCAAAGCTGATTTGTTTGTCCTGCTTGATGGTAATTCTGATGTCGTGCAGGGACCAGAAAACCGTTGACGGAGTTTACCGTTATTACTGGGGTGAAAAAGATGGCTATTCGGTCTGGATAGTCGATGGGTACAAAGTGAGGCAGGATATTTACAAGGAGTTTCTTTATGGAGGGAATGAGCAGCGTTATCTCTTCAATCCCAAAGGAGAGATATGGATAGACCATGCCGTTTCATGCGAAGAATTCGAACTTACCCTTGCCCATGAGCTGAATGAAAGGGCTTTGATGGCGAAATTCGGATGGACCTATGAAAAAGCGCATGATTCCTCACTGATGCTGGAGCTGAAGATGAGAAAGAAATTTGATTCGGTTTGCCGTACTCATGAATCCTCATTGCATAAGGTCTGTCCTGAAGATGCGACAAAAATGAGGGAGATCCCGGGCATTGCCGACAGCATAACCATCAGCGGGATCTACCGAGTGCCACTGGGTGTAAGGAACGGGATTTCTGTTTGGGTTGTGGATGGCTACAGGGTAAGGGCTCTGATTTTCCCTGACTTCGGGCTTAGTGGTAACGACATGGCCTACCACTATATACCTGCAAAGGAGATATGGCTTGATGGACAGATGTCATCTGAAGAAACTGAACTATCGATAAAGACCGAACTGCTTGAACGTGAGCTGATGGCCGAAGGGATTTCATATGGAAAGGCTTATGATTCGGCGATCAATCTTAATTCTGCAATGAGGAAGGATATGAGGAAGATCATCGATGCACATCCGCCACTGCTGGTGCCTAAAGTTCTTGCAAGGGATACGGGGGTCGTGAATTAGGGATTGGTTGTTGGTTGTTGGTTGTTGGTTGTTGGTTGTTGGTTGTTGGTGATTGGTGAATATTATCCAGGAAGATCGAAAAATAATCTATTACTCATGAACCGTATAATTATTATTTTCGGCATGCTGATGGCGATCTCTCATGTAAGCCGGCTTGAGGCTCAGATCACATCCGCAGAATTCGACAAACCAGCCTCTTTTACTGTTAAAGGTTTTACGGTTAACCATCAGGATGTTAAGACTGCATATGGGATACCTCTGTTCTCGGTTCTGATCGACAGCAATTTCTATAACTCCTATTGTGCAAAAACCGAATTCAGGGGCGACAGTATTATTTTCTTTCTGGCAGATTCAATTGGAGGCATGATGGTTCAGGATAAATCCTGCCCCTCAGGCATTAAATACCAGCTCAGGTTTACCAACAAGGGTAAAGGGATTCATAAGATCGAGAACCTTGTTCCCCTGGGCGAAGGTCCCGATAAGGTGTATATCACTGCAGGCGGAACAAAGGAATGGCCTCATTATTTGTGCCGCTCACTTTTATTCAGGCCGGGATACGGACCCATCGGCATTATTCTTCCCGACAACGCATGGCACCTGGGATTTTCTGATTTTAAACTGAATGACACCCTTTCGGTTACAGGATTGGCTCGGAGGACAGCTCGCGACAAGGAAAATGCCACACCCGACCGCTGGGCAATCAGTTTGAAGCCTTCGGGATGGGTTGAATACAGTATTTATTTTGACATCCATAAAGGAGAATGGCAGGAGGGCCTTAGGATGATGTTCCAGCAACGCTGGTTATATGACCTTCCGGAGTTTAACAATGCCATGTTTGAACGTTCCGACCTGAAATGGATGAGGGATAAATACATCATGCTGCTGCAGTTTGCATGGGATGACAAATACTATGATTACAGTAAGAAAAAATTTACTTTCTATTCAGAATTGACCCGGTACGACGATCTCACTGGTGGTTATGACATTTTTACTTTATGGCCTACGTGGCCGAGGCTGGGGCTTGACCAGAGGAATCAGTGGGATATGTACCGCGATCTCCCAGGCGGATTGGCAGAACTGAAAAAGCAATCCGCCTTCACTCATAGTAAAGGCAGGTATTATTTCATTTCATACAATCCCTGGGACGAAGGCACGCGTAAGGAGGACCAGATGAACGGGATGGAGGTTCTTCTCAGGGCCACAGATGCCGACGGGGTGGTCCTTGACACCAAGGGCGAATCGAGCCGGGAGCTCCAGGCGGCTGCCGACAAGGTCAGGCCCGGGATCATCATGTACAGTGAAGGCATGGCAGTACCTAAGGACATGCCGGGTATAGTATCTGGCCGTGTGCATGATGCACTGGTTCTTCCGCCCCCTCTGAATATTAATAAATTCATCAAACCTGATTTCGCGATCTTCAGAGTGCTTCAGCTCGCCGATGACAGGCTGCATCGGGAACTCGCCTGTGCATTCTTCAATGGTTATGGCGTGGAGATCAACACCATGAGGCCGGGGAGGCCTTCATGGATGCCCGAAGAATACAGGTACCTGGGCAGAACTACAAGGATACTGCGTGAAAACACCTCAGTATTTCATAACTACCAGTGGATGCTTTTGATCCCGACCCTTACCGACTCCGTTTATGTGAACCGCTGGCAGTCAGGTGATAAAACACTGTATACGATCTACAGCCTGAAACCAGGAGGATGGGACGGACCTTTGTTCGAAGTACCTGTTCTGGTTAAAGGGTATCATTATGTTGATCTTTGGAACCACAATGAATTACAACCTCAGAATTCTGCAAAGGCTTTTAGGGTTCCTGCGAAACTCGAGCCGTTTGACAAAGTTTTTTTAAACACCAGGAGGGAGGGGAATGTTGGTTGTATTGCTTTGCTTCCCGAGCTTTTATGTGTCAAAGACTTTGGAGACGAACTTGTATTCAGCGGCGCAAAGGGGGATAAGGTCAGAATATCGGGAGGGAACCCTTCTTATGATCTTAAATCTTATGAATTTCCTCTGACCGGCAGTTTTAATTACCCTGAGGTCCTTGGAAATTCATGCCCGAAACTAGTGGTTCAGCTGTTTGAAAAAGACCAGCTGCTCGATGAAAAAGTGGTTTATCCTGCATCCGGCATCCCGCATCTTGTATCTTCGGTTAAACCAAGTTCGCGCTCAAAATCAACGCCAGCCGGCATGTGTGAAATACCTGGAGGCAAGTTCAGGTTTTATACCCAGAGGGATCCCCAGGCCCAGTACCCCTTCATTGCCTTTCCCGATTTCAGCGACACCACTAAGGTGGTAATGCAGAAATTCTACATGGATAAATACCCTGTTACCAATAATGAGTACCTCGCATTCATCAGTGCCTCATCATACAAGCCAGCCGATACTTCCTGCTACCTCAGGAAATGGAAGGAGAAGAAACGTCCTGTTGTTTCAGATGAAAACAAACCTGTTGTCTACGTGAGTCCCGAAGATGCTGCCGCCTATTGCAGGCATCAGGGTAAAAGGCTGCCAACCGAAAAGGAATGGCAGTATGCAGCCCAGGGAACAGACATGCTGAAGTTCCCATGGGGTGAAAAAGCAGACTCTGCGCTCTGCAACTTCAACCTTAACCACGAAACCGGGGTCATGGATTTCCCTCGGGGAGCCAGTCCCTTCGGTGTGGAAGATATGATCGGGAATGTATGGCAGATGACCAGCGACGTTTATTATAACGGCGCTTACTATTTTTCAATAATCAAGGGAGGAAGCTATTATCATCCGACACAGAGCATATGGTACGTGAGCGGTGGTCCAATGCCTGCATACCATCCTGAAATGTTATTGCTGATGTCCCCGGGACTTGACAGGAACGCCACGATAGGGTTTCGTTGTGTGAAAGATGCTGATTAGTGTTTCAGGAGCCAGGCTTCCCTGTATTTTGCTTTGATTTCTTTCAGTTTTGCGGTTGCTTCAGCCCTGTTCCTGGTCTCAAAAACTGAAATTCTTGCTTTCCCGTCTTTTTCAAAGCTTTTAACATTGGTAAATCCTTTTTCTGAATAAAGCTTCATGATTTTGGTGGTATCCTTGAGCGGGACATTACTGCGGATGATGATATTATAGGTAAATGCAGCTGCTGCAGTTGAAGCAGTTGAAAGTGCCGGTGCAGGCTGCTCGTTATTCGCAACAGCTTCAGTTTTTGTTTCGGGATTAGCTGCTTGCTGGGGTTTTGGAGCATCAACGGCTTCCTTTTTAACCGGTGACTCCCCAATCAACAGGGGCGCTCCGCTAGGATCAGGCTGCTGTCCGAACCAGGCGCAGGCATAGTTTTCATATACTCCTATACCGATGGCTTCCCATTTGGTTCCCTGCCATTTCCCTGTATTCATCAGGAAACTGTTAAAATAACCGACGGATCTCCAAAGGTTAAAAACACTGTCAATGTCGGCGCTGCTGTTTTCCCAGTAAACTATCTCGTAGCCTTTTCCTTTATAACCTGTGATTTCCCTGGGCTTATCCCATACTGAGTTCTTTTTATTCTCATCACGCGGATAGCAGAAGGCTTTCCACGGGCCTTTGTCAGACCATGAGTGAAAATTGCAGGGATCCTGGTCGGGGTGGTTGAAGAACAGATCCTTCACATGAGTGGAAGCCACATATGAAAGTGAAGATGAAAGCGGAATAGGGGGGAGGTCATACCTCCGGCGATAGTCATTGATCATCCTGTAGAGCCTCATTTCTTCTTCACTTACCCTGAACCCTGCAGGAATCATATTCGGCTGTTTCGCAACAAGCTGGGCGCTTCCAGCAAGTGAAAAAAATAACAGGAACAAGAAAAGAATTAAGGTATTATATCTTGTCATCATACAATACTATCAACAGGGTTATACGCTGGATCTTCAAAATAGTTACCTGCCTGTATAAAGTCCCGGTTATTTTTGCAATGTCTGGTATTCTTCAATCAGGACCCTGGCTATGATTGCATCCCAGATGTAATTCGGCGGACAATTGAGCACTTCGTTATCGGGACTGAACGATTCCCAGTAGTTATGGTTTTTCTTCAGCTGCACCACTGCGGCATTAAGCATTTTTGCCGCAAGTTCCCGTGCAAGAGCTGTGTACCCATAATCCCTCAATCCTTCATAAACCAGGTAATCCCATAAAAGCCATACCGGTCCGTTCCACTTGCAGCAATAATCTACGTACGGACTGAACCAGGGATCCCGGGCCGATAAAGTAGGAACTCCGTACCTTCTCCAGAACTTTGTGGTATCGGTGAGCGTTTCAACCAGTTTTTCAGCCCTATCCTTTGGAGCTGCATCAGCCCATAGGGCAAGAAAAGCAATGATCTCCTGCCGGCGGAGATCCCTGGTCAAGAAATGCCAGCTGTGGTCCTTCCTGTTCACAGAATAGTAAAAACTGCTGCTGTCATCCCACATTCGTTTGTTTACCAGCCTGACGATAGCATCAGAACGTTGTTTCCATATCCTGGAATCTTCCTTCTTTCCGAGAACATCGGCCATATGTGATAAAGACTGCTCCTCCTTGGCAACCATTAATGTAAGGTCGAGGCACTCAAGTTCATCCGAGATATCTTCCTTGTCAACATCCAGGTAGCGCTCGGCGGAGACTTGGAAAACAGCGTTATACCAATCCCTGACATTCTCAATGATGCCATATGGACCCCATTCGAAGGTGCTGTCCTTATCGGTATCCCTGTTCCTGATCAGCCAGTCGGTGTACCTGCATCCCGAAGAATATGCATCTTCGAGAAATTTCGTGTCCTTGCTCACTTTGTATATCTCCCAGTTAATATAACTGAAGAACGGGGCAGAGGTCGTCGGCATGTTCTTATGGGGATAATCCTGCAAACCTCTCGGGCCGTGCCTGTAGGCGATGAAACCGTCTTCTCTCTGCTGTTCCATGTATACTCGCTGAGAACCCTGGGCCGACTGTGGATCCATGTATACATAAGCAAGCATGCTAAGCGATTCATGGAGGACCTGGTGAACATGTCCCCATCCCCATAATGGATTTCTTGAAAAAGCATAGGAATTGTAATTCGTTTTTCCGGTAGGGGGATACATGCATCCCCTTACCAGGTTAAATGCCCCGAGATATGCAATTTTCTCATCCCTTGTTTTAAATGAAATCCGTGGAATCTTTGAAAACAGGATCAGGTCATCCTCATAAAAGGTCTTAAGCAAGGCTGTTTTCATTGTCTCAACATCCTTAATAAGCATCTCACTGTCTTCTTCCTGGCCCTGAAAGCCCCGTAAAATCCTGAAGGAAATTGTCTGCCCGGGCGACAGCCTCTTCTTATAATTCAGAGCAACAAACCGGCAAAGCCCTTTCTTCATCTGGTTCAGAGTATCAGAGCGCTTATCAGTATAGAAATCCGTTTTAATGGTATTGTAAAAGCCTGCAAGATCCCCGAAGTAGGCTCCATAAGTATACGGTGCAGGGCTGGCGGTAAAAACATCCCTGACCCTGGTGGGATAGCCGTATTCGGTTTTCAGACTGCTGATAAGCCTGTAGGAGCTTTCATACCTGTTTGTGACATAAGCCTTATGCAGGGTGTCAAAACCCATGACCTCCATAGAGTCATTATCAGCCTGGAGAACCGGATAAACGGAAATTTCATGGTTGATCTTATCGGTATTCTTTACTTCGATGTCAACAATCGCTATCGTCGAGCTGTAAACAAAAAATGTTTCCTTGACATGGATTCCACGGAAGGGCTCATATTCCATTACGGCCATATCGGGAAATGAAAAATTCACAACCGGCTTCATAAAGTACTCCGACATTTTGCTTATCACAACCTGGTCAACTTTCCACATGCAGTAAACAGTCCCCGCATGATCGCTGGAGTAGTTCACCGGGAGGCAGCAGGAGTAATAGTCCATTTTATAAGCCTTATCCCCGTATAGCCTTGAACGGGCCATCGCTGCTGCATAGGTTGTATACAATGGGTCGTCCTGCCTGGCATTGATCCTCACATAATCTTCAACAGGTTTAAAGTTCTGGCCTGTTCCCTGCATCATCAGCAGGCAAAAAAAGAGTAAACTCAGGTATGTCTTCATTTCACTGAATATTCATCGATTAACATTCGGGCGGCAATCCCGGCCCATATATATGTTTTATTCCAGCCAGCCTGGTGCTCATCGGCACTGTAGAACTCCCAGAACACATGGTCCTGCTTAAGGTGCCAAATCATATTATCGAGCACGCGCTTTACAAGGTCCGAGGCATCATCCTTATAACCATAGTCGTTAAGCCCACGGTAGATAAGGTATTCCCATTGAACCCACACAGGCCCGTTCCAATAACCTATAGGGTTGTAATAATCCGATCTTGCACTTAATGTGGGAATACCGTACGCCCTTCTGAATTCCGCCGGATTCCTGAGTGACCTCATTAAAATCCCTGCACGTTCCCTGCTGCTTACCCCCGACCATAATGGAAGAAATCCAATGATCTCCTTGATCTTGAGATCATCGTTTTTTCTGAATGTGAAGCTTTGGTTGTCTTTTGAAACATTGTAATAAAATCCGCTGACAGTATCCCAGAGATAGCGTTCAAGCAGTGCTGACCTTTGCAGGGCAAGACCTTTATACAATTCTTCTTCAGCCTTATTGTTCAATGCCCCGGCCATAGCCGAAAGTGCCTTCGCTTCCATGACCAGCATCGAATTCACATCGGGTCCTTCGAAATTCATCGGTCTGCCAACCTGATCCCACACAGCCACACGAGCATCTCTCACCGATTCAAGTTCACCTTCGGCTCCCCATTCACATAGCCCGTTCCTGTTGGCATCTCTGTTCCTTACATAAAAAGAGTAAAATTTTTTGCCTGAAGCATAGGCTTCCTGCAAGAATTTCCTGTCCTTCGTAACTTTATACAACTCCCAGTTAATGTAATTATACCAGGGGGCGGATGTGGTTAACTGGTTGGCATATGGTATGGTCTCGTCAAGGTAAGGCCCGGTGCGGTAATTTATATAGCCGTCGGGCTGCTGCCTCTGCATGAAAACCCTCTGGGAGTTCATGGCGCTAACAGGATCCATATATACATAGGCCAGCATGCTCAGGCTTTCATGGAAGACCTGCCCCCCATAACCCCATCCCCATTTGGGCTCTCTTGAGAATACATAATAATTGGTTTTACATTTGCCTTCAGGCGGCATCATGCACTGCCTCATCAGCGAAAAACAGCTCCAGTAAAGCATTTCCATGTCTTTCGATGGCAGGTTCAGCTTCGGTATCCTGCTATAAGCCAGTTCGTCTTCCCTGATAACAGATGCAGGATCAATGGATGCAAGTTTGCTGAGTGACCTGAACCCATCCTGCATCCTGCATCCCGCATCCTGTATCCCGAGCATAACCCTAAACTTTGCCGATTCCCCCGGCTGAAGCCTGATCGTCCTGAACCCGTTACCCAGAGCCCAGTAACCGGAATTATTTTTCTTTAACGCAAGGCTTCGCTGCACATCATCTGCCTTACTCAATGGTCCTGAAAGCTTTGAACCAGGTTTGAAAACTGTGCATACCATGGAATCATTTTCCAGGCTGCTGGAATAAAAAGCCCTGAGATCGGTTTGGATGGGAATACTGTGTTCTTTCATCCAGCTGTCGGCTTTTTTCACAAGTGGATAGGAATATCCGTCAAACAGGTTATCATGAATAATGTTCACAACCGAATCGGCTGAGGGGTAATAATGGTAAGACGATACTATGATCTCTTCCATCGAATTCCCCATATTTTTCACCTCGAAATCCATGAAAGCCTGGGAGGATGAAAAAACGTCAAAACAAACTTCAGTCCTGATGCTCTCAAAGGGATAATAGTAATATTTTAATATATCACTGTAAGAAACAGTTATGACGGGTTCTTTGAATAATTCCTTTAACCTGAACCTGAACTCTTTTCCCATGCCGAATGCAAGTCCGAAATTTGGCCCGTCGGAAGATATAACCTCGACCCCGCTCTCCGGATCATTGAAGAGGAACTGATATCCCTGGTCCAGTTTATAGGCAGACCTTGATAGGGGGGCTGCATAGGTTGTAAACAAAGCATCTGAATGGGTTGCACTGAGGTCAGAAAGAAACGGAATAGTCACTGCCGACTTTGCCTCGCTTTTGCCCTTTAAGCTTGCTGAACCTGATGCGTTTTGATTCGTTTTAATCTGCCCCTGGAGCAGGCATCCGGACAAAAGGAATACCAGGATAATGGATTTTCTCATTTCAGACTGATCTTAAGTTGCACTTCTGAATATTTCTGTCCTGTTGATGGGAACTGAACCTGAATGCTGTAAACCTTACCGGACTGGCCCAGCAGGGTCCCGTTTTCGACATCACCGAGTTCCCGTCCGTTACACCAAACCCTTACGATACCTGTGGATCCTGCAGTGTTCTCGGCCAGCACCTTGTATATATTTCCATCCAGACCTGCATCCAGTATCCTTAATCCTTCAGACTGATAGCCGACCCTGGCTGTACTGATCTCTGGCAACACACTTATTCCTTTTTCATAGCCGATCTCAAGTTTGTCGACCCCGTCGGGCCGGATCTCCAGACTTACCCTATTCCCGTTGCCTGAAACCGTGGTAGTAAAGGGCACGTCCTTTTTATTCAGCCTGCACCAGAGTACGCTTGTTCCGGGAGGAAGCAAAGGGGTAAATTCAATTTTTACCTTTTCACGATATTCTGATGTGAAGCGGTAGGAGAGAACTCCCTCTTTCCGTTTGAATTTCATATGGAGCATCCTGTTGCTGAACCTTATATTCCGAACTTCAAGCGAATCCCAGTCGGCGGGCAATGCAGGGGCAAGCCTGAGTTTTTGCTTTCCGGCATCCACATCCAGTCCCAGGAGTCCTTCAATCACGGGCTGTGTGACCATAGTTTCTGACCAGCACTGGTTTGCACAAACCCCGGAGGGCTTGTAAACTGCCCCGTTCAGCACTTCCTGAACATGGCCATTTGACCAGGCTGTATAAACGTTCAGGTTGTTCATGATGTGAGAGAATCCCTGTATTACATTTCCGTACTTGTATTCAGCCAGGGATGTCCAGCCTGTGAACAGAGGCCATACACTGCCGTAATGATAGCCGGTAGGTTTAAAAAGCCTGCTGTCATCCCTAATTATCCTCACTCCCCAGTTCGTAGTGAACGCATTGGAGGCATACTGCCTCAGCACTAAAGCTGCCTTCACAGGATCAGCCAGCCCGAATCCAAGGGGGACTGCGGGCAATACAGTCGGCTCAGAACGAAAACTGCCATCCGCATTCATTCCATAGTTAAAAAAAGATGTGCCATCATTCCAGAATTTCGTATTGATGAGCTGCTTTAATATCATTACCTCATCCCGCATCCTGTTTCCCGCATCCTGCATCCTGAATCCTGCATCCTGCATCCCGCATCCCGCATCCTGCATCACATCAGCCATATTCGAAGCTTCCTTTAAGGCTTCAGCCCAGCATCCCTGCATATACAAGGTGGCATGCGAACCGTACAGTTCTCCGCCTTCAACCCAGCCGTGCCCTACATTCGTGTTCTCGATCAGGTGGTCCTTATCGGTATCGGTCGAAAAGCAGAAATCAATGGATTTTTTTATGAAAGGCCAGCTCTGCCTGAGGAATGCCGTATCGTTGGTGTACCTGAAATACCGTCCGGCCAGCACAAGATAAAGCGGTGTTGCATCGGATGCATCGTAATGAACAACGCCCGAAGTACTTGCTTCATGAAGGATCTTTCCGTTAAGGTCCTGGTATTTCTGGTAAAATTCAAGTTCTGATTTTACTTTTTCATAATCCCCGGCATCGAGCAACGCCATCCCGCTCCACTGTCCGTCTCTCCCGAAATACCAGGCATAGCCGGGCCTCCCGCTGACCTTCTGTGCTCCGTCCCAACCATGTCTGGTTGTTGCATACCCTGCCACCAGCGACCCTCCCATTCCGGGAGTCCTGACAAAAAACTTATCTCCCGATACAATGGCCCAGGCATAGCCCTTATTAAAATTCTGATCAGGTGAACTCAGTATGAGCCGGGTCTTATATACATTATCGACATGAGCTAATGAACGCCTGAAGATCTCCTCCGGTGCCTCCATGTATTTTTCAAAACAGCTCCTGACCAGTGCCCTTCCTTCACTTCCTGCCGCAAACACTACATCCAGTCCGTCGTTCATCTCCAGCCTGTATTGCATGAAAAATGCCGCCTGGAAAAGATCGGAAGTCACACCAGATGCTTTGAAGTTTTTATCGATGTTAAACCCGTTGAACTGTCCGGCCAGCTTCTGCTTCGCAGGCTTGCTTGCCCCAAGATAAACCTCCATAAGCCCGTTCTTATCTGCGATCCTGAAGGCATCAAGTTCAGGAACCCAGGTGTGGCATATACTCCCGGTCACCCTTTCGGAATAGGGCCACATCATCCGCAGATTGCTCTTAAATTTAATGAACAGCTCAGCCCCGTATACTCCCCTGTACTCATAATGAACAACTCCGGCCGGATCAGAAGGATCGCTGGCGACGATCTCCTTCAGGTAAGCCCTTGGAAATTTATACTGCCGGCAGAAATATGCCGGGTGGGCCATGACTTCCGGCCTCTGGTCGTTAAGCCAGTAAATGCTGTCTTTATAATCGAACTTTATTCCGACCTCGAAATCCCTGAAAGCCATGAAAGGATGAGACCACATTTCCTCTATGCCACCGTTCTCAGTTCCCATTGTCAGCAGCCTTTCACCTGCAGCATCCCAGTATTCGTTTGATGAATACCGGCGTTCCATGGCCAGTGGGTCTTCAGGTGAAGTCCATTCTGTGGAAGCCTTCCTTAAAACCTTACGATCGGTTTCAGGACCGGCGGCACATTCAGCGACGGTATTCGGCGAAGAGTCCCAGTAACGGGGAGCCGGGACATTTAATCCGCCATACAAATAATTTATGCAATTCAGGGTAAATTTTTCAAGATGCATGGAGTTCAGATTGGGCTGGGAAAAATCCATATACCCGCCCACGGCCAGCAATTTTCCTCTCCCTTTCGAATATTCAAGTACTATTTTTGAATCTTCCCGTAAAAAAATGTAGTCCCAGTCTACTGCTACCACTTTCCCTGATAGTAAATCACTGGTGCCGAAGTACCCACAGACCCCGGCAGACTGGTCCTTTAATGGCCGTAAGATGTACGCGCCTCCGTTCATACCTGCAAAAACCGGGTGATCAATGAATGCATGAAAACCCAGCTTACGCCCATAGCCGTCATCGTTGCAGGGTTTTAAGCTGTCGCAGGGTTGCTGCTTTTCGAGCCCAAGCCCAACGAGGTAATGCAAGGCATAGCCCGAAAGCAACATACTACCGCCATTATCCAGGAATTCGCCAACAGCCTTTGTAGTTTTTTCACATACCAGTTCTTCAGGCAATGCACCCGGTTTGTCTTTATAATAGACCAGGGTTTTATAATTTTTGACTGCGGATGGCTTTTTCCCAAGTTCTCCGGCGCTGATATAATCACAGCTGAATGCCTTCTGCCTCCCCAGAAAATGAAAAAATGCTTTTACCGCGGTATCGGCATCTTTCAGGCTGGCATCAGAAACAAACGCAATTCGTTGTTTGCCTTCATCAGGATTGGCTTTTTTGGCCAACCTGATGGTATGGGTTTGAATGCTCTGGCCTTTGATAGCCTGTGCTGCTGAATTGATGCCCGGGAGTAGGCACAGGATCATCAGCCCTGTATACAATCTTAATTTCATATATGCCGTATGAGTTCATTTATCCCTGAGATCACCGGGAAACCGCACTGCCTCAGCCTGTCTTCAGTATGATGCCCATCTGGGATAAGGATGCAGTCTATGCCAATCTCACTTGCGACTTCGGCATCATGCCTGGTGTCGCCGATGAACAGCAGGCGGTTGATAGGAACCCCAAGATCCTTTACGAGCCTTATCCCAACCTCGGTCTTCCCGTGGGCATAATGATCGTCGGTGCCGTACACTTTGTCAAAGAAGGAGTTCACTCCCATGAGGTTTACTTCGGCCCTGAGTTCACCCTGCTCCCTGGCCGACAGTATGGATTGCGCAAACCCCTTGTCGCGGAAAGCCTGCAGCACAGTCAATGCTTCGGAATGCAGTCTGGATTCCTTTTGACGGGCGTTATAGAGAACCATGAACTCCATGCCAACTTTTTCAAACGATTCCTTTTCAAAATCATAACCGAGTTTGTCGTAATAGTCCCTGACCGGAAATGTAAAGACCGAACGGTAGAACTCCAGGCTGACTTGCTTCAGTCCGCGCTTTGCAAGCATCCCGTTCATCACCTCCACGCAAAGCCAGGCATCGTTGAGCAGGGTACCGTTCCAGTCCCAGATGATATGTTTGTAGTCAGAAAATTTTTGAACCATTATTTGTCGAAATTTGCACGATCAAATATACATGAAAAGATCAGCCCTGCAATGAAACGGGAAGAACTGCTAAAGCCTGTTGATGATCTCCTCGACTGCGCTGTTTGTCCACATGAATGTCATGTGAACCGCTTTGAGTCTGCAAACGGCATTTGCCGAAGCGACGCATCTTTCAACATCGCCTCGATTTGCATTCACAAAGGTGAGGAGCCTGTGATCTCAGGACCATTGGGCATTTGCAATATCTTCTTTACAAACTGCAACCTTCAGTGCATGTATTGCCAGAATCACCAGATCAGTGATACGACTATCAGCAGGCAGGCATTCAGAATGGAACTCCCTGAAATTGTCAAAGAGATAACCGGATTACTGGATAAGGGAATAAACCTCGTTGGGTTTGTCTCTCCTTCCCATTTCGTTCCACAGATGAAAGTTGTCATAGAGGCGGTTAAACAGGCAGGGTACTCACCCAAATGGGTTTACAACACCAACGGATATGACCGGGTTGAAACGCTCAGATCTCTTGAAGGAATGATTGATGTCTTTCTTCCCGATTTCAAATACATGGATCCTCTTCTTTCACGGGTGTTTTCGAAAACAGCCAATTACCCTGAAAAGGCTTCAGCCGCTATTAAAGAAATGTACAGGCAGAAAGGAGCTGCCCTCCATCTTTCTGATGAGGGTACGGCAGAATCGGGGATCGTGATCAGGCACCTGGTATTGCCCGGCCAGGTTCAGAACAGCCTGGGAGTACTTCGTTATATCGCGGATGAGATCTCCCCGAAACTTCATATTTCACTCATGTCACAATACTATCCCACAGCCCGGGTCATGGGGCATAAGTCCCTGGGGAGGGTACTTTACCGGGATGAGTATTTACAGGTTGTCAATGAAATGGAAAAGCTTGGGCTGGATTACGGCTGGGTGCAGGGGCTCGACAGCATAGAGCATTACAGGCCCGATTTTGAAAAAGAACACCCGTTTGAGTAGGGATTTACGATTTACGAAGCCCGATTTACGATTTAGGAATGTCAGGAATGAATTAAGTAATTCGTAATTCGTCACTCGTAATTCGTCACTCGTAATTCGTAATTCGTAATTCGTCACTCGTAATTCGTAATTCGTAATTCGTAATTCGTCACTCGTAATTCGTAATTCGTAATTCGTCACTCGTAATTCGTAA
>JBAXLI010000056.1:0-25954 GCA_037134895.1 Bacteroidota bacterium
GTGTTCTTTCTTAACTGAAAGACTGGTATACTTTTCAATTAATACTTACAATCTACTAATAATTTCAAACCAAAATAACTGATACAAAGGTTGGAAAAAAACACAATTGAATATCGAAAGAGCTGAACTCCACCATTTAAACTGGATGACGAGAAAGTAACATATTTCTGCAACAAAAATCCTGAAAGTAAGACAATTGGCACTTTTATTGCCAAGGCTGCTATGGGAGAACTAAGTGTTACAAACCCGAGCTCCAGCATTTTGTGTCGCAAAACAAAATTATAGATGAAAAAATACAATACCCAATCGAATACTAAATTTGCCGATCCTGTTACACCATACCGAAAAAATTGCAAAGTCATAAATTTGCGGAAAGGTGGATAAAAGAAATCGATAATACTTCTGATAAACTTACCTGAGGCTATAAGGATATTGCTCATTAAGAAAGTTGCTAAATTTCTACTACCACCAGATATTAGTCTCGATTATCCCATTTAGAACCTTGCCAATCGCTGATTCGTCCTGTTTCATCACAATCTGTGCACCACCATTCAATAATCTGATCATCAAAAAATAGTTCAATTGTTCCTGAACACTTTTTCTTTCTGCACCTGATATCAGTAGCCATTATGGGAGGGTCAAAATCTTTGGTGGCAGCATCAAAGATAAGTGATTGAAAGGAAGCGAGTTCTCTTGCTGATTTCGGCATCTCCTTGGCAATGTTACCATCAGGATCGAGATAATGCGTAAGATTTGTGATGTACATTGGTAATATATTTGAGCTTAATTCGGGAAGAATTCCAATGCGATCTTTTTCAATGAAAAACTGCGAAACTCGATGACATGGTTTTTCTGGAACAATGAAAATTCTGGCATCGGTGGATGTTTAAGCACCAGCATGAACAATATGCCAATTGTGGAAAGTTTCTTTTTCATTATTTCTAAATGGAAACCAAAGGTATGGAAATTTCAATTGTTGGAAGACTACAGAATCAGCGATAACATCTCTGTAAGGATCACGGCAAATTCAATAACTTTGTCTTATGACAAATAGTGAACCAACATACAATATTGAAACTGATGAACAGCTAGTTATTGCAACTCCAGCCATTAAGCTCGATGACAAGCTGAAAGAAGAAATTCTTAGCCAAGTTCAAGAAGAAGGCATGGTTATCGTGCATTGTCTCTATAAGGCGGAAGAAGAGGGCGGCATTCGAATCTGGCAATCAACATTCTTAATTGATAAAGGATCGGGAGAGCGAAGCCATCTCCATCATGCTGAGAATATTTCGGTTGCACCTATCTGGACTCTGGTTCCAGCAGGAAAGACTTATAGATTCACCCTGATCTTCTCACCGTTACCGAAATCGTGCGAGTTCTTTGATCTTTTGGAGGATATCCCCGAATCTGGTGGGTTCTTTATTCAGAACATAAAACGGAGGAAGAGTGATGTCTATCATGTGAACATATGATTAGATGACGACGGATAGAAAAAAACAATAAATAGATACCATCCAGCCTCTATTTCAAGAAAAGAAGGTTATCACAAATATTATAAAGTAGATCAGGTCAGTAATAATTCAATATTCGATTATATGAAAAGAACTATAAATGCCAGAATCAATGTAAAACCAGAAGCCATTGAACAGTTTATTTCTTTGGCGAAAACAATGGTTGAAAATAGCAATACGGAACAAGGATGTTTATGCTACAAGTTATATCAGGAGGTTGGGAATCCTCAAAGTTTTATTTTTTACGAAGTATATGAAAACCAAGATGCTGTAGACTTCCATAATTCCTCGGGACACTTCAAAACCTTTATAGAGCAAATTTCTGATTTGGTATCAGAGAAGTCACAGGTGGACGTGTTCTAAAAGCCATAAGGGAAAAACATAACGATTCACGTTACCAGGACAACCCGATCCATCCCATTTTAACTCAATCGGGAAATGGGAATCACTTATTGGAACATTATGCTTTAATATTTGGCACGGCACAAATGAACAATTTAAAGAATCTGGTGATTACGGGGATCACTCTCCTGATCCGCATGCAACTTTTTACCACCTGCCCCTGTCTTAACGAAAAACATACTGCATGAACTCAGAAATCCAGGCCCTCATCATTGACAAACAGGAGACTCTGTTATTATTCCAGGCTGTTAAAGAAGCAAGACGGTGCAAAGACCTTGAGTATAGGCTGACCCGGGATCCGGCTGTGCTCGTGGAAGCAGATCAATTGCGCATTATTGCAACAAAATTGTTCTCATTACTTTCGGCGGATGCCGAATCTTCAATTGGCTGCTACTCCAAAAATTAACTGAGTGCCCGTTGGATCCCGACACTCTGTAATCCGCAAATGCCTTCTATTTATTGAAGATATTCCAGTTCCCCCTGTATACCATTTGTCCGTAAACCTGAAGGTCCACTTTTGGCAGGAAATTATCGTATCCTTTCGGGGTTTTATAGGCCCCGTCAACTGAAAGCTCCCATGCCAGGGTGAACCTGTTTGAACCTTCGGAAGCATCAAAAGCCGAAACGCCCGATTGTTTAAACGATTGATAGTTCCTCGAAAAATCGGTAGTTTGCATACTGAACAGGTTGTTTGGAATATTCTGTGAAGCCGAAAAGCCCCCGAGCCCGCCCAGAAACATGCAAAACTGGGTATGGCATGGCGTGTTGCCCGCACCGGTAATGTTGTATGCCAGTCCGGTCGCAGAATAAAAGAACTGGGGAGCGACACCTGACCCCGGAATGTTCGGACTAACAGTCATGTCTTTGGATATCCCCTGGGCCATAAAAAACTTAAACCCGTTCCTCAGTGGCTGGAAAATACCTTTTGGATCGAACTTATGATGGTACAGGCGGGTTGTGTCACTTGATAGGGCTGGCTGAAAATAATCGGCATACCCGGTGTTCTGCCATTTGAACTTGCTGTCGTTTACCTGCCACATGCTTACCGGGTTGGTTTGCTGCTGCGCATAGGTCATCACAGGAGTGTTCCTCCAGGTATTGGATAGCTTTTGCCCTCCGCTGGCTTTCTGCATGGTGAGCAGGTCTCCGAACCTCCACGACAGGGCGGTATATGCAAATTTATAAGTATTGGAATCAGTGGGAACCGGAGTCGCCTTTGTATAGTCAGGATGTCGGGGATTGTAATACATGGCTGTATAATTGCCCGAAAGAGCATCAGTTCTTACCAAACCGGTTCCCTTCCATGGAATGTTCTGAAGTGATACCGCATTGCTCCCATCTTTCACCAGGGATACCGGAATACACTGGCTGTAGACAAACCAGCTGTTATCAGGCCTGACCGTGTTGCCGCCCTGGTAGTAAGCATACGGGTAAACCCCGGGTATGCCTGGCGCACCGTCAAACTGATCTACATTAACAGTATAAGGTGTGCCATTATGTGTGATCGCAAGTGTGGCCTGATTTATATCTCCCGTTGCATTGTACCTTGCAGGGATCAGTACCGAAAACCCATACCCGATGGGGTCAATGTTGACAGCCGACCTTAGTAGTCCGGCAACAAACCTCGACCTTGCCATCACTCCCCTGAACAGGCTGTCGCTGCGAATCCCCTTGTTCAGGTATTGCAGATCGTCGAGGAACATATCAAGACTACGGTAATCGACCAGGCTTGCAGCAAGCTTATCGGTCATTGCCAGAAACATATCAGTTTCGCTTACTATAAAATCCCTGAAGGTACCATTCAGATATGAACTGTATGTTCGGCCTGTAGTATCGATCTGGTTATACACATTACCCAGGATGATCGCTCCCAGGTGCTGTGAGTTTACCAGGTGCAGAAAATAATTCTCGAGCAGCAGGTAGCTCTTCATCACATTGACGGGATCATGAACCTTTTTGTTATTGAAGTTTGTGGCGGGATTTAAAAGGATATAGTCGCAATATGTGTTCAGAACACTTTGTTTCGTGCCTCCGACATCCGGACATATTTGTCCGTGGATTTGCGCAATCAGCTCAGGGATGTTCGGACTTTGGATTTTATATATCGCATCAATATAATTCTGCGACTGCTGACGCAGTTGAACAGTATCAGATTCGGGGCGCACCCCGTTCTGAATATCCTTTGCAAACTGAGAAAAATACAGCAGACCCGAAGGGCCGGTTGTGCTATAGGCCGATTTAATCGACGTTATGTAAATATTTACAGCGAGATTCGAAATAAAATTCAGGATGTTAACCTGCATGAGCTCAAGCTGGCTCTGTAATGCAGTGATCCCGTTGAGGATTTGCTGGTCCTGGCTGATGATCTCCTGTACATCATTGGTGATCTGGTTGAAATCCTTTTTCTTCGACATTTTTTCATAGAGGCTCATGATCTTCACGAAAATCTTCACCACAGCAGTACCCTCACCATTGGGCTGCTGATTCTGGTATGGATTGAAAACCTTTCGCTGGGCGGCACTCATCGCATAAGGCAGAAACGTGGCATTTGAGTTTGTTTCCTCTTCGGTCATGATCATCACAGCAGGATCCTGCAGCCAGGGATCTTTGTCGGTATATATCGGTGCCGGCGGATTATCAGGTGTTGCAGTTACATATTCCGTATCGTCCTTTTTGCAAAATGTCGTCAGTACGGCTATGAGCGCCATTGAACAAAGGAAAAAGAACAGGTTCTTCTTCCCGTAAAAAAAAGATAGAAACGTTTTCACTAGCGTTGCGTTGTTTTTAACTTAAGTTCTTTGAAAAGCTTGATAATTCTACGTTTGCTGAGATTTTCATCGAGCAACGATTTGAAAAGAGTTTTATCGTCCTTTGTGCAGAATACCCGGTATGAACCAAGGCAAGATGGTTTTTGCACAACTGATGGAGATCGCTAACTTTCACGTTTTCAAGTATTGTGTTAAAAGATATGATGGTGACTACAAAGCGAAAGAGTTTACTTGTTGGCGACAGTTCCTCTGCATGGCCTTCGGTCAACTTACTCACCGGGAGAGCCTCAGCGATACAGCAATGGGTATTCGTCACAACGCGGATAAACTCTATCATCTTGGGATTGGTAAACCGTTTAACAAATCAACCATTTCACGAGCTAATGAAAGCAGGGATTGGAGGATCTTTCGTGATTTTGCACTCAAACTGATAGAAGAGGCCAAAACACTATATGTTGACGATAACCAGCTCGATATTAAACTCAAAGGAAGAATTTTCGCACTCGATGCCACCGTCGTTGATCTTTGCCTGGATGTGTTTTGGTGGGCAAAGTTCAGAACAACCAAGGCCGCTGTTAAACTGCACACCTTGCTGGACCTTAAAACCGCTATACCCGAGTACATTTTCATCACCGATGGTTCAGTTCATGACGTTAATGTTCTTGACGTTGTTTCATTGCCTGGAGGAAGCTATCTTGTCATGGACAAGGCCTATGTTGATTTTAGAAGGCTTTACCGACTTGCCAAGGAAAACATCAACTTCATCATAAGAGCAAAAGACAACATGAAATACAAGGTAGTTGATCGAGGTGATACAGATAAGACAACAGGCGTCATTTGTGATCAGGCCATTGAATTGACAAATCAGGTTAGTGCCGAAAAATATCCTGGTCCATTAAGACGAATTCGATATTTTGACAAAGAAACTGGTAATACCTTGGTATTTATCACAAATAACTTCAAATTAACCGCCCTGAATGTTGCAGCTTTATACAGGTATCGCTGGGGTATTGAGACATTTTTCAAATGGATAAAACAGCATCTTAAGATTCAAACATTTTGGGGACATAGTGAAAACGCAGTAAGAACGCAGATTTGGATTGCAATCTCGACATATGTGATTGTTGCAATCGCTAAAAAGAAGCTCAAATTGTCTTATTCATTGTACGAAATCCTGCAGCAGATAAGCATTTCAGCATTTGAACGCACTCCATTAAAAAATCTCGTCGCGAAGAAGAATTATCAAGATGTCAAAGAACAAATTTGTAATCAGTTGATATTGTTTTAACTAAGACGCAACGCTAGTGAAACGTTTTCATACAAACCTGGCTTTGAAAATGAGAAGAACTCTTTATGCAATTATATGAAAAAAAAGACAGGAAAGCAAGTGAAAGAGTTGCATCACTTACCTGAAGTTCATGTCTCTGACCTGGATTACGGGGCATTTATTATCAAATAAGTATATTTGTGAAAATGTACTGGCATATGAATGTTTTAATTTTAGGAATCAGCGGTAGGACCGGGAAGATTTTTTCAGCCATGGCAGTTAAAAACAACCATGATGTGGCAGGTATCATAAGGGAAAAAAGCAAAGGAACCATCCCTGTTGTAAAATACATTGAAGGATCTCCAACCGACGGACATCTCCTTGCCAAAGCCCTTAAAGGGATCGACGCCGTTGTGGTTTCATTAAATATCAACCGCACCTCTGACAACCCATTTGCAAAGGTTGTCTCTCCCTTAACCCTGATCTCGGATTCCATAAAGGTACTCATCCCGGCCATGCAAAAAAACAATGTTAAAAGACTGATCACAATTTCAGCTTCAGGGGTTGGTGATTCCTGGATGAACATGCCCCTGATCGCCAGGATCCTGATAAAAAACAGCAACATCATGAGGGCCTATGAGGATCATGACCGGCAGGAGCAGCTTATAAAAGCTTCGACACTGGACTGGACCATCGTCAGGCCGGTAATGCTGACAAACAAGGAGAATGAAAACTATAAAGCAACACAGGGAAAGCCTGCCGGCAGCGGCATTAGCAGGGCTGGTGTTGCCCGTTTTGTATTAGATGCGCTTGAATCCGGGAAAAATATCAGGGAAGTTGTGACACTGTTCTCATAGTTTGTATTTCGAAGCTGATTTCATTGAAAGCAGAAGCCATCCCGAAATGAGATGGCCTCTGAGTATTAACGGAAAAAAAGCTTTTAATGAGCTTGTAATAGCCCGGCTTAACCCGGGAGATGCCTGCTATAATTCAGTGAAATCGTTGAGTTTGCTCCCCACACCAGTGGCGAAGTTGCGCCAGTGGTATTCCAGAAACATTCGCGAACGGTCAGTGTTTTTGAGGCTCCGTCAATAGGTATTACCTGGAAGGAGATTGTTATCAATATGCTATGAATTCATGAGATTGCTGAATAATTCTACCTTTGAAGAATATTGGTGGTTTAACCAGTATGACACTACCTGATTTAGAATGAAAACAACCGATAAACCTGAACTTATGGACCAAAATGAACTGCAATTACTAGAAATACTCGACAAAGCCGTGCAGGAAGAGACTTTGAAAAAGCATATGGAAGGCGTTATTCAAAGGGTTGAAAAAGCCCTGCAGGATGCGCCGGACGCCATGATGAGCTGGGAACCGATTCCCTTAAACCTTTATAGCCAGAAGCTGCCCGACGAAATAAAATCGTGCTGGGTATTCAACCTGAGGAAATATAAAACCACGGGCGCCGAGCGTCACCCGAACAGTATACAGAGAATGATGTCCTACAAGGGAACCGGTGATTTTCAGACAAAACCCGGAGAAACCTGGCAATCCAACTTCCTGGAAAGCGATCGGGATAAAGATGTAAGTAAACGATGGCTTTCAATTCCCGTCAACGTCTGGCACCAGGGTGTTGTAAGCGAACAGAACTGGGTTGTGCTTTCTTTCCATACTGTCGAAGTCTCAGAACTCATCGAAGAGCGGGCCGATGAAAGTAATCATGGTAAAATGCACAGCCAGAAATATGTCGACAAAAAATGAAAATGCAATAAAACATCCGCTTTTACGTCTCTATGTTTCTGTTAATGAATGATGGAAGTACCCCGGAAAAAAATAACCCTGCCGGGTCTGAAAAAGCTTTTCAGGCTTTACCGGTATATAAAACCGTATAAATACGAGTATGCGCTGGGACTGCTGTTCCTTTTAGGTTCCAGCACTGCCAGCCTGGTATTCCCGAAGCTTCTCGGGCAGCTGGTCGACCTGGGAAACCAGGGAAAACTGGCCCAGGAGATCAACCGCATCGCCCTTATCCTGCTGGTGGTCCTCGTTTTACAGTCGGTGTTTGCCTACTGCAGGATCTATCTGTTTGTTCATGTGACGGAGAAGACGCTGGCCGACCTCCGCCAGGGCGCTTTCAACCACATCATCCGCCTGCCTATGAAATTCTTTCTTCATCGCAGGGTAGGCGAACTCAACAGCCGTATTTCTTCCGACATCACGCTCCTCCAGGATGCCCTCACAAGCACCCTGGCCGAATTCCTGAGGCAGCTTATCATCATTATCGGCGGCGTGAGCCTGCTGATGGTAACTTCCTACAAACTGACCCTGTTCATGCTTGCGATCCTTCCGGTGATCATGCTGCTGGTGGTGTTTTTCGGAAGGTATATCCGCAAACTCAGCAAGCAGGCTCAGAGCCAGGTTGCCGATTCCAACACCATCGTGGAAGAAACTCTTCAGGGTATACAAAGTGTGAAGACATTTACGAACGAATTCTTTGAGATGGGAAGGTACAGAGCCAAAACCATCGATATTGCAAATACCGGGATTAAAAACGGAAAGCTCAGGGGTGCGTTTTCTTCCTTTACTATCATCGGGCTGTATGGCACTATGGTAGCTGTGATCTGGAGAGGCTCACAGCTGTTATCAGCAGGCGAACTTGCGACAGGAGAGCTGTTCTCTTTCGTCATTTATACTGTATTCATCGGAGGCACTATTGGCGGTATGGCCGATGTGTTTTCACGTGTTCAGAAGTTCATCGGGGCTACCGAGGACCTGATGGAGATCTTCAACGAGCCGGTTGAAGAAGTGCAGGAAATTTCAGAATTGACTGCGGATGAGGCGCTCAGAGGAAATATACGTTATGAAAATGTAAGTTTCGCCTACCCTTCACGCAGCGAGATGCAGGTGCTTTCAGATATAAGCATCAACATCAGACCGGGCAGCCTGATTGCACTTGTGGGTCCCAGCGGGGCCGGCAAATCGACCTTTGTGTCGCTTTTGTTACGACTCTATGAACCGGTTTCTGGAAGGATTTTATTTGATGAAAAAGAAAGCCGCGAAATCCCGCTTTCGGTCCTCCGGAGCCAGATGGCCATCGTGCCCCAGGATATTTTTCTCTTCGGCGGAACGATAAGGGAAAATATTGCCTACGGCAGACCGGGCGCAACAGAAGAAAAGATTGAGGAGGCTGCAAGGCAGGCCAATGCCTGGGAGTTTATAAGCCAGTTCCCCGAAGGACTGGAGACTCTTGTAGGCGAGCGGGGCACACAGCTGTCGGGCGGACAGCGTCAACGGATTGCAATTGCGCGGGCGGTATTGAAAAACCCCAAGATCCTGATCCTCGACGAAGCTACTTCTTCTCTCGATTCTGAATCTGAAAGGCTGGTTCAGGATGCACTTGAAAAGCTGATGAAATGCCGAACTTCAATCGTCATCGCCCACAGGCTTTCAACCATCCGCCAGGCCGACCATATCCTGGTAATGCAGGAGGGACGAATCGTTGAGCAGGGAACGCATGAACAACTGCTGCAGCTTACCGATGGCTTATACCGGAATCTGAGCGAACTTCAGTTCTCCTGAAAGTTCATCAAGGCCCGACTACAGATGGAGCCGGCTCGTATTCCATATCGGGCCTGAGTTTGAGAAAACCTGTCTCCTGCGCTACTTCAATACAGAAAAACAGGGTGAATACGGTCAGAAGGAATATCATAAACATCCTTGTGAGCTTGCTTTTTTTCCTCGCCCATTTGACCCCGACCATCGCCGGAAGTATCCCGCACAGAAGGATAATGCTTATACCTCCTGTGATATTGAGGGCCGACAGGAAAAGGTTCGGGAATGCCAGAACAATGGCAAGACTGGGCAGGAAAGTAAGCAGGTTGCTGTATAATTTCACCCTGGCCGGGAACTTCTTTGCCAGCAGGTCGCTGAAAAAACTCACCATGGAAGCGGCCTGCAGCACATAGGAAAGAAGCAGGGCGACCATTGAAAAGACCAGGCTGATCGCCCGGATGGGAGTTCCCGGGTAGGCCTGGGCAAGCGGGATGACGGCAGGTTGGTTTTTATCGAAAGCGGAAGCTATGCTGCACTTTTCCCCTAAAAGCGGAAGCGCACCCAGAACCGCGACGATCCATAATATATTGATCAGGATCGGCAGTACAGTGCCGATCAGCAGGGCCTTCTTCACAGCTTTGAAATCATTGTCGAGTACCCGGCAAACACTGGGTATGATGATGTGATAAGTAAGTGCACAAATAATTATAGGAACTGCCGAAATGCTGAAACTCCAGTCCTGGTGATTATAACGCTCAGGTACCACATGCGACATGGTAAAATAGATGAGGACAAAAAACACCAGGATCAGCAGCAACAGCAAGATGGTGCTCGCCCTGTCGATTTGTTTCGCTCCCACCAAAGCAATAAAGGTCGCGATGATAAAGAAAACCAGGGCCCATACTGACAGAGGAAAAGAGAATATGTTCAGAGAAGCCAGAATTTGTCCGCCCGCTGCAAGATGTGCAACGAGTATACCATAAAGCAGGAGAAAGTAGCCTATCATGGTCAGTACTTTGCCCGGCAGGCCAAGTGTCTTTGAAAACAGGCTTCCAAGGTCCTCCCGGGGATTGTCTGATTGGGTGACATGACGTGCAATGATCCACCCTGTCGACAGCATGAACAGCCATACTATGATCATTATCAGGATGGATGGAATGATGCCTGCCAGGCCGGTCTGTACGGGTAATCCGAGGATACCGATCCCGATAGTCACACCGGCGATCATCATGGCTGCACCGAAAGTGCGCGCTAAAGATGAACTTTTCATAAGGACATGTAAAGAGATGAACGATGAAACGTTCTCCGAATATACAAAAAACCCCTGGGAATTATCTCATAACGACCATTTTTTTCGTCTCAGTGAATTCGCCGGACTGCATCCTGAGATAATAGATACCTGGTGAGAACTCATCCGCAGTCAGATCAATTGCATAAATACCTGCGGGCTGATCCCTGTTCACAAGGCTGCGTAACTGTTTCCCGCTGCTGTCGATGATCACAAGGTTCACATGAGATGCAGCAGGCAGGGAATACTTCACACGGGTCAGACTGCTGAAAGGATTCGGCTCATTCTGGGAAAGGCTGAACCCGGGGATCTTTCCGGCTTCATCAAGGCCCACCATGGTAGCGCTTTGCTTTAAAAGGATATTCCTGTTGGGGTCGAACAACAGGGAAGCCGGCTGTTTTGAAAAAGCGAATGAATATTCCTGGGGATTTGTATCGTTGTTCACCTTAATAATCGTGTCGCTGGCATCGGCAAAGCTGATTTTAACCTCGCAGGGCATCCTGAAAAATACAGTATTGTTCTGGATCTGCTTAAGTTCGAGGTCCACCCTCCATAAGCCCGCACCCAGATCCCTGATATTATAGGTATTTGAATATACCGGGTGGTTGGGAGAATACACCCATTCGTCGAAAAACCACTGGTAATCCTGCCCGCTCACCTGGTTCACTTTGGCAATGAAATCAAGTGTCACAGCATTCTTATACCGGAATGCCGTGTCGAGCGCATAACTTTTCATGGTTGCGAAAAACAAGCTGTCGCCCAGCACGTATCTAAGCTGAAATAACACACAGGCGCCTTTATCATAGATAAGTCCTGTATGATAGAGCAGGTTGGATGAAGGAGTATGCACCGCCCAGCCCGGATTATATAAAGGCAGGCCGGGATTATGAGTCAGATAGTAGTTAGCCAGTATGTTCATGGCGTTTTTATACGCGGGATATCCACTCCTGAACTCGGTATACAGCTTATCACAGTAGGTGCCAAATCCTTCGTTAAGCCAGATATCAGCCCAGGTGCCGCAGGTGATCATATCGCCGAACCACGAATGAGAATGCTCATGAGCGAGCAGCGAGTTGTCGCTGTAACCGCCGGGCGTAAGGTTGATCATCGACTGGTTTTCCATCCCTCCCCATGGGAACGAACTGTTCAGGGTCGCAAAACCAATCTTCTGAAAAGGATATTCACCGAATTTCTCGGAATAAAAATCGGTGACCTGCGGTATTACAAGCATGGCATTGGTGATGTTCTCATAGGGATTGTAGTATAGCCTGACGGGAATGCTGTCGTTCGGATTATTCAGGTGATGCCAGTATTTCTGAGTTATAGTATAACCGGCTTTGGATGAAATGGTGACCAGGTATGTGGATATCGGATCCCCGTTAACCCAGTGGTAACGGATGGTGTCGGCGCTGACTGTCGAATCGCTGAGCAGTCCGTTGGACCCCACTCTGACATTCAGGGGCACCTTGACCGTAATATCCGTCAGGGCTTTGTCGGAAGGCCTGTCCCAGCAAGGGAACCACTTGCGAGCGCCTTCGGGCGGACAATCTGTATAAACGAAGCCGTTACTGACATAGAAAGCATTGTCAACCACATTCTTGTGCTGGTAGCTGATCCTCACGCTGAGAGTTTCACCCGGCTGGTAGGTGCGGTTAAGCTGGATCTTCAGGGTGTCGTTGAGATGGGTGAACGAAACTCCTGCCTGCCTCACCGAATCGATTTGCAGAGAAGTGTTTACGGCATTCAGCCTGATCAAGTTCAGCGCGCTGTCGACTTTCAGCGTAATGACTTCTTTGGCTGTGAATGTATGCGGATAAGGTGCAGAGTAACATGCATACAGGTCGATGCTTAGCGAGTAACTCAGCACATCGTAGCTGTGTTTCATATACCAGTGCGCTGTATCAGAAACTGGCTGGGAAGCTGTGGCAGTGTTCAGGAAACAGAAGACGCAGGCGATGATTAAAAAATGGAGTTTTTTCATGAATCAAAAATACTTGAAATAATCTGAAGCCCTGACTCCCGTCAGCAAAAAGAATTTAATTAACTTGCCTCTTCAATACTGCCCGAATGGTCATTAAGGTAATAATCTGTCTAAGCCCTGTATTTCTCCTTTTACTGCTCTTCCTTTTCCTCGACAGCCTCAGGCTTGTGAACAAAAGCATTCTCCTCGCCTGCCTGGGCTGGGGGATTCTGAGCGCCGGATTGAGTTTTTTCGCAAATACCTTTCTGATAAGGGAGTACGGCTTCAGTTTTGATTTCTTTTCGGGATATATCGCCCCGGTAGTCGAGGAATTGCTAAAGATGATACTTATTCTTGCCCTTATAAAATCAAACAAAATCGGGTTTATGATCGATGGGGCGATCTATGGTTTCAGCATAGGAGCTGCATTTTCTTTTGCCGAAAATATTTTTTATCTTTTCAATTACGCTTCGGCCGAACCCAACCTCATGGTATGGATCACCAGGGGGTTTGGCACGGCCGTGATGCACGGAGGGACTACCGCTGTGTTCGCCATCCTGGTGATCAGCAGCCTGAACAGGCAGAATTTTTTAGGGCTTGCCCTGTTCATCGGTATCGTGACCGCTGTTGCCATTCATGCCGCTTTCAATGCATTGACCCAATGGCCTGTCATTGCGACGGTTTTCATCCTGATTGTAATTCCCTTTGCCCTTGTCCTTAGTTTCCAGTTCAACGAAAATGCCATCCGCAAGTGGCTCGAAATGGAATTTGACACCGAAGTTTCCATGCTGACCATGATCAGGAAAGGAAAATTTTCGGAGACGCGCACCGGGCAGTTCCTGTTATCGATACGCAGCCATTTCCCTGCAGAAGTTGTGTTTGACCTGTATTGTTTCATAAGTCTTTACACCGAACTGTCGATCAAGGCCAAGAGCCTGATGATGCTTAAGGAAAATGATTTCGTCCTGCCTCCCGACCCGGAGGTGCAGGAAAAACTGAAAGAGCTTAAAAACCTGAGAAAGCAAATAGGGAATGCCGGTTACCTGGCTATCTCGCCAGTGCTGAGGATGAACCGCAAGGACCTTTGGAAGCTTTCGATGCTGGCTTCCGGCAAATAACTTTATTATATATATGGGTTGGCTCCTCAGGATTTTTTTGTAAATTTTCCAACTTTTAAACACTATCACTGTAATTATGATAACGAAAGATGATAATGAGCTTGTTTATGAAGCGTTGCAAGGCAGCAAATCATCCTTCGAAGTCCTGATAGAACGCTATCAGAAAAAAATTTACGGCATGATACTCCAGATGACCGATGACCGGGAAACAGCAAAAGACCTCACACAGGATGTGTTTATTAAAGCATACACCAGCCTGCCGGGCTTCAACTTCAAATACAGGTTCTTCAGCTGGATTTACCGCATAAGCCTGAACGAGACAATTAACTATATCAAGGGACGCAGGTTCCATGAAAGCCTCGACAAGGGGTATGACATTCCGTTGCAGGACGATGACCATGCAGCAGCTTCGGAAAACAGCCACAGACTGAAACAGGCTCTGCGTGAAATAAAAAGCGCCCATCGTTCATTGATACTGCTGAAATATTACTTTGGCCTTTCGTACGAAGACATTTCAGAGACGATGGGGATCAGCGTTGCCAAGGTGAAAGACAGGCTGTTCACAGCCCGGCTTTCTCTCAGGGAAAAGCTTAATGATACCAGGTTTTTTGACAATGATTGATAAAAAACTCATAGAAAAAATTCACGGGGATCTCGATGGGATCCTCACACCTTCTGAACAGCAGGAGCTCAGGGACCGGTTATCCGCAGACCCTGAAGCATCAGCTTATTATAACGACTGGCAAAAGATCCAGAAAAACATTGCAAGCTGCAGGGAACTAACTCCCGAAATAGATTTTACAAAAGAAATTTTAAACCGTTTACCTATGGAACCACAGGCCGCTAAAAAACCTGAACCTCTTATCAGACCAAGTTTCTGGAACAGACCAGCTTTCAGGTATTCTTTCGTGTTCATAACAGGAGTGCTCATTGGTTTTCTCTCATTCACCTTTCTTTGGCAGGGGACAAAACAATCAAAAGCCCCGGCATTCAAACTCAAAGGAGCCCTTTATGACACAAGGGGGTTTGACCAGATGACCATGGCCGACAACCTGGTATTTGAAAACCCGATGGTGAAAGCCACTTTCGCTGTGAAGTATTCGACCAGCGTTGTTGAAGCCAGGATCACGATTTCCTCGCTTTACCCGGTACAGGCTGTACTCCTATTCGATTATAACAGTCTGCAGGCAATGAATGTCATGAATGTAAGCGTGAACGACCAAAGCAGCATTTCAGCCTCTTCGAATTTCGTGCAGATAAACAACTCGGGGAACAACCAGTATGTGGTACAGCTGCTCAACAAAAACAGTCTTCCCCAGCAGATCAATATTAAAATTCTTCAGAACGATGTTCCGATGTACCAGAATTCGGTGACCGTTAACAGGGAATAATTCATCCTTTCAAGGTATTGAAAGTTTAATCGCACAAAAAATAAAGCCATGAAAAAGCAAAATAAAATAATCATCGGGGTTATGGTGGTCATCGCCGCTGCAATACTCATCGTATCGGTCTTTTTCCCTTCTGTTTACAAAGGATTGACTTCCGGATCTTTTGGTAAAGCCGATAAATACCACCAGGACCAGATGAGCGACAAGGATGTGCAACTGAGAAGTGAATTTACCAAGGATACCGCCCAGCTAAGGCAGATGGTAACCGGGTTGATCTATTTCACCTTGTTCACCGATAACCTTTCGATGACCATCGACACCTGCATTTCGTATTACCAGGCCCAGGGGTTTGATAAGATTCCGATGAATGCTGAGTCAGTAAAACTCCTTATCGATTTCAACGACTACCTTAAGAACAACAACAAAATCCTGGCCAACACGACCAGGCTGCTTACCGATCTTCTTCTCGATGACACATCTTCACCTTCAGGTGATATCGATCAAAACATCAGGGATTTTGCCAATTATGTTTACCAGGTCAACAGAAGAGATTCAGTTCTCATGAATTCCATCACCAAAATGGATAATTACCTTCTTGGCAATAAACTTCTGCAGAAACAGCAGGAGCAGATTAGGGAACTGAAAGCCATTCGCGATCGCCTGGTCATCACCTCGACCCAGTTCATGGCTTTGACAGGGAATAAAAAAGGCGTTGGTACAATGCTTACATATGCTGTTCGGTCCCAGGCTCAGCTTTCAGGGATCGGACCTCTTTGTGTCGTACAGGACGGTGCTGCGGCCAGCCTTAGCTCGGGGAAGAACCTGAACGTACTTGAACTTAGTTCGGCCACATCACTGAGTGCAATATTTCCTGCTGTAACTTTGCAGGGCGGAGTATCTGAGGCAAAGATCATCGTAGGTTCCCAGTTAGGATATGGTATTTTATATGATAAGTCCAAACTGAGTTTCATTATTGGCTCTGCAGAAGAAATCAAGAGCGTATACGGATCCAGTGCTTACAATGCCGCACTCTGCGGCACAAATACTAACCTGGGCTACTTTAGCCAGGTCAAAGGAGGAGATTTAGCTGTCGTGTTGAATGCCGGCATTCTTTGCGGCGTATTGCAATGTGCACCGCTTTGTGCAGCACTCTCAGCCAGCCAGCTTAACATTATCATACCAGCCCAGGCTCTCGCGAGTGCAGGAGGTGGACAGCTTGGTATTCTATATTGCAGCCCCATTGGGTCTATGAACAATGTAGCTCTTCAGAAAATAATCCTGGGCAGCACAAACCTTCAGAAAATTTTAAGCAATGAAGGAGCCCTGAACGGGTTCAACGATCTCAGGAGTACCAGCGTGGGAATTTTCCCCCCACCGCCGTGACAAGCGGTTCCGGTTGCCGGACGTTTTCCAATGCAAACTTAAACATCCAATCCATGATATAAAACCCGGGGAATGAAATACTGCTACCGATGGCTGGCCCTGCTGCCCCTGCTCTTTTTTACAAGCATTCTTCCAGGCCAGAACAAACTTAAGATCACACAATTCCAGACCAGGCAGGTACGCCTGGTCTACATGGATAAGACCACTTCATATTTAGTTCCTCATACGGTGCGTTCCTTCGAGAACGCACTTTTGTTTCATAAGCATTTCTGGGATTACACTCCTTCGGGTAAGACCAATATTCTTTTTAATGATTTCACGGATGTGGGTAATGGGGGCACAAGCGTGATCCCGTGGAACTTTCTCAATATTGCAGTCTCACCCTTTGACTATACTTTTTCGGTTGTACCTTCGAACGAACGCATGCAATGGCTCATGAGCCATGAACTCACCCACCAGGTGATGTGCGACAAAGCCTCACGCGGCGACCGGATCCTCAGGGGAATTTTCGGCGGCAAGGTATATATAGACAACCGGGACCCCGAAACCCTTCTTTACAGCTATTTCACCACGCCCCGCTGGTATTCACCCCGCTGGTACCACGAAGGGATAGCTGTCTTCATGGAAACATGGATGAGTGGTGGCATCGGAAGAACACTTGGAGGATATGATGAAATGGTTTTCAGAACCATGGTCCGCGACAGCTCTTACTTTTACAATGTGATCGGCCTTGAAAGCGAAGGCACGACGGTCGACTTCCAGGTGGGTGTGAATTCATACCTCTACGGAACCCGTTTTGTGAGCTACCTGGCATACACCTATGGCATCGACAAGTTGAAAGAGTTCTATTCACGCACCGATACCAGCCGGAGGTTCTATGCCAGCCAGTTCCGGCATGTTTACTCTCTTAAGATTCAGGATGCATGGAATCAATGGATTTCATTTGAGCATGGCTTCCAGAAGTCCAACCTTGAAAAGATTTCGGCTATACCTGTAAGCCGGTATCGCCCTATCGGATCGAAACCTCTGGGTTCAGTGTCGGCACAGTTCGTCGACAAGGCAAAACGATACATGTATGTCGCCGTGAACTATCCGATGAAACTTGCGCATATTTCGAGAATAGACATCCGCAGTGGTGAAGAAAAAAAAATAGCCCCTGTCCCCAGTCCGGCCCTCTATTATGTGACAGGTATGGCCCTTGACGATTCAAGTAAAACACTGTTTATCACAACCCATAACAGCGACTGGAGAGGGCTGAGGGCTATCGACGTGAATACAGGCCGCAGCAAAGACCTTATTAAAATTGACCGTACCGGTAACCTGGCTTTCAACAGCCGTGACCATTCCCTCTGGGGGGTTCAGACCATGGCCGGAAGGACTATGCTGGTCAGGTTTCTTCCTCCCTATAAAACCTGGGATGAGATGTATTCACTGCCTTTCGGAAAGGAACTCTGCGACCTGGATTTTTCACCCGACGGGAAGTTTCTTGCAGCCACGCTTTCAGATGTTAAGGGAAGCCAGAAGATCGTGATCTTTACGATTGCCGACATGATCCAGGGGAAAAAGGAATACAGGGAGATCTATGAATTTGAAGATAATCCCGCCATGAATTTTGTATTCTCCCCCGACGGGAAATACCTGTACGGGAGTTCATATTATACAGGGGTTTCAAACATTTTCAGGGTCGATATCGAAACCCGCAAACCCGAGATCCTGAGCAACGCGACCAGCGGCTTCTTCAGACCCCTTCCGATATCGGCCGATTCGATGCTGATGTTCGAATATACGACAAAAGGCATGATCCCGGGCATGATGAAGATCGATACCCTCTCTGATGTGAATCCTATCACTTTCCTTGGACAGACGGTGTACAAAAAAAATCCTGTGGTTGAATCCTGGATACTCCCCCCTCCTTCCAAAGTCAACATCGACACCATGGGAATCAGCGAAACTAAATACAAACCCCTGAAAGAGATGAAACTCGCAGGAGCTTATCCAATCCTGCAGGGATATAAAAACTATATCGGCTTCGGCTACAGGATCAATTTCGCCGATCCTATGATGCTGAACAACCTCGTCATAAAATTCAGTTTCACACCTTATGAAAACCTCCCGCTGAAACAAACTGTGCATCTCTCTATCGACTACACCTACTGGAACTGGACCTTCCAGGCACAGTATAATTATGCCGATTTTTACGACCTCTTCGGCCCTACCAAGTTCAGCCGTGCAGGGTATATGTTCTCGGGGAAATACAGTCATGTGTTTATGCGGATGGCGCCCGCGAAGACCGAAATGTATGTGAAACTGGCTGCTTACGGTGACCTTGAAACCCTGCCGTTTTACCAGAATATCGAGTCTTCGTTTACGGAATTGTATGTTGGAACTGTAAATTTCCACCGCTCCTATCTTAGAAAATCCCTGGGAGCGATTGAAGCCGAGCAGGGCTATGACTGGAGCGCATATGCCTTTACCAGCCTCGCAAAAGAAACCTTTTATCCGCAGCTGATCAATAATTTTGATCTCGGATTTCTTCTTCCCATGAAGAATTCTTCGCTCTGGTTCAGAACTTCGCTCGGACAATCATTCGGTGAAACAGATAAAACAAACAGCTATTTCTATTTTGGAGGATTCGGTAACAACTGGGTTGACTACAGGTCGGTACAGCAATACCGTGAAATGCAGAGCTTCCCGGGGGTTCAGATCGATCAGCTCTCAGCCATGAACTATGCCAAACTCACCACCGAGATCGACTTCCCTCCCATCCGCTTCCGCAAATTCGGCTTGCTTGGGTTTTACAGCACCTACGCAAGGTTTTCAGCCTTCGGAATAGGGCTTTTCTCGAACCTGTTCAACAACCTCGAGAACCTGAATTATTATTCAACAGGGGCACAGGTCGACCTGGAACTCGTGCTGTTTTCATTGATCAAAAGCAATCTTTCATTTGGGTATGCAAGGGCTTACGGCCCAATGCTTCCTGCCGACCAGTTCATGCTTTCGCTTAAATTGTAGGATTTACTGCGGATGACATCCGCAGTAAAATCAAATATCCCCGTACCTGGAGTAAATCGCCTTCGATAGTTCGCTTACAAGCACAGTCTGGTGCTTTACATCCCTTCCCCTGGTCATGATGGTAAGCAGATACGGATTTGAATTATAATACACTATGGCTGATTCAGAGAAATTCACGTCATAGTCGATGGCTCTCTCCCCGAACTTATGTGCGGTAATGATCCCTTTCGGAAGTTCCTTTACAAGTCCATCCCTGAAATTACACTCTGAGAGAATGTTCAAAGCATATTCCGATAAACTCTCATTGAGGTATGAAGCATTGTAAAGTACCTTGAAAAATTTCGAATACTGCCTTGGTGAAATTGAATACAAGGTATTACTGACTTCATAGGGCGGAATGTCCAGGTCGGTATAAATTTTCCTGTACTCATCCCCATCTATATGGGTCGAAAGTACATAGGTGGCGTTATTGTCCGACTCTGCAATCATATAATGAAGAAGCTCGGAAACCTTATACTTTCGTCCGCTTACAATGGAATCGCCAGGATAATTCTGTTGGGGAAAACCGGTTCTTGGCCGTTCATAAACAAATTCTTTTTTGAGAGTACCGGGATGGTCCTGTTCCTGCTTCAGGTAATAGATCAGGATGGGTACTTTCATGAGGCTGCCTGGCAAATATGCATCATCGGGACCTATTCCCATCCCGCTCATGTCGTTCAGGGTTGTCATATATACCGAAACGGATGTGATGCTGCCGTCGGTTTCATAATCCCTGATCAATTTCTGAAGTTCATACCTCAGTGATGAAAACCTGGGAGATTCGGAATTGTCATCGGCCAGTAAAAGGGGATGTGAAAGCTGAGAGGGGTCTTGCCTCTCCCTGATATAACTTACCGGAGAAGGATTCCCAACCTGAGCTTCCCTGAATTTTTCTTTTTTGGCAGAGATTGTTTTGGCGCCAAGGTATACATTTAGTCCGACCGATGTAGCCATCAGGAAGGTAAGTGAAAACATGATCAGGTGCAGGAGTTTTTTAGGCTTCTTTTCAGTTTTAAATGCGGTCGTAGGGCGGGTAGGTTTTTTCATCACGGTCATGTCGGAGAATATACATGACAGTTTGCCAGGCTAGGGGTTGCCCAGATTCTATAATAAATTGAAAGATTTCTCCTGTTAGTTAAGTGAATGTCAGAACCTGAGTCCGGTAGTGATTGTGTAGCATTGTCTCAGGTAGTCAGGCCAGAAATGCGATGGTGTTGAGTTTGTAAACACCTCGTTGAATGGCTTGACGTCAGGCTGTCCGGTGGTGAGATAGCTGTACTGGACTCTTATATAAGCATCATTCCCCGGGTTGAATTCAACCCCGGCAGTAAGCCCGTATATGATGAAATCATTTGTTTTTCCGGTGTAACTCTTGCCTATCATGATATTTTTGGGATCATAGAAGACCTCCGCCCGCAGTGCAAGTGCAAACT
Source organism: Bacteroidota bacterium (assembly GCA_037134895.1). Lineage (GTDB taxonomy): Bacteria > Bacteroidota > Bacteroidia > Bacteroidales > FEN-979 > CAIRDP01. Next base: position 21,125 of record JBAXLI010000056.1, read on the forward strand.
TCGGAACAACATAGTATCTTGCTCCTATCAATCCCGAAACTACAGTCCCCATTTGTATCGAATCGACGTCTTTGCTCGACACCTTTTGAAATCCAACATCGCACTGGGCGATGAGATTCAGCTTTGATGTCGGGTTCCAGGTGGCATAAAGATTGTTATATGACAGATACTTGATATATGACGCTCCGCTCTTTGCAACATTTCCCATGAAATTATTAAAGCTGACCGTCAGTTTATCAGTAGGTGTGTACGAAACATCGATTCCATAGCTTATATGTATGTTCTTGCCGCTTGGCAGGGAAAAGGCATTACCGGCCCAGGCTCCGAGCATCCATACCTGGTCGTCGGTTGTATAGGATAAAAATCCTCCAAGAACAGAACTCGGTTCAAAATAGGTCCCCACGGTACAGGTGCTTAACAAATTATTTATGGGCATGGATGACTCTACTCCCAACTCACTGTCGAGGTACCCGAAATCAACCCAGAAGCCTTTGAAGAGGTGAAAGCCCAGGGATGCCTGGTTCAGGTAATTCGTCCATTGGGCCGTTGAATTCGAAAGCAGGAGGGGCTGGTCACCAAGCCTGAACTCTGCCATCATGCGGGCCCAGCTCAGATTATAGTTTATCAGGACATCGAACATATTCACCCTGGCCTCGTTGATATAAGGGCTGTTGGACTGAAATTCATAGGTATGGGTAGTGGGTATTGTACCGCCTATATTGCCCACATAGTAGGCATCAAGATACACCTGTATTGTAAGCCCCTTCAGCAGGTGTTTAATCTTCCATTGCTCAATTTTACTTAGAAGAGAATCCGGTTTCTGGGAATGTGCAGGAAGGAAAAGAAAAAGAAAGAGGATGGAAAGTAAGGCCAGATTTTTTTTCATGAATTTAAAAAGTCTTACTTTTTAACGACCAGTTTTCGTGCGCGACCGATAACTCCTGAACTTTCGGTGAAATAAATATATAATCCTGCTGCCAGAGATGACAGGTCAGCCCTGACTTCCGTTTCACCGGCAGGTATTTCTAATGAGAGGAGCCTGCTGCCTAAAAGGTCACTGATGATGATCTTTTCCTGGCCAGTTGGATTGCCTTCGAGAGTAAACACTGTATTGCCCGAACAAGGGTTCGGACTAGCCAGCAGGTTGGGAATCTTAACAGCATCCTCAATCCCGGTAAGGGATGAAACATAATGTACAATGATGAACGCTGAATCGCCAACCTCATTGGTATTCCAGAAAGTATATTTAATCACGGTTTCACCCTGGGCCTTATACGGATTGTAATTCAGATGGAAATCCTCTTCCCTGATCTGGCCGGGAATGAACTGAAGGCAAGCCTGGGATTTCAGGTCATTCTGGTTGTAACAATGGTCCCAGCAGAAAATATCTTTAAAGGGTGAGGGCATTTTTTGCGCATAGGATTTGACCAGCCATGTGCAAAATGTCCTGCTGGTGTTGTTCTGAATCCTGATATATTCATCAATTACATAGGTCGATTTACAGCTGAAGATAACCGTCCCCCCGCTTGGAACAGTCTGCCAGCTGCCGCCCGACTTATAGGCGAACGATAAATCCAGGGCATACACCCTGCCTGCTGCACAAAGAGCAAGCAAGAGGAACAGAATGTATATCTTTTTCATAAAATTGGATTTTGGATTCCGTTCTCTAAAGTACGTTAAAAAACGCAAAGTCAAACCGCTTCAGACACTTTTTTATTAAAAAGTTCTTGCACAACCCTTGTTTTATCCTTATTTTTATTGTGGCAATTATTATCACTAAACACTGATTTATGAAATCAATTACGTTGTTATTCCTGGCAGGATTTCTTGCATTTTCAATCAGTCTGCATGCACAGAACCCCAAAGTCCATGTACTCGAAAGGATAACATTCACGGCCTGCGGCGAATGTCCCTGCCTTGATTCTACGATTTACACCTGCATTGTTCCAAGCCTGAAAAACGCAGTTGTTTTCCAGTATCATACCGAAATGTCAGCTCTCTATTCCCCTGATTTCGATTCATTAAGCAATAATATCAACCGCGATGGTTCTGAACTGAGGACCAACCGCGACGGGAGGTATTACAATTACAGCTTTTTCAAGAACATCCACCAGGTATGCGACAGCTCCGTAAAATATCTTCAAAATGACACGGTTGCCAACGTAAAGATTGTTTTGAAATCGAAATCGTTTGATCCTGTTACACGCATTGTAAGTGTTTCTGCCGATTTCACACCTTATCTTGCCGATATCACAGGCACCTTTATGGTTAATGCAGCAATAACGGAAGATAAAATCATTTGCGAGCAATCGCATCAGGATACCTGCGGAACCCCCTTCGGAAAAGGTGGAAGGTATAAGGTGCCTCACAATGACGTTGGCCGTAAGCTTGCATTCATACCATATGGTGACATCCTCATTAACGGGAACTGGCTTAAAACGCAAACCCTCAACCGAACCTTCAGCCTGAAACTCGACTCCAACCTGATAGCTTCCAATTGCAACATTATTGTTTATGTTTATAAGAAAGCCGACAGCATTTGCAAATCGGTGATGCAGCAGGCGCTTAAACAATCCGTTGCATGGCCTTTAGGTACCGAAACCAGGTATGAACTCAGGCAAGGTGAAATAAAGATCATCCCCAACCCCGCGAGTAATCTTGCAAGTGCACATATTAAACTACCCGAAACCGGCAATGCCAGTTTTTCAATTTATGATCTCAATGGAAGGCTTGTTAAGAAAATTGCATCCGCCAGGATAGAAAACGAAAGCTACAATATTATTATGGACCTTGGTGCAGTAAGCAACGGACAGTATTTCTTTCATGTATCTGTCAATGGTAACACATATACGCAGAAGTTTACTGTAGTTAAAAGGTAACGGGGTAATGGGGTAACAGGGTAACAAAGTAACAAAGTAACAAAGTAACAAGGTAACAGGGTAACAGGGTAACAGGGTGATGGGGTGGATGTACGATGTACATCTCGTATCTTGCATCGGCGTGAAGCGCCATCATCCCGCATCCTGCATCCTGCATCCCGCATCCCGCATCCTGCATCCCGCATCTTGCATCCCGCATCCTGCATCTTGCATCCTGCATCCCGCATCCCGCATCCCGCATCCTGCATCCCGCATCCTGCATCCCGCATCCCGCATCCTGCATCCTGCATCCCGCATCCCGCATCCTGCATCCCACCATTCTTTATCCAAAATCTGCCACCAGGTATTTCTGGCATGAAAGTTGACGACTATTTAGACTCATTTAAATCAAAAAGATGGTCAAAAAGAATCTGTTTTTGTCGTCACTGCTGTTTTTTCTCCTGATTTTCAGTTTCAAAACCGCCATTGCACAGTCGGGTGAGGTAAGGGGAAGATTATTTGATCACAAGAACAACCAGGGCATTCCGTTTGCAAATATTATTATTGACGGGAAACCAACCCAGGGAACAACAAGCGACTCGGCAGGAAACTTCGTCCTCAGGAAGGTGGATCCGGGCTATATCCGGTTGGCTGTTTCTGTTCTTGGGTATGAAAAGAAAATCACCGAAGATTTTCTTGTGACAAAATCACATCCGGTGTTTTTTGACATCTCTCTGAATGAAAGTGAAGTCAACCTTGAAACCGTTGTTGTAAGGCCATCTATCACCGAAAGAAAGGAGGACAGCCCCTTGTCGGTGCAATCTCTGAGCATTCAGGAAATAGAGAAAAGTCCGGGAGCAAACCGCGACATCTCCAAAGTAATACAATCCCTGCCTGGCGTTGCCCAAACAGTTTCTTACAGAAACGATATCATCGTCAGGGGCGGTGGTCCTTCCGAGAACAGGTTTTACCTCGACGGAGTAGAGATCCCCAACCTGAATCACTTTGCCACCCAGGGATCTTCAGGAGGGTCAGTAGGTATTATAAATGTGGACTTCATCCGCCAGGTTGATCTCTATTCAAGTTCTTTCCAGGCCAGGAGGGGCAACACCCTGAGTTCGGTTCTTGAAATGACACAGATCGAAGGGAACAAGGAAAAATTCGGAGGAAGGTTTACCCTGGGTTCCAGTGACATCGGTCTCACTCTGAACGGTCCCATTGGCAGGAATTCGACTTTAATGGTGTCGGTTCGCCGTTCATATCTTCAGTTCCTTTTCAGCCTTCTTAAACTCCCTTTCCTTCCTACATACAATGATTACCAGGTCAAGTACAAGTGGAACATAACCCCTAAAGATCAGATTTCCCTCATCTCAATAGGTTCTCTCGACAACTCAAAGCTGAATACCGGGATCAAAGACCCTGATGAAACCCAGAGATACCTGCTGGGCTATCTTCCGAACTATAACCAATGGAGTTACACTATTGGCCTCGTATACAGGCATTTCCGAAAAAATGGCAACGACACCTGGGTACTCAGCAGAAATATGCTGAACAATGAATCAACAAAATATTCAGGAAATATTGAATCTCCCGACAGTCTTTTGTTTAGCCTGAAGTCACAGGAAATTGAAAACAAATTAAGGTATGAAGGTGTGACCGATCTTCAAAACTGGAAGATTACCTATGGAGCCGGACTTGAATATGCAAAGTACAACAATCACACTTATCAGAAACTTTTTCTGAGGGATTCGGTGAGATTGCTCGACTATTATTCAACTCTCAATCTCTGGAAATATGCAGCCTTCGGCCAGGTCAGCCGGAAACTTTTCAACGACAATCTCGAGATCTCCTTTGGTCTCAGGCTTGATGGGAACACATACTCAAACCTTATGAGCAACCCGCTCAGCCAAATCTCTCCCAGGCTCTCTGCTTCGTATCAGTTTGCAAAAAGCTGGTTCCTGAATTTCAACAC
>JBAXLI010000057.1:0-25106 GCA_037134895.1 Bacteroidota bacterium
CACTTCTTGCCGAAGATGTAATGGGCAAACAGGGCAAAAACGACATTAGCGACGATGTATCATAAACCTGTACTGCTCAACGAAACCATAGAACTTCTCGGGATCATCCCCGGGGGGACTTATGTTGATGCTACGTTCGGGGGCGGCGGACACTCACGGGAAATACTGAACAGGCTTGAAAGCGGCAGGCTGATCGCTTTTGACCAGGATGAGGATGCAGTCGCCAACGCCTTCGAAGATCCACGGTTCACCCTGGTAAATCACAATTTCAGGTTCATGAAGAATTTTCTGCGCCTTCACAAGTTCGTTCCTGTCGATGGCATCCTGGCCGACCTTGGGATATCCTCACACCAGATAGACGTTCCGGAAAGAGGGTTTTCTACCCGGAGCGAGGCGGCGCTTGACATGCGCATGGACCGTCGCAAGCCTTTGACCGCCCATACCATTATTAATACATATACGGAAGAAAAGCTGCTGCATATCTTCAGGCATTACGCCGACATTATTAATGCAAGGAAGCTGGCTTCAAGGATTGTTGAAGCAAGACGGGAAAAAGAAATCACCTCGACTTCTGAACTGGTTCTGACAGCAAAAACCTGTGCCGAAAGAGGCAAGGAAAACAAATACCTGGCCCAGGTTTTCCAGGCTCTGAGGATAGAAGTCAACCAGGAAATGGAAGTCCTTGAGGATTTCCTTAAACAATGCCTCGATATGTTGAAAACCGGAGGCAGGCTGGCAGTGATCAGTTATCATTCGCTGGAAGACAAGATGGTGAAGAATTATTTCAGGACAGGAAATTTTGAAGGACAGCTGAACAAGGATTTTTACGGGAATGTAATCTCGCCCTGGACTATGGTCACGCGTAAAGCGGTGGTGGCAGGGGAAGAGGAAGTTGAAGAAAACAATCGTGCAAGGAGTGGAAGGCTGAGAGTGGCGGAGAAGAAAGGAATGAAGGATTGAAGGATTGAAGGAATGAATGAATAATAGAATAATCAAATAATCGAATTAAACATTTTGAATTTATGTATAAAAAAATGAAATCAATGTCTCCTTTTATCCTTCAAATATTCAAACCTTCAACTCTTCATTCCTTCATCCCTTCATTCCTTCATTCCTTCAATCCTTCATTCCTTCAATCCTTCATTCCTTCATTCCTTTAATATGAGCGGGATAAGGGCAAATAAGATGAGGGAAACGCAGGCGGAGCCGGAATGGACCGACATTCCGTATGTGACCGATCCTGAGCAGCCGGCGCCCACCCTCTCTGAAGAGCCTTTACCCGAAACTCCATCCGCAGAAAAAAAGCGCCCGAAAAAACTGCACAGGGGAAGAAAAAGACTGCAGGAAGTCCTTGGTGGAGACTACCTCTCGAAGAATCCAGTGGTCGACAACATACCTTTTATTATATACCTCGCCGTACTCGCTCTTTTATACATCGCAAACACATATAATACAGAACGGATGTACAAAGAGATAGAAAAGACAAAGACTGAGCTCAAAGAACTCAGGTACCAGTATATAACAGCCCGTTCAGGGCTTATGTTTGAAAGCAAGCTTTCGGAACTGAATAAAAGAACACAAGCCATAGGACTGAAGGAAACCGTGATTCCGCCGTATAAGATCTTTTATTCGGAAGACTCGATTCATATTGGAAACAGATGACCCAGGACATAAGGAAGGGCATATTGACAAAAGTTTACCTGGTTTACCTGGGGATTCTGCTTTTTGGCCTGGCCATTCTTGCAAGGGCTTTCTATATCCAGAACTTTGAAAAGAAAGAGATACAGGAACTTGCCAAAAAGCAGGAAATGCAGGTATTTCCAATCGAGGCTGTCCGCGGGAATATCTTATCAGATGATGGCACCATGCTGGCTGTGTCGGTTCCGATCTTCGAACTGCGGATGGACCTTTATGCAGATTCCCTGACCGATGAGGTATTTAAAAACGGTGTTGATTCCCTTTCAATCTGTCTTGCCGGCATCTACAAAGACAGATCTCCCATGCAGATCAAGGATAAGTTATGGGAGGCCAGGAGGAACCAGGACCGGTATTATCTGATCAAGCGTGATGTAACTTACCCTGAACTGAAAAAGATCAGGAAGTTCCCCATTTTCAAACGGGGCAAGTACAAAGGGGGGTTGATCGTGATCCCACAATGGCAGCGTGAGCTTCCTTACAAATCCCTCGCTAAAAGAATTATCGGCTATGAAAAAGGCGAAGGAAATAACAAGGTGTATGTAGGACTTGAAGGAAAGTTCAGCAAGGAAATTGAAGGGGTAGGCGGGTCAAGAATTATGCGGCGCATCAGTGGAAGCAGCTGGATGCCGGTCGACATCGAAAGCCAGGTTGAACCCCAGAACGGCCTTGATATAGTTACCACCATCGACATCGAGCTGCAGGACCAGGCCGAGGCCTCATTAAGGAAAGAACTTATCGCCGACAGTGCCGATCACGGCTGCCTTATTGTCATGGAAGTGAAGACAGGCTATGTAAAAGCCATGGTGAACCTCGGAAGGACGAAAAAGGGCACCTATGAAGAAGTGTTCAACTATGCTATTGCCGAGGCCAATGAGCCGGGTTCGACCTTCAAACTTGCTTCATTCCTGGTAGCGCTTGACGACGGCAAAGTCGAACTTAACACTCCCATTCAGATCGGGAACGGTATTGTTTATTTCGCCGGCCATAAGATACAGGATTCACATCCCCCAACCTCTTCTGTTTATACAGCCCAGCAGGTCTTCGAAAAATCTTCGAATGCAGGTACCGCTAAAATGATTTATGGCATTTATTCGGCTGATCCGCAGAAATACATCGACGGGCTATACCGGCTTGGATTGAACAGGCCTCTCAACCTGCAGATCGACGGAGAAAGGCCACCCTATATCAAGAACACCAAAAGTAAATACTGGTCAGACCTCTCCCTCCCCTGGATCGCCTATGGTTATGAAGTCGCCCTCGCTCCCATCCACCTAATTACTTTATACAATGCCATCGCAAACAAAGGCAAAATGGTCAAACCTCTTTTCGTAAAAGAGATACTGAAGAACGGTGTTGCGGTCAGGACCTTCAACCCGGTTGTACTGAATCCCCAGATCGTATCTCCCTCGACAGTCCAGAAAGCCATGATCCTGATGGAGGGCGTTGTTCTGCGCGGCACCGGAACTGCTATCGCCAGCCCCATATACAGGATCGCCGGGAAGACCGGAACCGCCCAGCTCGCCCAGAACAACAGGGGATACAACCAGGGGACAAAGAACGTAAGGTACAAAGGTTCTTTCTGCGGCTTCTTCCCTGTTGATAACCCGAGGTTTACCATGATGGTTGTTATTGTGGATCCCAAAAAAGGAAAGTATTACGGAGGCGCCGTGGCTGCCCCCGTTTTCAGGGAGATTTCCGACAGGCTTTATTCGAAGCAGGAAGATATCAATTTTCCATTCAGGGCAGATACAGTGAACCGTCATTTTCCGTTTGCACATACCGGCATGCAGACCGACCTTCAGGAAGCATACAGCTTTCTTGGTTATGGAATCAGCAAGGTGGATGTGCGTGCTGCCTGGACCCAGGCGATCCCCACTGAGAGCAAAATAGTTCTTTATCCCACGGTCACATCCCGCAACCTTATGCCCGACGTGAGCGGGATGGGGCTCAGGGATGCCCTGTTTCTCCTTGAAGAAATGGGACTGAAGGTTGTCGTGAACGGAAAAGGCGCCGTGGTGAGCCAGAGTCTCAAACCCGGTTCCCTTGTAAGCAAAGGAATGCCTGTTGTTCTGGAACTCCAGGGCCCCAGGGCAAAACCAAAATCCACATCATGAGGAAGATGAGAGACATATTACCCGCTCATCTGATCCTGGACTCAAAGGGGGATTTGGATATTCTGATCGGCTCTCTGCAGTTCGACTCCAGGCAAGTCGTTAAGGGTGATGTGTTCTTTGCCGTTAAAGGAAGTGTTTCTGACGGACATGATTTCATCGGCATAGCCATTGAAAAGGGAGTCTCAGCCATAGTATGCGAATCCTTCCCGGTTGAAATGCCCGACCATGTTACATGGATCAGGACCTCCGACACTGCGCTTGCCCTTGGCGAAACAGCTTCCAGCTTTTACGGCCGTCCTTCGCATAGTCTTCAGCTGGTGGGAATAACAGGCACCAACGGAAAAACCACAACCGTAACCCTGCTTCACCGCTTGTTCACCGAACTGGGGTATAAAGCCGGATTGCTCAGCACCATAAGAAACCTGGTTCAGGAGAGGGAAGTTCCCTCCACCCATACAACCCCCGACAACATCCAGATCAACCGTCTTCTCTCCGAAATGGTTGCTGAAGGCTGCGAATACTGTTTCATGGAAGTCAGCTCCCATGCTGTTGACCAGAAACGCATCGCAGGGCTGAATTTCAGAGGGGGAATATTCTCGAACCTCACACACGACCACCTCGATTATCATAAGACATTTGACGCATACCTGAAGGCCAAGAAGGGTTTTTTTGATGGTTTACCCGACTCTGCCTTTGCCTTGGTAAACAAAGACGACAAACATTCGTCGGTCATGCTCCAGAATACCAGGGCAACAAAATTCTCATACAGCCTGCTCGCCATGGCTGATTTCCGCTGCAGGATCCTCGAGAACCAGTTCATCGGGCTGCACCTGAACATCGACGGGCAGGAGGTATGGTCCAGACTCATAGGTTCCTTCAACGCATACAACATCTTATCGGTGTATGCAGCTGCGGTTTTGCTGGGACAGGACCCGACACAGGTCCTGACCCTGCTCAGCAGCCTGACGCCTGTTGAAGGGAGGTTCAATTACATCAATGGTCCGCGAAACATCACCGCAATCGTTGATTATGCCCATACGCCGGATGCATTGAAGAATGTACTGCAGACCATTAATGATATCCGCCAGCATAATGAAAAGCTGATTACCGTGGTCGGTGCAGGAGGCAACAGGGATGCAACGAAACGGCCGGTTATGGCCAGGATCTCTGCCATGCTCAGCGACCAGCTCATTCTTACCTCCGACAATCCCAGGTTCGAGGATCCGGATGCCATTCTCAGCGAAATGATGAAGGGTGTGGATATCACCGACAAACGCAAGGTGTTAGTGATCACCGACCGTTTGCAGGCGATTAAAACGGCTGTGACTCTTGCTGCAGAAAACGACATCATCCTGGTTGCTGGCAAAGGGCATGAAACTTACCAGGAGGTCAAAGGAGTGAAACACCCCTTTGACGACCGTGAAGTGGTTAAGGAATTATTCTCATTAAAACAATAGTGTATGCTGTACTATCTGTTTGATTGGCTGCATAACGCGTTCAGCGTCCCCGGTTCAGGAATGTTCCGGTTCATTTCCTTCAGGGCTGCATTCGCGCTGATCACTTCGCTGTTTATATCAATGATTATCGGCAAACGCCTGATCGTGTTTTTAAGGAATAAACAGGTGGGAGAAACCATACGTGACCTGGGACTCGAGGGGCAGGTTTCGAAACAGGGCACGCCTACCATGGGCGGGCTCATTATTCTTGCTGCCATTCTGGTGCCTACCCTGTTGTTTGCGAAACTGGACAATATCTATATCATCCTGATCATCGTGGCAACAGTGTGGCTCGGACTGATCGGCTTCCTTGATGATTATATCAAGGTATTCAAGAAAGACAAGAAAGGCCTGCCCGGCAAGATCAAGGTACTGGGTCAGATCGGACTCGGGCTTATTGTCGGGTTTACTATGTATTTCAGTGATAAAGTGGTGATCAGGGAGAAAACGAAGAACCAGGCCTATGTTGCAGCACAGGACATCTTCAAGGTGGAAAACGCTTCCGAAAAGATCAGTCCGTTCTCAAGGACCGAGATAAAATCGACAAAAACCACGATCCCGTTCATAAAGCACAACGAATTCGACTACAGCTGGCTCATTTCATGGATCAGTCCGTCGGCAAAGAAGTATACCTGGCTGATATTCATACCCATCATCATTTTCATCATTATCGCGGTTTCGAATGGTGCCAATCTCACCGACGGGCTCGATGGGCTTGCGAGCGGTACATCGGCCATCATTGGAGTGACATTAGGCATCCTGGCTTATGTGTCGGGCAATACGAATTTCGCTGATTACCTGAATATCATGTATATCCCCAATACCGGCGAGCTGGCGATCTATATTGCAGCATTCGTGGGAGCGTGCATCGGCTTCCTCTGGTATAATTCCTACCCGGCCCAGGTATTCATGGGAGATACCGGCAGTCTTGCACTCGGTGGAATCATAGCTGTTTTCGCAATCATCATCCGCAAGGAGATCATGATCCCTATTTTCTGCGGGATCTTCCTGGTCGAGACCCTCTCTGTAGTGATGCAGGTCAGCTATTTCAAATACACAAAAAAGAAATTCGGTGAAGGACGGAGGATATTTAAAATGTCGCCCCTTCACCATCATTACCAGAAGCTTGGTTACCATGAAGCAAAGATCGTGATGCGGTTTATGATCGTGGGGATCATGCTGGCAGTATTGACGATTGTAACATTAAAGATCAGATAACCAAAAGCCAATAACCAATCACCAAAAACCAACAACCAACAACCAATAACCAATCACCAAAAACTAACAAAATGACATTAGAAGCCCTGGCATTACAAGGTAACGCGAATGTGTACGACAACCTGGCAGCAACAGTCTCTGGCCGGATACGAGATGCACGAAAAGCATGTTTCAGGGAATGGTTCTCTGATTTCGGCAATACAGAGCACCGACTCGAATTTGTCGCCAACATTCACGGTATCGAATTCGTCAACGATTCAATGAGTGTGAGCCTGAACGGCGCCTGGTTTGCCCTGGAAACAATGTCAAAACCTGTGATCTGGATTGCAGGAGGCGGAAGTTCGGCCGAAGAACTGGAGTTCCTGAAAAAGGTTGTCGGGAAAAAAGTCAAGGCAATCATCTGTCAGGGCCCCGGGAATGAAGCTATACACGAAGCATTCAAGGATATGGAGTTGCCCATTGCCGACACCTACACCATGGCCGAGGCCGTTGAAGCTGCGTATTACCTGGGCAGGAAAGGCGATGTTGCCCTCTTTTCACCCGGCTGTAAAGAAGATCAGATCTTCGCAAATCACGAGGAAAGAGGCGTGGCATTCAGAAAAGCAGTGAAAGACCTTTAAAAGAAAAGCATGGCCTCCATTACTAAAAATATCAAAGGAGATAAGGTGATATGGATCGTAGTCATCATACTGTCCATATTTTCCCTTCTTGCAGTATACAGTTCAACAGGCACCCTGGCTTATAAAAAGCAGCATGGGAATACCGAGTATTACCTGATGAAACACCTGCTGATTCTTGGTTTCGGTTTCGGCCTGATGTACCTTACACACCTAATCAAATACACTTACTTTTCAAGAATTTCGCAGATAGGGCTTATACTTACCCTCCCCCTGCTGGCGCTCACCCTGGTCTCGGGGACCAACCTCAACGAAGCAAACCGCTGGCTCACCGTTCCCATTGTCAACCTCACGTTTCAGAGTTCCGATATGGCTAAGCTTTTCCTGATCATGTACCTGGCAAGGGTTCTCAGTAAAAAACAGGAACTCGTCGAAAACTTCAGACAGGGGTTTCTGCCTGTCATTCTCCCGGTGATCGCAGTGACGGTACTTATCCTCCCTGCAAACTTTTCCACTGCCGCCATCCTGTTCGTGACCTGCCTGGTACTTATGTTCATCGGCCGCATAAGCCTTAAATACATCTTCTCACTGATCGGCCTTGGCATAGTCTCGGTTATCATGATCTTTGCCATTGCCATCGTATTCCCCCATCTTTTCCCCCGCGGAGAGACCTGGGTAAAACGCGTTGAACATTTTATTAACGACGACAAGGCCAGCGCTGATGCGACTTACCAGGTCGACCAGGCCAAGATTGCGATCGTTTCGGGCGGATTGCTGGGAAAGTCACCCGGGAAAAGCACCCAGAGGAACTTTCTTCCCCACCCCTATTCGGATTTCATATTCGCAATCATCATTGAAGAGTACGGACTGATTGGCGGAATTTTTGTAATGCTACTATATCTTATATTGTTCTTCCGTGTGATACGCATCGCAGGAAAATGCCAGGGGAATTTCGGGGCTTTGCTCTCGCTGGGGATAGGGTTCAGCATGGTGTTCCAGGCTATGATAAACATGGCCGTAGCTGTGAACCTGTTCCCTGTTACAGGACAAACCCTGCCTCTGGTAAGCATGGGAGGCACTTCCATCTGGTTTACGAGCATTGCAATAGGAATTATTTTGAGTGTCAGCCGGATGACGGAGATAGATACAAAAGATGGTACAGAAGTGGAGATCCTTACAGATCACGGGAAAAATGAATTCATTGCGCCTGTTTTGGCATAAATAAAAGAATATGACAAAGATCATCATCAGCGGAGGCGGTACCGGGGGTCATGTGTTCCCCGCCATTGCCATTGCCAATGCCATAAAGGCAAAACGGCCCGACGCTGATATTCTTTTCATCGGGGCCAGGGGAAAACTTGAGATGGAAAAGGTCCCCGCTGCCGGTTACCGCATTGAAGGCCTCGACATAGCCGGTTTCCAGAGAAGGCTTTCGGTGAAGAACCTCAGCTTCCCCTTCAAGCTCATCCGCAGCATGATCAGGGCCAGGAAGCTGGTTTCAGGATTCAGTCCGGATATGGTGATAGGCGTGGGAGGCTATGCCAGCGGACCGGTATTGCGTACTGCCATTTCAATGCATATCCCGGCCCTGATACAGGAGCAGAATTCCTATCCCGGGGTCACCAATCGTTTGCTTTCAGGGAAAGTCCAGAAGATCTGCGTGGCCTATGAAGGCATGGAGAAATACTTCCCCAAAGACAAACTGGTACTGACCGGAAACCCGATAAGGCAGGACCTGGAAGGAATGAAGGAAAGAAGGAATGAAGGAATGAAGGAGAGAAGGAATGAAGGGTTAAAGGTGTTTGGACTCTCGGAAGGAAAGACAACAGTGTTGGTTTTAGGCGGAAGTTTGGGGGCTGGTACCATTAATAAAAGCGTGATGCAATGCCTTACCGGAAAGAAGCCGGGTGACAAAGTTCAATGGCTCTGGCAATGCGGGAGATACTATTTCGAAAGCCTGGATGCTGAACTCAGGGTCTCCTCGATTTTACCACATAAGGATATTCATCTCCATGCCTTCATCGATCGCATGGACCTGGCGTATGCCGCGGCAGATATTGTTATTTCAAGGGCCGGGGCGATTGCCATCTCTGAACTATGTGCAGCCTCGAAACCAGTCATACTTGTTCCCTCCCCGAATGTCGCCGAGGACCACCAAACGAAAAATGCAATGGCGCTCTCTCTGCGCACGGCAGCTTTGATGCTGAAAGATTCAGAAGCTGTCGTGAATCTTCCCGGGATGCTTGAATCCCTGATACAGGATGGCAGGATGCAGGATGAACTGAAGAGAAACATCTCGGCAATGGCTGTCACTGACGCTGCGGAAAAAATTGCAGCAGAAGCCCTTGGGTTGATAAATAACAATAAGGAATAAGAGCTTGATGGAAGCGATGAAACTCAGATCGGTATATTTTCTCGGGATCGGCGGGATCGGGATGAGCGCCCTGGCAAGGTACTTCCTGCACACAGGGGCCGGGGTTTCGGGTTATGATAAAACCCGCACCTCTCTGACCGATCAGCTCGAAAGAGAAGGGATGAAGATCCATTACGAGGAAAAGCCTTCCCTTATTCCTTCCGATACAGAGCTTGTGATATACACACCCGCTATTCCCCCGGAGCAGAAAGAATACCAGTTTATTCTGAAGAATAAGTTCAGGATGATGAAGCGTTCGGAGGTCCTTGGCATGATCGCCTCTGACTACTTTACCATCGCGGTTGCAGGTACGCACGGGAAGACCACGACTTCGGCCATGATCGCTCATATCTTAAAAAGCGCCGGCATTCCGCATATCGCTTTCCTCGGAGGTGTATCGAAAAATTACCAGACGAATTTCCTGGTCGGAACATCTGCCTCAAAACCGTCAGTTTGCGTGGTCGAAGCCGATGAATTCGACCGTTCCTTCCTGAAACTTTCACCCGATATCGCCATCATCACCTCGGCAGACCCCGATCATCTCGACATCTATAATACACATAGCGAGATGCTTGCCTCCTTTGAAGAGTTCACAGGCAAAATAAGAAAGGGAGGATCGCTGATCCTGAAATCAGGAGTTAATATTAAACCCAAAGGAAGTTCAGAATACAATGTGTTCAGGTACTCCCTCGACAAAGAAAATACTTCCCGGCCAACAGCTACAAAGGACTTCAGGGCTGCCGGAATACATATTAAAAACGGGGTATACCACTTCGACTTCTGCATGCAGAACGACGTGTGGAAGAACGTTGTGCTTGGACTGCCCGGTTTGTTCAACCTTGAAAATGCGGTTGCTGCCACCTCTGCAGCTTTCCTGGCCGGCATTAACAGTACACGAACCGGCAAAGCGCTGAAGTCATACCAGGGGGTGGTCAGACGGTTTGATTTCCAGCTGAAGCAAAGAGGTTTCGTTTACATCGACGATTATGCGCATCATCCCGAGGAATTAAAAGCCTGCATAGAAGCAGTAAAGGAAATGTATCCGGGAAGAAAGATCACAGGAGTGTTCCAGCCACATCTGTTTACCCGTACCCGTGACCTGTCGGCCGAATTTGCAGTCAGCCTCGGCCTCCTCGACGAGGTGATCCTCCTTGAGATCTATCCTGCAAGAGAAAAACCAATCAGGGGTGTCACATCTAAGCTTATTCTGGATAAAGTGAAATCTGCAAACAAATCAATAATCGGTAAAGAGAGCCTGGTAAAATACCTTAGAAATGCCAAACCTGAAGTCCTTCTGACATTAGGGGCAGGCGATATAGACCAGATGGTGCAACCCATCAGGAAAGCATTTGAGAAATGAAGAAAATCTGGAAAATAGCTTATGGCGCGATGTGGATCCTGCTCCTGGCAGGGGCCGGCATACTTGTGGGGTTTACCGGTTATGAGCAGTATTACCGGCCTTGTAAAAGAATTTATATCACCATGGATTACGGGCATGCCGATAAGCTGGTGATGCAAGCCGATATCGATTCCCTCATCCGCAGGACCACAGGAAGGATAAGCGGAAAACCCATTGGCTGGGTCAACATCAGGCAGATCGAGAATTCAATAAAATCCCAGGCCTATGTTGAGAAGGTTCATATCTATGAAAGCCTTGACGGTAATATCTTTGCCGAGGTAAAACAGAGGGAACCCATACTGCGGATTATAAACAGCAAGAATGAGACTTTTTATGTGGATGGCTCAGGGCGGCTGCTCCCGCCGAACCCTTTTTACCCTGCCAGGGTGCTTGTAGCAAACGGTAACATCTCCCATTCATACAGTGAAAACCCGAACTTTAAAATTGAAACGCCGATCTATGGTGATACGGTCGTAAGCCCCGACACACTTCTTTTTGATCTTTACAAGCTTGCACTTTTCATCAACCGTGACAAGTTCCTTAAAGCCGGGATCGACCAGATTTTTGTCACCCCCCAGCAGGAATTTGAACTGATTCCCAAAGTGGGCAATCATGTGATCATGCTTGGCCGGGCAAATGACCTGGATGAAAAATTCAGGAAGCTCCTGGCATTCTATAAAAAAGGGCTTAATGTAATGGGATGGAACAAATATAACTATATCAATATAAAATACCGAAATCAGGTTGTCTGTTCAAAACTTCAATAGCATATGAAAAACTCAGGAATCATTGTCGGTCTCGACATAGGAACAACAAAAATCGCCGCTATCGTCGGGCGGAAGAACGAACATGGGAAAATTGAGATACTTGGCTATGGCAAGGTGCCCAGTATAGGCGTCAAACGAGGTGTTGTAGCCAATATTGAGAATACGGTGCAGTCGATACGCGAAGCCGTCGCCGAAGCTTCGTCCAAATCGGGGGTTGACATCAAATATGTGAATGTCGGAATCGCCGGGCAGCATATCAAGAGCCTTCAGCACAGGGGCAGTATGATCAGGGAGCATTTCGATGCCGAGATAAGCCAGGAGGATATCGACAAGCTTTGCAACAGCATGTACAACCTGAACATGAATCCCGGTGAGGAGATCCTTGATGTGATAGCCCAGGAGTTCAGCATTGACGGCGATCATGGCATTCCCAAACCGAAAGGCATGATGGGAAGGCTGCTTGAGGCAAATTTTCATATCATCATAGGCCAGACTGCTGCCGCAAAGAATATTTACAAATGCGTAAGGAAGGCAGGACTTGAAGTGGTTGAGCTGATCCTTGAACCTATTGCCTCGGCCGACGCTGTTTTGAGCGAAGATGAAAAGGAAGCAGGCGTTGTACTTGTCGATATCGGAGGAGGTACGACCGACATTGCCATCTTCCATGAAGGAATTATCCGCCATACCGCAGTGATCCCCCTTGGCGGGGAGATTATCTCCGATGATGTAAAGGAAGGATGTTCCATCATTAAAAAGCATGCCGAAGAACTGAAAATAAAATTCGGTTCTGCACTTGCCAGGGAGAACAGGGAAGAGGAGATTGTTGCGATTCCCGGACTGAGGGGGCGTCCTCCAAAGGAGATCAGCCTGAAAAACCTTGCCAGCATAATCCAGGCTCGCATGGAGGAGATCATCGAGCACATTTACTACGAGATCAAGAACTCAGGGTATGAGAAGAAACTGCTGGGCGGTATAGTGCTCACCGGAGGCGGGGCTCAACTCAAACATATTGGCCAGCTTACCGAATTTATAACAGGATTTGACACAAGGATAGGGTATCCCAATGAGCATCTCAGCAATGAGATCCCCCCCGAAATGGCAAGTCCGATGTACGCAACAGGGATCGGCCTGGTCGAAATTGGCATCGACCGCTATGAAAAAGAACAGGAGAAGTCCAAAGAAGTGGAAGAAGAAATCGAAGAACCTAAGCCGGAGCCAGGGAAATCAAAGAAAATAAAAGAGAAGAAGGTGAAAGACCCCAATAAGGTAAAACGGTCGTTTCCTGAACTGTTCCTTGACAAAATCAAGGGGTTGTTTGAAGAAGACATTGAATAATCAACGCTATTAACAATCATTCTGTTAATAAAAAAAAAGAAATACAAAAAAAGGGGCAATTCAATTATTTAATTTTAAACGGATCTAATCATGCATCAAATGAGCGACCTCATCAAGTTTGATCTTCCTAAAAATCAGTCATCTATAATTAAGGTTATAGGTGTCGGCGGTGGCGGCAGCAACGCTGTGACCCATATGTACAACCAGGGAATCTCGGGAGTAGATTTCATAATCTGCAATACCGATGCCCAGGCTATGGAGTCCAGTCCTGTTCCAACAAAAATCCAGCTGGGGGCAAACCTCACCAGCGGCCTGGGAGCAGGTGCAGTACCTTCGGTTGGCCGAAATGCAGCACTTGAAAATGCAGCCGACATCAGGGCGATCCTTGAGAAAGGCACCAAAATGTTGTTTATCACGGCCGGGATGGGAGGCGGCACAGGAACCGGCGCAGCTCCCGTGATCGCCCAGATCTCGAAAGAACTCGACATTCTCACCGTGGGAATTGTGACCATTCCATTCGCGTTTGAAGGAAGAAAACGAAAACAATATGCCGAAGAAGGGCTGCAGCAGCTGAAAAAACAGTGTGATGCCCTGCTTATCATCAGCAATGACAAACTCAGGGAGCTTTGCGGCGACCTGAGGCTGACTGCGGCTTTCAAGAAAGCCGACAACGTGCTAACCACAGCAGCAAAGGGTATTGCCGAAATCATCACCGACACCGGACATATCAATGTTGATTTTGAAGACGTAAAAACCGTCATGAGGAACAGCGGCGTGGCTATTCTCGGGACCGGTATTGCAGGAGGAGAAAACCGGGCTTCGCGTGCTGTTGAAGAAGCCCTGAGCTCACCACTTCTCGATAATAACGATATCGAAGGTGCAAGTAATGTACTGTTGTATATTTCGAGTGGTACCGATGAAATTACGATGGATGAGGTCACCGAAATAACAGATTACATTCAAGGCAAGACCAAATCCTCTGCCGAACTTATCTGGGGAACCGGATCCGATGAAGCCCTCGCCGACAATATCAGTATCACCATTATTGCCACCGGCTTCGATCCCGAGCACAGGCAGAAAGATACTTCAAGGCCACAGGATGTGATCCTTCACGACCTGTATGGAAAACTCATCGAGCCTAAGCTTGAAAAACGAATCATAGAACAGAGGCCTGCTTCTCCTCCAAGGAATGAGGAACTTATTGAGGAGATCACTATGATCACTCCTGTTCCTGAACCTGCCGTACTTACCCCGGAACCTGTCATGGAAGCTTCGGTGGAATACAGCCTCGATTCTGCTTCCCGCTCTGTAGAATTCACATTCGACAATCCGCAGATGATCACCAAGCCAGAAGCTGTGGTTAATGAAACGGTGAAACTGAAAGAACCTGAACTTGTAAATGAAGTGAATTCATACCATCAGGAAGAGCATGAACGCTCAACCATCTCACAGCCTTTTCTCCGGCCGGCAGCCAGTCCCGGACAGGATGATCACGAACGCAGGGCAAATGAAAGGGTAAATAAACTCAGGGCCCTCAGCGAAAAACTGAAGACCCATACTCCTATAGATCCATCGAATATTTTCGAACTTGAAAGCGTTCCCGCTTACAAGCGCAGGAATGTCGACCTCGTTGACGTGGCTCCTTCTTCTGAACCATCAGCACCAACATATTCTATTGGCTCATCACCTGATAAATCAATTGAAATCAGATCTGAAAACTCTTTTCTACACAAAAATGTAGATTAAACGTGCTCATCGTTAAATCAACACACTCAACTGACTCGTACTACTCACACAAAAAACCCGGGCTTGCTGCAACTTCCCGGGTTTTTCTCATTTTATTCCTGCTGTTTGCCTGCCTGGCCCTGCATTCACGCGACAGGATTGTAATCAAAATCCATGACTCACTGCAATGTTCGCTCAATGGATTTTATGTTGAAAAAGTCATCAAAACCTGTCGTGAAGATTCATGTGTAGGGTTTGCGATGGTAGGCGGAGGGAACAAGATGGTACCTGCCTACCTCAGCCCTTCGATCGAAAGCGTAATCGGAGATCATATCCTCAGGTCATTTCCATACAGCCCCGGGCTAAAACCACTCATAATCAGGATTAATGAACTGTATATCTATGAGATCAGTTCCGGCACTTCCGAAATTTCCTGCATTGAACTCTGCCTTAGTTTCATCACCAGGCAGGACTCTTTGTATTTTGACGAATATCTTGCAGCAATGGCGCTTGACCATATCGGGATGGACGTGACCCATCAGCATGCCGGCAACATCAATGAAGCAGTTCAGAGGTGTTTCGACAACTTTGCTTTAAGAATGCGAAAAGGGAAACTCATGCATATGCCTGTCACCTCGGCTGATCTCCGGAAAAACCCGTTGGAACATACGAATGAGTTTCCCATCATGAAAGTGAATCCAATTCCAAAAACTATATTCAGGGCATACAGCGACTTCAGGGAATACAGGCCCGATTCGCTTACTCCCTTCGCTGTCCAATATATCACTTACAAACGCGACACTTTTCTTGTGCGGGCAAAGATCTCGGGTATCCCAACCGACAGCCTCGACCGCATCTGGGGGTTTTCTGACGGCACCAATCCCTTTATTCGGGTCGGTCATACATTTTACCGAATGAGGCTGAAAAACGGTGAGTTTTTAACAAGGATATTCACAGAGGATGCAGGGAGAGGTTCAGGAACGGTTGACGCCGGTGCAGTGGTTGCTGCAGGTATGATCGGAGGCCTGATCGGAGGGGCGATTGCAGGAGGGATCATGAGCGCGGCTGCAGCCAATGAGATTGGGAAATACAAACTGGATTTTGCCACCGGTAAACTGATCATCCGCCCCATACCCGATTATATGAGAATACAGTCGACGATGATTTTCCGACTGTCGGATTTCTCGAAAAAGGATATTCCCCTGACGGTATATTTCGGGGATAAGAAACTGGCCACCCTGAAACAGGATGATTACCTGAAGCTACTGGTCCCATCCGGTTATAATACCATAAAGCTGAAATGCGTGCCCGAAGGAGGACGTGGTGAAGAACTGGAATTCAACGTTAGGCTTTTCTTTACCGATGCCTATCTTCTGAAAGTGAAAAAGAACCTGGGGATTGAGGAGTTTCACACAGTTGATGAGATCCGTAAATCGGTATTGAACTCCATGTCGGACGAGCGCACTATTACGGTCAGCCTTTGACCAGTGCTTCTTCAACGAGGAGAAACGGCACCTACCTGACCACCTCGTACCTGTTGAGCCAGGCATCGGCAATATGAAAGGCAGGTCCTTTCTTCTTCAACAGATATCCGAACTGAACGATGCTGTCGGGAAACGATTCGAGCCAGCCGTCCTTAATTATATACAGCTTTGGCTGATGAAGCACTTCCAGGGCAAGCTCCCTGTTCCTGACATAGTCCTTGTCGTGCGGAGTGGCTTTGATTTTCACAGGATCAGGACTTGCCGAGAGGTATGAATTCCAGTATTCAGCAATAATTCCGATTTCGCCAAGCGATCTCAACGAAGAAAGAACCCTTATCCTTGAAGGTTTGACATCAGGATACCAGAACCGCCAGCTCCCGCTTAGTGATCCGCAGATAATAACGACGGCAAAGGAAAATTGCAGTATTTTTTTCAGCCTGGATTTTGGCAAATTTTCAAGCCATATAACGAGGCATATACAGGCCGAGATGAAGAAGGTGGTAAAATATCTTCTTCCCGCGTCATTGGCTGCAACCCAGCGTGAAGACAATACAGCAGCCAGGGTGATCAGGGCCTCGAAAAAGAAAAACCAGAACCATGGATTTTCGGAAATTTTCGGCCATGAAATCCCAACTGGTTTTTTTGAAAACACCAGTAGCAGCAGGCCTGCAACCAGTCCCCAGGCAAATATGGATTCGATGCTGCTTTCAGATGAGAAGACAAGTACCCGGTAAACCGAATCCAGGACTGTGTTCAGCGTCCTGATCATTAAAGAAGGGGCGGCAAGGAATCCCTCATTATATCCCTGTACCGGCGTTGAAACTGATTTTGCAATATGCAGTAAGAGATATCCTGTGATGGCCCATGCAAGTATCAGCATGGCGGGAATGCCGGCTCCTCTCCATGAGATTCTCCTTGCGGGATTGCTTCTTGTACTGACAAAATACAGAGCCCCCATTAAAAACAGGGCGGCAGCACTGATGAGCGCCATATCCGACACCCATGTGGCAAGTATGAAAATAATGCAGGCAGCACTCAGCCATGCAAGGCATTTCAATCTCCCGGTCGTTTGCAGGGAACGGTCAAGAAAATTCAGGGCGATCAGAACACAGCTCACCTGGATACCGTAAAGTATCAGCAGGAATTCAATGAAATGCCAGGGGGGGAAAAACCAGAGAAGCGCCATGGCCATTCTTCCGTATGGAGATTTTACAAAGCGGCAGAGGGCCCAGAACCCGGCGGCAAGCAACAGGTAGTGAATTATCGAAACAAGCAGGACCGGTTGCCAGCCGGTCAGCACATAGAGACCATGAGCCAGCATAGGGATAAGGTTTCCTGAGCGGTCCTGTCCCCAGAAATAAATGTCATGCGGAAGTGAAAAAGAAGGTGTCATAAGGATATTCACCGCCATATCCGAATTGAGAAGAGGGAAGAAATTTTCGGAAAAGGTAAAGAACGACAGCAGGGCTGTCAGAACAATGAAAAGTTTTGCATACACTGCCTTATTCATTGTCATGCAGTTTTTTACTCAATCGTTTATGTACGATTTTTTCAATCAAACCATATGGCAGCAGCGCCGCGATCCTGAGCTGCAGCATATTATTGATGCGATAAACAGCCCTGGGGCGGGGGATACATGCGACCCTGTAAATGAATGAAGCCGCCGCAGCCGGACTGATCACTTTTCCGATCTCATTCCCGGCCTGCAGGGCAAAATTTGCAAAAGCCTGCTGCAGAGGATCACCCGGCTCTTCTTTCCCAACCGACCGGGTAAGGGCCGAAACAGTCTTCAGCAACTCAGTATCGATGGCCCCGGGCCTGATCACCACCACGTCGATGCCATGAAACCTCAGCTCTTGCCTCAGTCCTTTGGCATATCCCTCGAGCAGTTTTTTCGAAAGAGGATAAGCCATGAACGGCATGCACAGGCTCAGGCTTTCACTTCCGATATGAATGATCCTCCCTCCCGGCCTCTTCAGAAGGGGAATAAACACCTGGTTCACACGGTAAGCCCCGAAGACATTCACTTCGAAGATTTGCCTGAACTCTTTCACGGGGGCAGCCGAAAGCAACATATAACGGTCGATGCCGGCATTGTTTATGATCAGGCTTAGGGTAATTTCTTGTTCCGCCAGAAATCTGTAAACATCCGCTACCGATTCGTCGGATGTCACATCCATCTTTAAGAGGAGCAGGTTTTTCCCTGTCTGCGGATGAGATTCGAACAATGCACCGGCGGTGGGATCATCGAATTCCGGTTCTGAGATGTCGGTGGCCACCACTCTCCAGCCTTTGGAGAGAAACTCCAGCGCCAGGGCCTTGCCTAATCCTCTTCCTGCCCCGGTAATGAGAACTGATTCAGTCGCTTCAGGCATGCTTCATGTATTTTTTTTCTTTATGCGCCTGGATGACAGAGCCCAGCGCGCAAACGGGTTTCCATAAGGGCCTCCATTTGCCGAATGCCCCGGGAACGTCGGTAAATGAACGCTCACCTCTCAGCACTTTTCCAAAGGCCTTCCAGACTCTTTCACTGTCGCGAACCCAATGATGCACTCTCAGCGGCATTGCATTGAACAATCCGCAGATATTCTTTGCCTCAAGCATTTCGGGCATGATTTCCGCATTGATCCTCGCTGAATACAAGGCAAGATCGGGAATTTCACCTTTGATCTTTTTCTCCAGCACTTCTGCTGCAATGATCCCACTTTTCACAGCCCAGAAGATCCCTTCACCGGTGAGTGTATCGGTAAGCCCTGCGGCATCGCCAGCTACCAGGGCCGGGCCTGAATGAAAAACCGCTTTCTTTGTTCGAACAGGAAGTGGATGAGAACGGTTTGAGATCGTTTCGATTACAGGAATCCCGGTTGAGGCAAGAAATTCATCATAATAGGCCGGCATACGCTTTGCCATATGGGCCGGGCCTCCTATGCCGATCGAAAGGTGATCCTTTTTAGGAAAGATCCAGGCATAGCCGCCGGGAAAAGTTCCCCAGTCGAGGAACACGGTTCGGGAATATTTCTGCAGCACCTCATCGGTCGTTCTGACTTCGGCTTCCCATGCCATCCCCCATTCGATATCCCGGTTCAGGTCAAACGTCCTTGCCACCCTGCTTCCTGCACCGTCGGCTCCGATAATGAACCTGGCACGATACTCCCCTTTATCCGTATTCACGACCACACCCCTGGCATCCGGCGAAACGAGGGTT
Organism: Bacteroidota bacterium; assembly: GCA_037134895.1. Lineage (GTDB taxonomy): Bacteria > Bacteroidota > Bacteroidia > Bacteroidales > FEN-979 > CAIRDP01. The sequence continues at coordinate 19,472 of JBAXLI010000057.1, forward strand.
ACCTTTTCGGATGTATGTATACGGGCTCCCTCATCCGCAGACTTCTTAAGAAGAAAAGCATCAAGTTCGTCCCTCATTGTACAATAGATCAGGGGAAGTTCATTGGTCAGGGTGAACACATCATGCAAGCCCGAAGAAAACCTGAACGAATGTATTGTGGTATGGATTATGGAGCTGAGGTCGAAAGGGATGAGCTCAAGCAGTTTGTGGGTAAGCCCCGCCCCGCAGACTTTATACCGGGGAAAGGCTGATTTTTCAATGATCAGGGTGCTGATACCTGCTTTCTGCAGGTGCCAGGCGGCCGTCGAACCGGCCGGACCAGCGCCTGATATGATCACATCGGCATCTGAACCCATGGTCACAGCAGGGATATGACTTCCTTCAGCAGCTTGTCTTTATTCACGGGAACAACCCCGACTTCCTCGCAAACCAGTCCGCCCGCAAGATTCGAAATATAAGCTATCTCGTATGCCGGACGCTGTACTGCCAGGCAGAGAGAGGCAATGCTGATCACTGTATCCCCTGCCCCGCTCACATCAGAGATGGAACGTATATGTGCGGGTACGAAAAGATTTTTCTGCTCAGCCTTCTCCTTCATACTGATCATCATGCCATGCTCTGACAAGGTGGTCATTACATAATCGCATTTCAGCTTTTCCCTCAGTGCCTGCGAAGCTTCGGTAATAGCTTTGTTGTCGGAAGCATCCAGCTCGATCTTCAGGCCTTCGCTGAGCTCTTTCAGATTGGGCTTGAACAGCGTCACACCGGTAAAAGACTCGAAATTCTTCCTCTTCGGGTCAACGGCTGTGGGAATGCCCCGTTTACGGGCTTTCTTCAGAACCTCTTGTATCAGTTTGGGGGTAAGAACCCCCTTGTTATAATCCTGGAAGATGATACAATGAATATTCTCAGTCTCAAGGATGCGGTCGATGACCCTCGAAAGAGTGAGATAATCGGCATGCACCAGGTCGTCATCCTCTTCCTCATCCACCCTCAGCATCTGGTATGCATTTCCAAAAATTCTGAATTTGGTTGTGGTGATCCTTCTCTGGCTCCTGACGATCCCGGTAGAATTCATCTTCTCTTTTTTCATCAGGTCAAGAAAAATATCTCCCTTATCATCAGTGCCTATAACTGAACATAAAATGGGTTTGGCTCCCATCGCCCTGATGTTCATGGCTACGTTTGCAGCGCCTCCCATCCTGTGTTCCCTCCTTCTCAGGGCTACGATGGGAATCGGAGCTTCCGGAGATATCCTTTCAACTTTCCCCCAGAGGTAAGAGTCGACCATGACATCGCCAATCACCATCACATTCAAACGGTTGAAGGAATCGAAAAGCTTTTTGTAATTGACTTCTTTCGGCATGAGTCAGGGTTAAAGTCAGGCCTATGCGAATTTGTAATCCGCAATGGTCTTAATGTTTTTATTTGGTTCGTCGGATGAGATATTCCCGTCGATCAGGCGGATGATGCGGTGAGTATGCTGGGCGATATCTTCTTCATGGGTTACGATAATAACTGTATTCCCCTTGCGATGGATCTCCTCGAGAAGACCCAGGATCTCGATGGACGTCTTGGAGTCAAGATTCCCGGTAGGTTCGTCGGCAAGAATTATGGCAGGATCATTTACCAGGGCTCTTGCGATGGCGACACGCTGACGCTGACCGCCCGAGAGCTCGTTGGGTTTATGCGTCATACGGTCGGTGAGCTTCACTTCCTCTATCACGCTGCTGGCCCTTTCAATCCGTTTTGCCTTGCCATAGCCGGCATAGATCAGGGGCAGCATCACATTTTCAAGGGCCGATGAACGGGGCAAGAGGTTGAAGGTCTGAAACACGAAACCGATTTCACGGTTACGGATCTCGGCCAGGTTGTTGTCGTCCATTTTACTAACGTCGTGCCCGTTCAGCATGTAACTGCCGCTTGTCGGGGTATCGAGGCAGCCAAGAACGTTCATCAGGGTTGATTTCCCGGATCCTGAAGGACCCATGATGGCAACAAATTCATTTTTGCGGATGACTAATGAGACTGAGCGCAGTGCTTCCACAAGCACAGTGCCGACTTTGTAGTTTTTTACAATGTTCTCAAGACGGATGATCTCTTTTTCCATGGATCAAAGATAAAAGGTTAAAATCGTAGTACAAAATCTTCTTTACTAAGTTCTTCGCGAAAGAACAGTACACCGAGGTGAAAAAGGTCGACACTGACCTTCACTTCGGGCCTTGCAATAAGTTTTTTCCAGGCCTCTTCCATGCCTTTTGACCAGTGAATATCGTCAAACACTGCAACCGAATGAGGGCGCAGATGAGGCAGGCAGGCTTCAAAATAGTCAAGAGTAGGCTGCAGGCGGTGGTTGCCGTCGAAAAACACAAGGTCGATCACAGGCATTTTCTGTAAAACCTCAGGCAGGCTATCATCAAACCTTCCTTTAACAATGCTGATGTTTTTCAGACCTGCTATTTCAATAACGGAGGCGGCGATGCCGGCGGTTTCAGGACAGCCTTCCATCGTGATAATTTTTGCATCGGGGACTGCGGATGAGAAGTAGAATGCACTGAGGCCGAGTGAAGTTCCGAATTCAAGAACGGCAGAGGGTTTGTTCACCCTGGCCAGTTTAAAAAGAAATTCACCTTTGGTTTTCGAAACAAGAGACCTGCGCGCAAGCTCAGCTATCCTGACATCCGCAGTCAGGGGAGAGTCTCCGAGCTGAGCGGCACCAAAATCAAGCCTTTTAATCACCCGCTTGTCGCTGAGCAGTTCCCGCCTGGCTTTCTCTGCTTCATTGAAAGCCTGATATCTTGTATTATCCTTCAGAATACCCGCCCAGAAAGAATAAATAAAGGGGGAATGCAGGCTGAATTTCGACTGTACCGATAAGCGATGGTGGATATATGCTGATACTGAATCCTTTAATCTACCCATAAAAAGCAAAAAACAGACCGTGTATCCGGCCCATTTAAATAACCACTTCTTTTGACGATTATTGTGCCTTTAAGTTACAGTTCAGCCAGTGCAATTTGCATAAAATGACAATCACAAGCGAGTTTTCGTAATTTTACAGGCTAATCCTGTCTGCGTGCAAAAACAATTTGAGAACATCGGCAATTATTTTTCCCTTGTCAAGATCTCGCATACCCTGTTTTCACTACCATTTGCAATGATAGGGCTGTTTCTTGCCTTTAAAGAAAGCGGTGACCCGTTCAGAATAACTTCACTGCTCCTTGTCATTCTTTGTGTGTTGTTTGCGAGAAATGCCGCGATGGCCTTCAACCGGTATGCCGACCAGGAGATTGACAGCAAGAACCCGCGGACTTCGGGAAGGGAACTGCCGCGCAAGATCATCAGCAGGCCGGCAGCCCTGGCTTTTATCATCATCAATGCGATCCTATTCATGGGGACTGCCTTCCTGCTGAACAAAATGTGTTTCCTGCTCTCCCCTGTTGCACTTCTGGTCGTTCTCGGTTACAGCCTTACCAAGCGTTTCACAGCCCTCTCCCATCTTTTCCTGGGGCTCGGACTTTCACTTGCCCCTATTGGCGCCTACATTGCTGTAACTGCACATTTCGCCCTGGTCCCGCTGATGTTTTCTTTATCGGTGATTTTCTGGGTTGCCGGATTTGACATCATTTACGCCATGCAGGATGTAGCCTTCGATCAGAGTGAGCATTTACGTTCCATCCCGGTGCTCCTCGGGAAAAAGAATGCCCTGATCCTGTCGGCAGTATTCCACATCATCTCGGTGGGATTCCTTGTTGTGGCCGGACTCACCGGCCCCTTTGGAATGGTCTACTGGGCTGGCATGGCAGTGTATACCAGCCTCATCATTTACCAGCACCTGCTGGTAAGGCCCAATGACCTCAGCAGGGTCAACCTCGCCTTTTTTACCCTCAATGGGATCGCTTCGGTGGTTTACGCCTGTTTCGTGATAGCCGATCTTTACCTCTGATCGTATTCCCAAAAAAATCGCCCTGTCCAAAACTGAAATCCCGAGGGTTTCATGATATGTTTTTGTTATTAAATTAACAGTTCCGGACCGAATTTTTTTCTACTTTTTATTGACTTCATACAATTAAATAGTTACATTTGCCGAAAGATATTATTGTTTTATGTGCCTAACCATCAGCTTATTATTTGATTTTCAATTATTTAGAAACATTCTAACTTAAAATAAAGAATAAGTGATCGCCATAAAAACAAGTGTTACGGATAAATTTTTCATCTTTTAACCAAAATTCAAGTTTTATGAAAACAAATCGAAAACAAATATTTCTCATTCTTCTGCTTATTTTCGGGCTTAGTGTTGCCAGGGCCCAGAACGCAGTTGTCACTGTGGGAGGAGATGCCACAGGCGGAGGAGGAAATGCCAGTTACACCATTGGACAGGTAGTTTACACAACTGCAACTGGAACCAACGGGTCAGCCAACCAAGGGGTACAACAGCCTTATGAGATATATATCGTTGGTATCGGTGGCGACGAGCAGGTCAACCTGCAGCTCACTGTGTATCCAAACCCGGCCACGACAAAAGTGACACTAAATATAGGCGAGCAGGATCCAGGAAACCTTTCTTTCAGGCTTTACGATTTAAATGCAAAGCTGCTCCAAACGCAGGCAATACAGCTCAGGCTCACCGAAATTCCCATGGAGAATTTATCCCCGGGCGTTTATATTCTTAAGGTTCTTAACAAGGGTGTAGAAACCCGGACATTTAAAATCATAAAAAAATAATTGTCTACCAATTCCAATCCATTTATTCACAAACCAGAAATCAACATGAAAACAAAATACATTCTTTCGTTAGTGATACTGTTTGCAATAACGGTATTGACTGCATCGGCTCAGTCTCCTCAGCTGATGAGTTATCAGAGCGTGATCAGGAATACTTCGGGGCAGCTTGTTTCGAATCACCTGGTTAGCATCAGGCTTTCGGTTTTGCAGGGAAGTGCAAGCGGGACCGTGGTTTACCAGGAAGCGTTTTCACTCACCACCAATGACAACGGACTGGTCAGCCTCGAAATCGGCAACGGTTCGGTGCTTGTCGGCACGTTCAGCACAATTGACTGGACCAGCGGCCCGTACTTCCTTAAATCAGAAATTGATCCTACCGGTGGCGGCAGTTACACCATCTCAGCAGTAAACCAGTTTCTGAGTGTTCCTTATTCCATGTATTCAGCAAAATCAGGATCCGCCGCAGGCGCAGCAGGCGGTGACCTTATTGGCAATTATCCGAATCCATTAGTCGGAAGTTTGCAGACCTTCCCTATTTCGACTGTTGCACCTACCGCCAATGATGCACTGGTATGGAACGGCAGCATGTGGGCACCGGCCGGTAATGTCACTGGCACAGCAGGTGGCGACCTTTTAGGCACCTACCCTAACCCGACTGTGGCAAAGATCCAGACCTTACCCGTTTCGGCAGTTCCTCCTGTTGTCAATGATGCGCTGGTATGGAACGGCACCCAGTGGGCGCCGGCCGGGAATGTCACGGGCAATGCCGGTGGCGACCTTTCGGGCACCTACCCGAATCCAACTGTGGCAAAGATCCAGACCTTGCCTGTTTCCTCCACTGCTCCATCAATTAATGATGCGCTGGTATGGAACGGCACCCAGTGGGCGCCGGCCGGGAATGTCACGG
>JBAXLI010000058.1:0-24997 GCA_037134895.1 Bacteroidota bacterium
ACAAGCGGAGGGAACACCCCGTCTTTCTCATAGATCGCCCTCTGTTTCTGCAGAATGCCTGCGCTTTTCCAGCAGGAATCGGGCAGATGCTGGAGTTCCTTCACCCTCCCTTTAAACTTTTCATCGAACACATTGATGTCGACATAGGATTTCTCGGCATACTCCAGGGCATCCTTCATCTTCAGTCCGTGCCTTGCAGCCACGGCGAGGCCGGCGAACAGGAGGTAGATATCCGCAGACCCGTCTGGACACCTGAATTCAACAGTCTGCCTGCTGCCAAACCCCTTCTCGGTATCTTTTTCAAGAGGGTTGGCGTCGGTGATCATATCGTGCTTGCTTCCCCAGCCAAGCGGTACGCGCACAAGCACCGAACGGTTGCGGTCGCCCCAGCAGATATTGGTCGGAGCTTCCTGGTGAGGCACCAGCCTGAAATACGAAGTCGGGATCATATTGCCAAACGCCGTAAGGGACGGGGCGAGGTCGAGGTAGCCGGCAATAGCCCTGCGGGCGGTATCAGAGAGTTTGCCGTTGTCGAGCATCTGGCTTTTATCGTTCTTCATCAGGCGGGTATGAACATGAAGCCCGCTTCCTGCCTTGCCTGTAGTAATCTTCGGGGCAAAAGTCACGGTTACCCCATACTTATATGCCAGTGAACGAAGTATCCATTTGGCGATCAGGATCTGCTCGGCAGCATCTTCAAGCTTTACAGGGATAAATTCGATTTCGTTCTGCTCAAAACTCAGTCCGGTCTCAGTAAAGTTCCCCACTTCGGAATGACCGTATTTTATATAGCCTCCGCAGCTTGCGATGGCCTTCATGGCTTCAAGTCTGAGGTTTTCCCATTTACAGAACGGGGCCGACTCATGATAGCCCCTCTGGTCAGCAGCCTCAAACAGGTTATTCTTTTCGGAGATCACATAGTACTCAAGCTCGCCCATCACTTCGAACGAAAGCCCGGTATCTTTTTTCAGGGCCTCATGCGACTTGCGCAGAATATACTCGGGGGAATTGGCAAAAGGCAGTCCGTCCTTGTCATAATAAGAACAGAGAATATCCAGTGCAGGGAACTGGGAAAAAGGATTCACGTAAGCAGTCCTGTAGCGCGGGATCACATAAAGGTCAGAAGAACCCGCTTCAACATAATGGGGGAACAGGCTGGAGCCGTCGACGCGCTCCCCTGCACTCAGGATGTTGTCGAGGTGCTTACGGCTCTTGATCATGAAATTCAGGGTTTTCAAACGTCCGTCGGCCCCGGCATACCTGAAATTCAGCATGCCTATGCCGTTGGCTTCGATGAACCTGATGATGTCGCTTTTGGTAAATTCTTCGGATGGCTTGTCGAGAAATCGGATGAGTGGGTTCGGGTTCAGGTTTAAAGCTTCATTCATGTTTTAGATCTTTGAAAAGTGTTCAGAGGCTTGCAAAAGTAAGAAATTTCCGTAAATTTGATTCATTATCAATATAAGCTGAAGAACCATGTCATTTAACCCTAACGAACTCATTTTCTTCTCATCATTCCTGGTTTTTATCGTTATGATGCTGTTACTTGACCTTGGGGTTTTTCAAAAACACTCCCATACGCTGAAATTCAGGGAGGCAGTGATATGGACTCTTGTATGGGTCAGCATTTCGTTTGCTTTCTATCTGCTGATCAGGCATCACGGCAACTGGATCCACGGATTGAACTCTCTCGATGCCATCCAGGCAAGGATAGATAAATACCAGCATCCGATAAACATTACAGGCCTGAGCCTGCCAGATGCTATAAACCTCTATAATAAAAACCTCTCCCTCGAATATATCACCGGCTATCTTATTGAATATTCCCTTTCGGTGGATAACGTTTTCGTGATCATCCTGATCTTCATTTCCTTTAAGATCAAACCCATCTATTATAAAAGAGTGCTGTTCTGGGGTATCCTGGGCGCCATTGTGATGAGGTTCCTGTTTATTTTTATCTCCAGCGCCCTGATCCAGCGATTTGAATGGTTCCTTTATATTTTCGGAGCCATGCTGGTATTCATTGGTGTGAAAATGGGATGGGAGTTCTTCTCAGGTAAGGAAGAGCAGGAGATCGATACCGAGCATCACCCGGTTGTGACCTTCATGTCAAAATACTTCCGGGTTACAAGAGATGATCATCACCAGAAATTCTGGATCAACCATAACCGTAAAATTTACTTTACTCCTTTATTCATTGTACTCCTGATCATTGAATTCTCGGATGTGCTGTTTGCAGTGGATTCAGTTCCGGCCGTCTTTTCTGTGACCCTTGACCCCTATGTGGTGTTTTTCTCAAACATTTTTGCCATCCTCGGACTGCGTTCACTTTTCTTCCTGCTGATGGATGTGATGAATCGCTTCCATTACCTTAAATTCGGACTCGCGCTCCTGCTGACATTCGTGGGGGTTAAAATGCTGGCCGTTCATTTTTACAAACTCAGTACGAACCATTCCCTTATTGTAATCGGATCAATACTCGCGTTTAGTGTTATTGCCTCCTTACTTCGTTCCTTCGTTTTAAAAACATCCAAATGAAAGATACTTCTGACAGGGTTAAAAAATTTAGTTTTTCCGTCAGGAAAAGCCTTGGGTTCAGGTTGGCAATTTGGTTTTTCATGGTTTCCATCCTGCCATTGATCATCATACCGGTTGTTGGAACGGTGATCACCATGAAAACGACGCATGAGGCCGCAAGAAATATGCTGACCTTCTCTTTTAATCAGCAGCGGCAGCAGCTCAGCGGATACTTTACCGGAATGGCGAACTACACATTAACCCAGGCTCAGCTTGATTTTCCGATCACCTTGGCAAAGGAGATCAATGCCTCCTGTGAGAAAGCGAAGAAGCCATTTGAGGCATTCATCCGGACATCGGAATACAATGAGATCACAAGCTCCTATGATGCAGCTTTCAGGAAAATAGCCGATGCAGGGGGTGTTTACGATGTATTGCTGATCAGCCCATCAGGACAGGTTTTATTCACCCTGAAAAAGGAAACTGACCTGGGCAGGAATCTTGAACAAGGTGATTTAAAGCATTCCCTGCTGGGGAATACATATCTTAAGTCAAGCTCTGAGAAGAAATTGTATATGTCTTCAGTTGGCAATTATCTGATATCCAAAAAATCTACTTTCTTTTTTATCGTCTGTCCGCTTGAAGATGAAAAATCCACATACGGTTACTTTGCTTTCCAGGTTTCATCAGACAGCCTCAACTCCCTGCTTGAATCTGAGAACAGGCTTGGTTCATCGGCAACCGCTTATCTCGTCGACAATGATTGCTCCATCCTTGCTTCCAGTGATCCGGACCTTGAAGGTTGTATCCCGGGAACCCGGACTTCAAATCCTGAAGTTAGAAGGAGCATTGCTTTGATGAATTCTACAAATGCAGGGAAAAGCTTGTCAAATGGCATCTCGGTATATCGGAATGCGTTAAAATCGGAAGTGCTTGGGGCCAGCATGCCATTACCGGAACTTGTACGATACGGCATGAATTATGTGTTTGTACAGGAGATCTCAGCCGACGAAGCCTATGGAGCCTCCTCCCTGATCATTATTGTAATGCTCCCGTTGGTAGGCTTTATTCTGATTTTTGTTATTGTTTCAGCCTTTTTACTGATACGGAGGATCGTTAAACCCATTAACAAACTATCGGTATGGGCGGGGGCTGTCGCAGAGGGCGACCTTTCCTACATGGAGATTAAAACCAACGAGGATGAGATAGGTAAGGTCAAGTACGGATTTGCCAGCGTCGTTGATTCATTCAGGCAACTGGCCGAAGTGTCTGAGGCCATGGCGATAGGGGACTTTGACTCAAGCGTTGCAGTAAGGGGGCCGGATGACCGTTTGGGGAAGTCGGTCAACGGGATGCTTGAAAGTTTCAAATCGGTTGTTGCCGAGGCGACACGCATATCCAAAGGAGATTATTCGGGCGATGTGCAGCCCAGAAGTGAAAAAGACAGCCTGGGGAAGGCCCTCAGGCTGATGACAAGCACCCTTCGCGAAAATTCTGCTTCCATGCAGTCGCAGGACTGGCTCAAATCAGGAATGGCTCAACTCAGCCTGAAACTGAGCGGTGACAAACCGATCCAGGTTATAACCCATGACCTGATCAAGTTCCTTGTAACTTACCTTGACTGCCAACTTGGATTGTTTTATCTGAGTGATGACCAGGAAGACCTTTTACTGACTGCAACATATGCATTCAATGACCGTAAAGGAAATTTCAGCAGGCTGAAGCCGGGTGAAGGACTTGCCGGACAAGCTGCTCTGGAGAAAGAGATCATTATTTTCAGGGATATCAGGGACAACGCCCCCGTTCTGAATGTAAGTGTGGATGAAAGGATCCCGGCGAATTTCCTGATCGCTCCCTTAGTATTTGAAGGGAAGACAATAGGTGTATTCCAGCTCGGGAAGGTGGATGAGTTCAGTGAACTACAAAGGAAGTTTATTGAACAGGTGAGGGAACCTGTTGCCATCTCCCTGAATACTTCCACCTCGAGGCAGAAGGTCAGGCAGCTTCTTGAACAAACCCAGCAGCAGGCTGAACGACTGCAGGTGCAGCAGGAAGAACTTCGGCAGACCAATGAGGAGTTGGAGGAGCAGACAAAGGCCCTCCGCAGTTCAGAAGAAGCCCTCCAGGCCCAGCAGGAAGAACTCAGGGTCATCAACGAGGAACTCCAGGAAAGAACCAAAGCCCTGGAGGAACAACGCGATGACATCCGCAAGAAGAATACAGCCTTAACAACTGCAAGGAATGAAATAGAGGAGAAGGCAAAGGAACTTGAGATTGCCAGCAAATACAAGTCTGAGTTCCTGGCGAATATGTCGCATGAACTCAGGACTCCCCTGAACAGCATTATTGTGCTTTCCCAGTTGTTGTCGGAAAACAAGGTGCAGAACCTGACACCCAAGCAGATCGAATATGCCTCTACTATCAACACTTCAGGCAACGACCTGCTTGACCTTATCAATGAGATCCTGGACCTCAGCAAGATTGAGGCCGGACGCATTGAACTTCATCCCGAAGCAGTCAACCTGAAAGAAATTCTCAGGCAAATGGAGATGTTCTTTAAACCTGTGGTCGAGAAAAAAGGACTGAATTTCAGTCTTCATATCGATGAAGACGTTCCCGAAACCATATTTGTAGATAACCAGAGGCTTCAGCAGATCCTGAAGAATCTGATGTCGAATGCGTTGAAATTCACCGAAAAAGGTTCGGTCCAGCTGGATGTCAGGAGGCCTTTATCTGCGGATGACATTACATGGACAGGGCTGAAACCTTCATCTTCACTGGCTTTTACAGTGATTGATACCGGGGTGGGTATACCCAAAGACAAACTGAAAATCATTTTCGATGCCTTTCAGCAAGCGGATGGAACGACAAGCAGGAGGTTCGGGGGGACCGGACTGGGTCTTACCATCTCACGTTCGTTTGCACAAGTGATGGGTGGGGATATTCACCTTGTAAGTGAAGAAGGAAAAGGTTCCATGTTCACTCTTCTTTTACCTGATTATTTTAATACAGAACAGAATCAGCCTGAAATTTCTAAACAGCTTGAACAGAAAGCTGTTCCTGCTGATAATGAACAAAAACCCGGGCTTTCCAAAGCTATGGCGAATGAGAATCCGGGCAACGACGACAGGGATGTGATCCAGAAGGGCGATAAGGTACTGCTTATCATCGAAGACGATGCTTCCTTTTCAAGGATACTGTTTGACTTTGCAAAGGAAAAAGGATATAAATGTCTGTTGGCGAGCGATGGTGAAACCGGACTTTATCTTGCCGACCTCAACGTTCCCAGTGCGATCGTCCTTGATATCGGGCTTCCCGGCATCGACGGATGGGAAGTCATGGAGAGGCTGCGAAAGCAGGCGAAAACCAGGCATATACCGGTGCACTTTATTTCGGCCATGGATAAATCGAAAGAAGCACTGAAGCTCGGAGCCATAGGTTATCTCACGAAACCTGTCAGCATCGATAAGCTTCGTGATGCATTCGGCCGCATCGAGGATGTCATCTCCCGGCCCATGAAAAAGCTTCTCGTGGTCGACGATGACCTGGTGATCCAGAAGAGCATCATCAATCTTATTGGAAACGGGGATGTGACGACCACGGCAGTAAAAACGGGGTCGGAAGCTTTTTCTCTCCTTTTAAAAGAGACATTTGACTGCCTTATCCTCGACCTGGGTCTTGAAGACATGAGTGGGTACGACCTTCTTGAGAAGATCCGCACAAATCCTAAACTGGCCCGCCTTCCTGTTATTATTTATACCGGGAGTGAGCTTACGAAGGAGGACGAGGAGAAGCTTCAGAAATTTGCCGATAGTATTATTATCAAAGGGATACGTTCGCCCGAACGCCTGCTGGCCGAGACTTCACTTTTCCTGCACCGGGTCGAAGCCAACCTGCCAAAGGAAAAACAGGAAATGATCAGGATGCTTTACAGCCAGGAGGATGTTTTCAACGACCGAACCATACTCGTCGTAGATGATGATCCCCGCAATGTGTTTGCAATAACCAGCGTTCTTGAGGAGAAAGGCCTGAAGGTCATCTCCGCGGCGAACGGCAGGGAAGGTATTGAGAAACTAAAGAACCATAACGAGATCAACCTGGTGCTGATGGATGTGATGATGCCCGAAATGGATGGATATGAAGCCATAGGGCTAATCAGGCAGATGAAGAAATTTCAGAACCTGCCCATCATAGCGCTTACGGCGAAAGCGATGAAGGAAGACAGGGACAACTGTATCGAAGCAGGAGCCAATGATTATCTCTCTAAACCGGTTGATAGCCAGAAGCTGCTATCTTTGCTAAGGGTATGGCTTTATAAATAAAGTATGAAGAAGTCGCAGGAAGAGCTGCTTGAGAACCAGGAGATCGAGATCAGGTTACTGATACAGGCGATCTATGAAAAATATGGCTACGACTTCAGGAACTATTCCCATGCCCACGTTAAACGAAGGATCCTGAATCGCTTCCAGCTTTCAGGAATGTCGTCGATCGGCGAGATGATCCATGAGGCCCTCGTGAATCATAAGTTTGTCGACCTCCTGCTGATGGACCTTTCGATCAATGTCACCGAGATGTTCCGTGACCCTTCGTTTTATAAGGCTCTGCGTGAGCATGTGGTTCCCCTGCTCAAGACCTATCCTTTTATTAAAATATGGCATGCAGGCTGCTCGAGCGGTGAGGAAGTGTATTCCATGGCGATCCTGCTCAAGGAAGAGGGTCTGTTTAACAGGACCCAGATCTATGCCACAGACTTTAACCCGGTCATCATCAAACAGGCTAAGGAAGGGATCTACCCGATCAACCGGATGAAGGAATTTACCCTCAACTACCAGAAAGCGGGTGGGAAGGCTTCTTTTTCCGATTACTATACTGCCAATTATGATTCGGCCAAGATCCTTGATTCGTTCAAGAAGAACATCGTTTTTGCAACTCATAACCTGGTGACCGACTCGGTCTTTGCCGAGGTGAATATGGTTGTATGCAGGAATGTGCTTATCTATTTCGACCGCAATCTGCAGGACAAGGTGATCGGACTCTTCGCCGATTCTCTTGCCGGGGGAGGAGTGCTTTGCCTTGGTTCGAAGGAGAACCTTCAGTTCTCAGAGTATTTCGACAGTTTCGACAGCCTTGTTTCAGGCGAAAGGGTATATATTAAAAAATACAAGGCATGACGCCGGCGAAAAAATTCAAGGTCGTTGTAGTCGGCTCGTCTGCCGGAGGCCTGAGTGCTCTGAAGACCCTGCTGAAAAACCTGAAAAAGGATTTCAGGTTCCCTGTGATCATCGTGCAGCATATAAGTCCGGATTCAGAGAATTACCTGGTACATATCCTCAACGACCTTAAAGTGCTTAAGGTGAAAGAAGCCGACGAAAAGGAACATCCATTGCCGGGTTTTGCTTATGTGGCTCCTCCGAATTACCACCTGCTTGTTGAATCGGACCAGACATTTACGCTTACAGTTGATGAACGGGTTAATTATGCCCGTCCATCCATAGATGTATTATTTGAAACAGCTGCCGAGGCATACAGGGAACACCTCATCGGCGTTATCCTGACGGGTGCCAATAACGACGGCAGCATGGGCCTCAAACGTATCAAGGAACTTGGAGGTATGGCTATTGTGCAGGACCCTGATACCGCCGAAGTGGATTCCATGCCCAGGGCGGCGATTGAGGCATGTGCCGTTGATCAAATCCTGTCGATTGAAGAGATATCGGCATTTCTGAATGATATGTAGTTAACAATTTAATTGTTTTGCCATGAGCCTTAAGCCGAAAATACTGATCGTTGATGACAATGTCAGTAATATAATCGTCATCGAAGAATTGCTTTCCGACCTCGATGTTGAATTGATCAGGGCAAGATCAGGTCTTGAAGCCATCGAGAAAACCAAAGGCCAGGAATTCTCGTTGATCCTTATGGACGTGCAGATGCCCGGCATGGATGGATTTGAAGCTGTTGAGATCATCAGGCAGGATGGGAAAAACCTCCTGCTTCCGATTATTTATATCACTGCGATCTATAACGAGAATTATTACAGGACCAAAGGGATCAAAACCGGGGCGGTTGATTTTATTGCCAAGCCAATCATTCCTGACCTGTTCATAGGAAAAGTCACCTTGTTTGTAAATCTATACAAACAAAGGATCATTCTGGAGGAAGAAATCCAGAAGAGGAAAGAGGCTGAGGAAGAGATGAAAGCTGCCAGGGACGAGGCCAGGGAAGCGGCCCATGCAAAACAGCTCTTCCTTTCGACCATGAGCCACGAGATCCGCACTCCTCTTAATGCCATAGTAAACACAGCAAAGCTGCTTAAGGAGGAGAATCCAAGGGATGACCAGAGGGAAGACATTGAAATCCTGGAATTTTCAGCTGAAAACCTTCTGCATTTAATCAATGACATCCTTGACTTTTCTAAGATTGATGCAGGGAAGATCGAATTTGAGGCAATCGAATTTGAGATCAGGAAGCTTCTGAACGGAGTTCATCAGAGCTTCGATTACCAGGCAACCATGAAAGAACTTTCTTTTGAATTCCTTATTGCGGATGATGTTCCTTCTGTGATCATAGGTGATTCGGCACGGCTGTCGCAGATCCTGATCAACCTGATCGGCAATGCGATTAAATTCACCGAAAAGGGCAAGGTCATGGTTGAAGCCAAAGTTTTGGGGCACAGGGACGATTTCGTGGATATTGTTCTCAGGGTATCTGATACCGGTATCGGAATCCCTGCCGATAAGCTTCAGTTTGTATTTGAAAGTTTCACCCAGGCTTCTTCTTCAACCACAAGGAAATACGGAGGCACAGGACTGGGGCTGGCAATAACCAAGAAGCTCGTCTGCCTCCAGGGAGGTACCATTGAAGTTAAAAGCGAGCCGGGGAAAGGAAGCCTTTTCTCGGTAATTATGCCTTTCAAGATGAGCACCAAGGAATTCCTCGAGGAGAATATGTTGCTGAAAACGAGTTTCCAGAGCCTTGCCGGACTTAAGGTTCTCGTAGTCGAAGACAACCTTGTAAACCAGAAAATCGTTTCAAAGTTTCTCATGAAATGGGATGTGAATGTCGACCTGGCCGAGAATGGCGCTATAGCAGTCGAAAAGGCCCGTCGCTCCGTTTATGATCTGGTGCTTATGGATCTTCATATGCCTGAAATGAACGGGTATGATGCCACCCTGGAGATCCGTAAAATGGAGAACAATCCAAATAAAGATATCCCCATCATCGCACTTACGGCTTCGGCATTTATTGAAGACCGGGAGAAGATCTACACTTATGGGATGAGCGGGTATATCATCAAGCCCTTTAATCCCTCTGAACTGTATTGGAAAATTGCACCGTTTGTGAGGAAATAGCGAAATTGTGAAATGGTGAAATTGTGAAATTGTGAGGTCGCTGAATTAGTTGCATCCTAAAGTGCCACTTTTCGCTATCTCTCTACTTCGCTGCCTCGCTACCTCGTTTTTCGCCTGCTGTTCCAAGCAGCATGGCTGCCGCGGTATATGGACTCAGGTTTCCTGCAAGTACTTCTTTTTCGTATTGCACAAGTGCTGAGGAAATGTCTTTGCGGTTGTAAAATTCCTGTTTCAGGGCCTGGTCGATAGTTTCACTGATCACCTGCCTGAATTGCTGTTTGCGCTGATGGTCGAAGTACCCGGAAGCTTTCGTCTTTTCTGTAAAGTCCAGTATATACTCCCAAACTTTATCAATCCCCGTTTGCGCCTGTGCTGAGCAGATGTCGACCACCGGGCTCCATCTGCTTTCGGGCGGGGGGAAAAGGTGCAGGGCATTCTTGTATTCAATCCTGGCCATTTTTGCCTTGTTGACATTATCACCATCGGCCTTATTGATAAAAATCGCATCAGCCATTTCCATAATGCCTCTCTTGATACCCTGGAGTTCATCCCCAGCCCCGGCAAGCATAAGCAGAAGGAAAAAATCAACCATCGATCTGACCGTTGTTTCCGACTGTCCGACCCCTACGGTCTCAACAAAGATGATATCAAACCCTGCAGCCTCGCACAGGATGATGGTTTCCCTGGTCTTTCGGGCAACTCCGCCCAGCGAACCTGCCGAAGGGGACGGCCTGATGAAAGCACTGGGGTTTACCGACAGTTCTTCCATCCTCGTTTTATCACCCAGAATGCTGCCTTTGGAACGGGTGCTGCTGGGGTCGATAGCCAGAACCGCCACCTGGTGGCCTTTTGAAGTAAGAGAAACACCCAATGCCTCTATAAAAGTGCTTTTCCCTACCCCTGGCACACCTGTAATACCTATTCTTACTGATTTGCCAGAATACGGAAGGCAGAAGTTGATCAGTTCCTGGGCTTTCTGCTGATGGGTCGGAAGAGAGCTTTCAATCAGAGTGATTGCTTTGCTGAGCAAAGTACGGTTCCCCGACCTGATACCCTGAACGAATTCAGCCGGGCTCAGGGTCTGCGGGCGTTTTGCTTTAAGCTTCTGCACCGCATCCTTATTAACCTGCGAGGGCTGTTCAACCCCATCCATCACATTCAAAGCCGATTTAAACTCAGTTCTTTCTTTCATATCCTGCATCCTGCATCCTGCATCTTGCATCCTGCCTTCCGCCATCCAAAAATACAGAAAAACCCCTGATCCTAAATAATTCCTCTTAGTCTTTTATCATTTCCCATAAAATTCCTATCTTTGCACCCCTAAAACCTCTCCGTAGCTCAGCTGGTAGAGCAATTGACTCTTAATCAATGGGTCACAGGTTCGAATCCTGTCGGGGAGACAAAGAAAAAGTCCATTCACGAAGTGTTTGGGCTTTTTTCATTTGTGCAAGCAAGCTTGCTTGCGAATGCAGAAATGAAAAAAGAACAAAGCTTGCGAAGCAAGCACGGGCTTTGCTTTAGCAACGACCATTTTCCGGATCATGAGCTCTGCGAACTAATCCTGTCGGGGAGACAGGAATAGCAAGGGTTTCAGAAGATACAAAAACTGAAACCCTTTTTTTGTGCAAACAATTTGCATAACATTTGACTTGTAAAAAGGTTTTCAGAACAGAAGAATCTTCCCATGTATTTTAGTAATATTTTTGACAACTAAAAAATAATTGAATCAAAATCCCCAACTTTTGGAACTTAAGATGTTATTAGATGCCATTTATAAAGCTGGCCAGTTTTAAATGATTCGATCAGCTGACAATCTGGAAATGCCGTCAAAATTAACATACCTGCGCCGATTCAACTAACAATCATGTTAGTCAGATAATAATTAACTTAAGATGGTCTGTTTCTGTCGGCCCCGGAGGTCAATCTAATTGGTTTATCCATACTCATCCTTAAACAGTTGCTTCAACAAAGGGAAAAGCCTTCTTGCTATAACCAAGGCATGTTTCAGTGGACTCATCCTTAAACAGCTGCTTCAACTTTCTGATGTTGATATGGAACTTCATACTCTTCGTTTCAGTGGACTCATCCTTAAACAGCTGCTTCAACCTGGTTATGCCGTTGCCGTGAAGAACGCGGATTTGTTTCAGTGGACTCATCCTTAAACAGCTCCTTCAACTGTTTGTCAGCTACTTAATCTCAATTGCATTTTTGTTTCAGTGGACTCATCCTTAAATAGCTGCTTCAACATATTAGCCAGCCTGAACATGCCAAGCATCGATAAGTTTCAGTGGACTCATCCTTAAACAGCTGCTTCAACTTCCTAATCAGATTTCTGTATTAAAATTTTGTGAGTTTCAGTGGACTCATCCTTAAACAGCTGCTTCAACTAGCCGCTACGATAGGAAAAATTGTTGTTTGTGGAGTTTCAGTGGACTCATCCTTAAACAGCTGCTTCAACAAAACTGGCACGTTCGTTACTCAAGGTTTTATTGTTTCAGTGGACTCATCCTTAAACAGCTGCTTCAACGTACCAGTCCCGACTTGTATGATTGAGTTATTGCGTTTCAGTGGACTCATCCTTAAACAGCTGCTTCAACGGGAAAATATTGATTAGAGACCCATTCAATTCTTTGTTTCAGTGGACTCATCCTTAAACAGCTGCTTCAATTCTACACCGATGGGACGAATGTGGGGGTGGGGACGTTTCAATGGACTCATCCTTAAACAGCTGCTTCAACAGACAGCTTGGCTGCCGGACAATCTTTGCTGAAAAGTTTCAGTGGACTCATCCTTAAACAGCTGCTTCAACGGAACAACAGCAACCTTAACACAAAGGTTTGGTGTGTTTCATTGGACTCATCCTTAAACAGCTGCTTCAACAATGTGATTGTGGTCGATACTAATGTGCTTATTAAGTTTCAGTGGACTCATCCTTAAACAGCTGCTTCAACTGTCGCAATCAACCCAAAATTAAAAGCAAAACAGTTTCAGTGGACGCATCCTTAAACAGCTGCTTCAACAAAATATTGACTTCGTCAGTTACGAATCATGTCTGTTTCAGTAGACTCATCCTTAAACAGCTGCTTCAACCCCAGGAGAATTGACTAAAATCGACCAAATTTCAGTTTCAGTGGACTCATCCTTAAACAACTGCTTCAACAAAATGGTGTTGCTCACAAAAAAAACACCGATGTGTTTCAGTGGACTCATCCTTAAACAGCTGCTTCAACTTTGTTAAGGAATCTACTCCTAAAGTTCCATTGTTTCAGTGGACTCATCCTTAAACAGCTGCTTCAACAAAGCAGGCGACATTATCTACGGCGTTAACACCGGGTTTCAGTGGACTCATCCTTAAACAGCTGCTTCAACCGTGCTAACGAATGTATGCGCAGGCTTATAGAGGGTTTCAGTGGACTCATCCTTAAACAGCTGCTTCAACCTGGATACAGTTATGGTGAAGACAAAGCAATGGGGTTTCAGTGGACTCATCCTTAAACAGCTGCTTCAACATCTTGCCGCTGATTATGCCGGCCCAAACGCCAAGTTTCAGTGGACTCATCCTTATACAGCTATTTCAACCAATCTGGCAACGCCACCCTTGCAGGTACTCTGTTTCAGTGGACTTATCCTTAAACAGTTTCTTCACTCACTCCACTTAACGATCAAGGGTGGTGTGGTTAGGCTAACAAAAATATAATTCATAAAATCGGCATACTGTTAATCCGCCCAAATCCAAATGCCTTGCCATTTCCTAAAGTGATGAAATCCGGTAAATTTATATTTGCATGGAATTCAATTGAAAAAGGTTGGTACTCATGTGTTTTATATGGAATAGAATTTCTTTTCAAGTCATCAATCGAATGAATAGACAATTGGGTTTCCGAAAGATGAAGATTTAGAAATCTTCCAAAATCGATAGTAATATGTTTCAATAAAATAGTTTCAAGTTGTTTGATTTTTTCATTTAATGGAAGTGCCAGAAATTGTTTATGTTGTTTTGTATTAATTTCTTGTGATAGCCAATTCGTCAATGTGTACTGATACATCATATTGGAATTTACAATTTCCAGTTTTTCTTCTTTTATTTGTTCGAATTTCAACAAGAAGTTTTTATCGATTTCAGCAAACTCAAAAATTGGATCGAGCAACTCTTTCAAAGCATCTTTGCCTTCGTTGATTCCAGTCACAAAAAACCTGGAAATAAAATAGTGATAAATGACTAACGGATAACGTACTTTGGGCTCATTGGTTAATTCACTATGATTATGAAACAGCTCGGTATTAATACCCATTCTTCTCAAACGTGCTTTATTCGTGTTATACAGCTGATTTACAATCATTCTTAACCACTCAGTGGCGTTTCTTGACTGGAAGGGAAGAGGCTGTCCATGAAGGAAATAGGGTTTCACAGCATATGTAAGGACATTTATCATTGAAAGGTTTTTTCTGTAATAAATTCAAATATTAATCTGCATAATACAATCTGATTAAGTAACTTAGTCAATATCAAGCAACTTTTTCAAGGAGTTCATCCCATAAGTCCTTTAAGTCATATATTGAAAGAGGAATTTCTTCAATGATGCCGGTATCCTGTCTTGCATATTCAGCCTTTCTCCCTCTTGGAATGGCTTTTAATATCATGGCACTGCTGATCGCAGCGGTTCCTCCGGTTATATTGAACAGGATTTCTTTATCTTTAAACTTTCTCAGGGCAATTTTAAGTACTGATTCAAGACCTATTCCAGTCATTCCCATGTCGTTCCCTGATATCCCATGTTGGACCAGAAACACTTCTGTTTTAGAATTCGGGAAATGCTTGTGCAGAAAATTATTAATTAAAGCTTCAGGTTTAAGATCATCTGGCAGCGATTTAATTGAATTGGCAACTTCCGAACTTACAATCAAGTGAATTTCCTTAAAAGATCCACCGTGTTTTATGATTGATTTTCTAATGGGATCATACTTAAACCAGGGACCAAAAATAAAATCCTTGTGTTTTTTCAACTCTCCATTTGTAAGTTTGAAGATGGGTTCTTTCCATTTGTGTTTTAACTCCGGTTTATCCATTTCATTCATACAAGTTCTCAAGTCATTTTCCGTTAGCAGGCTCAAGGCTGAAATAAGAACCTTCGGTTTTACAACATCCTTAATTCTATTTTGGGGGAGGAAAAGGATTGCACAAATCAATGGATACAAAAGCATGAAGCAGATAAATATCAAGGCATTATAAACGCCATTAAGCGTTTGGGCATATAATTCATTACCGATCCAGGCTATGCTGATCAACGTGAACATGATATTAAAGATTCCAATCCAATCACTGCCTTTTACCTGAAAGCCTTTTATCAGATATACAATAAAAAGGGGCTCTTTTTTCTTTCGGCTCAGGATGAAATAAATAAGTAAAATTGAGATCAATAGGAATGCAATTATGCATAGTTTAAAGGCATTAATATGTAGAACAAAAAAGGAATTAAAAGCCGGACTGACCCAGTTGAAGAGATCATATTTAAATTCATTATTGAATCCAAAGAGTTCTATTAGAACAATAGCCAATAATATGGTTCCTTCGTAAAATTTTATCTTCATAACGAAAAGTGTTAATAGGATCTAAGTTGAATAAAGCGAAACACTGAAGTTTTTATTCCATCGGTAGTTTCCACTATTCGTGGAGTAGTGGAGCAAACGCATTTAATTCCATTTGCTTTAGCCAGTGTAACAAAAGTAAAAGTGAACGTATGTTCACCGGTAACATGAATAACATCCGGATATCCATCATGTTGGACCAAATGGCTGGCACATTGTTGAAAATACTTGTTCGCCAAGTTAGAGACTTCTTCGATGTCAGCCATCGGGTCAATATTGGGAAACGGAAGGTCAATTATTTTCCCAAACCGGGATTCAACAGATTGTTTTTGAATTCCGTCCCAAAAATCGGAATGGTGATTGGAAAGATTTATCAGCATGATTATTTTCTTTTAATGTATTCACTAGGATTGGGTAAAATTGGCCGGGATTTGTACTCGTTTTCTGTTTCTGGTTGACCATTCCTTTTGAGAACTGGTTTATTGTCAACAATTATTGGCTTGTTAATCATCATAAAATCAGCCTTTTCACCCGATACGCTGTTGCCAAAATCCAGCATGGTTTTCAACTCCTTCATTCTTTCTTCATCCCATAATTTTTTAGATTTAGGATTGACCTGAGAAAGAATGAAGTTTTCAAACAATTGTTTTTTATTGGAGACTTCATCATCAGATAGTTTAGGTAAAGGATTGCTGTTCTCACCCCATTCACTAACCAGATTAGAATACCTTACTTTACGGTCAGAAATATAGAATGTGGGTTTTATTCTGACGGACCCAAATCCTAAGGCTTTACCCATGCCTATTTTATAACACAAGTTGTCCGGCAAATCGAGAATGAACATAAGTGCGCCTAATTCAACCTCAGTCAAATTCTCGAATCGTATTCTGCCTGAGAATTTAGCCTTATCCAACATCGGTCTTATTGCAGTATATTGGACTTTTTCCATTGTTAAAATGAAGTTAATTAGGAAGTCATGCTGCTTCGGACTAAGCTTACTCAAAGTAAATTTAATTCTGCTGTTGTTAATTTCAGGATTTGGAAAAAGATGCAATGAATTTGTTTCCTTAAGGTAGTCTATGAATTGGCGTTCTGATATTTCAATCTGTGGAGGATAATTAACACTTTTTTGGTGCCAATATAATTTGTTGCCTCTTATCCTTCCTTCCTGATTGTAATCAACGATTCCCTCATATCCACTTTTCTGGCCTCTGGCATTGAGAACTGTTAAAATTGACGATCTGTCCTGCTCGAGGTAATGTTGAAAGGTTGTGGGCTTCGGTGAGCCTAAAATAGAGGGTATCCGTACATCAGTGGAAACACTCCCTTCTTTAAGAAAGGCATCTTCGATAAAAACCCGACTGGGAATAATATCGTTTTTGCCAAACAGCACTTCTGCGAAATCGGGGAGCTTAGTCTTATGATCTTCGGGCAGGAACTCTATTAATGTACGGTCATAAGCCAAGCGGAACATCCCTGTAAACCCAAAAGAAGTGACTACCCCTGCAGGGTTGACAATATAAAAACAGGGCACCTCTTTTATCTTATCTTTTTTGTTATTCAGCTTTCCAAACAAATCTAAACCCTCTCGTAAAGTGTCGTTGGAATAGTTTTCAATTACATCACGAGGGATTTGAATTTTAATACCATATTGAATATCCCCAATAACCCAATGCATATGTTTCCCTCTGGGTCTTTCTCTTGAGCCAATAATCCAGCCAGAGTGGATTAAATACCCTGGCATCGTACAATTTGAATTTTTATCAGAGTTTATATCTTTAACCTTCGTATACTTTAACAATTTTGAATGAGGATAAATATCCTCTTTACCAGCGCTGAAGAACACTTCTTTAAAGCCGGTCTTATAATTTTTGTTTGCCTTGAATTTATCTCCCGACGGAATACTCATGGGTTGGGATAAAACTCCTTTGGATAGTACAAGTTCCTCCTCAACTTTATAGTGTTTTCCAGGATAGATGTAATAATTCAGACCTTCCTTGGTCATAACACCTGCGCTAATTCTTGGGAAATAGTGTGGCGGATTGCCTTCATGAGCAATCATTTTTGAAGTGTATTCCTCCCGTAACGAAAGAGATTGATCTGCAAACGCCCGGTAATGAAACCGCTTTGTTGCAGTGTTTTTGGTTATACTTCCCAGCTTACTATAACTCACTATTTCAAGTATATTACGGATTGCACCACGCAATGAACTACCGGGAATACCGTAATCTTTACTTTGAAAAAATTCAGGAGTTTTGTTTGTGGAATTGTCGGAAACGTGTTTCATCCCTCGAATAAACATAGGGGTTAAGGTTTCTATATAAAGTTCAATTTCCCCTGTGAAACGATCCTTAGCATAAGAATTGAAATGAACCTGATCTACTTCAATTGGGCTTTTAATAACCACTTCGTTTATCGGGACGAAATTATACGGTGCATGCGCGTTATCCGCGATTGGAAGCGTAGGATTTCTTGGTTCAAACCCATATCGAGCCTTGCCCTGTTGCTTAGGAATGGGTTTTGTCGATTGAATCGGGAAAATTACGTTAGTCCTGGCTTCATCGGTACTGACTTTATCAAGAGTTCCGCCTTTCAACTCATAATAAACGATCATGTTTTGCGGTAACCCTTTTATGAACGTTTCATCAAATCTCTTATAGTCAGGAGATTGAGGTTTCCCATTATCCATAATCAAGGTAACCTTAAAACCTTTATTGGTTTTTTCAACCGTTAAGTGCCCTATTGTCATTTCACTTCCTCCTGATATTTCCCAAATTCAACAAATCTCACATCCTCAAAAGTTGCCTGACCCGTTGCTTCAATTGTTCCGATATAAGATCGTGTATGAATGCACAAGCGTCCTGTGTGGTCATTGATTTCATTTTTGTCAATGCCCAGGTCATTCAATGGCAGTATGATCTCCGTTCCACGTTTTTCCTTAAGTTTGGAATAGGTCTTGTCCAGCATTTCAGCCTCTGTGCCAAATAATACCTGCCAAGCATCCACCACTTCTTGTTCTGAGCCGGTTTCATCGATTTTCAAACGACCCTTATATTTTCCAAGTTTTGTCCGCCAAACGAAAAGCTCTGCGGTTCGATTAAAAACACGGAGTTTCTGTATGTTTTCGAGGATAACATCATTGTCTCCCTGGTGAAAGTATTTCCATGTATCGTTGATCAAGGTGCCAATCACAACCCGGTGATCAAGATATGCAAGAAACCATGCATTTTCAGGCGCATTGGAGATGATGCTGATATCATCCTTGATGTTGACGGGTTTGGTCGTTGTTTTAAAGGTTTTATGTTCAAGGCCGTTGGTTTTCATTTCTTTGATTTTTTAAAGCGTGCAATACGATCCTGATGAAATTTGATGTTGACAGAATTGTTTAACGCATCGACATATTTTTGAAGAGACTTTAATTTTTCAGGATCATTGAATATTCCACGAAAAGAATATTCAGCATCACCATCTGTGACTGTTGCAAAAACACCTTCAAGGACACCGCGGCCAATGGTTTTCTCACCACCAATAGTCAAATCCGAAGTCCACAAATCCTTCAATAGTAAAAGCATTAAGCCTTTGTCTTCGGGTTGTGGGTCTTCAACTCGAATATGGAAATTTTTAACCTGTTCTTTATCTTTTTCAGGAAACAGCGGGACTTCTTCCAGTAATGCACCATCAACGGTACCTCCAATGAAGCGGTCAACCTGGATTCTGGTTTGGACTTGTTCCGTGATATTTTCGACAGGAATTTCGTCAACGAGAACCCTTGATGGTACTGTGTATCCATCTGGTTTGACTTTTTGCTTATTAATGGTTTCTTTTTCCATGTCACCAAAGAGTGAGGCCAACAGGGTTTCAGTTACTTTTCTGTCAGGTTGGATCGTGTTATATATCCTTTCAGCACGGCCTCTTAAGGCCCCTTTAATTGAAGAACCGGAAAGAATATTTTTACCACCTGATTTCAGATGAACAGAATCCGGAGATTCGGGATTGGCTGAATAGGACCGTATGATTAAAGAATTTTTAATCCGGAATGAAGCGTTGATCTCAAATTGCTCTGGTTTATCAGCAAGCAATGTAGGCTGAACCGGTTCAATTTCATTTTTGGTAAAATCAGCATCAATCCATTGTTTGAAATGCAGGGGATTAGAAAAATCCAATTCAAACAAGCGGGCATTACCATTTATTTTGCCGTACCCGATGGTTGATTTTGAACCAAGTTCCAGGCCATTCCTGATTAATGTTGTTATGCATGATGCAATATTCAAAGCGGTTTCATAATTATTCTCAACACGGAAAATCATGGTGATCTCAAATTCAGCTCCTGGACCAATTACTTCATAATCGAATTTCGCACCTTCAGCCACAGTACCCTTTTCTGAATTGAGCCTGATACCGTCACGTATTTCTGTTAAGTTGCAACAATCATTTTTGATATAGCCAGGCAGTTTTACCAGCATCAGGTCACTGCAATCGATACAGGTTGCGTTTTCATGTGATGTGCCCCAATACGTTTCAACCTGAGCGTTATTCTTGAACAAACTGCCAACCTTTCCCATGAATGATGTAGCCGGGATAAAGGGAAGCTCTGTCATAAATGATTCCTTCCTGATTGGCCAGAGGCTTTGGATCTTAGTTGGAGATTCCATTGGATATGTTGTTGTTACGACATCACGGTCACTATGGTTATCCCTGCCTGATCCAATCCCAATAGGACTGAGGTTTTTTAATGTGCCCTTCAGGATAATTCTACCTTCTTTCATGTCTTTCATCTTTGTTCTTATTGTTGCGACGAAGCTGATTAAAATATTGTTCAAAGTAGAGTTGAGTCAATTCCGGAATGGAACCGGATAAATCGATTATTTGACCTTCTACGGGAAATGAATGACTACAAAGTGACCTCGATCCATCAGAAATTGCAATTAAATGCTCAAAAAGACTTTGATTCTCATAATGTGACTTTCGAAGCTGATCCTTTGCCGGCTTGCGCAGCAGTTCCAGGTTTGTAACCCTGGATTCCCGAATTTGAAGCATGCTATTTAATTTCCCAATCAGGTGGTTGGTAATGCCAGGCTTGGTTTTGTCAGCATCCTCCAATGCTTTTTTCGTAACGATCTCTTTCTGCCTTTGAAAACATGCAGATTTCAAGATCGAGAGTGTCAGGTCAGGGATAACAAATTGTTCGTTAGTCGTGGGATGTTCATCTTTCCGCAACGCATAATTTAACACTTTCGGGTCCTGTAGAGAAAACGTGATCTGCCCGAATCCCTCATGCGTCCGCTCACCTAATCCATAATTCAGCAATTGTTCTGCATTATCAGGAAGCTTGTCTAATTTAAAGGAACTTCCCGCTGCATATACATTTTCTGAAGGCTTCCTGAGTTTCCATATATTTAAAAATCCTTCAATCCGATCTTTTCTGGATATTGAACTTATGATGTTGGATCCCATGAGATAATCTCCAATGAATTTTAAATCCAAGGTGGAGAATCCATCATCATTGTAAATTATTGTATCCGAGAGCAGTGTCAGGATAACATCCCCTTTATGTGCAGTTTCCCCTTTTTGGTTTTCCGAGACCCAATCAAAACGGACTTTTCCATATTCCGAAGTTGAGGATCGGCCTATACGGATTTCTTTACGGGTGGGTATTATTTCTTTAATAATTTCAACATCCAGGTCGTTTTCAATGGTCAGGTGACCTAAAAAAGTTACACCTTCCGAAATGGATTGGTAGTTGAATAGAATTCCTTCCTCGCTGATTCGTTTAGAATCATTAATCTGACCATGAAGCCTGATTTCTTTTCGGATAGTCAAAGAATATACGTTATCTGATTCGATAGCCGTAATGCTAGCCATGCTTTTGTTTTGTTCCTTTGTGGGAACGTTAAGCAGGTCGTGGACTATTTCAGGATTATACTTTTCCCTGACCAGTGATTTAGGGGTAGGGAAGAATGTCCTGTTATTGGAAACCGGGTAGGCATTGGAAAAATAACATCCACCTCTGACTATGAGCCGCGTGAATTCTGAATCTGCTTTCTTAAGTTTCTTTATAAGAAGATAATTTTGTGCAAAAAGACCTTGTATAATACTGCCACGGATATATTCCATCGTTTCATACATATTTGGGTCGTCAGATTGCTGAGTTAGGATCAGCGGTTCAAGGGTCGTAATCGTATAATAAAGCTGTTTCATATGGCAACAGATTTAGAATGCTCAATAGTTGATGTTATATCCTGAAGAGTACATTGTATGTGGCCCAGGCCACGGTTACGCATCGAACCGATACGTCGTGTAAGTGAGGACACATCGTTAAAAATCTCTAGTTGGCTGGTATCAAATATTAAATCACCAGTAAATAACAGTCCCTTTTTCAGCACCCGGATTGTTCGTAGCGATGTATCTGCTGCGATCCCATCCTCAATCCGGGTCATCATTCTCAAGGTGGTAAAATGATTGATTACCTCCGAACGCGTAATACTCCCCTTGCTAATCAAGCATTTAAGACATTCAAAGTTGTCCTTGTAATTTTCTAGAACAAAATTTCCAACCGAAAGGTATTCCTGGGATTTATCAGTCATGCCGATAAACCCAAAGAGCATATCAATATCAGGTTTAATTTGACCAAATTTCGCTAGGAATTCCGCCTGCTCGCGAAGAATACCTTTAACACGTTTACCAGGGATTACCGGCAATCCAACTTGATCAAATACAGAATCCTTATCGATGATGGCGCCAAAGCCTTCCGACGCCCCAATAAGAGCATCGGAGAGAAGCCTGATTTGTAGTTTATAGTTCTGTTGTGGCATCTTGAATTACATTTAAGAGGTTTGTTGGATATAGTTCAAGCAATTCGATCATATCAAAAAACGGATAATTCTCTAACTTAGATGTTGCTGACCTGTGTTCGCAAAACTTCAATCTAAAATCCTCATGTTGATGAATAAGGTGTTCGATGAAAACCTCCTTGGAAGCCTGATCGTGTGTGAGAATCTCACGTAAATCTTTGATTTTGGTATTAGGCAGGGATCGTCGCAATAGAACAGCTTGCTTTTTAAGGGTCTCAATTGAATTGGTCATTCCGGTGGGGGCTAAACTAAAAGGCCTTGAATAAATGGGTTTGTTGTTACTGTTTTGATATTGAAGAATGCGAATTTCTTCCAGGGAATTACCTAAACCACCATACGCCAGGTGGAAGTCAATCCAGTTACCCTCACCGCGTTTATTACCGGAATCCTTGCGCTTCTTTTTAGCGTTGGTACACAATTCCTCCGCTAATTGGTATGCCCTGTAGAAAGGATATTTTGTTTTAACAATGGCAATACCTGCACAGGATGAATACGGGATGCCATCTGGCAGTCGATATTCCTGAAATTTATACATAAAATGCTCAGCCAACCAGATGCCCAGTTTGCCATGACACACAAATGTTATATCATCACCTCCCAGGACTATGGGACGAATCGGAAGTACCCGCCTCCCGTCCGTATCCTTAACAAATTCAATGGATTCGGATAACTCCTTTGAATGGATGGCTATTAGTTTTAAAATATAGCCGAATGATTCCTGAACAGCATTTTTAACCGCAGAAGAAAGTAACTTTATACTATCCAAGTCTTGTAATTTCCGGAATTCTTCACCAAATCCATTTCCGTCGATATGTACTACGGCTATGTGGGAATCTTCATTTTTTCTTTGCCCTAGTCTGTCCAATTGATCAGTGAAAGAGAATTCCTGGGCAATACCGGCCAACTCAGAAAGCGTTTCGACTTCCTTATTTGCTTCTTTAGAAGCAGAAAGTTTACTTAGGGCCATTGAGGATAATAGGGTAGTGGTATTTTCGTATCTGATCATCCCTTCGACCGAATATCCGGTGTGTGGACAAACCGCGGTGATACCATGAGTCGGAATACTATCCACAGGGAAAAAACGACCTTTGTTTACTGCCAGATCCGTAAACAATTTACCTAACTTATCACTAAACGGATCCGCTCTCGAAAAATCAGGGTCTATTGCCACTGAAACTGAAAGTCCCGGTGATTCATAAAGCAGTGTTGTTGTAAACTCCTTGACTAGCTCCTTTGCAGAACCTTCACTGTCGATAAAAACAAGGGCATTGCCACCTCCAATGTATCCAACTTTTAGTTTTTGCTCTTTTTCTTTTGTAATAAGCACCTTATATACATTTTCGACCAGGAATGAAGCTCCCAGATTTTCTTTCAACTTATTGGAGCCGAAGACATAGTTTTGGATTGACAGGGTGTCAAACAGGATAGCTGTATTCATTATACAATGCTTTTAGTGAATAAGAAACATTAGAATAAGTAACCGTTTCATCTTGTGAATAGAATTGGATTAATTGGCAAGTAATTCCAATCAGATTTTTAACATCAGGGGGGGGGGCCATGTTTGTATGAACCAATAAGTCTGACCTGAATCCTTAAAAGCTGATTATCTATATGTCAATGTTAATCTTAGGTCGAGTAATATTCTAAATCAGAAAACAAAATTCTTTATCTCAAACATCTTCAGGTGATTACCACCAGGAAGCATAATGAAAACATCCAGGGAACTCAATTATAAGTAGAGAATAATGAATGGGAGCTACCATTATAATTATATAGCATATCAAAATTAAACAATTTTCTATATCAATACAAAATTTAACAATCAACCACAAGGATCAATCCAAATGCACCTCATTACAAGGGGTGAGGTTTAATTCTTCAAAATCGAACTCAAGTCAGAAATCACATTTCCTTTTGATTCCCTCAATGGGTTCGTCAAAGGATGGACTGAGAAAATATTTACATCCATGATACCAGGAGAGAGTATTATTTTGAAAACATTCAGGGATAAGCAATTGACAACCAGGTGAGAAAAAACTCAACTGAGAAATTCATGCTGTATTCGACCAAAACATAGGGATTAAATGCAAAAAAGTAAGCAATTGCTATCATTTTTTCGAACATTTGAGATAATGTAATAAAAATGCCATGAGAAAGGACTATTCAAAACAAGTGAAAAGGGTGCTTGAACCCCTAGCGATTATTGAATTAGGAAATGAATTTATCTGAGAAGAAGTGAAAAAGAAAACCCGAAAAGCATTGAATAAATCAAAGAACGTCAAGAGAACCTGGTAATTCCGGTTTCTTTAAGAAGTCTTACGATATAAAAAAACCGCGTTCAGACCTAAGCCTGAACGCCAGAATTAGTTCGAGAACCAAAGGTTCAGAAAGTAATTTTGTTTTCGACATCCGAGATGCTTGCATCGAATGATGACCTGAGAAAATCAATAACTTTCTTGATGCCAGGGGTGAAACTGGTGGTAAAGACATTTCCGTCTGAGTCGTTAAGCATCATGTAGCAGTTGAAATCATTGGATGCCGTCTGAAGCCTTTGCAGTTCGCTACGGGTCTGGACCAGTATGGCCCTTTTTTCGATAACCAACTGGAAGTTTTCGACCTTGAGGATTTTCTCCATAAGGGTCATTTCCTTGACCGGTTCAGGAGCAGGAACAACAGGTTTTTCAGGTTCGA
>JBAXLI010000059.1:0-24810 GCA_037134895.1 Bacteroidota bacterium
ATTCGTCATTCGTCATTCGTCATTCGTCATTCGTCATTCGTCATTCGTCATTCGTAATTCGTCATTCGTAATTCGTTATTCGTCATTCGTAATTCGTACTTCTCTTCCCAAAGTGCCTGCTGTCGCCCCACTCCCCGTACCCGATCTCATCCCCCGCGGCTTTGATATGTTTTTCAAGAGCTATCCGGGTTTCCTCGGGCTGGTCCTTGACGTTGGGTTTGTTTTCATACAACAGGTAATTGTCGCGGTACTTCACCGGAGTCAGGTTCGGCATAAGGACGTTGGATCCGGCAAAGATCGCTTTTTCCCGTCCCCTGGGATCGAGGGTCTGCATGGCCGTGGTTGCGGCAATATTGATATCGGGCATGATGAGCCGCAACACAGCAACCATTTTAATAGAAAGGTCCACTCTCTCTTCGGCAGAAGGGATGAGGTGGCGTAATGTGTATAAAGGAGTATCCTCATGTTCAACATAAGGTCCCATGCCGACCATATCGATATCAAAATCCCTGAAGAAGCAAAGATCGTCGGCAAGGTCGGCGGTGGTCTGGAAGGGCAGGCCTATCATAACACCCGTGCCGACCTGGAATCCCAGGGTTTTCAATAATCCAAGAGATTCGAGCCTGGCTTTATAAGAATGCCTTTCATCGTTTGGATGGAGTTTTGCATAAAGTTCGGGATTTGAAACTTCTATTCTGAGGAGGTACCGCTGGGCGCCGGCATCAAACCAGCGTTTATAAGTGTCTTTTTCCTGCTCTCCTAGTGAAAGGGTGATATGAAGTTCATTCCCTGTGGCCTGGTGTATCTTTTTAAGAAGTTTTTCAATGGTGAGGGTAAAGGCTCTGCTCGTTTGTTCCCCCGACTGTATCACTATTGAAGCGAATTTATTCTCAAATGCATACTTTGCGGCCTCAACGACTTCCTCGTCGCTGAGCGTATACCTTTGATACCGCCCGTTGTCTTTCCTGATTCCGCAGTAAAAACAATCTTTCGAACAGATATTGGAATATTCTATCAGGCCCCTGAAATAGACTTTATGCCCGATGTGTAAAGTCTTTACCTCGTGAGATTTTGTGAACAATTTTTCAGATTCACTTTTACCGGAGGAAAGAAGCTGCAATATATCGTCCCGGTCAAGGAAGGTTTTTTGCAAAATATTATCAACAGTCAGATGCATTGTTATGTAAATATTACTATTTTAGCTTGCGGATGCAAAGGTACTTATTCTTTCGTATTTTTGTCTGCCGAAAAACCGCCTCCTATGGAAGATGCAATTAGGACTGTCCTGGTTGATGACGACAAAGCCAGTTTGCTGACCCTGCAAACGATGCTCCAGAAATTCTTTCCGGAGGTCAGCATCATTGGAACGGCGATGAACGTCAAAGATGCTATTGCCCTGATCGATGAAACAAAACCCGAGATGCTTTTTCTCGATGTGAACCTGCCCGACGGGGAAGGCTTCGATGTAATAGAAGGTGTGACTTATCATAAGTTCCAGGTGATTTTTGTGACTGCATTCGATAAGTATGCAGTGAGGGCTTTTGAATTCTCTGCTCTTCATTATATTGTCAAACCAGTCACTTTCGATGGACTTAAAACCGCTTTTGACCGTTACAGGGATACAAGGGAAAAGGATGAGGATATTGAAGACAGAATCTCTGTTTTAAAAGAAAGCCTTAAAGGCGGACAGGAAAAGATCATCATTCCCAGTTCCGACGGCCTTAATATTGTGAAGCTGGGAGATGTGGTAAGGCTGGAAGCCGATGATGTGTATACCACATTCTACCTGGCGAACGGGCAGAAATTCGTTGCGTCCAAATCAATGAACAATTACGAGAAGATCCTCGAAGACCTGCCGTTTTCGCGTATTCACAGCAAGCATCTGATCAACCTGGTATATGTTAAAAGGTACCTTAAGGGCAAAGGGGGATCGGTGATCATGGAAGACAATTCCGAAGTGGAAGTTTCGGTTCGCAAAAAAGCCGATTTTATCGAAAAGCTTAAATCCTTCGCCCGCTTTGTCTAAACATTGAAACGGATGTGGAGTATATCCCCGTCGTCGACAATATAGTTTTTCCCTTCAATAAACAGTTTTCCCTTTTCCCTGCAGGCGTGTTCAGAACCGAGGGTGATGAAGTCATTGTATTTCATTACCTCGGCGCGGATAAATCCCCTTTCCAGGTCGCTGTGTATGACCCCTGCAGCCTGTGGTGCCGTCATGCCTTTCCTGATCGTCCATGCTCTTACTTCCTTTGGTCCGGCGGTAAAAAAATTCTGGAGGTCGAGGAGGTGAAATGCAGCCCTCACAAGGCGGTTTACACCGGGTTCAGTTAAGCCGGCATCGGCGAGGAACACTTTCCTGTCTTCTTCCTGCTCAAGTTCCGCGATTTCAGATTCCAGTTTCCCTGCAACAATAAGGACTTCAGCGTTTTCTGACGTTATTGCCCCTATAAACCTGGAAGAGTATGCGTTGCCGCTAACCGCTGAAATATCATCTACATTGCATACGTACATCACGGGTTTGTCGGTGAGTAAGGCAATATCGGCTATGTACTTTTTATCTTCTTCGTAAACATCGGCAGTACGGGCGCTCTGAAAAGATTCGAGGTGGTTTTTGTAAACCTGTAGCACTTCTACGCATTTCTTTGCATCCTTGTCGCCTCCCTTTGCTATTTTGTCAACCCTCTGTATCTTGCGGTCGACAAGTTCGAGGTCTCTGATCTGGAGTTCAAGGTCAACTGTCTCTTTGTCCCTGACAGGATCAACTGAACCATCAATGTGCGGCATGTTAGGGTCGTCGAAGCAGCGGATAACGTGGATCAGCGCATCCACATTACGGATGTCGGCAAGGAATGAATTGCTTCCGCCTTTCGAAAGACCAGGGATATCGACCATCTCGATGGTCGTAGGAAGGATCCTGGCCGCGTGGATAAATTTGTCGATTTCATAAAGGCGGGGATCGGGAACATTCATGGTTCCAAGGTTGGATTTGGTGCCTGTGAAGGCAGCCTTATGTGTCTCAGCCCGGTTTGATGAGATACAGTTGAACAGGCTCGTCTTTCCCGAGCCTGAAAGTCCGATGATTCCGCATTTCAGAGGCATATCCCTTATTTTTCGGCAAAAGTACATGTTTTATTGGTGGATTCAAAGATTTTGCCTACCTTTGCACCCCCATTTTATCCGGGGTGGAATGACCTCATGTTCTTTATTTTAAATCCCCGGAAAACAAATTTATTGTCAAACCCGGCAGGCGGCCATCCGCCTCCACAGAAAAATTTTATTGAATGACTCCTGAAGAAACCAATGTCAACATGGAGCAGAACGTTAATGTTGAACCAGAAAACCCCGTGGTTGAAGCACCACAGGCCGAAGCAGTTGCAGAAACTGTTGCAGAAACCATTGCAGAAGCTGTTGCAGAAACCATTGCAGAACCTGTTGCTGAAACCCTTGCAGAACCTGTTGCAGAACCTGTTGCAGAGACCCTTGCAGAACCTGTTGCAGAAATTCCACAAGTAAAAGAAATTAGAAGAAAACCGGCACCTCCTCAGCCTGATACAGAATTTGACTGGGACTCGATCGGAAAGAAATTTGAATTGTATTCAGCCGATGAGCGTAAACATCTCGAAGATGTCTATGATCAGACCCTCAAGGCCATCCAGGACCACGAACTTATCGAAGGTACTGTGGTGAGCATGACGAACCGCGAAATCGTGGTTAACATCGGCTTTAAATCCGACGGCGTGCTTATGGCCAATGAATTCCGCTACAATCCCGACCTCAAGATCGGCGACAAAGTGGAAGTGTATATCGAGAACCAGGAAGACACCACCGGACAGCTTCTTCTTTCGCACAAAAAAGCCCGTATCCTGAAGTCATGGGAACGCATCAACACCGCTTATGACAACCAGGAGATCATTAAGGGTCATGTCAAATCACGCACCAAGGGCGGACTTATTGTCGACGTTTTTGGTATCGAGGCATTCCTCCCCGGTTCACAGATCGATGTGAAACCCATCCGCGATTATGATGTGTTTGTTGACAAGGTCATGGAGTTCAAGGTTGTCAAGATCAACCACGAATACAAGAACGTTGTCGTTTCACATAAAGCCCTTATCGAAGACGAACTCGAAGCCCAGAAAGCAGAGATCATCAAGAAACTTGAAAAGGGACAGATCCTCGAAGGCACTGTCAAAAACATTACCTCTTATGGGGTATTTATTGACCTGGGTGGTGTTGACGGACTTATCCATATTACTGACCTCAGCTGGGGACGCATCAATCATCCCGAAGAGATCGTCAAGCTCGATCAGAAGATCAAAGTCGTTATCCTTGATTTTGATGATAACAAGAAAAGGATCGCCCTCGGCCTCAAGCAGCTTACACCTCATCCCTGGGATTCTCTTGACCAGAACCTCAAGGTTGGCGACAAAGTTAAAGGCCGCGTAGTGGTTATAGCCGATTACGGCGCTTTCGTTGAGATCGCACCCGGCGTTGAAAGCCTCATCCACGTTTCCGAAATGTCCTGGTCACAGCATCTGCGCACTGCACATGATTTCCTCAAGGTCGGACAGGAAGTTGAAGCCGTTATCCTCACACTTGACCGCGAAGAGCGCAAGATGTCGATGGGTATCAAGCAGCTCATCCCGGATCCCTGGAATAACATCAAGGAAAAATATCCCCTCAAGTCGAAGCATACATCTATTGTACGCAACTTCACCAACTTCGGCATCTTTGTCGAACTTGAGGAAGGTGTTGACGGACTGATCCATATTTCTGACCTCAGCTGGTCGAAAAAGATCAAGCATCCTGCTGAATTCACCAAGATCGGCGAAAACATAGAAGTCATGGTTCTGGATGTGGATGTTGAGAACCGCAGGCTCAGCCTCGGCCACAAACAGCTCGAAGAAAACCCCTGGGATGTGTTTGAAAGCGTATTCTCGGTAGGTTCGGTGCATAAGGGAACCATCGTCAGCATGAACGACAAGGGCGGCATCGTTGCCTTGCCGTATGGTGTTGAAGGCTTTGCTCCCACACGCCATCTGCATAAAGAAGACAACACTTCTGCAAGGGAGGAAGAGATCCTTGACTTCAAGGTCATCGAGTTTTCGAAAGAGAACAAGAAGATCATCCTTTCTCATACCAAGATCCACCAGGATGCTGCCTACGCTGAAAAGAACAAGGAAGCCAAGGCCGGACAGAAGAAGGAAAAGGATACCAAGAAGGCTGTTAAAAAGCTGAAGGATAACCTGGAGAAGACAACCCTCGGAGATATTGAATCACTGGCGAACCTCAAGGCCGACATGATGGCTGCTGAGGAGTTGCAGCGTACTCCCAAGGCTCCCGAGCCCCAGGCCGAACTTCCTTTCGACGAACCTAAGGCAGAAGAAGGAAAGACCGACGAACCTAAGGCAGAAGAAGGAAAGGCCGAAGAACCTAAGGCAGAATAAGCCTTATGACATTCTCAGTGACCATACTGGGAAGCAATTCGGCAATACCGACTTTGCATCGCAATCCAAGCGCTCATTTGCTCAACGCAAATGAGCGCTTGTTTTTGATAGACTGCGCAGAGGGCACCCAGCTGCAACTCCGCCGTTACAAAATACATTTCCAGAGAATTAAACATGTGCTGATCTCCCACCTTCACGGGGACCATTTTTACGGACTTATCGGCTTTCTAACAAGCCTGCACCTGCTCGGCCGCAAAGAGGAACTTAATATTTATGCCCATCCAGACCTGCAGCAGATTATCGATCTTCAGCTTGCCGCATCACGAACAACTCTAATTTATCCGCTGATATTTCATCCCCTGGTGTCCGACCGCAGGGAACTGATCATTGATGCCGAAAGGCTGAAAGTGTACACATTCCCTTTGCTGCACAGCGTACCCACGAATGGGTTCCTTTTCGTTGAACAGCATGCATCAACCATCAGAGTAAGGCAAGCCAGGTCATATGCCTACTGCTCCGACACGGCTTACAACGAAGAGATCATTCAGCATATCCGGGGAGTCGACCTGCTATACCACGAAGCCACTTTTCTTCATAATATGGTCGCCGCCGCGCATGAAAAACTTCACAGTACCGCCTTCGAAGCCGCCACCATAGCTTCGAAAGCGGAAGTGAAAAAGCTGCTGATCGGGCATTTCTCGGCCCGCTACGACGACCTTCAGCCCCTTCTCGAAGAAGCCCGATCGGTGTTCCCCGAAACCATCCTGGCCACCGACGGAGAGAAAATCGAAATTTAGTCAAACATCTGCACCCCACTGAGCCTGACAGAAAATTAAATTCCTATTTTTGCAGGAAACCAACTCCCTTACCTATGAAAAATCTTTTACTCTTATCTTTTCTGATCGTTATGCTGATAACCCCAGGCAAAGCCCAGATTTCGCCTACTGGTCCTGTGACGGCCGTGGCCGTTGATTCGGACATCGAAAACCCGTTTTTCAAAGAATGGAATACTCCTTTCGGTGTTCCCCCTTTCAGCCTGATCAAAAACGAGTATTATATTCCGGCGTTTGAAAAAGGGATGGCCGAACAAAACATGGAGATCGACGCCATATTGGGTAATCCTGAAGCACCGACCTTTGAAAATACCCTTGCAGCCTACGACCGCAGCGGGAAACTTCTCGAAAAGGTTAGTTCGGTGTTTTATGCCCTGAACGGCGCCAATACCAATCCTGAAATGCAGGATATAGCCCGGAAACTATCGCCCATGCTCAGTAAACACAGCGACGATATCAACCTGAACCCGAAATTATTTGAAAGGGTGAAAAGTTTATATGGCCGACGAACGAATGTAAAATACGATCCTGACCAGCTCAGGCTGATCGAAGAAACGTATAAAGGGTTTATCAGGGGAGGGGCCGGACTGGATTCTGCCGGAAAAGCGAAACTTCGTGAAATGAACAAACAGATCAGTATGCTTCAACTCACCTTCGGTCAGAACCTGCTTGCCGAAACAAATGCCTTTAAACTTGTGCTCAACACAAAAGATGAACTCTCAGGACTGCCTGCCGACATGATCAGCGCAGCAGCTGAAGCAGCGAACCGCGATTCTACCACTAAAGGCAAATGGGTGATCACCCTTCAGAATCCCAGCGTCATGCCTTTCCTTCAATTCTCCGACAAACGAGACCTCAGGGAAAAGATCTTCAATGCTTACATAAACCGCTGCAACAACAATAACGCAAAGGATAATAAGAAAGTCATCATGGAACTGGTCTCCCTTCGCGAGAAAAAAGCAAAGCTTATGGGCTATGCGAATTTTGCATCCTTTGTGCTGGATGACCGCATGGCCAAAAACCCCGATAATGTGTATAAACTACTCGGGCAGATATGGACTCCTGCAATTGCCATGGCAAAGAAGGAGAGAGAAAGCATGCAGCAGCTTATCAACCAGGGAGGAACAAAATTTGAACTCCGGGGCTGGGACTGGCGCTACTACAGCGAAAAGGTAAAAAAAGCCCGCTTCGACCTGGACGAGGAGGTGGTTAAGCCGTATTTCAAGCTCGACAATGTACGAGAAGGGATATTCTATGTAGCCAACAAACTTTACGGAATATCATTTGAAGAGGTGAAAGATGCCCCCACGTATTTCGAAGGAGTTAAATTGTATTCATGCTCCGATGCTGATGGCAATCTGCTTGGCGTGTTTTATATGGATTTCCATCCACGTGCTTCCAAAAGAGGAGGGGCCTGGTGCGGAAGCTACAGATCCCAGTCCTATGAAAACGGGAAAAGAGTGCCTCCGGTAATGTCCATCGTATGCAATTTTACCGCTCCTTCGGGTGATAAACCTGCATTATTGACTGCGGATGAGGTTGAGACCTTTTTTCATGAATTCGGGCATAACCTCGCCGGACTCTTCAAGGATGTCAGGTATGAAGGAATAAGCGGAGTGCCGAGGGATTTTGTTGAACTACCCTCTCAGATCAACGAACATTGGGCCTTTGAGCCCGAAGTGCTCAAAGTATATGCAAAGCATTACATTACAGGAGAAGTAATCCCTAAAGAACTCGTCGATAAAATAACCAAAAGCGGAAAATATGGTGAAGGATTCAAAACCACCGAATACCTTGCCGCTTCATACCTCGATATGGATTATCATACCTCTCCCGAAGTATCAGCTAACCTTGACGTACTGAAGTTCGAAGCAGACCAGATGAATAAAATCGGACTGATCGAACAGATTCCGCCACGCTATAGGTCTACCTATTTTCAGCACACCATGACCGGTGGCTATACTGCAGGTTATTACAGCTATATCTGGGCCGAAGTTCTGGATGCCGATGCGTTCCAGGCTTTCAAAGAAACCGGGAATATCTTCGATCATGCAACCGCGACAAAATTCCGTAAAGATATTCTTGAAAAAGGAGGATCTAAGGATGCCATGCAGATGTATATTGATTTCCGCGGGAAACAGCCAACTATTGATCCGCTTCTTGAGAACAGAGGACTGAAAAATTAAAGCTTTTTGGTCGGAATTTATTTGCTTTCATTGGATTAGCGAAACTATTTTTGTATATTTGTATGGGTGTGTGAACGATTCACAGCCTTGTCAATGTTGGGTTATTACCCTGATCGTTCAGGGAAAAAGTAATATTATATATTACCCGAAAATTTGCTGATGAGTACGAAAGTCTTAAAAATTCTGGCCATTGATGACAATCAGGATAACCTTATAACCCTGAAAGCCGTCATCGCTGATGCTATCCCGGGAACAAAAGTTCTTACAGCCCTTGATGGAAGATCAGGTATAAGCCTGGCCTTGTCAGAAAACCCCGATGTGATACTGCTCGATATAGTCATGCCTGTCTTTGATGGCTTGAGTGTTTGCCGGAAACTCAAGGAAAATGTAAGGATCAGTCATATCCCGGTGATCATTCTTACGGCCTTGAAAACTGATCGCAGTACAAGGATAGAAGCACTGGAAGCAGGGGCGGAAGCATTTCTTGCAAAGCCTCTTGATCCGGTTGAGCTCATAGCGCAGGTCAAGGCTATGGCAAAGATCAAAGAATCGGCCGACATTCAGAGGATGGAAAAGACGGAGCTTTCCACTCTTGTCAGGGAACGCACTCTTGAAATAGAGAAGGAACTTTCGGAACGAAAGAAAGCTGAAGAAGAGCTGCAAAAAGCAAACCAGAAACTTAAGCAAACCCAGGTAGCTACTCTGAATCTTTTTGAAGACCTTAAAAA
The DNA here is from genome assembly GCA_037134895.1 of Bacteroidota bacterium. Taxonomy (GTDB): domain Bacteria; phylum Bacteroidota; class Bacteroidia; order Bacteroidales; family FEN-979; genus CAIRDP01. The sequence goes on from JBAXLI010000059.1 coordinate 9,195, forward strand.
GGAGATGCAGGCCCGTGAGAAAAGCGAACTCGCCCTTCGTGAAAGTGAAAAACGGCATAGGTATATCTCAAATATCATTTCCGACGTCGCTTATTCGTGCACCAGGAAACCTGGAAAGAGTTTTCAATTAAGCTGGATCAGCGGCGCCACAGAATCACTTACCGGGTATTCGAACGAAGAACTGATGGAGAGTGGATGCTGGGAGTTCATGGTTGTTGAAAGTGACAAGGTATTATTCGACAAGTTCGTGAGCGGAATGGAACCCGGTGCTTCAGGCCATACAGAACTTCGTATTATGAGAAAGAACGGGGACGTTGCCTGGATGGATTCATTCGTGAAATGTATGGTTGATGCCGAAAACACTGGGGAGTATTTGCTTTATGGTGCACTCGTGGATATTTCGGTTAGAAAGAAATATGAATCGGAACTCCTGATCTCAAAAAATAAAGCCGAAGAAAGCGACCGCCTGAAATCTGCCTTCCTGGCCAATATGTCTCACGAGATCCGGACGCCGATGAATGGTATCATAGGGTTCTCAGAATTGCTTACCGACACCGATATCAGCATTCCGGAAAGGGACAGATACATCAGGATCATCAATGACAACTGCCAGCAACTTCTGCACATCATTAACGATATCATTGATATATCGAAGATTGAAGCAGGTCTGATTGAAACAGAACAGGTAGAATTTTGCCTCAATGATCTTATGGATTCTCTGGCCGAGAACTACCAGGTGAAAGCAGTGACAAAAGGCTTGACGCTGAACCTCCTCAAGGATCTTGAATGCAACAGTTGCAGCATTATCTCTGACCAGCCCAAACTCCGGCAAATCCTTGAGAATCTTCTTTCAAACGCCATTAAATTCACACAGAAGGGGCAGGTGGACTTCGGATATAAGTGCGTTAATGACAAACTTGAATTTTTCATCAAAGATACAGGAATAGGAATCTCTGAAGAACACAGGAGCGCAGTCTTCGACAGGTTCTGGCAGGTCGAAACAGGCCTGGCCCGTCAATACGGTGGAACAGGCCTTGGCCTTTCGATTTCCAATGCCTTCGTAAAAAGCCTTGGAGGCGAGATAAGCTTAGAATCAACTCCTTCACTCGGATCATGTTTCAATTTCAGTATACCCTATAACCAATCCGGTTTTAAAACTGTGGAGGAAAAGCCGATGGAAAAAGGCAAAGCAGAATTTAACGGTAAAACTGTACTGATCGTTGAAGACGAACCGGATAATTTTTATCTTCTGAATATTATCCTGAACAAACTGGGCCTTAATATATTTCATGCCTGGGATGGGGCACAGGCCATGCAGCTGTTTATTGAGCATCCCGAGATAGACCTGGTTCTGATGGATATTAAGCTGCCCGATATACCCGGGCTTGAGATTACGCGCCGCATGCTTGTTGAACGAGGCAATATTCATATTGTGGCCACCACAGCTTACGCAATGACCGGCGACAGGGAAAAAACCCTTAATGCAGGCTGTTCCGGATATCTTTCAAAACCTATTCGTGTGGAGGAACTTGTTGATGTGTTGAACGAGTTTTTGAAATAGAATCTTTTCTGGATTAAAACCTGAATTATGATGATGAATGCTGATTATATCCAATCGGCGCTCGGCAATTTGCGCTTGGGTTTTGCTCTCTTGCAGAATGGTTTGTTTGTTTATGCAAACAACGCATTTGCAAATATATATGGATGTACAGTTGAAGAAATTCTGGCAAAATCCAATGCCGGCATTCTCAACATGGTACACCCTGAGGACCTTGAGGGGGCAATGAAAGATTATTCTGCCCGCTTAAGCGGCGACCCTGTATCATCTTCAATAGAAATGAGGATAATTCAAAAAGATGGAACTATACGATGGATAGAGGGCATAATATCAGCCGTTGACTATAACGGCAAACCAGCCCTTCAGATGGAAGTCATGGATATTACAAAACATAAAAATGCTGAACTGGAGATATTACAAACAAGTGAAAGGCTCCGGCTCGCCCTGGAAACAAATAATGCCGGAACCTGGGACTGGGATATCATTAAGAATTCTTTCTATTGGTCTCCACAGTTCTTAATAGTCTTCGGACTCCCGCAGGATACAGTTGCAGGATTTGAAACCTGGACAAAGCGTGTTCATCCCGATGACCTGGAAGCGGCTTCGCTGAAAATATCCGAGGCGATCAGGGACCATATTGAGCTTGTTAACGATTACAGGATCATACTTGCTTCAGGAGAAGTCAGGTCTATCAGGGCGGTTGGACGTACAATTTATAAAGGAGAACAGCCCTTACGGATGGTAGGCTTATGCATTGATGTTACTGACCGAAAAAACAATGAAATAGAACTGCAGCAGAAGATCCTTGAACTGGAGCGGTTCAACGAAATGACTGTCGGTCGCGAACTTGTTATGGTTGAGCTGAAAAAGGAGATCAACCTGCTGTTAAAAGAAGCCGGCATGGATGAAAAATATATAATTGTAGAATAATCTGCGTTATGGTCTTCCTTGAAACACAAGCCTTAGAAGAAATTGTAAATCTCCTTGGAAGGGTTCATAAACTGGATTTATCGGTTTTTGAACATACCTTCCTGTCCAAATCAGTTGAAAAGAGAATGGGCGCTCTGAACATTTCCGACCTTGGTGTGTATACAGGATTATTGAAGAATGATAAGGGCGAGGCTCTGATGCTGTATGATTCAATGAATATATGCTATACCGAGTTTTTCAGGAATCCTCTTACGTTTGCCCTGCTCGAACAGCTTGTGCTCCCGCATTTGATTGAAGAAAGGAATTCAAATACAGGTATCAGGATTTGGTCGGCCGGATGCTCTACCGGGCAGGAACCTTATTCCATTGCCATGAAACTGGATGAGATCATCCGCATGAAAGAAAAAAAGGTTCAGTTCAGGATATTTGCAACCGATCTTTCAGAAAAGGCCCTTTCAGCAGCACGTGAAGGAATTTATACACTTTCAGATGTGCAGGACATCAGTTTGAAACGAATTTCCCGGTATTTTAACGTGAGCAAGTCTGTCTACCGCATTAACGGAACGCTGAAAGACAATATCGATTTTTCTCACCACGACTTTCTTGATTCTGTTTCGGTAAGTCCGGCTGCAAGTATTTTCGGGGGTTTCGACCTGGTATTCTGCTGCAATGTGCTTTTCTATTATAAGCAGGAAATCAGAAATGGTATACTTAATAAATTGTATCAATCGCTTTCACCCGGTGGTTACCTGGTTACAGGGGAGGCTGAAAGGGAAATTGTTGCGAAAACCAGGTTAAGGCCTGTAGCTCCCCCGGCCGCAGTCTTTCAGAAGTCAAGGTAAGTATTTAAGGTTAAGGATTTAAATTTTCTGACATGAAACTAAAAGATCTTAAAATCGGCTTGCAGTTAAGAATCGGTATGGTCCTGATCTTTTTCTTCGTACTTATTCTGGGTGTTGTGGCCTGGTACCAGTCCGGAAGTTTATGGGAACAAACCGATGGTTTGTACCAGCATCCCCTTAAGGTCAGGCGGGCCATCTCAGAACTTCAGTCAGATATTCTGAAGATACACCGTTCATTGAAAGACCTGATTATACTTAACGATGAACAAAAGGAACAGTCACTTCTGGTCAATATGGAGATCTTTGATGCCAATGCCTTCAAGCAGGTTGAGATCATAGAGAAGGCCTACCTTGGTCCGCCAACAGATGTAGATGAAATTCGTGATGCAATTGCTGCCTATAAACCGTTCAAGGTTGAGATTTTAAACCTGCTGAAATCAGGCAGGAAGTCTGAAGCCGAGCGTCTGGCTGTTGCCGGTGGCAGGGAAAGTGTTCAGGTGGATCTCATTTTAAAGCAAATCGATGACGTGAGCAGGTTTGCTATTGACAGGGCCGATAAATTTTATGCTGAGGCTCAAAAAGGCAGGAGTGACCTGCAGCAATTTCTTCTGTTTGTTATTGTTATCATTCTTATCCTGGTCCTCCTGATAAGCTTCCTCCTTATAAAAAACATCAGGACCCCCATTGACGAAATGATCAAGGTTACTGATGAATACCGAAAGGGAAACCTTGATGCCCGCATGGAGTATACCTCTGATAACGAATTTGGAATGCTTGCTTCTTCGTTTAACAGGCTTGCGTCGGTTAACAAGACTGAGATCATAAAAAGGGAACTTGTAGGTAAAGTTTCTGCCGTGATGCTTACCGAAGAGGGTCTCCATAATTTCTGTCATAAATTGTTGAATGTTCTTCTCGAAATGACATCCTCTCAGGTTGGGGCAATATTTCTTCTGAACGAACAGAAAACATTATTCGAACGGTTTGAATCAATCGGTCTGAATACTACCAGTTCCACTCCGTTTTCTGCTGCCGGTTACGAAGGAGAATTCGGACTGGCTGTCGCCAGCGGGAAAATCTATGTTTTAAGCGATATTCCTGCCGATACCCCAATGATTGTCTCCACAACGACCGGCACCTTCAAGCCACGCGAAATTATAAGTATGCCTGTAAAGTCGGGTGATGAAACGGTTGCCATACTCTCACTGGCTTCCATGCACACTTACACTCCCGAAGTTTTTCAGATCATCAATGATCTTCATAATACTCTCACCGCCCGTTTCAACGGCGTTGTCGCCCGCCAGAAAATTCTCGATTTTTCTGAAAGGCTTGAAGTACAGAACCGCGAACTTGACGAAAGGGCCAGTGAGCTTGCAATCCAGGGCAACGAGCTTACAGAACAGAATGTTGAACTCGAGATGCAGAAGCATCAGCTTGATCAGGCGAACCGCCTGAAAAGTTCATTCCTCTCAAATATGAGCCATGAGTTGCGAACTCCCCTGAATTCAGTTATTGCCTTGTCGGGAGTGTTGGGACGCAGGCTTGCCGGCATAATCCCCGAGGAGGAGGCAAGCTTTATTGAGATCATTGAAAGAAACGGGAAAAACCTTCTTTTGCTGATTAACGATGTACTTGACCTGTCGAGGATAGAAGCCGGCAAGGAAGACGTCAATATTGCTCCTTTCAGTGTTTATAATCTGCTGGATGAGGTGTTGACAATCCTTATGCAACAAGCGAAGGACAAGAAGATCGATCTTCAGAATAAAGCCCCGAAAGGGCTTCCTTTGATCAGCAGCGATTATGTCAAATGCAGGCATATACTTCAGAATATTCTCAGTAACGCGATCAAGTTCACCGAAACCGGCAGTGTCGAAGTGAATGCAAAAGTTCTGGGAAGCGACCTTATGATCTCGGTTAAAGATACGGGGATAGGGATTTCACAAAAAGACCTGCCATTTATTTTTGACGAGTTCAGGCAGGCTGAAGAGGGGGCATCGCGCAGGTTTGGTGGCACCGGACTCGGGCTTGCAATCTCAAAGAAATTTGCGGCTTTGTTACAGGGAGAGATCAATGTTGAGAGCATAAAAGGCGTTGGGTCCACATTTACACTTATACTCCCGATAAAGCCGGATGTTCAGAATACCTTACCAGACAATGCATCAGGTTTCAAGCCTGCCTTTAACAAGGAAATCTCCCGGGACCTGCCGCCTGATGCCGGGACCGGAAAAATCATTCTCCTGGTCGAAGACAGTGAACCCTCCATCATACAAATCAGGGAAATTCTTGCCGGGCAGAATTACACTGTAATTATTGCGAGAAGCGGTAAGGAAGCCCTTGAACAGATCGGAAGTGTCATACCTGATGCGATGATACTTGACCTGATGATGCCTGAGGTTGATGGCTTCCAGGTACTGAAGATGATCCGCGAAAAACCTGAAACATCAAAAGTCCCCGTACTGATCCTTACCGCCAAGCATATTACAAAAGAAGAACTCAGTTTTCTGAAAGGGAACAATATTCACCAGTTTGTACAAAAAGGAGACGTAAGCAGGACAGAACTTCTATCAAAGGTCAACAATATGGTTAACCCCAATCCGAAACAGCTGAGCAAAAGGAAACCACCTATGCAAGGCAGGATCCGCAGCGGCAAAGCCATGATCCTGGTAGTCGAGGATAATCCTGATAATATGAAAACTGTAAAAGCCCTGCTTCAGAAGGATTATTCCGTTCTGGAGGCTGTTGACGGTCAGGAAGGAGTTAACATGGCGTTGAAACACAAGCCCGACCTGATACTGATGGATATGTCACTGCCAGTCATGGATGGGTATTCTGCCTTTACAGAGATCAGGAAAGTGGAAGCACTAAACGATACTCCTGTCATTGCTCTTACAGCAAGCGCGATGAAAGGAAGCCGGGAGGAAATACTCGAGAGCGGCTTTGATGATTACATTGCCAAACCCATCGATGTGCCGCTATTCAACAGGGTTCTGAAATATTACCTTCACGGAGGCAATGACCCTTCTGAGGAATCCTGAGAATGATTGAAATAAGTGAAATAAACCCTGTTTCAGTTAATTCTCCGGAGAGCTTCTGAAAGTAAAACTACAGGATGATAAGCAGTTCTCCCTGTACCGTCTTTGATCTGGTGGCGGCAGCTGGTGCCCGGGGCGGCAATGCTTATTTCTTCTGAGGTTTTGCGGATTTCGGGGAAAAGAACGAGTTCACCCACTTTCATAGAAACTTCAAAATGTTCTTTCTCATACCCGAAGGCACCGGCCATACCGCAGCATCCCGATTTAATTTCTTCGACCGTATAATTCGTGGGAAGCGAGAGCATCTTACGGGTTTCCTCAACAGAGGCGAGGGCTTTCTGGTGGCAATGCCCGTGAAGCCTGATATGCCTGGGCTTATCTGTAAAGCTTTCAGCCTTTATCCTTCCTGCGTTCACTTCTCGCATGAAGAATTCATCGTACATCAGGCAATGGGCCGACATCTTTATCGCACCGGAACGCAGGGCATCTCCAACCAGGTCGGGGTATTCATCTCTGAAACCAAGGATAGCCGAAGGTTCTATGCCTACCAGCGGAACCTTATCAGAGAGGAGTCCTTTGAACATGTTTACATTTTTTCTTGCGATGACAGCCGCTTTCTTCAGGAGCCCCTTCGATAAAAAGGTGCGCCCACTCAGGTCATGGCCTGCAAGCAGGATCTCGTATCCCAGCCCGTTGAACAGCCTGACAAAGGCTATCCCTGTTTCAACGTCATTGTAATTCGTGAATTCGTCGACGAAAAGGTAAAAACTTCCTTTTTTGTTTTTTATTGAGGAGTTAAGATCTGTAAGATTTTGCCTGAGCCATTTGTTTAACGTATACCGGTAGAGAAGAGGAATACTTCGTTTTTCAGAAAATCCAAGTGTTTTCTTTGTAATTCCAGAGAAGAAACTGTTCTCCTGGAAAAAATTGAATATTGAGGGTGCAAGGCTTCCCAAGAGGTTAATACTGTTTATGTGTGCGATCATCCATGACCTGAGTGGAACCCCATTGCTGTCGTAATAATGCTGCAGGAACTCTGCTTTCAGCTTGGCCACATCCACATTCGACGGACATTCCGTCTTACAGGCCTTGCAGCTCAGGCAAAGGTCCATTACCTCGTAGATCTCCCGGTGGTCGAACGGATTGGCTTTTGTTGAATTTGAAATGAACTCTCTCAGGATGTTGGCTCTTGCCCGGGTTGTTGCATTTTCGTCGAGAGTTGCCATGTATGAAGGACACATCCATTTACCTGTAGCAACGATGTTCCTGCAGTCGGCCGAACCATTGCACTGCTCGGCTGCCCTGAGCAATCCGTGATTTGCACTGAAGTCAAACCAGGTTTTAAGTTCCCTGGGGGCTTTGCCGGGGATGAACCTCAGGCTGGAATTCATTTTCGGAGTGTCGACGATCTTGTTCGGGTTGAAGATGTTCAAAGGATCCCAGCAGGCTTTGATCTCTTTAAGCAGGCTATAATTGTGATCACCTATCATAAGGGGGATAAACTCTCCCCTGAGCCTTCCATCACCATGTTCACCACTAAGTGAACCTCTGTATTTCTTGACGATCCTGGCAGTCTCCAGGGCAACCGTATGAAACAGCTCCACATCGGCGGGATCCCTCAGATTAAGCACCGGCCTGAGGTGAAGTTCTCCGGATCCCACATGGGCGTAGTAAACGCAGTCGAGTGAATGAGAAGCAAGCATCGCATCAAATTCGGCAATGTATTCGGGCAGCTTTTCAGGGCTTACTGCAGTGTCTTCAGTAACCGGTACGGGCTTTCTGTCGCCGGGATAATTTGAGAGTACACCAAGTCCTGCCTTCCGCAGATCCCATACCCGCTTCAAATCTGGAGGAAAAACCACAGGGAAGTGGTATCCCAATGAGGCTGTCCTCATTTCTGCTTCCATCCTGCAACACGCATCCCGTATCTCTTCCTTGGTATCCCTTGCAAATTCAACGATCAGTATGGCCCCCGGGTCTCCTTCAATGAAAAACCTGTTCTGACGCTGGGTGATATTGTCTTTGGTACAATCCATGATGGCTTTATCCATCAGTTCAACCGAACCCGGACTGAATTTAAGGGCGATCAGGTTTGCTTTCAAAGATTCGGCCACGGTATGGCAATGCACGCATACCAGGGCTTTTTGCTTAGGAGGGAGAGGAACCAGGTTCAACTTGATTTCGGTCATGAACATCAGGGTTCCTTCGGAGCCGGCGAGGAGCCTGGAGAAATTGAATTTCGAATGTCGAACATTGAATATTGAATTTCGAATTTTATCTGTATCAAGAAAGGGTTCGGTTTCAAGTAAGAGGTCGATTGCGTAGCCTGTGTTCCTGCGGTGGATGGAAGGGTCGGGGTATTCGCGGCGGATCTCTTCCTGGTTCAGGGGGGCGGATAGCATATCCCTGATCTGCCGGTAGATTTTGTTTTCAAGTGTATCTCCCACGCATTTACGGTGGAAATCTTCGGTGCTAAGATCCCTGAATTCCACTTCAGAACAATCACTCAGAAACCCTTTCACTGAAAGTACATGGTCACGGGTACTGCCATACAGGATGGAATGAGCTCCGCATGAGTTATTGCCGACCATTCCGCCAATCATGCAGCGGCTTGAGGTCGATGTTTCCGGACCGAAGAAAAGTCCATGCTTTTCAAGTACTTTATTGAGCTCATCCAGAATGACGCCAGGCTGCACCCTCACCCAATGTTCCTCAGTATTGATCTCCAGGATGGAGGTCATATACTTTGAAACATCAACAACCAGGCCTGAGCCAACAACCTGTCCGGCAAGCGAAGTCCCTGCCGTACGCGGAATAATCGGAATACCATTCGCTGGAGCAAAGCTGATGATCTTTCGAAGATCCTCTTCGTTTTTCGGCCTTGCCACTCCCAAAGGGACTTCCCTGAATGCCGAAGCATCCGTGGCATACATCAGTTTCCATAAATCGGATGTGAAGAGTTCACCCTCAAGCTGTGATTTGAGCGATTCAAGTTTCCCGTGGATATTTTCTTCCGGTATCATTTCATTCGTTTAATAAGGTCAAAGAATTTCGTATTATCTTTCAGAATGGTGAATTCGGGTTGGGACTGCGCCCTGGCTTTATTTCTGAATCCATTGTCGACCGACTTTCCAAGCCAGTTCAGTGCCTGCACCGTATCATTCACCCTCGCGTTCATCACGGCCATCACATAATAAGGTTCAGAGTTTTCGGGTTCGACCATTGTATAAACACCGATCACGAGCTTTAACTGTTGCAGGTCGTTTTGTTTGACCAGGGCGGTTGCGTTTGAATAGCACAGCAGGCCAAGAAAAGCCAGCATCCTGTGATTCATGAGGGTATCCTCAGCGCTCAGCCTGGGGTCGGTATTTTTCCTGTATTTGTCGATGCGGGCTTTCCACCATTTCAGGTCCTTACCGTACATGGCCTCCATCAGCATCTGTTGGTCTTTCTGTTCCTGTTCCATGACCAGGCTGAACTTTTTCATTGCGTCCCTGTATCCCGCGGAAGCTTCGAGTGAGGCAAGCTTGCCTTTCAATGCCGAAACATCAGCCAATCCATTCATGCAGCTGATGCTGTAGGCCAGGGCCTGCCTTGCATAGAGCAGCCTGGCCCGGATCACAAGAGAATCGTAATCCGCAGTCATATTTTTAGTAAAAGAAGCAACAAGGCTGTCAATTTTTTTGATATGCAGGTCTTTCATGGCGTTGAAGAGATGCCATAACCAGGCTTTCTCAATTTCCTTAGTTCCCGGCCAGCCGTGAATGCCGTCAAATTCAAGGAAGAAATGCCTGAAATTCATCTGCGCAAGAGTTTTGTCTAGGGCAACCATCTCTGAAAGGTTGAAATCGCCAAGCCCTGCAATGCCGAAATAATCGAACTTGTACATCGGAGGCTGAACATTGCTGGGAAATCCGGCCCCGCATCCTATAATTCCTTTAACAATGGGCCTGTACATTGCAGCAGCAGTGGCTACTCTTGACCCACCTGAGAATCCCATAAGGTAAATAGCCGAAGTGTCGATTGGCAAACGGTTTTCGATCTCGCGGAACATGGCATCAACCACGGCCTCATTTTCGGCAGGGGGCTGCATGTTCCTTGAATCATTGGATCCGACAAGTATGAAACCATATTTCTCAGCAAGTTTGCTGTACAGCTTCACAGGCAGGCTGCCATCACCCGAAGGGTCAAAGGCAAGGACGACAGGGAACTTTTTCGAGCCCGGGGTTTGGTTGAAGCGGTTGGCGCAGGACGAAGGCAGGTACAATGAATATGTGTACAGGGTGTTTTCCTTGCAGCTGAGATGCTCGTGCACCTTGCCTGATGCAGGCAGGAGGATGTCGCCTCCCTTGTTGCTTCCACCCGACGAACATGCAAGAAATGGCATGATCCATACCGCCATCAGGAAGAGTTTCAGATTGGTTCCCATAAACAATGATTAACGTTTGTAGTAATCGGTCGACTGGAAAATCTTATCCGCCGACTTGGCAATAAACCCGCTGTAAAGCCTGCCGTCATGGTCGGGATACCTCAGGGCGAATTCGTAGTAACAGCCAGGTACTTCAAACATACCTTCGGTGAACTGTGTTTTCACCATTCCGGCCCTGATGCTCGATTGTTCGAGCAGTTCGGCCGGTGTACCCTGTATCTCGCCTCCTGCATCATTCATCAGAAAGCCGTTTTTTTTGAGAAATTCGTTGACCCTGCCAACGCTGTCAAACTTTTTCAGGCTATTCACACTCACCGTGAAATGATTAGCGCAAAATCCGTTCACATACAGCCAGGCTGCATATTCAGATTCAGCCCTGAGCTTTTCGTAGACTTCAAATGAGGGTGCTCCCGAAAGATTGCCGGCATAGATCAGGCCCGGGGATGAAATTTTTTCAGAGGGAATTGCAGCAATCCATTCCGATATGGTTTTCTGCATAAACGGACTGAATTCGGCTGTTTTCAGCTGGCTGATAAACACCCTGGGTGCAAGCCTGTCATCTTTATGTTCGAAATGTTTGGCATACAGCTTTTTTTCGGTGAAGGTATAGTCGCCGATGAACTCATATCCGCAGTCAATAAACGTCTTTGAAAGCACGCCGATATTGATCTGCGGATGATCGTAAGTCCTGAAAGCCACATGGTCGTTGATGATGCTTTCGCCTTCGGCGGATAGCAATTCGTATACCTTCCTGCTCGATGGGTTTTGCGCAGTGTATACAGTCCAGAGCTTTTCGAATATTTCGTGGTAGGTCATGGTTGTTGGGGATTAGGGATTGGGGATTAGGGATTAGGGATTAAGGATTGGTTGTTGGTTGTTAGTGATTGGTTGTTAAGTATTCGATATTCGATATTCGATATTCATTTCTTCAAAACATTCCCTCCAAAAATTCCTCCACGCTCAGGTTCGCAAAATAATCTCCCAATTCAAACTTCTCCAGGGCCTGCCTGATTGCAGATTCCTCATGGCTTACTCCACTCAGGGCGGTTTCAATATCCTCGGTGTCAAATTTAGAGAAATAATCTCCGAAGATCTTACAATGCAGAATGATCCCGTTTTTCACTTCGAGGTCAAATTCAATGGTCCCGCTCTGTTTCGTCCTGAGGATCTTTTTAAAATCATAATTGGGGGAATAACCGAAATTCCATTCCCAGGTGCCGTATTTGGTCCTTACCAGTTCGTTGATCTTCTCATGGTCTGAATCTCCAAGTTCATATGAGAGTGAGTCGGGATACATGGCGATGATATGCTCTTCGATTAGATTCGCAAAATGCATTACATCCATCGGCTCTTTAAGATGCTGGCCAATGTTTGTCACCCGGCTCCTTACCGATTTTACAGCTTTATCCTGGAACTTCAGCGGGTCCACATTCAGCGCCTGGCTGAGGTCAGCCATCTGAGCCGAGAACAACAGGGTGCCGTGATGAAGCACACGGTTTTTCCAGATATGTTCGGCATTGCCCGAAAACTTTTTTCCTTCGATGGTCAGGTCGTTCCTCCCTTCAAACCTGGCGTCAATTCCAAGTTTCAGCAGAACATCCAGTATTGGCCGGGTGAATTTTCTGAAATCGACCAGGAGATCCGATTTTCCGGTCTGTATAAACGTGAAGTTCAGGTTCCCGAGATCATGAAACACAGCGCCACCACCCGAAAGCCTGCGAACGACGGGGATGTTGTTCTTTTTTACATATTCGACGTTGATTTCGGCCAGGGTGTTCTGGTGTTTTCCCACTATGATCGAAGGGGCATTGCGCCATAGCATGAAGGAATCATCTGCAATTTCTTTCAGCACAAATTCTTCTGTTGCAAGATTGAAGTAGGGGTCAGTGTTGTGTCGTTTGATGATAAGCATCTGTAACTTTTTTTAACAAAAATAATGGATTCCCTTAACTTTGCAGCTCAAATTCTGTTATGGATTACCTGGTTTATTTATTGTTCAGGGCGTTTGTTGCCCTGTTCCATATCATGCCCTTCAGGCTTGCTTATGCTTTTTCAGATCTCGTATACCTCGTGACATACCGGATCATGGGATACAGGACAAAAGTGGTGATGACAAACCTGAGGAATTCGCTTCCCGGCAAAACGGATGCCGAATACAAAAAGATAACCCGGGCATTTTATCACCACCTGGGAGATATGCTGGTCGAAAGCATGAAGTCATTTACGATGAGCGAAGCCGCGGTTGTCGAAAGGTACCGTTACAACAGGGTTTCAGAGCTCAACGAATGTTATAAAGAGGGCAGGGGCGCGATTTGTGTTGCCGGACATTATGCTAACTGGGAATTGGCGGGTATAGCCAGCGGGACCCAGCTTCTGCATAAACCGGTAGGCTTTTACAAGCCGATGACAAATAAATATATCGACAGCTACACTCAACGGACAAGGGTCCAGGGAAGATCGGCGCTGGTTTCAATCAATGACACCAGGGCTGTGTTCGAGAAGGATTGGGGAGAACCTCCGATTTTTTATATGATCGCCGACCAGAGTCCTCCAACAGCCCGCCTTGCACATTGGGTGCCCTTTCTGAACCAGGATACAGCCGTACTACATGGCCCAGAGAAATATGCAAGGGTGCTTAACCTCCCGGTGTTTTATGCCTGGATCAAACCGGTGAAAAGAGGGTATTATACAATCGATTTTATCCCCTTGTTCCTGGAACCGAAAAATACCAAAACTACAGAGATCACGGCTGCTTTCATGAAAATACTGGAAGACCAGATCATCGAGGATCCAAGGTACTACCTGTGGTCACATCGAAGGTGGAAACTTCAAAGACCGGAAAAGAAAACGTGATTATCGCTTCGCTCAATCGGATGCAAGATGCGGGATACAGGATATTCTTCATCTCGCATCCTGCATCCTGTATCTTTAAAGCAGTCCTCCATTCCTATAGATCGCCATCTGGGCGTCGTAGAACCTGTCTGTTTTACCGGTTTTATTATTGCGGAGGTTTACAATCTCGCCGTTTTCGAAATTAACCTTCACCGAATCTCCATCCTGAAGCTCCAATTCTGCAATGATGCCTGGTTTGTAGGTAAGGATGGGCATTGCTGCGTTGATGGCATTGCGTTCGTAAATAGCCCCGTACGATTCGGCAAGAATACAGCTGATCCCCAGTGAAAGGAAGCAGTCGACAGCCTGCTGCCTTGAGCTGCCGGCACCGAAATTCTTCCCGGTCATAACGATATCCCCCGGCTTTGCTTTCTTAGCAAAATCCTCATAGCCTTTGAGGTTATCGAAACTGTACTGCCCCATCTCCTTTATGTCGGTAATGGTGAGGTAGCGGTTGTGGAAAATCATATCGGTATCGATATTGTCTTTGCCGATAAGCCACACCCTGCCTTCAACGACAGAAGGTTTGCTGGTCCTGACTTTTTCTTTGACTGCGGATTTCAGAATGGCGGTATTCCCGAATTCGGCAGGTTTTGCGGGCACCTGGTCGGGAGTCGTGATGAATCCGGCTACTGCGCTGGCTGCGACTACTGCAGGAGATGCCAGGTAAACAAAGCCTTTGCCCTGCTTGCCTTCGAAATTGCGGTTTCCGGTACTGATGGTCACTTCACCCGGACCGTTCTGGCCTACCTGTCCGGCTGCACAACCTGCACAGCCTGCATTGGAGACCATGGCTCCGGCTTCCTTGAAAATCTTTATCAAACCTTCGTCCAGGGCCTGGTTCCAGATGGCGTCGGTGGCAGGAACGATCTTGAGTACCACGCCCGGAGCCACTTTCCGGCCTTTCAGAACCGTAGCGGCTATCCGCAGGTCATCAATACGGCCATTGGTGCAGCTTCCTATAAAGCCTGAATCGATTTTCTGATTCCTGACGTTATCCACGGCAGTATCATCTTCGGGATGCCCGGGCTTTGCGACCATGGGAACGAAGGATGAAAGGTCAATATCGAAGCTCTGTTCATATACCGGGTTCTCATCCGCAGTCACCATAGGATAGTCATTACCGGTGATCTGTTTAAGTTCAGCCAGAAGCGATAGAGTGGTAGGGAAAATGATCAGGATGGCTCCCATTTCGGTACCCATCGATGAAATAGTGATCCGCTCATCCAAGGTGAATTTTTCAGTTTCCGAACCATAGATCTCGACAGAGTATCCGAGGAGTTTGTTTGCGCCGAAAATGCCAAGCAGGTTCAGAACGATGTCTTTTGCCGAAACATTTGCAGGCCTCGGACCATTCAGGTTAATCCTGACACTTGCCGGGACCTTGAACCAGACAGCGCCTTTTGCCCATGCAGCAGCAATGTCCTGGTCGCCCATTCCCTGTCCGAAGGATGCGATGGCGCCCATGATATTGGCATGGGAGTCGGTCGAAACGAAAGTGCTTCCCGGCCATGCCAGTCCGCCGTCAATGGCGAGATGTGTTCCAACGCCTGAATCCACATCATATATCCTGATCCCTTTTTCACGGGCATACTGCCTGCAGTAATGCTGGTTCTGGGCATATTTCTGATCCGATCCGCCTGGATTGCAGTCGAAAGTAAAGATGGTTTTGGATGCGTCTGCAACGGTAAGTCCGTTGTCGAGAAGGTTCTTTACGACATTTGCTCCCCCGAAATCACGGGCAGCGCGGGTATCGATGAACACGTCAACAATGTCGCCAGGTTTAACGGGTTGTCCACCGGAGTGAGCGCTTATAATCTTTTCTATTATGGTCATAAATTATACATTAATTCGTAATTCGTAACTCGTAATTCGTAACTCGTAATTTATTTAAGTCTGTCTCTGAACGGTTCAAACGTCATGAAGTCGGCGTGAT
>JBAXLI010000060.1:0-23729 GCA_037134895.1 Bacteroidota bacterium
ATCCCCAATCCCCAATCCCCAATCCCCAATCCCCAATCCCCAATCCCTAATCCCTAATCCCCACATATTGCTGCATCAGGATCCCGGCTACGATCAGCGCCAATCCGGCAATGGTGGATAGCAGGATCGCTTCTCCAACAGCAAAATGAATGAGGAACAGGGAAATAAACGGAGACAGGTATATGAGGTTGCTGACCTTGGCGGTGGTTTCGGAGAATTTAAGGGCGTTGAGCCAAAAAACAAAAGTGATCCCCATTTCGAAGATCCCTATATATGCTGCTCCTGCCAATCCTGCCCAGGGAGGGATGAAAAAATGTTTGGTTGCGGCAATTGTCAGGAAAGTGTAGAACAGTCCGAAACAAAAATTAAGAAACAGTTTACTTGCCGCTTCCCGCGGATCTTTCATATTCAGTATCCAGTAGAGCGCCCAGAAAACTGCGCTGCCGACTGCAAGTAAAACACCTGCCAGGCTAGTAAACCTGAACGAAAGGAAATTCCCGTGGGTCGAAATAAGCATTATGCCTGCAAAACTTATAAAGACAGCAACGATGCTCCAGAAACCGATTTTTTGTTTCAACAGGGGTACCGAGAGTAAAACCAGTACCAGTGGCCAGATGTAATTAAGGGTTCCTGCTTCCTGCGCCGGCAGAAGGTCGTAAGCCCTCAGCAGCACAACATAATACAGGTATGGGTTAAGTAAACCCATCAGGGCCGACATGAGCAGTTGAGAGGAGGTGGTTTCCCAGATAAGATGCAGTTTTCCTCCTGCAAGCAGGATAAGGAAGAGTGTGGCGCAGGCTACGATTCCTGAGAACAGCAATAACCCCAGGGGGTCAAGGTAACGAAGGCTGATCTTAAATGCTGAACCTATTGTAGACCAGCATGCTATCGCAAGCAATGCATAACAATATGCCTTCTTCTGTGACTTCATCCTGCTGCGAAGGTAAGAAAGAATGAAAAAAATCCTAAATTTGCATCCCAAACATTTTTACATGAAAAAGCTTGCTGTTGTTGCACTTGGAGGCAATGCACTGCTTCGCTCCGACCAGAAAGGAACCATTGGGGAGCAGGAAGCGAATGCCTACGCTACTTCCGAATGTCTTGTAAAACTGATGAAACGTGATTACAATCTGGTACTTACACATGGTAACGGACCGCAGGTTGGGAATATTATGCTTGCCAATTCTGCAGGGTTTAAGATGTTCGGGATACCCGAGATGCCAATGGATATTTGCGTTGCATATTCACAGGGTTTCATTGGTTATATGATCGAACAGCAACTAAAGAACGTGTTGGAGAAACACGAAATGGAAAGGGATATTATCACCATTACCACCCAGGTTTTAGTAAACAAGGATGATCCTGCCTTCGTGAACCCTACAAAACCGGTAGGCCCGTATTATACAAAGGAGGAAGCTGATAAAATGGCCTCGGAATCGAAATCTGTTTTTAAGGAAGATTCAAGAGGACGTGGATGGAGAAAAGTTGTCGCTTCTCCGAAACCCCTGGTCATTCTCAATAAAAAAACTATTGAAAAAATTGCACGCCAGGACAATATTGTCATCGCAGTCGGAGGCGGGGGCATTCCGGTTTATTATGTTGAACCTAATAAACTGGAAGGGATTGATGCAGTAATTGATAAGGACCTGGCTTCGGCTTTGCTGGCTTCACAGATCAACGCTGATAAGTTTTTTATCCTGACTGATGTGCCCAAGGTTTGTATTAACTTCAATACCCCGCAGGAGAGGACACTTGATCGTTTGACCATAGCCGAAGCAAAGAAATACCTTGATGAAGGACAGTTTCCCGAAGGCAGCATGGGCCCGAAGATAAGGGCGGCCATTCATTTTGTTGAAAATTCAGGGAAGGACACCATTATCACAAAAACCACCATGCTTGGGATTGATAATGGAGGCACAAGGATCACACTTGTGTAAAGACCATTTTTTTTACCTCGATACCTTCTATTTTCAGAAGCTCGTTTTCAAGTTTGAAGAATTCCCCCGGGTCTCCGAATAATTCGAGCAGGATCAGCCCGCATCCCGCGCATGCAGCAGGGTCGGTGCTGTGCAGCCCAAGCCTGGTGCGGATGCTGCAGCCGAACTTTGCAAGTGCATTCTGAACAAGGGCCACCGAACTATCCCTGTTTATAACATGTATACCAAGCACCCAGATTTCTTTCATGACAATAATATTATTTATTTTCAGGTATTACTATTGTAGCTGAGACCCCTCCACGGGATACAATTTCGATACTCCCGTCAAGCTGCTCGACAAGAAGTTTAATGATGAACATACCAAGAGAATCCTGGTTTTCAAAGCTGAATCCTACCGGCAGGCCCACGCCATTATCACTTACTGTGAGAGTGAAACCCCCGGGTTCGTTCGGAGAAAGCTTTATACATACCTTCCCTCCCTGGTCAGAAGGGAAAGCATATTTGAAGGAGTTTGTAAGAAGTTCATTGGTTATCAGTCCCAGGGGGAGGGCAGTTTCAACATTTACCAGGATTTCCTCCAGCTGAAGATCGATGTTAATTGTTTTTCCGCTGAAAGTACCTGAAATGATTGAAACAAGTGAATGCAGGTATGCTGAAAGAGGTATCCTGTCGAGGTTTTCGCTTCTGTAGAGATGTTCATGAATCAGAGCCATACTCCGTATCCTCATCTCGACATCTTTTATCACTCTCTGGAACTCAGGGTCAGAATTTTTCCGGCCCTGCATTCCGAGAAGGCTTATCACGATGGCCAGGTTGTTTTTTACCCTGTGATGGATCTCCTTGAGCATGATCTCCTTCGTTTCGGAATTCCGGAGTTTCAGGATCTCGATCTCCTTTTCTTTTGACCTGTCTCTTGTGACGACCATTACCTGTTCAACCTTGCTGCCGCGGAACATAGGAATCTTACGCACCTCAACGGAGATTTGCTGTCCGAAAAATTCAAAGCTTAGCTCACCAATAGAAATTTGTCCGGTTTCAAATACCCTCCTTACATCATCAATTTCATCCTGGTGAATAAACGGGAATGACCTGCCGGCATTGAGCCCGATGAAGCGGTGGACAAATCCGGCTTCTGCAGCAACCTGTTTAAGTGTTGAATTAACCATAATAATATTCAGGTCACGATCAATTACGACAACCCAGTCGGGAAAACTATCCAGAGCTTCATGGTACTGGCGTTCCGACATGGCGAGTTCCTGCTCAGCCACTTTGCGCTCCCTTACTTCGAGTATCAGTTTGTGATAATTCTCAGTGAGAGCTTTCTGATGAAGAAAATTCTTCCAGTTCAGGCTTTGGAAAATATACGAAATAAAAAAGCCAAGAGAGGAAACCGAAAGAACAAATAAGAGCTGGTTGAGGAAAAGATCGGGTAATGTATACGAGCGGTTTACGAAGGTGGCAAGAACGTAGGAGAAAAGTTGCAGCCCATTAAGGATTATCAGATCCCAGAACCTTATCCGGTAAAAAGTATGCAACCCGATCATAATGAGCATCACCCAGGCATAGAAATATGTATATCCCTGGACGTGAATATCGGAAGTGGCGCCGACAAAATAAATTGCAATGCAGGATCCCAGGTTGACGAAAATAAAGATCAGCCTGAGGTATTGCTTCAGGGAATTAATAAATAGTGCAACCAGAGGAATAAGCAGCAAAGGGACTATCGTACCAAACTTCATAAAGTATTGCTGCTCGGGTGTGTCTCCAAAAACAACCCGGTTGAGGATCGCGTACAGGAAAAAGAGAAGAAGGGTCACACTCAGACCCACTTTCATACTTGGGATTGATGAGGAAAGATAAAAGTCCTGAAACTCCCTGTCCAATTCTTTACGCGTCGGATGCTCCATTATCTCAGGGTTTGTTTCATGATTTAAAGATCATGTGCTGGATCTCAATTCCGCCAATTTCCCCGAGTTTTTTTTCAAAACGGTCAAATTCTGAAGGTTCACCGGTAAGCTGAAGAAGTATCACCCCAACCCTGCTGCATTTATCTTCATTGACTTCGTGGAAGCCGAGGCGTGATTTGATTATGTGAGCAAATTCTGTCAGAACACCCTGTGTTAGTCCAGCCTCTTTTATCCTGTCGGAGATCAAAAGTCCGATAATCCGGATCTCATTCATATAAGTTTATTTAAAAATACAGGTCTCTTTTGCCATTTTTAACCTGTTCCAGTTTCTCGGACAGGCTTATTTTATTTGAATCTTCTTCCATTTCATTCAGCTTTTTGCTGATGAGCTGGTAACCCTTAATTTTAGTGGGTTGGGGAGCATAATCCTCAAGGTATTCGGCCAGGGTCAAAAGAGCATTTGGCTGGCAGAACCTTTTGATAAATCCAGGTACCGAGAATTCCATAAAATGTTCACCTGTTCTTCCTCTCCTGTAACAGGATGTACAAAAAGACGGGATGTAATCCTGGGCGATAAGCTCATCCATGATCTCATTCAGGCTGCGGTTATCATTGATCTGGAACTGCTCCAGGTCAATATCCTGGGCCTCGGTATGATCTTTCTTTGCATATCCGCCCATTTCGATATTTGTACCTCCGTCGATCTGGGAAACTCCGAACTGGAGAATTTCATTTCTGATCGATGCTGGTTCCCTCGCCGTAAGGATCAATCCTGTATAAGGGACGGCAAGCCTCAGAATGGCTACAAGCCTGGTGAATTCTTCATCGCTGACGATATGCGATTTGTCAATATTCAGCTGGGATGCGTATTGTATCCTCGGGAAAGAGATTGTATGAGGCCCTACATTATACACTGCCTCAAAATGGTTAGTATGCCTGACCAGCCCTAAAAGATCGAACCTCCAGTCGTACAGGCCGAAAAGCGCACCGATGCCTACATCATCAATTCCTGCTTCCTGCGCCCGATCAAGGGAAGTAAGCCTCCAGTCGAAGTTTTTCTTTATACCTCCAAGGTGAACTTTTGCATAAGTCTCTTCATGATAGGTTTCCTGGAATATCTGGTAGGTGCCTATTTTCGAATCCTTGATAATCCGGAAACCATCAATGTCCATAGGGGCGGCATTGATATTAACCCTGCGGATCTCACCCGGGCCGCTGTGAACTGAATAAACAATTCCAACAGTCTCAGCAATGAATTTTGCATCATATTTCGGATGCTCGCCATAAACCAGAATGAGTCGTTTTTGTCCGGCATCCTCAAGCGCTTTTACCTGGGCAATAAGATCTTCGGCTGATAAGGTGATACGTGTGATGGCTTTATTTGTAGATTTAAATCCGCAGTAAGCACACTTATTGATACAAAGGTTCCCGATATAGAGTGGGGCGAATAAAACAATCCTTTGTCCGTATACTTTTTCCTTGAGTATTTTCGCTCCCTGTTTTATCTCTTCTATGAGTTCCTGATCTGAGGCCTGAACAAGTACTGCGGTTTCTTCAAGGGTTAGCCGCTGTTTGTCGAGCGACTTGGAAATGATTTCCCTTACCCTCTCTTTAGATGGTTTGGCATTGTTTATGAAACTCCATATTTCTTCAGGATCGATGAAAGGTTTCATCCTCTGATCCCTGATTTTCAGCTTTTCGGGTTTAAATATCATTTCAGGTAGTTTAGCAGAAGCTTTTCAGCAGTACAAAGGTATGAAAAGATGGGGATCTGGGATTGGGGATTAGGGATTAGGGATTGGGGATTAGGGATTGGGGGTTAGGGGTTTGGAGTGTTTATTGCGTTCTGAGAGATAAACTCCGGCGATCACGAGGAGAATACCGCAAATTTTCTGAAATGTAAATGGTTCTGATATAAGGAAATAAGAAAATATAGCAGTGAATACCGGGATGAGGTTTGAATAAATATTGGCTTTGCTTATCCCTATTTCCTTGACGGTTTTCGCAAAAAAGACAAAAGCAAGTGACGATGCGAAGATCGAAAGAAAGAGAAAGGATGATACTACATCAGCATCCGGATGAATACTCCTGATACCATCTCGTTCGAAGATCAGGAAAATTGGAAGGAACATCACCGCCCCGAGAAGGTTTTGCCAGGCAACAATAGTGACAGGAGAATACCTCATGGTAAGCTCTTTCAGAAAAACTGAAAAGATCAGAGCTGCTATAACTGCGCCGAAAAGTGCCAGGATGCCCCTGCCTTCTCCGGCAAATGAAAGGTCCCTGGAGGCAAGCATGATCGCAACACCTGCGAAAGACATGAAAATTCCGAAAATGCTGAGTGCTGAAATTTTTTCCTTAAACGAGACCCATGCAACAATGGGAGAGAATACAGGTATTGTCGCTATGATGACACTGGATATGGTTGCCGAAGAATATTTCACGCCTATATTTTCTCCAAGGAAATACAGGAAAGGGTTGAATAAAGCGCTGCAGATCAGGAGTAAGGCATCTTTTCGTTTTATAGGTTCAAAACGCCTGCTCAGTATCATCAGAAGAAAAAGAAATGCGGATGAGATCAGAAGCCTGATGAAAATAATGGTGACAGGCTGAAAATGTACAAGAAGGCGGGCTGTCCACACAAACGACATCCCCCAAAACAGCATTGCCGTAAGGGCATATAGATGCACAGGGATTTTAAAACCTTTCATTGAGTGCAAAAATAGAATTTTATTATTTCACTGTAACATTTGCTATCTTGTCGAGTCTATTGGCTAAATAAGAAGGGATTTGGACACCAGATACGAAAATATCCATAAAGATCTGATAGAGGCCTGCCGCAAGGGAGACCGTTCTGCCCAGTTTAAAATTTACAAGCTCTACTATAAAGCCATGTTCAATACAAGCCTAAGAATAGTGAACGATACTGCCGAAGCGGAAGACATCATGCAGGAATCCTTTCTGGATGCATTTCAGGGGATGCAAAACTATTCAGGGCAGGGAAGTTTTGGCAGCTGGCTTAAGAAAATAGTGGTAAATAACTCACTTGATGCCATAAGGCGGGCAAAAGACACGGTTTCGCTTGATGAGGGAACTATTGATCTTCAGGCAGAGTACGAGGAAGATCACGAATCGGAGATCAGGTTCCAGGTTGAGGAGGTCATGAAAGCCATCAGGCAGCTGTCGGATGAATACAGGGTCATCCTCAGTCTTTTTCTTCTTGAAGGATATGACCATGATGAGATCTCGGAGATCCTGAACATCAGCAATCAGCTTTCACGGACAAGATATTCCAGGGCAAGGCAGAAACTGATCGCTGTTTTAAAAGAAAATAAGTACAGGAACGTCTTTATATATAATTAGACATGAACAATCTGGATAAGCTGATACAGGAGAATCGCGAGAAGTTTGACGGAACTGAACCTCTGGATGGCCATTTCGAAAGATTCCGTGAAAGGCTCGGATATGTTGAGGAAAAGGAAACCAGGACGCCTTCCAGGTATAGCCTTCTGAAAGTTGCCGCCATTATCCTTGTGATCATTACCGGCAGTGTAGTGGTTTTTGACCAGGCAGCAAAGTCGGTCCGCGACAGGTATATCGGCAAGGAAGATAGCCAGCTTACAGCCGAAATGGCCGAGGCCGTACAGTATTATGATGCCAGGGCAATGGCCAGGATGAAGGATGTTCACCGACTTACTTCCGACCCGGTGCAGGCCGACAGGATTAATGAAGAAGCGCTTAAAGAGATGCAGGTGCTTGACGAAAACACCAGTGAACTCCAGAAGTCACTCGCTGAAAATCCGAATTGTGAACGCTTGCAGGCTGCCATCATACAAAACCAGCAGATGAAAGAAGGCGTGATGAATACGATCATTAACCAATTAAGTAAACATTAATACTAAAACACGGCATATGAAAACTACTAATAAAATAACCATCATGATACTCCTGCTCATGCTTGCGATCGGCATGAAAGGGGGCACAATTAATGAATACACACGGGTGATTAAGAAGGAATTCAATGTGAATCCCGATGCACAGCTTACCGTCTCAAATAAATTCGGACAGATCCATTGTGCAAACTGGGACAAAAATGTCGTTTCCATTGAAATAAAGGTGATCGTTGAAGCTGCAAACGACAATACTGCTGCCAAGATGCTTGAAAAGATCAATGTGAATTTCAATGGAACTGCCTCCCTGGTCGAGGCGACGACAGTTCTGGAAGAAATGAAGACCTCGGGAAAAAGCAGGTTCCAGATCGATTATTTAATCAACATGCCTGTTGGCATGAGCATAGATTTTACCAATAAATTCGGTGATATTTATGTTTGCGAAGCTTCAGGAAAGGCCCGTATCAACCTGAGTTATGGCAACCTTGAGATTAACAAGTTGAATAATTCTGATAATCTTATTGATCTTAAGTTTTGCGGTTCGGGTAAGATCAAAAGCATGAAGGGAGCCGTGGTTAATCTGAAATATTCAACTCTGGAAGTGGATTATGCAGGCAGCATCAGACTGGATTCAAAATTTTCAAATTTAAGCGCCGATAAGATCATTGCTCTGAATATGGCTTTTGAAGGCGGAGCCCTTGATGTCAGGAATTCTTCAACAGTTGAAAGCCGTTCAAAATATTCTGAAATGGATTTTGAACGGGTTGAACAGAGTCTTAATCTCGACATACAATACGGCAGCTGCAGTGTAAGTAATATGGGGCCTGATTTTACCAGCATCAGTATTAAGAACAGGTATGCGGATGTGGATGTACGGCTTAACGAAACTTCTGTGTATACGCTTGACGCAGCCATGAGATATTGCGAGCTCAGCTTTCCCGAGAATAATTCTGTTCTCAATTATCGCTCAGTTACTTCAACTTCTTCGGAATTCAGAGGTGTTGTAGGCAGCAAGGAGGCAAAACCAAAAGCCAGCGTGATGATAAGAAGTGACTATGGGAGCGTCTCGCTTAGATAGTGAGTTGGTGAAATTGTGAAGTAAATGTAACCAAACATAGATTATAACATCAAATAGAAATCATACAAATTAAACCCCCAAACTATGAAAACACAGAAAATCATCACCCTGTTTATGTTCATGGTCATGCTGACCAGCATTTCAGGCATCTCTTCAGGTTGCACAATGGCAGGCGCCGTACATGGAGATGGTAAAGTAGTAAAGCAGACACGCGTCGTGAGTTCCTTCGACGGAATTGAAATCTCGGGAGCCTTCGACGTATA
The DNA here is from genome assembly GCA_037134895.1 of Bacteroidota bacterium. GTDB lineage: Bacteria > Bacteroidota > Bacteroidia > Bacteroidales > FEN-979 > CAIRDP01. The sequence goes on from JBAXLI010000060.1 coordinate 9,076, forward strand.
CCTGAAGCAGGGAAGTATTGAAGAAGTTATCATTGAAGCAGATGAAAACCTGCAATCCATTATCACTGCCGAGGTAAAAGGCAGCACTCTAATGATTGATAACAAAAAACCGATAAATCATCCCACGACACTCAAAGTGTACATCACATTCAAGGATCTGAAAAAAATTGAGACAAGCGGAGCCGTTGATATTGTTGCCGAGAATAAAATTACTGTAAATGAACTTGGACTGTCGTCAAGCGGGGCATCGGATGTGCGTATGGATATCTCTGCCAAAAAACTTGACCTGAACACCAGCGGTGCAAGTAAACTCAGGCTCAGCGGTTCTGTTACCGACGTGTCGGCCGATCTTTCAGGAGCTGGAGATCTTTACGGTTTTGATCTGGTTTGTGAAAACTTCAAAATTGAGATCAGCGGTGCAGGCAAAGCCCAGATCAATGTGACCAAATCGATTGATGCTGAAATTTCAGGAGCTGGAAGCATACATTATAAAGGAAATCCAACCAAGGTGAACCAGAGCGTTTCAGGCTCCGGGTCCATAAAGCGAGACGAATAACCCTGCGAAGGCAGCGGAAAACAAGTTAAGGTTGAAACATTCAGCGGGGCAGCGGAAACGGAAGGCTGTCCCGCTGATTTGTTTATGGTTCTATCCAGAGAACCGAGTTCCCCGTCCCATATTCGTTATTTTCCCAGAGCTCATTCCCCGGATCATTGATCCATTTTCCGTCGACAATGAATTTGTAAGTATGTTTACCTGGTTTGAGGTACAGAGGGAATACCCAGACATCATTCCTGATGATCATCTCATAACCGTCTTTATTCCAGCCGTTGAAACTGCCCGAAAGCAGGACTTTCCGGGCCCCGGCAAAGCCCGCAAGGGTGAAGAGGTGATTTGGTTTCACGGCAAGAAATGAATTCTCCGAACTGCCTTTCCCGACGGTATACTGATTATCGGGATCAGTGATCCACCGGCCATCAAGAATGAACTTGTACTCATAATTCCCCGGAGCAAGTACATACGGAAGTTTCCATCCGTTTGACAATTTCAGCATGGATAATTCTTCAGGATTCCAGGCATTGAAGTTGCCTGCCACATGAACATGTTTAATGGCCGAATGCCCGTTCAGAACGAAAAACATCGTATCTCCGATACTCAGAAAGGAATTTTTATGACCCATTCCGTCGGGCCTGAAAACATCATTCCCTGGATCAAGAAACCATTCCCCATCTACAATGAATTTGTATGCATGAGTCCCTTCACGGAGAAAGAGATTGACAGCCCATCCTCCTTTAACAGCCTGCATCCTTATTTGTGACGGATTCCAGTTGTTGAAACTTCCGGCGACATACACTTTTTTAGAGGTTTTATAAAAGGGAAGGAAAAAACGATAATTGTAACAATAAACAACAGAATTCCCACCACCCTGGCTGTCATCCTCTGAGAGTTTATTATATGGATCCCTGGTCCACTGGCCGTCGATAATATACTTATAGGTGTATTTACCAGGCTTCAGGCTGAGGGTGATGATCCATCCGGAGTCGCAGCGTATCATGGGGGTTTGCATCGTACTCCAGTTGTTGAAGGAACCCGAAAGATAAACGTGGCTGGCATATTTTCTATTGGGCAGGTAAAAACGGGCTTCTCCTTTGTTGTAATTGAATATACTGTAAAGACTGAACACATTGACCCCAAATGCGTCTGATTCCCTTTCCTCTATTCCTGCTGCATTTATCCAGCGGTCGTCGAGCATGTATATGTCTCCCTTTCCGTAAGAACTCCCGTTGTCCATTGGTTTTGAAACTTCGACCAGGTTGTTGTCAATCTTCCTGATCTTCCAGGTCACCTTATCCAGGACGATCTCAGTCTTGCTTCCGAAAGCATCAGCAAGCAAAGCGCTGTCAAGGTCAAACAGCCTGATCACTTCCTTCTTTTGCCCATTGGTCCAACGGTGGTCAAGTTTGAAAACCAGAAGATTGTCATCGAGCCTGCAGATTGTTTTGGGATCAATCTGCGCCCGGGCATCAAAAGCCAAGACTAATATTGCCAGGACGATTATATATGACAAACGTTTTTTCAATTCTTATTTATTTTAATAATGCTTATCCTGATCTCCTGCCTCACTAAATTAACGCAAATCAGTCCCTGTTCAAAAAAATCATAGCCCAGCATACCGTCAATTGTAAATCCATAGGCAGCCGACATATTGTCAAGATTGGTAATAATGGTCTGCATCTCGGTAATAGGCCGTCCTCCCAGGCTGAAGTCATTCAGGGTCCCGTAAAGCGCCTCAACCGAAGGCTTTCCTGAGCCAACCAGTCCTGACCTTCGGGTAATGCTCACAGTACTCATGACCTTTTTGGAAGAAGCAGAACTGATCACATTCGACTCAGCCCCTGTATCGAGACAAAAACTAAGTGTTTTTCCTCCTATCTTCGGGCTTACAAAAAGAATGTCCTGGTAGATCTGTAGTTTCTGGGTTATGTCAGCCCTGAATGCTTCAGTATTGCGGCTTATCCTGTTGCCATCTTGGTCGAGCCTGTACAGGTGGAGTTCATTGTGGTTTACATCAATGACTACTTCCATGTTTTTCAACAGGCTGAAACCAAGGAGCCCGAGGATCTTTACCCCCCTGCGGTTCTCAATATGCCCGAGGTCGGTGAGGTCGGCCATAATATTGGTATAGGAGAGTCCGGAGATCTGGATCCTGCTGATTTTCGTCTGCCTCACACTGGCCACGCCACCGGTTATTCCGCCCCTTTCACTGGATTCAATGCTCACGTATTTTCTGAAATACGTATTGTTCAGCACCAGTTTTGACGAACCCGTATCGAAAATGAAGTTCCCGGTTTCGTTATCAATCTTGGCTTCCATCATCAGAAGCCGGCCCGCACGTTTCAGGGGAATAGTCACCTCATCTGGGATGCCTGTCTGACCTGACCCGCTGCTTTCGCTTACAGTGATGGTTATTGTATTATTTATGACAAAAGAAATTGTTCCTGAACGATCTGCTGCCGAAACACCTGACGAGAAAAAAGCCCCGACAAGAATGATGACAAGGATAATCAGGTTAAGGTGTTTTTTAGTTGCAGAAAGTTTCATCTCCATTAAGAAAAGTAAGATCCGGTTTAATACCTGAACCCAGGCTGTAAAATTACAAAATGCTTCCTTATCTAATCATCCCAAGGAAATCATCCTCAGTAATTATTCTGACATCCAAGGATTCAGCCTTTTTCCGCTTCTCCGGGCCCATATTTGCTCCTGCAAGCAGGAACGACGTCCGGGCCGAGACCGAAGAAACGTTTTTACCACCATGTTCTTCGACCGCCCTTTTGATCTCATCCCGGGAAAATTTCTCAAACACTCCACTCACGACGAACGTCATTCCATTGAGGTGATTGCTTTTTTTTACCGACTGTTCTGCCGAAAACTCCATGTTCACCCCATTCATCCTGAGTTTTTCAACCAGTTCCATGTTCACAGCTGATTCAAGCCATTTTTTCAGGCTCTCTGCGATCTTTTCGCCTATTTCCTCAACATCGGTCAGTTCACCGGGCTCTGCCATCCGCAGTTTATCAAAAGAACCGAAATGACGGGCAAGTTTACGGGCCACAGTTTCGCCCACATACCTGATCCCCAGGGCAAACAGGACCCTGTCGAACTGAACCTGCTTTGAAGCTTCAATACCCCTCAGGATATTCTCTACGGTTTTGTCTCTGAACCTGACTATCCTGTCTTTACGGTCGCCTTCACCTTTGTATAGCTTCTCAAGTCCGTCGAGCTTGTCAAATGTCAGTTCATACAGGTCGGCAGGAGATCTTACGAGGCCATTGTCGAACAATATTTCGATCTTGCCCTCACCCAGGCTGTCGATGTTCATGGCTTTGCGGCTGATAAAATGCTCAAGTTTGCCTTTTAGCTGAGGCGGGCATTCGGTTTCGTTGGTACATACCCAGGCTGCTTCTCCTTCACGGCGAATCAGCGGTGTGCCGCATTCAGGACATGCCAACGGGAATTGAAGCGGCAGTGCTGAGGCAGGCCTTTTTGAAAGATCCACAGCGGTTATCTTAGGGATAATTTCCCCTCCTTTTTCAACAAATACAGTATCGCCGACACGCAGGTCGAGAAGAGCGATTACATCGGCGTTATGAAGTGTTGCACGCTTTACCACAGTTCCGGCAAGCAGAACCGGTTTCAGATTAGCCACTGGTGTGACGGTACCGGTTCTCCCGACCTGGAAGTCGACCGACAATAATCCGGTTGAAGCCTCCTGGGCTTTAAACTTATAGGCGATGGCCCAGCGTGGTGATTTGGCTGTAAAACCCAGCTTTTCCTGGTCAGAGAAAGAATTGACCTTGATCACAACCCCGTCGATGTCGAAGGGAAGTTCCTTTCTTTCCTTATCCCAGGTATTGATATAATCAAAGATATCGTCGATGCCCTGGCAGCGGACCATATATTCAGAGACTTTGAATCCCCATTTTTTTGCTGCCTGCAGGGATTCATAATGAGTGCTGAACGGAAGCTCATTGCCTGGAAGATAATACAGGAAGCAGTCGAGACGGCGTTTTGCAACTTCAGCAGAGTCAAGCATTTTCAGGCTACCAGAGGCTGCATTACGAGGATTTGCAAAGGGTTCCTCGCCTTCCTCTTCCCGTTGCCTGTTCAATGCTTCGAAACTGGCATGGGGCATAAAAATTTCGCCCCGGATCTCGAACTCCCCGGGAAAACCTTCACCATGTAATCTCAAGGGAATACTGCGGATGGTTTTTACATTTGCAGTTACATCATCGCCCTGTTCCCCGTCACCACGGGTCACGGCCTGAAAGAGCTTCCCGTTACGATAGGTAAGACAGATCGCGACACCGTCAAATTTTAGTTCGCAAACATATTCGGGCTTGCCGCTTATCAGCTTGTGTATCCTTTCTTCAAATTCCCTGATATCCTGCTCAGAATAAGTGTTGCCCAGCGAAAGCATGGGATATTTGTGAACCACCTGCCTGAACTCTTTTGCAATTTCACCTCCAACCTGCCTGGTGGGGGAGTCAGGGGCAATGAACTCAGGAAATTCTTTCTCAAGCTGTATCAGCTCTTCGAGCTTCAGGTCAAATTGCCTGTCGGAAATAAGCGGGCGGGAAAGAAGATAATAGTTGTAATTATGCCTGCGGATCTCTTCCGACAGCTCATCAATCCTTTGCTTTGCAAGAACCCGGTCCATACTTACCTGATTTTCCAGATCCCGAATTTGATCTTCAGCACAGAGCCTGCGTAGCGGAACAATTCACTTTTCAGATTGGTTTTTGACAATCCGCCAAGCCGGTCTTTATATACAACCGGTATTTCAATGATGGGATGGTTGTTTTTTTGCATCACATAAAGGAAACGGATGAAATAATCTCCGTAACCAAAAAATATTTTCTCCACATCAAGTCCGTCAAGTACTTCTCTTTTGAAACAGTAATAACCGCTTAGATTATCAGTGGTCTGCATTTTCAAGGTATAATGGATGAATTTATTGAAGACCTTGCTGCCGAAGTATCTGAACCGGGAAGTTTCCATGCCCCCTCCGATAACGTACCGGGAACATGTTGCGATCTCAAAGTATTCGGTGATGCTGACCAGGAGTGGGATTAGTTTGGGCGGATGATTGAAATCGGTATCCATGACGATAATCTTGGTCCCTTCGGCGAGCTTTATCCCGTGAAGGATTGCCGTTGCCAGGCCTTTCTCTTTTTCCCTCAGGACCGGCCTTACCCTGGGGTTGTCTTTCCATCTTTCGCATACCTCTTTGTAAGTGCCGTCGGGACTGTTGTCATCAACGATGAGGATCTCGAAGGTATAAGGGTGATTCTCAAGAATATCATAGATCTCAGAGATCAGGGCATTGATCGAATCCCGTTCATTAAAGGTAGGAAGTATAACACTCAGGTTCATGGAGAATGGTTTTCATAAGCCCTGACCAGGCAGGATGCAATATAGTCAATCTTTTCATCTTCCAGGCCGACATAGGTGGGCAAACTTATACCTTCCCCGGCAATCGTAGCGCAATTATGATTGTTTCCTGCACGAAACGAAGGGTCTGAATAAAAAGGCATCAGGTGAATGGGATAGAACACAGGGCGGCTGTCGATGTTCTGCCTGCCAAGTTCGGCCATCACTGCATCCCTCTTTTGGTAATCCATCCCCAGCAGTCTTACTGTCATAAGCCAGTTCACATTCCTGTTGCCATGAGTTTCCTGGAAAGCAATCCCCTTGCATACCGACAATTTTTCTTTATACTGTTTGTGGATGGCATCTCGTGAAGCCAGAAGGGAGTCGAGCTGTTCAAGCTGGGCCAGTCCGACTGCCGCCTGCATATTGGTCATGCGGTAATTGAATCCAAGTTCATCGTACCAGTATTTCCTGCTGCGGTTCATCCCGTGATCCCTGAGTATCCTCATTTTTTCGGCCAGAGCGTCATCATTGGTGATGCACATTCCGCCTTCACCGGTAGTCATGATCTTATTTCCGAAAAAACTGAAACAGCTGATATGACCGAATGTTCCGACTTTTCTTCCGCTTATGGTTGCGCCCGTGGCTTCAGCACAATCCTCAATGACCAGGAGGTTTTTCTCGTTCGCAAGTTCCATGATCGCTTCCATATTTGCCGGATTACCATAGAGGTGTACAGGTATGATGGCTTTTGTCAGAGGGGTGATGGCATCCCGGATCGTTTCAGCACTGATGTTCCAGTCGTCCAGTTCTACCTCAGCCAGCAGGGGAAGGGCATTGCAGTACCTCACTGAATTGGATGTGGCAATAAAGGTCAGGTCAGGTACAATGACCTCGTCCCCTTGTTTTATCCCGCAGGCCGAGAGTGAAAGATGCAATGCAATAGTCCCGTTATGGGTGGCAACTGCATGCTTCACCCCGTGATAATTTGCGAACTCTTTTTCAAACCGGTCAATATAGGATCCTATCGAACTTATCCAGCCCGATTCCAGGGCATCAAGTACATACTTTTTTTCATTACCCAGGAAGGAGGGCCTGGCGATAGGAATTTTTTCTGTCATGATAATACCTTATTCGTTATTTCTTCACGGGGAAGAATTCGTTGTTCCTGTAAATGTAAACGGTTTTATTCCTGTTGATAGGGTTCAGCCAATGCACAAATTTGTCAATGAACCCCGGCTGGATCGTAGTTTCATAAACCAGGAACGGCAGGTATTTCCTGGTTTTCCTGACCATGCCGGCAATATCCCTGTCGGCTGTAAACAGAATGAACCGCGGATTGTTTTCAGGGCCTTTCCGCAGGGAGTAAACCATGAGGCTGTCGAGGCTGCGGTCCCCGTTTTTCTCATTACTCATATAGGGCCATTGTCCGAGATAGAACTTGGGAAACATCTCGGGATTATTGTCTTCGTCGATTGCAGTGAGGCACCTGATATCAGGGTACTTTGAGAGATAGCTCATGCTTTCGGCCATCGAACGTTTCGAGTAGGTAAAAGTGAATACGATCAGAACAATGGTATTTATTGTCCAGAAAAATCCCCAGCTCCATATCAGCAGTTTTTCATGTTTTCCCCAGAAGGCTGATTTGTCGCAAAACTCGATCCATCCGATGCTCCCGACCATAATAAGCAAAGGTATCATCGGGATGATGAACCTTTCCTGTTTGTTTGGGACCCACGAATGGAAAAGGAAGAAGATCAGTACAGGCAGAAAGATGAAAAAGTACTTTTTCCATTTACGGATAAAGCCCCATGTAAGGAAAATGCTTACAGGGGGGATCAGCATTCCTCCAATTACCAGCAGGTAATCGTACCATGGCAACACGATATAATCATTCCGTTCAGAGAAACTGGTAGTTGCATAAGTAAATAATTCGATAAACGGTTTCCCCCAGAGAATGAAATCGATCCCTCCTTCAAAAAGGGTAAAGGTAAATAATGACCCCAGCGTAAGAGATATAAGTGATCGGAATTGGCCGTTAAAAAGCAGCCAGATACCAAGGCCGAGAGGGAAAAACAGGGACTGCAGCCTGATGTCGGTCGCCAGCCCGAATAAAAGTCCGGCTATGAACCATGAAAGTATGGGTTTTTCCTTGTTCCCGGGTCGTATTATGAACCAGAATCCAAGAACGATGAAAGGCACGCCTACCATCTCGACAAGGTTCCTCACGCTCATCCATGGCATGAACCAGAAAACAGCCAGAAGAAGTCCGGCAAGCCGGGCCGGCCTCTGTCCACCCAGGGTATCGGTGATCCGGTATCCGAAGTAAACGGTTATAAGTGACCATGCCGCAAGGATCATCCGCATGAAGAACATCTTCAACTGGGGATCATGTATATGCAGGAAATTCAGAAGTGAAAAGAACAGAAAATTGATGCTGGGATAGAACAGGTTGTGTCCGGTTGGCCCTGTGTTACCAGGGCTCCAGGGCAGCCAGTTGTTGTAGTCATGGCCGTCGACCCATGATTGAGCTGATTCGATCACGATGTAATGATCGTCGAACATTCCCCATCCCTTTGCGAACACTGCAGCCAGGAGGCGGAAGAGTATTGCAAGGGCCATGATCAGCGTCAGGGGCTGGTCTTCCCAATATTTTCGGATATGCATTCCTAACAGTCTCAGGCCAGTTGGATCCACTCGTAATAATAATAGCCAAGTTCTATCGGATTGATACACATAACAGGGATCTGGGCCTCGTTGAACATCAGTTTTTCATCCCAGGCCGACATACTGAAACCAGGTACGTCAATGTTGGGCCTGGTCATAACCATGATCATATCGGCATGCCTTACCGCAGCGTAGGATAAAACCTGTTTTGTAAAATCGCCCTGGGGCTCTGCATAAGTGACCTCATGGCTGATGTTTTCTTCGTTGAAAGCATCAGAGATCTGCCGGGTAATGATTTTAAGGCGGCTGTTCAGTCCTTTGTCGGTTTCCACGGCCTGAAAGATATCGATTTTGGATTTGAAAAGGGTCGCCATCAGTTTTGCCCATTGCACAGTTTGCCTTGCTTCCAGTTCATTGGATACAGGGAGAACAATATTCTCATATCCCTGTTTGAAAGATCTTTTCTGTACGACGATAACGGGGATAGCCGATTCAGAAACAACCCTGAGTGCATAACTGCCGAACACATGCTGAAGCCCTTTCTTGCCATGGGTGCCAAGGATCATCATATTGGCTTTGATCCTTGAAGCAACTTCATTGATGGTTGAAAAGATGCTGCCTTCTTCGGCGATAGTGTCAACGGAGATATCATACTTTTTCTCGTAGTAGGATTTATATTCCTTCAACCTTTTCTCAATGTAATCGGTTCCTACATTTTTCTTTTTAAGAGCCGATTTGGTCTCGTTATTGATGACATGAAGGATCACGGCCTTGTATTTCAGGAAGCGGGCGAGATGAACGCCATGAATGACTGCGTTCCCGCATACTTCTGAAAAATCGGTAGGGATCAGGATGATGTTGTCGTACTTGGTTTCTTTTGATTTTTTTGTTGCCATAAGGATGTTATTTCTTTAAGGTTTTCTGATTTTTTAGTGTTTCTGAGAAGGGCGGATGACTTAGTGAAATAAGTATGATTGCTGAGAAATTTTATCTGGATGTCGAGCCATTCGGTAAGGTTTGTGGTCAGGATTCCAAAATGGTTCCATTCGTTCTGGAGTTCGAAGGAATGTATGAAAAAATCTTCCCTGCCAAGGTAATCGAGGTCTGCGTCACAAATGACCTTTTCTGAAGCTGTAGTTGCCTGCTGAGGAAGCCGGGTTACCATAATGAGTGAATTAATTTTATGGATCTGCTGTTCTGTAAACCCGAAATCAGGAAGAAAAGTTGACGCAAGCCGGGTCGAAGCGGTTTCGTGGTCTTTGTACTGTATGAGCATCCCTGAGTCATGGAAGAGCGAAGCGATTTCAAGCAAGCTTGTTTCTTTTTCAGGGATCTTCTCCATTTCGCATAGCCTCAGGGTAGCATCGTAGACGTCAAGAGTATGCCCTATACAATGGTAAACATAACCCGGTTCAAGTTCTTTCCTTAGTTTGTCGATAATAAATTCCTTTGCTCCCCCGAAATCCATAGTAATTCAACATTACAATGAAATGTAAAAATAGCAAAAAAGAAAAATGAAATGTAAGGGTAGTCAGAATTTCTTTAAAAGACTTATGGTCTTTTCAGGGTTTGGCGAAGCAAACACTGTGTTCCCGGCGACCAGAATATCGGCACCGGCTTTCACCAGAAGGGGAGCATTATTCAGATCAACTCCTCCGTCAATCTCTATCCTGGCGTGGGAATTGCGTCTCAGAATGAGTTCTTTCAGCTCTGCTACTTTCCTGTAAGTGTTCTCTATGAACTTTTGTCCGCCAAATCCCGGATTTACACTCATCAGCAAAACCATGTCAGCATCGGCAATACTATCGGCAAGCAGGCTCACCGGAGTATGGGGGTTTAGGACGACCCCGGCCAGTGCGCCTGTATTTTTGATCAGGTGAATGCTGCGGTGAAGATGGATACAGGCCTCATAGTGTACGCTGATAACATCGGCCCCGGCCTTTCTGAATCGCTCAATAAAGCGGTCTGGTTCAACAATCATCAGGTGAACATCGAAAGGCTTTGGAGAAGCTTTCCGTATCTTTTCGATGACCGGCAAACCAAATGAAATATTCGGAACAAACATCCCATCCATTACATCAAGGTGCAACCAGTCGGCCTCGCTGCGGTTCAGCATCTCAATATCTTTCTCAAGGTTGAGGAAGTTGGCTGAGAGGAGGGAGGGGGCGATGAGATGGGACATCAGCGGGAGTTATTTGAATGTCGAATGTCGAATATTGAATATCGAATATTGAATGAAATTATTCTTTTCTTCTTTATTCGAAATTCGACATTCGTTATTCGATATTCGTTATTCCATTCTTTTAATCATCAGCCTAAATATGTCTTCAGTATTTTACTTCTCGACGTATGCTTCAGTCTGCGGATGGCTTTTTCCTTGATCTGACGTACCCGTTCGCGTGTAAGGTCGAAGCGTTCCCCGATCTCTTCAAGGGTCATCGGATGACTGCCATTGAGGCCGAAATATAAGCGAATAACATCGGCTTCCCTTTGGGTAAGCGTGGAAACAGCTCTTTCAATCTCCTTTTTAAGGGATTCATATAGAAGTCCGTTATCGGGAGTTGTGTTTTCCTCACCCTTAAGGACATCATACATGGTATTATCTTCATCCTGTATCAGGGGAGCATCCATGGAGACATGGCGGCCTGAATTCCTCAGAGATTCCTTGACTTCGTTTTCGCTGATCTCAAGCAGGTGGGCGATTTCGTCGGAGTTAGGTTCTCTTTCGTACTGCTGTTCAAGCTGGGCATAGGCCTTGTTGATTTTGTTGATGGAGCCGATCTTATTCAGAGGGAGGCGAACAATTCTTGACTGCTCTGCCAGCGCCTGGAGAATACTCTGGCGGATCCACCATACAGCATATGAAATGAATTTAAATCCTCTTGTTTCGTCAAATCTCTGGGCGGCTTTGATCAGTCCCAGGTTTCCTTCATTGATAAGGTCAGGAAGGCTGAGTCCCTGATTCTGGTATTGTTTGGAGACAGACACCACAAAACGAAGGTTTGCCTTCGTCAGTTTCTCCAGTGCAGCCTGGTCGCCCTGCTTGATTCTCTGGGCAAGGGATACTTCCTCATCGGCTGTGATCAGTTCCACTTTGCCGATTTCCTGGAGATACTTATCGAGCGATGCGGTTTCGCGATTGGTAACCTGTTTGGTGATCTTAAGCTGCCTCATGCACGATTTCCTTTAATTAAACCTGGTTTGGTCAATTTTACGAAAGCTTTTCCCTAAGGTTACAAAAATATTAATCTTTCGGATTTCTGTTGTCATGTTTATGATCGGGTCGGGGGCCATGCCGGTTGGCATCCTTGTTCTCGGTCATGCCCTCGGGCTTTGGCAGCAGGACTTTACGGGAAAGCTTTAGTTTTCCAGTTTTGGAGTCCACTTCAATGAGCTTCACCTCGACTTCATCACCAATTTTCAGTGCATCCTCAACTTTTTCGAGGCGTTTCCATTCGATCTCAGAAATATGCAGAAGTCCGTCCTGGTTCGGCAGGATTTCGATGAAAGCCCCGAACGGCTGAATATTCTTTACTTTACCTTTATAGATCTCACCAACTTCAGGCACAGCAACAATGCGCTTGATCTTGAAAAGAACTGCATCCCTTGCTTCAACATTGTCGGCAACGATGTCGATTACTCCGAATTCGCCAACTTCCTCGATCACGATTGTTGTTCCGGTTTCACGCTGCATTTCCTGGATTACCTTACCACCAGGTCCAATGATCGCACCAATGAATTCACGAGGGATTTTAACCTGTGTGATACGGGGTACGAAGGGTTTATAATCAGCTCTGGGTTCGGTCATGGTTTTGGCCATTTCACCAAGGATATGCAACCTTCCACGTTTTGCCTGTTCGAGCGCTTCTTTAAGAATTTCGTAAGAGAGTCCGTCAACCTTGATGTCCATCTGGCAGGCCGTGATGCCATCCTTTGTTCCGCAGACTTTGAAGTCCATATCGCCAAGGTGGTCTTCGTCGCCGAGAATATCAGAAAGTACAGCATATTTGCCGGTCTTCGTATCGGTAATAAGGCCCATTGCAATTCCCGAAACCGGTTTTTTTATTTTCACACCTGAGTCCATCAGTGCAAGAGTCCCAGCACAAACGGTTGCCATTGAGGACGAACCATTGGATTCAAGGATGTCAGAAACAATGCGGATGGTGTAGAGGTTGTCGCTGTCGGTTGGGATCACAGGTTTCAAAGCGCGTAGTGCGAGGTTGCCGTGGCCTATTTCTCTTCTGCTGATTCCGCGGATCGGTTTGACTTCCTTGGTGGCAAAAGAAGGGAAGTTATAGTGCAGCATGAAATTTGTTTTACCTTCAATGACAGCGCCGTCGACAACCTGTTCATCCATCTTCGTTCCGAGGGTCACAGTTGTCAGCGACTGGGTTTCACCACGGGTGAAAATTGCTGAGCCGTGAGCGCAGGGCAGGTAGTCAACCTGGCTCCATATCTGCCGAATCTGGTCAAGTTTACGTCCATCAACACGAATTCTTGCATCAAGAGTCGCATTTCTGATGGCCTCTTTTTCCAGATGATGGTAGTAACGGCCTGTCATAGGTGCAAACTTGATTTTTTCCTCTTCGGTAAGTGTTGACAGGAATTCTTCTTTTATGGAATCAATAATCGTTTTGCGTTCATGCTTGTCGGCGACACCTTTAGCAGCCATGGCATAGATCTTATCATAGCATGCGGCATGAATTTTCTGCATATACTCCGCATCGTTCACTTCATGGCAGTAAACACGTTTCACCTTAGATGATTCAATTTGTGATGCAAGGTCGATCTGGGCCTGGCATTGTATCTTGATCGCATCATGTGCGATGCGAAGGGCTTCAATCATGTCATCTTCAGAAACCTCTTTCATTTCGCCTTCGACCATCATGATATTTTCGATGGTTGCACCCACGAGGATATCTATATCTGCATTGGCGAGGTCTGAGATATTCGGGTTAACCACAAACTTCCCGTTAATTCTTGCCACCCGGGCTTCCGAAATGGGTCCCAGGAAAGGAATATCGCTTACTGCAAGGGCAGCTGAAGCGGCAAGCCCGGCGAGGGCATCGGGCATAATATTTTTATCAGCAGATATAAGGGTGATGATCACCTGGACTTCTGCATGGAAATCGCTGGGGAATAAAGGTCTGAGGACGCGGTCGACCAGGCGTGCAATAAGCACTTCATAATCGGAAGGCCTGGTTTCGCGTTTGAAAAAACCGCCTGGAAAACGGCCGGCGGCTGCATACTTTTCGCGGTACTCAACAGAGAGAGGCATGAAATCGATGTTCTCGCCTGCTTCCTGCCTGGCTACCACGGTTGCCAGCAACATCGTGTCGCCCAGCTTTACCACGACCGAACCATCGGCCTGTTTTGCAAGACGCCCGGTCTCAATACTTATTTCGCGACCATCAGGAAGCTGGAATGTTTTTACAATAGGGTTCATTTGAAATTACTTTAGTGTATTGGCCCGGATTTTTTTGGTTATTAAAAGGAAGCTGTAAGCCCGGGATGAAATTCTTACAGTCTTTCAGATAGTAAAAGAGGCAATTGTTCAATTGCCTCTTTTACAATTCCAAGGAGGAATAAATTACTTACGGATATTCAGTTTTTTAATGATCGACCTGTAACGGCTGATCTCTTTTTTCTTTAGGAAATCGAGCAAGCGGCGGCGTTTTCCTACCAGTGCAACCAGGGATCTTTCGGTTGCCATGTCTTTTTTATTAATTTTCAAGTGCTCAGTCAGATGCTGGATTTTCATGGTAAACAATGCGATCTGTGCCTCAGCTGAACCGGTGTCGAACTCAGATTTTCCGTGCTCTTTAAATGCTTTTTTCTTAACTTCGGGTGCTAAATTCATTTTCTGACAACTTAATTTAACGTGTTTTTAGGGTAAAAAATCGGGCTGCAAAATTACATAATTCTTTGGATTTAACCAAATGTTTGAGAGAATTATGGCATTTTTTTTATAATAGCTGATGACAGGTAACAGGGTAACAGGGTAACAGAGTAACAAGGTGACAAGGTGACAAGGTGACAAGGTGACAAGGTAACAAAG